>CAKSFP010000030.1 GCA_934454585.1 uncultured Clostridia bacterium
GAGCGAGCAAGAATAAAAAACACTTACACGAGCCTATTAACAAGATAGTTCGAATTCGTCGCTTTCGCTTAAGCAAATTTGACGATTATCAAAACAACTTTTGAAGGGAGCAAGTTTTAATGGCTAAATCAAGTAATGCGGCTGTGACAGTTGATAAGCTGAGTTTCGGCTACCGATTGAAGTCGGACATGAGGAGAAACTATCCGCTATATCTGCTGATAGTTCCCGTGCTGGCTTACTACATAATCTTTTACTACAAACCGATGTACGGTGCGATTATCGCCTTTAAGGAGTATTCGCCGTCTCTCGGCATTATAGACAGCCCGTGGGTCGGCTTTAATCAGTTTATCAAGTTTTTCACTGCGCCCGACTTTGCGCGAATACTAAAAAACACTCTTGTAATCAGCATCACAAGCATAGTGTTCGGTTTCCCGGCACCCATTATTCTTGCTCTGCTGTTTAATGAGCTGCGCAACGCAAAGTTCAAGTCGGTGGCACAGACAATCTCCTATCTGCCGCACTTCGTATCACTTGTCGTTGTGTGCGGACTCATAAAGACTTTTGTCAGTCAGGGCGGAATCATCTTTCAGCTGGCAACTGCCCTCGGTGCGAAAAATGTCGGAATGCTCAGCCGACCGGAGTGTTTTGTGCCGATATATGTGCTCTCAGGCATATGGCAGGAGATAGGCTGGGGATCGATCATCTACCTCGCTGCACTTTCGAGCATAGATCAGGAGCTGTACGAGGCGGCAAAGATAGACGGTGCGAACAAATGGAAACAGACTCTCCATGTCACGCTGCCCGGTATCGCCCCCACCATTATCATAATGTTCATTCTGCGCATGGGTTCGCTGCTCAGCGTAGGTTACGAGAAGGTTATTCTTCTGTACAACCCCCTGATATATGAAACAAGTGATGTAATCTCGAGTTATGTATACCGTGTAGGTCTCGGACAGCAGAGCTGGTCATACAGTACCGCTGTCGGTCTTGTCAACTCTGTGGTGAATTTCGGCATTATCATGCTCACCAACAGGATTTCGGCAAAATATTCCGAGACTTCGCTGTGGTAAGGGGGGTGCCTGTAATGAATAACAACAAAATAAAAATCGGCACGGGCGAGAAGGTTTTCAATGTGTTCAACATTGTGTTCATGTTTATCATGATGTTTGTCATGTTCTACCCCATGTGGCATGTGCTCTGCGCGTCGTTCTCCGATGCAAGGCTTCTCAGCGCCCACTCCGGCATACTTCTCTGGCCCGACGGTTATTCCGTCAGCGCATACAAGCTTATGGCTAAGAACCCCATGATTCTGCGCGGCTATGGCAACACGCTGTTCATACTCGTGTTCGGTCTTGTGCTCAACATGGTTATGACAAGCCTTGCAGCATATGTTCTCTCAAGAAGAAATGTCATGCTTAACAAGCCGCTGACGATCATCATTGTATTTACAATGTATTTCTCCGGCGGCATGATCCCGAGCTACCTTAACATCATTCAGCTCGGTATGGAGAACACTCTCTGGGCGGTCATAGTGCCCGGCGCTATCAGCACATATAACATGATTGTGCTGCGAACAGGGTTTGCGGCTGTGCCCGAGAGTCTTGAAGAATCGGCAAAGATAGACGGCGCGTCAAGTCTGCGCATACTCTGGCAGATCATTCTGCCGCTGTCCATGGCTACCGTTGCGGTGGTAACTCTATACTATGCGGTTACACACTGGAATTCATGGTTCAGCGCGATGCTCTACCTCACCGACAGAAACAAATTTCCGCTTCAGCTGATACTGCGCGAGATTCTCATCAACAACGATACCACATCCATGGTAACTGCTATGGATGCCGGTGCCGGAGATTCCTCGTTTGTCAGCGAGACTGTAAAATACGCTGTCATCATCGTATCCGTAGTTCCCATTCTGTGTGTTTATCCGTTTATACAGAAATACTTTACTAAAGGTGTCATGGTAGGAGCGGTAAAGGGCTGACATCGTCGGAACAAGCCGCACATCGTGCGCTGCAAATCGGGAGATTTACAGCTTACTCGTTTTGCTGTTCCTCCTCTTTCCCAAAAAGGCACGCTAACGCTACCACCTTTTTGGGAGCCCTTGTTTCGGCGCATAACGGGTTAATCTCACCACTCGTCGTATCTACATACGACTTCGGGTACCCCTCGCTCCTCTCGGATTCGGTTTGCACATTCTGCATCTGAATTTGCTCCGTCAGTGGGAATGAATATGCATCAAAATTTGCTTCGTCAATCATAGTATGCAAGCAGTAATTACTGTAGGGGCGACCCTGTGTGGTCGCCCGCCCGCTTACGAATTGTTTGACCCGGGCGAATTATCGTTTCGCACAAATAATCACCCGGAATGACGGACGGGATGTTATCACAACCGAACCTATTTACTTTTCACTATTGCTTTTTAAGAGGGCTTTGCCCTCTTAAAAAAGCTCACATGCACGACTCTGTGTATACTGATTTTAACTTTTGTATTGCATTTTTAACCAATCTGCGTTACAATTGTTTTAATAATAAATGAATTTTATGCTCGGAAACACTCAAAAAAATATTGATAACGGAGGTAACAAAATGAACAAAAAATTCAAACAAGTCATCCTTGGCTTAACTGCGGCAGCTGCCTGTGCCGTCATGGCATCATGCGGCGGCGGGCAGACGACAAGCTCCGGCGGCGACGCGGACAAAATCACCTATTGGTGTATCCTCGATGCCAATACATCACAGACCGCAAGCAACCTGGGCGACACCCCGTTTGCCAAAAAGCTGATGGAGGCGACGGGTGCAAAAATCGAATATCAGCACCCGGCACAGGGCCAGGCAGGCGAAAAATTTAATATTATGGTTGCAATGGGCAATCTGCCCGACATCATCGAATATAGCTGGAACAGCGGATATCCCGGCGGATTCTCCAAGGCTATGTCCGACGGAGTTATCCAGGCGATAGATGCCGAAAAAGAGGCTCCCAACATGATGGCTTACATCAAGGAGCACCCCGAACTTGACAAAATGCTCAAGACAGATGACGGCAAGTACTACGGCTATCCCTTCATCCGCGGCGATGAATATCTGCTCACCAGTGCAGGCATGATAGTGCGTGATGACTGGCTGAAAGATTTGGGACTCAGCGACCCCGAGACCATTGACGATTGGACGGAGATGCTCACCGCGTTTAAGGAGAAAAAGGGTGCAAAGGCGCCGCTTACCGTCAACCCGGGTTTTATTTCGAATCAGGGTGTCATAGTAGGAGCATTCGGCATTTATGACGGGCTCTACATAGACGGCGGCACGGTTAAGTACGGACCTATGGAAGACGCCTACAAGGACTTTCTTGTGCAGATGAATTCATGGTATCAGGCAGGTCTTCTCGATGCGGACTATGCGTCCGTTGACGGTTCCACAATTCAGTCCAATATGCTCAACGGTGTGTCGGGCGCGACATTCGGCAGCTGCGGTCAGGGCATAGGAAAATGGATGGCTGCTGCTCCGGACGATAAGTACAGTCTCAAGGGCGTTAAGTATCCCGTACTCAAAAAAGGCGATGTGCCGCAGTTCGGCAACTATCAGTACCCCGTGACCCCCACCGTTGCGGTCATCTCCAGAGACTGCAAAAACAAAGAGCTTTGCACAAAAGTCCTCGACTACGGTTACGGTGCAGAGGGACAGATGCTCTTTAACTTCGGCATAGAGGGCGAGAGTTACAACATGGTTGACGGCTATCCCACCTACACCGATCTCATTACAAAGAATCCCGAAGGCCTCTCGATGAGCGCTGCGCTTGCAAAGTACACCAGGGCTCATACAGAGAGCTCATTTATCCAGGACAAGAGATACATGGAGCAGTATGCAAATCTGCCGCAGCAGAAAGCAGCGCTCACCAACTGGATGGCTACCAACATGAAGGAACACAGAATGCCCGATGTCAGCCTTACATCGGAGCAACAGAGTGACATTTCGACTTTGCTTGAGAATCTTGATACTTACAAGAGCGAAATGCAGGCTAAATTCATTATGGGTGTTGAGCCGATAGAGAACTTTGATAAGTTCAGGAATGAGCTCAGAAACAGGGGTGTTGAAAAATATCTCGGTTATCAGCAGGAGGCTTATGAGAGATATCTAAAAAGATAATATATAGGTAGTTTTTTTGCAAGAAAGGCGATTGCCGTCGTGCGGCGGCAATCGCTGTTAAATTAAATCCGAAAAAATCGCAAAAAATTTTCAAAAAAACTATTGACAATTCGCTCATTATGCGGTATACTGTATAGGTCGCCGATAAAGACGACTATGTGGGAGCTTAGCTCAGCTGGGAGAGCATCTGCCTTACAAGCAGAGGGTCATAGGTTCGAGCCCTATAGCTCCCACCACATACGGCCGGGTAGTTCAGTTGGTTAGAATGCCAGCCTGTCACGCTGGAGGTCGAGGGTTCGAACCCCTTCCCGGTCGCCACGCCTTGTGCGTTTTGTGTCGCACAGGTGTTTAATATAAGGTAGCTTGTTGGGTATGCCTCTGTAGCTCAGTCGGTAGAGCAGGGGACTGAAAATCCCCGTGTCGGTGGTTCGATTCCGCCCGGAGGCACCATACAAACTTACCTGACTGTCAATCCAATGACTTGCTTTACAGGTCATTTACATTTGCGGGAGTGGCTCAGTGGTAGAGCGTCACCTTGCCAAGGTGAACGTCGCGAGTTCGAATCTCGTCTTCCGCTCCAAAACCAAAGAGGCGTAAATGTAGTTTGCGTCTCTTTGATTTTAACTCACAGTTTCATATTCTTCGGCGCCATAGCCAAGAGGTAAGGCAGAGGTCTGCAACACCTTCACCCCCAGTTCAAATCTGGGTGGCGCCTCCAAAAAATCGACAAGTACGGTTAGTGCTTGTCGATTTTTACTTATTACCTTTTCACTATTCATTCTTCACTTGAATTTTATGTGTCGATTTTTTGGAAGGTAAAAAGTAATAGTGAAAAGTGAAGAAGTGTGGTACAAACTCGCAAAAGCGAGTTTGAATGATATCCGCTTACGCGGATGTTAAAAGGCAAATTTCATTTCACAGAGAGCGCAGCTCACTATTTCACAATTTGCGTCAAGCAAATTATTTCACATCGAGCGGTACGCGAGATATTTCACTATAAAATCATTAATATGTGTTATCAATAAGATGATTTTCTGTATCTGTAATGAACACGAAAGCCAAATCGGAATGGAGTAAAATCCATTCCGGTTTTTTTGATAAAAACAGTCCTGTGTTTCGTGATTCTTCCTGTTTTGCAAAAAGGCATTGTAAAGCATTTGCGGTGTTATCTTCTGTGCAAAAGACAAGTCTAAAATAATCTCAAAATAATTTCAAATTATCTATTGCAATGTTGTAAAATTTATGATATGATTTACTTATCAATCAATAACTTATTGATTGATAAGTAAATCATATTTTATTAAACGAAAACAGAGGATAAGGGATTTTATGCAAAAGGATTCAAGAGAGGAAAAGAAAAAAGAAATAATGGAGAAATGCTATGAATGTTACTGTGACAACGGTTTTCGTGACACGGGAATCAAGGAGTTGGGTAAATATTGCGGTATGACCTCGGCAAATCTTTATGGCTACTTTGAAAATGTGGATGACCTCATACTCCAGTCCACGGCGCATTGCATGGCAAAGGTGGAGGATGATTTTATGGCGCTTGCGCCGAAAAATCCGCTCGACATCATCCGCTTTATAGATGAGATTCCAGAGTGGACGGCAAAAAACCACGGCAAAAAATATCGCATGATGTACCAGGTATACACCCACCCAAAGTATATGGAGCACGGCAAAAAATTCTTTGCGGGCGTGGCAGAGCGTTATTCGGAATATGCGCGTTATCTCTCGCCGAAGCTCGGAATGCCGGAGTCGATCCTCGCGGGATTCATATTCATCTTTGTGCGTGCGGCGGTGCACTATGCGTTGTTTGAAGATAAATTTTATCTTGATACTCAGATGAAAGCACTAAAATTAGCTGTGTTTTCAACACTGAAATTAAACGGAGAGGAAGGTAATAAGGGATGAGAAAGAGGCGAATTTTAAGTTTTGCGCTGATTTTGTGCGTGATGGCGACCATGCTCGGTTCGTTCACTCTCGAATCGTCCGCGGCGAACGACCCGGAGTGGGATTACAACCTGCGGATTAAAATCAGCACCAAGAGGGACTCGGGCTGCAAAAACGGCAATGTTCGGGCGAAGTTTGAGTTCGAGAGCGGCGATGAATACATCACGCTGAATAATACCAATGAAAAAGGCGGCGTGTCTGTGACAAGCCTGAAAACAACACGCGCTCCGTGGACTCTGAAAAACCTTGTGCTGATAAACGAGACCAAGGACGGATTCCGTATGCAGCGAATTACACTGAGTGTTTTCAGGACGGTTCAATCGGGATTGTCGATACACCTATTCACTCATTCGCTCATAGACCAATATCCCAACGGGAGCGGCGACAGTGACGGAAAGTGGATTCAGACGGACGACGGCGACAAGCCGACACATGCGATATCTCTTGCCGATAACAAGAGATCCATAACCGGTTACGGAAATTTTTCGAATTTTGCTAAGGATATGTATATAAACAGTCATGACGAGAGCGGCACCGAGGATTTTGAGTATGACGGCATGATTACAGATACCAAGTACAGTTTGGTTTCTCCGACGGCAGCCGCATATGCATCGGAATACTACTGTCTCAGCCTGAGTGAACCTCCGGCATATTCATATGAAGTTCACGGATTCCAGGGTGACGGCACCGTTGTGACCAAGAGTCAGCTTACATCTGCCGGCGCTATCGCCAATAAAGGTGATTACGGTTTTACCGTAGACCGAAAAAAACTCATGGAATACATGAACGAAAAAAACCTGAATCACCTGAAAATCACCTCAAAGCTGGCGTTCCCGAGAGCGGATACGACCACTTCCGTGATGAATATATGCAGAAACATATTTGCCGTGAGCGATGAACTGCGTTTCAGCACCAACTACCACACGGCAATGAAGGACAATAATTACTACAACAACTCCGGCAGTAAGCGGATAGATGTCACTCTCGATGTTATCAACGGCGATCTCTATACCCACTACAATCAATTCAAGATTAACTATTGCAATGTTGTCTTTGACGAGGCGTATCTGGAACTTGGCGACACCGGCAAGAAGATATATGCCGATGAAAAATCATCAAAGATAATCAACTGCAATTTTACCCTGTCCTTCCCCTACACCGAGGGCATGGACTCAAACAATAAGGGGCTTAAACTTGTTATAAAGGGCGCCCGGATCAGCCCTAACTACTACGGCGAAGATCAGACTATTGAGCTTTGGGATGTTGTGAACAAAAAGCTCGGGTTTGAAAAGCTGTCTTCAGCATACAAGCTGGATGCAGTGAACCCAACAGTGAAAGTCACCGCCAAGGACGGCGCGTCTTTTGACAAGTGGAACAAACAGATAGCGCTGAACGCGATTCCGAGTGAGACGACCTATGCCGTGCTGAAAAGCGGCGAAGCGGCAAAAGAGGGATACTTCATTGCCGAGCTGTATGACGGCCAGGTACCTGTGCAGATCCGCAATGTAAAGTCTCCCAACTCATCATCGGCATATGTATCGCAGCCGGTGAATTCGCGTGCCGGGTCGGCGAGTGATTTCACTCTGGCGCTTGCGGAGAAGAAGGAAGGCATATTCACACTGCGCATGACGGGCGCAGATTTTGCCGGCAATGCACTCAGCACCGCGGTCGGCGGCATACGGCTTGACAACAAGGCGCCGGTGATTACGCTCAAGCGCACAAACGGCAGCGACAGCGTATATTCAAAAGAGGCTCACTACGGTGTGACAATTACCGATGCGTCCGGCACGGGCAGAATGTACTATTGCTTTGCGGACAGCGCGTCGATTCCGAATATAACCGGTCAAAATCCGCAGAAACACACCAGCGGAGCCATAAACAGTCTGATTAACCAATGGGCGTTTATAGACCAGTCCGATATCGGTGCGGCGGTTTATCTCACAGTGCCCAAGGGTGAGAATTTCAGCGGCAGGCTCGCATGGTACGGAGTGGATGATTTCGGCAATGCCACGGCGATGAGCTATGAGGATATAAATATCATAAACGAGGATTCCCGGTGCGACATAACATCTGCGGAGAGCACACTGACGGCGAACCCCAACTACACCGTGAGCGTGAGCACAAACGAGGCGAACCGTGTGAGGTACAAATGGACAGACGCATTCGGCAAGGACATTACCGGCTATGCCGATTACACCGGCGCGGTGAGCACGGCGGCCGATGGGCGCACAAACAAACTTGACGGCACATATACATTCAAGTGTGAGCTTACCATGCCGTCCGGCGCGGTATACTATCCCGAGCGTTCGTTTGTGTTTGACAACAGCGCGCCGAAACTCAACATAACTCCCGTGACACCCGGTGAATACAAGGATTTGCAGGCGGTGAGCGTGTACTCGACGGATTCGTCGGGAGTTGCCGGCGGCGAGGCGGTATTGCTTGCGGCGGACGGTGCTCCGGTTGACGGCATGACATACCCGTTAAGCGTAAACGACGGTATCGTGTCGCAGAATGTGAATATAACAGGTGTTCCGAGCGGTGCGTATAAGCTCAAAGTGAGCGTGACGGATATCCACGGCAATGCGGCAGAGGATGTATCCGACATATTCTGCATCCGTTCAGGCGCTCCGGCAGTACAGGTAAGCGTGACGGCGGATAAAGAATTTTCCGGTCTGCCGCTCATCACGGAAGCGTCACCGGGTAAAATGAAAATCTCGGCGCATGAAGATTTCTCGGGTGCGGCGGATGCGGCGGCGCAGTCGTTGCGGTACAGGGTCAGCACGGATCCGACGGCACAGAGCAGCTGGATAAAGGCGGGCGACATGACCGCGGGAGAGAGCGGATTCGACGGCGAATTTACGGTTGATATGCCGCAGTTTACCTTTGCCGACGGCGAGAACAAACTCTTTGTGCAGACGGCGGTGTGTGCAGACGGCACGGACATGACAAAGCTCAACACGAAATTTATCACATCGGCAGAGGTTGTTATCCTCAGCGATTCCACCGCCCCTCAGACGCGGCTTGTGATAGATGACATCCACACTTCGGGCTCGATAAGCGGCGTGCTCTATGCCACCGACAACATCGGCGGCGAGATGACCGCGGTGTCAAACGACGCCAATGTGGAGATAACCCGCAGAGAGAACGAGACAGGCATATTTGACATAAAGGTAAACGAAAATACAGACTCGGCAAGCGACAAGGGCACGATGATAACCGTGACCGATCTTGCCGGAAACATGACAGAGGTGCCGATAGACATAAGCGGCATTGACCGCGAGGCACCCACTGCGGAAATAAAGACATGGAACACAGCTTCGGGAGAAAGACAGGACGCAAAGGCAAAGGTGACCGTGCATGATGCCGCGGCAGACAAGATTTATATTGTGTTCATCAAGGCAGAGGAGCTCGATAAACTGTACGATGGTGAAAAATTCAGCGACTCTTGCTTTGAAAAGACGGTGACAGAGGATGAGGACGGCAACAGCAAAACGATAATCTCCGCACCGTATGACGGAGATGTAATTGCGCTTACTTCCGACAGTTTTGAGACGGCACGATGGGACGGTGAGGTAAATGCAACATATTCTGTGCGGCTCGGCGGTTACACGGGTACATATTATGTGGGTGTGCGTGCGCAGGACAGCGTAGGCAACTCGGCTGATATGCTGCTTGACGGAGTGCTCTCGGCAAACGACGCGCAACTCACCTACACCGCGGCGGCAGCGCCTGCCGAGGCAGACAAGGTGTCGGTGATCAATCTTGATTTCAATCAGAATGTGTACCTGCTCGGTCAGGACAGCATAACGGATAAGGCAGACACCGACAGCACCGTTGACGAAACGAATCTCGGCATCGCCGCAAGAAACGCAGGCAGCTACTCACAGAAACATTCACTCACCATAAGGGAAAACGGTGAATACAAGCTCTACACCGTGGATGACATAGGCAGAAGAAGGATGCTCACACTCAATGCAGATGAAAGTCTTGTAAAATTCGGTGCGGTGGACAACAGTGTGACGGCAACGACATTCTGGGACGGCACCGAGGTAAAGGAAGGCGAGATGGCGCCGGTGTGGAGCCGCGTGGGTGAGTACGGACTGGACAGACGGACCACAGTGGAAGTCACACCCGACGATCCGGATATGCGCCTTATGCCGTTTGACGCAAATTCAACACATTCCGAGTACGGATTATGTTTCCTTGAAGAAGAATCCGCAAAACATATGGATGAGTACGGACACTACAAAAAGCTGATATATGATGTACAGGACAAAAACTCGGAATCGCCTGCAGGGCTTATAAATGTGCGCATATTTATGGCAGACAATGCGGACGAGACAACATGGGGCAGTGCGGTGGCGGTGGTGAATAATATAGACTACACGGCGCCGAAGATCAACTACACTATGACCCCGGAGATATATGTTTTTGACGATGAGGGAAATATCATAATCGAAAAAACCACTCCTCAGGATGTGACGGTGTACATCACCATGCAGGATGCGGAGACGGGACTCAGTGAGATAAAACTCGGCAGTATGCACATCTTGCTTCATGGACCCGACGGCGAACCGTACTTTGACAGAAAAGAACTCCCCGCGCTGCCGCTTGTCGATGAGAGCGGAAACGCCATAGACTACTCAGCAAATCCGTATAAATGGAGCGGAGAGAGCGACGGCATACCGGTGACGGTGGAATACGCCGAAGATGCGGATCTCAAAGCCGCAAAGATGATTAAATTTGTGTTCAGCGCAGATTGCGTGATAGATGAATTTGAGGCGATTAACGGAGTCGGCAACGGCGCATGGTTCATGTTGGGCAGAGCCGAGATGGGTATGGATATCCACGGCATATACAAGATGCCTATAGAAGAAGGCAAGGATTTCACCGTTAATTATTATTACGAGACTGACAGCGGCAGCTGGGAGCCGATGGCCGACACTTCGGCGTACTGCCGCAGGGCAAAGGCGGTCATAGAGCTGAGTGAGCGCGGTTCCGAGCGCGGACTGTATGTACGCAACAACGGCGGCAGACTTGAGCGTGAGCTTGATTCTTATGACAGCAGATTTACATTCGAATTCAGGGACAAATACGGTTACAGTGCGTCGAAGGATGTGTCGGCAGAAAAATTTGACACACAGCCGGGCACTATAGACTATATTTTGTCCGAGACGGAAAAAACCAACAAACCGATAACCCTGACCGTCACCGCAACGGACGGCGGCAGCGGCATAGGCAGAGCGGAGCTTGTGAGCGGCGGCAACGCTGTCCCGCTTGCGGGCAAAGTCTCCGGTGACGGAAAGAGCGGCACATACACCGCGTCAATAGATAAAAACGGTGCATACAGCATAGTGCTCTATGACAAAGTAGGCAACCGCACATCGGCAAACTTCACGGTGAGCAACCTCGATATGGACGCTCCGAAACTTATGAGCGTTACACTGAGCACACCCGAGGATGTCATAACATCGCGCAATGTAAGCGCATCGCTTGTGTTCTCCAAACCGAATGTGCGCATAACATCGGTAGAGCCTTCCGCGGGAGTTGCCGAGACGGACTACAGTGTGAGCTATTCGTCAAATGTTATCACATTTTCAAAATCGGGCACAGTGACTGTGAACTTTGCCGACGACAGCGGCAACACGGGTACTGACGCCGTGACGGTGAGCAACATAGACAAAAATCCGCCGGCACTTGCGGCAAATGCGGAGTCCAACACGGATATGTCCGAGGTGACGGTTACTTTTGACAAGGCACTCACACCCGAGGGCATGCCGATAGACAGCCGCAGAGAACTATCCGATATCACGGTTAGCTACGGCGGTATAGCCATGAGGGCGGATGAGGCAAAATTCGTGTTCTATGAAAACGGCATATACACTTTCAAGGTCTATGATGATGAGGGGCTCTCGTCATATATCACTCTGGAACTTGACCAAAAATATCTTGACAAGTCGGAACCCGTAATTAAGGAAATCCGCTGGAGCTATGATTATGAGACGGAAAACGGCATTGTGAGCGCCCCGACCCGAACCGTAACTCCGAATAAGGCAGGCTATCGCATCGGCACGAAAAAAATCGAGAACGGGTTAGCGCTGCCCGACAACCATGTGACAAACCGTGATGTGACGGTGACTGTGGTTACTGATTCCGACACGCGACAGGTTGGCTCAAGCGGCGAATATGCCAAGGAAAATCAGAAGATATACAGCGGCAACGGCTTGTATATATTCAACATGGAAAAGAGAAACAAACTCACAGATACATTTGGCGTGGATGTGGAGATTATCGATAAGACTCCCCCTGTGATAGAGCTTATCGGGGGAAGTGAAATGATATTCTACGAAAACTCAGCAAGCGGCGAGAGCTACACGGCAAACAAGCGGGACAGGATAGAGACTGCCGGAACTGCCTTTAAGGCATACGATTCATTCGGCGGCGGCATTGACCTGAGCGACAGAGTACAGGTTATATATGATGCGAATCATCCGTTCGACCCCATGGGTGCAAATAATGTGTACGATTCGTCCGCACCGTACACCGTGACATACAGGGTGCATGACGATGCTTACAACATGACCGAGATTCGCCGCACAATAAGGCTCATCGGTATGTATGATACCATGGCTCTCATTAACGGGAAGCTGCCGGATTCTACGGGCACTTGTGAGGTGCAGGGCGACACGGTGAGCGTGGAGCTCAGGAACTTCTCGCCGAGCGGCACGGCTTATGTGCGCTACAGTGAGGGCATACGCACCATGGGTCAGATGAAGACCGACGGTACAATTCTTGCCAAGGGAACGGACGGCAAATACACCGTTTCGGGTCTTGAGAGCGGTTGGTATACCTTCTACATTCAGACCGACAAGCGTGATTACTTCACAATCTGCACATATCTTTATTAAAAAAGAGGGGGGATGACAATGAATTTATTCAAAAAACTGTTCTCCGGCGTACTCGCAGCGGTTATGCTTGTCACAAGCGTGCCGATGGTTACGCTGGCAGAAAACAAGGATTTTTACAAGATAGACAACGGCTATATGAGATTTAGTTTTAATGCCTCCACCGGCGGTTTTGCAATAGAAACCGCCGAGGGAAATCCGCGAAAATCTCTTGATAACAATATGCCGCTTCTCTATGCGGAAGATAGCGCGCGCAGCAACGGCACATCTTTTCTGACGGTGCGCATAGACGGCAAAGACTATGTTTTCGGTCAGGATTACGGGTTTTTCGGCATATCATCCGCTCTCGGAGACATAGTTCAGTCCGCCGAGGGTGCAACTCATCTGATAAGTATTCCCTGGACGATAAAAGGGGTGACGGTCACTCTCAAAGTGGCACTCGCAGAGGATGCCAACACGGACATCACGGGCAATGCGGGCATATCCGCCGAGGTGACTAACAACAGCGGCGCTGCAAAGGATGTCAGCGTGAGACTTCTTCTCGATACTGCCCTGGGCAGCGAGACTGATGCGCCGTACCTTGTGGCGGACACGGAGATTCGTCCGACGGTTACCGAGCGTGAGTTTTCGGACTCTGCTTCTGCTGAGGACGACAAGGTGCCTCAGCAGATACGGGGTGTGGATTCACTCTCCGATCCGTCAAGGATGCTCTATATCCTGACAAAGGGCTGGAACGGCGGCAAAGAACCGAATCGCGTCGTCCTGGGTCACTGGGCAAACCTTGCGAACACAAGGTATAACTACACTGCGGATAATTATTGTGATTTCACCAACTATTCCAACGATTGGCGCACGCCGGACTCGGCTGCGGCGCTCTATTGGGAGAACAACCGTCTGAACAGCGGCGAAAGTTTTCGCGCGGAGGCGCTGTACGGCGTGGGCGATTTTTCGTCCGATGACAAGTCGACCGTTGACCTGAGCATAAACACCGGCAGGGTGGAGCTCAGCGACGACAAGAGCGGCTACAAAAACAACGGCGAGGTTGAAATTACCGTAAATATCGACAACACGGGCGATAACTCAGTTAATCTCAGCACAGCGTATCTCACGGTAAATGTGGACGGCGAACAGTTCCGACTCGGCAACGACACGATAGCGATACCGAGCATAGGCAAAGAGATTTATACCCAAAAATTCACTTTGACGGCTCTGCCTCAGCAACAGATAACGGGAGCGGAGATTTATGTGTCACTCACGGCAAATGCGGTGGGTGCGGACAGCGTGGAAACGATTGAGACGGCGGCGCGCCGCACAATCATACTTCCGTCTGTGGGCGGTGCTCCCGATGTTCAGCTTAACAAGGTGAACCCGGCTATCGTGTGGACGGACGGTGAAAAGGCAGTCACCATATCGGGCAAACTAAAACCGCTGTCGGCACTTAACGCCAACCAGGGGTGGAGAATGGTGCTTCGCCACGAATCCGGCAAGCACGAGGTTGATATATCAAAGAATAATGTGGCTTTTCTTGACGACAAGTATGAGAACATGAGCTTTACCACCCGCGAAAAGCTTACGGTTGGTTTTTATACGATAGAGTTTGAGTTTACCGATGACATTTTGAGATCGGAATTCGGTGACAAGCTGATATGTGCGGAAAAACTTCAGGTTTCCGCAGATGAAAAATACGGTCTGAAATCCTATGGACTCATGGCGCTTGTGCGCAGCAGTTCAAAGGGCAAAAACTCAACTTACGACTGGTTCACCTTCGGCAACGAGGGCGAGTATCTCAAATTCTTCAAAGGCGAGATAAGCAAAACCGGCGAAATCAAAAAGACGGATGTAAAGAACAATTTTGCCTCGGACGAGGACTCCATAACCGAGCACGAAATTGTGCTTACCGTGCGTGCGCCCTTGCGTGAGATGAAACGCGGCGAGGGCGAAAGTGCGGAGCGTTACTGGCAGGCAGACCCGGCGGACGGTGATATAGTAATCAACAATATGCTTGCCTATGTCGGCACAAAGCCGCTCGAGATAAGCGAGAAAAACGGCAGATTCACAGCGTCTGCGGACGGACTCATAAAGGTGGTAAACTCCATTAATGTGTGGAGAAACAAGTGGAGTTTTTCCGTAAACGACGGCATAACTTACTCGCTCGACAGCGACCGTGCCGAGGACAACGAGATGCAGGTCGTGCCCATCGTCTTGTCACTCGACGGAGCGGCTACCATGATCCAGTCGATAGGCGGATTTTTGGTAGACCTTAAGTTTGGTGAACTGAGCAGTGACTGGAATGACGGCAACATGACATACGGCATAGGTTTCGGCGGCAGTTTGAGCCTCCCGATAAAGTCGAAGGAAAAGAAAGACAAGCCCGACCTTACCGCCGACCAGGAGGATATCAGCGATGCCATGAACAGTTTGTTTGACGAGGACGCGGCATCAAGTTCACTGACGAATGATCAGGAGGACATCTCGCTTGAGATGAACAATCTGTTTGACGAGACACCGAGGCCTGCAAAGAACGGCGATAAGCTAACAAAGGACACCAAGCTGTCCGAGGGTCAGCTGTCGCTTGAGGTCAACAATGTACTCTTTGGCGAGGAGAAAAACGACAAAGGCGAAGTGACCGACACGGGATATATAGGTATAGATGCCGAGGCATCGCTTGCATTGCCGAAAGATCTTCTCGGTTCGCTTGTGTCAAACGCCCCCGGAATATATGCAAGCGTTAAGATAAACACAATACAAAATGTGTATGAAATTAATGCCGGGCTAAACATCAAGGTGATTGAGTGCGAGGGTGTGCTGGCGTTCAAGGAAGTCAAGGTCAAAAACAAAGATACCATAGTGCCCGACAAAATAGAATTTTACATTCGCGACGGACTCAAAATTCCGCTTGCACCTCCGGTGCTCTTTATGACAGGTCTCGGAGGCGGCATAAACGAGCTTGCGGATACTATCGGCGGCGAATTTGACAGACTGCCGCCCATAACGATACTGCTGTTTACCAGACTTGATGCGATAAACACCCTCATAGGGGATTTCAACGCCAAGGTCAGTTTGGAGGGAATGTCACTTACGGGCGAAATGAAGCTCAAATTCACCGATAAGCTGCTCGATATGAATGCCGGCATAGCCGCACGGTGGATAGAACCGTGGGAGCTGAATCTTTACGGCAATGTCAGTATCATAGACGGTCTTATCAAGGGCGGCATTACGATAAACATTGCAGATAATTATTTCTACGGATATATTTATGCGTCAATCTGCATCCCGAACAGCATTCCGCTGCTCGGCGGCAAGGAACTTGCCGGGGTCGAGGCGGCGGTGTCCAATCAGTTTATCGGAGCAAACATTAAGATTATCGGCATAAAATTCGGTGTTATCTACTACTGGGGAGACAAGGTTTCATTCGGAAAGAACATCGATCTGAGCGCACCGGCAAAGGGCGAAGGTGCATTGGCCAGTCTTTCGTCAAGCGAGGATTTGATAGGCTTCTACGGAACGAATGTCCATGCGATTGCGGTGTCACCCGTGCCCATGCTCATGGCGAACGGCAGCGAGGTCACAATCAAGGTTGACAATGCCGCAGGTCAGGACGCACTGCTCATAGAAGTGCCTTACAGCGGCGGTATACCGAATACGGGAAACATCAAGTTGTCACACAGTGCGACAGCCGGTGGTGCGGCAGACTTCACTGTTGATATGATTGCCGACGACGGAAACGGAAACGGAAACATGGCCGTGCAGAGCAGAAGTGACGGAGATTACATCTACATCACCGTGACGGACGCGGCTAAGATTAAAAACGGTTACTGGACGGTAAGCAGCACATCGCCGGATATCAGACTCGGCACTCCGTCCATGAACGGAGTCGACGATATTGACGAGATAGAGAGCTGCACATTTACTCACGCATCGGAACAGGATTCCGATCTGAATGTTGCATGGAACATAAGCGGCAGCGGCGAGGAGAGCGGCACGATAGATGTTTATCTTACAGACGACCCAAAGGTTCTCCAAAAGATAAAAACATCAACAAACAACGGCGATAGCCTGGGCATAAACATTCTTCACAAGGATAATGTTCAGCTCAAGAGCGGCAATGAGAATATCACTTTGCCGAATACATTTGAGAGCGGAACATACTATGTAGTCACCACGGTTTCATCGCAGACCGGCATAAGCCTTGCGATAGCCGGCGGCGACAACCCGACGCCGCTCAGGTATGTCAACCCGAAACTGCCGAAAGCGGTTGAGGGAGTGCACATTGCATACGGCGGCAACGGCAAAATATTTGTTAAACCGACCGACCCGGCAGACGCGGACTACACGCATTATCTTGCGCAGATAACAGATGAGAACGGCAATGCGGTAGACGGCGCACTCGGTCAGTTTGAAAAAGGTTCAAGCTTTATAATGTCAAGCGAGTCCGGGCTCATTCCGGGCAATAAGTATAAGGTGGAGATCAAAACCCTGCGTGAGGAGTACGGAACTCTCGGCGAGGAATACAAAAAACTGTATTATTACGGTTCGGGTAAGGTTGTTTCAAACGAACTTACTCTGCCCGAGACGCAGTTGCCGAAACTATTGTCAATTACGGCAAACTTCAACCCCGACAGTGAGTATATAACCAATCGGGATTTGTCGGTTGAATACACATTTGATACTCCGGTGTTTATGGAACTTTCCATAAACGGACTCAAGGCGTACGACGGAGGCAAGACCCCGAAAGAGGTTCATCGCTTTGCACTCGATGACCTGGAGGACGGCGATTTTGTGATAGATTTCACGGCGTACACTCCCGTCAAGGATCACATCACAGGCAAAGATGTTCCGTTCCCCGGAAGGGAGAACGAGGACGCAAGGCTGGCTTTCACCCTTGATACTTCGGCACCTGTGCTTTCGCTCACACAGACGAGCGCGCAGAGCACAGAACCGGGGCAGATGGCGATATTCGGTACAAACACCGTGTTTGCGGATGAGAGCGGTGCTTATGTGATTAACGGTGTGACAGAGCCGAGCGCAATCCTCACGGCAGACGGTGCGGCAGATGGCATTGTTCGCGGTGCAAACGGCACTTTCACCTATGGCGGAAGCCTTGCAAGCGGGGAACTTGCGAAATCGCACACAATAGAGGCGGCAGATTCGGCAGGCAACAAATCGTACCTGACCGTTACTGCGGTTCGCTCGGGTTCGTATTCGTTCAAGTCGCTTGAGCTGTTGAAAGACGGCGCACCGATTCCGCTGACGGACGGCGAAAAGAGAATTGAGCTGAGCAGCGGCGGCACGGCGACACTCTCAGCAAGGCTGACAACGGACGGCGGCGAGGCGTTCACGGTGGGCGGCGATACGCTTATATGGAGCGTGCTCGGCGACAAAGGCAGAATAACTCTCTCGGACGGCAGCATAAAAGCCGTTACACCCGGCGAGACAGCTGTTGCGGCGCTGTTCGGAACGGGCAGAATTGTTGACGAAAACGGCAAAACTCTAAGCAGCGGACTTGACGATTATGCTGTAATTACAGTCAGCGGCACTATTCCCGATCCCGGCCCGACACCTACTCCGACACCGGGCGGCTCAGGCGGAAGCACGGGGGGTAATCGCGGCGCAGATACCGTCGTTACCGACAGCGAACTGCCGTTTATAGATGTTTCCAAGGACGACTGGTTCTATGACAGCGTAAAACTTATGTACAACAAGAAATATATGCTTGGTACATCCGACATCCTGTTCGAACCCGAATCACCGCTCACCAGAGCGATGTTCGTGACGATTTTGCACAGGGCAGACGGAGACCAGAGAGCGTTTGCAAATAACTTTGCGGATGTGGTAAGCGGCAGCTGGTACGACAGGGCTGTGTCATGGGCGAGTGCAAACGGCATTGTGCTCGGTGTGAGCGATACGGAGTTTGCTCCGGATGAGCTCATCACCAGAGAGCAGATGGCGGCGATACTTGCCAGATATGCGGCTTATAAGGGAACAGATGTTTCTGTCGGTGCGTCACTTGACGGATATTCCGACAAACATCTGATATCGGAATATGCGGTTGCACCCATGGCTTGGTGCGTTGCAGGCGGCATAATAACGGGAACGAGCGCAACGACCGTTTCTCCGGCTGATAATGCCACCAGAGCACAGGCGGCGGCTGTTACGGAAAGATTTATAAATAAAGTTAAATAAGAAATAAATCACACCCCATGGGCACTTGCTCATGGGGTGTGATTTATTTCAGAATATATTTTTTTCTCTTGCCTTTACCGACGGCAGATATCAGACCAAGCTGCTGCATTTGCTTTACCACGGTGTATGTTTGGGTCTTTTTCAGGTTGAGCAGGTTGCTGATTTCTGTGTCGGTTATCGCGCCGTTTTTCGATATGAATCCGAGCACGGTTTTCATCCTTTCGCTAATCTCCGGTTTATGTTTCGCGGCACTTTGATTTTCGTTTATGTTTGGCAGAACTATTTTGAAGGTGTTCGCGGTTACTTCTATGCGCGGCTGTGCGGCACAGTTTTCGTAAAGTTTGTATATCCTGCGTATCCCCGTGCCGTAGCTTTCAATCAGGTGAAGCCTATGGAACACCTCGGCAAGCTTTGGGTTGCGCGGCTGCGATATGCCCGAGCGGATATCTTCTGCTGACAAACCGGGCACAAGACCGCCTATTGATATAAATTCGGTTTCTGTGTTGTTCACATTTATTATTATGCTGCCGCTGAAACTGTAGTCACGGTGGACTATGGCGTTAAGCAACGCCTCTCGCACTGCCTCCTCGGGGTAGTCACGGCTTTCTATTCTCTCCAGACCTTCAAATGTTGCTGCGGTTTTGTTGCAGAGCATGAGATAATTAAAGGCGTCTTCAAGCTGGCTGAATACCGAACCGCCAAATTCTTTGTTATCTCTGAATTCAGTGTTGGACGAGTCGGCAAAAACTGCAATTTTTATAGTGTGTGAGCAGTTGTCCGACAGAATTAATCCGAGATTGGTGAAAAGACCGTCTGTACCTTTGATCCCCAATGCGCTGTATTTCGTTTCGTTAAATTCTGTGTTATATCGTGCAAAGGCTCTTCTTGCCGATTCAAATGTCAATTGCTGATTGAGGGAACGCATCTCTTCGAACACATCTCCGTCGCTCTCTTTAATCATTTTTCTGATTTGTTCCGAGGATGCGGGTGCGCTCGATGTGCCTTGTCTGACATATACGCCGCTCGGTTTCAGACCTTTGCTCCTGAGGTAGTAGGGTTTGTTTGTTCCCTCGCTCACGGTTATGCGCACGACCTTTTTATTGTCTATCGAGAAACGCACAAACATGGTTACATCGGGCATTATTGCATCTCTGATACCATTTGTTATTCGAGTGTATTCTTTGTCGGGGTTATCCAGACCCACGGCATTGCCGTTGTCATCTATTCCGACATACACCGTGCCGCCGTCCGTGTTGGCAAATGCTATTATTTCTTTGTATATTTCTTCCGTAAATTCGGATTTGAACTCGATATTTTCTGTTTCAAAAATCATGCGAAACACCTTCTTTCATGATATATTATACTCTTATTATAATATAAAAATTCACTTTGTCAATATAAATTCGGAAAATTCGGCGAATTTTCCGAATTTCATCCGAATTTTCCGAAAAAACCGAATTTTCGGATTCGTATGCGTAAAAAATGCAGTCCGTAAGAGTGAAAAAACGGACTGCATTTTTTTATTCTTCGGTTTTGTCAAGAACCGTTATTTTGTTATCCTTTGTGACAAGCAGTTTATATGTCACGGTCTTGTCGTTTTCGGACGGCTCAAAGCTGCGCGAATATACGCACTCAACCGTCAGGTTTCCGGGAGCATTCGGTGTCACGGTGAACCTGTATTTTCCGCCTGCGCCGACTATGTTCTCATCAACCTTGTCCTCAATGTATTCATCGGTTATCTCAACCTTAGTCGGGTCTGCCTCTTTCACTTCCCAGGCATAGCCTGTTGTGGGGTTGCCGTCAAGCTCAAATTCCAGCTTGTCGAGGTTTGCCTCGGACAGGTCAATAGCAATGTCGCCCTCGGATGCGTTATACGGCACTTCAACCGCCGGCATTCCGTATACATACGGCGCTATCTGATACTGATTGAAATAGAACAGAATGCTGTCGTCGTGGATTTCCCAGTTTACATTCGGTGCTTCTTTTTCGAGGTCTGCCGTCATGTCATCTGTAATCTCTACCTCATTATCCTTGTACCACTGATTAAACGCTTCGATAATTCCGTTGTCTATATCTTTCTGTTCCTGACCGAGGGCGTCAGTAAGGGCAAGTTCTTTGCAGTCTGCCATCTGATAGTTTTTGCTGTCACAGGTGGTTGTCGGGTGAGCACCGTTGAAGTTGCGGTAGTCAAACATCGTTATCGACAGCAGATTTTTGCGGTTGGTGTTCACCTCGAACGACAGGCAGAAATTCATCGGTCTGTAAGTCTCTGCACCCATTTCTTTAATCAGGTCTTTTGCGTCAGCGGCATATTCCTTTTCAGTCTCAGCCATGTAGTTTTGGGCACGGGTTTTATATTCCTCGTTGATTTTTGCTATAAAATCCTTGTTAAGGTCATTCCCGCCGCCGATTATCGGGTAAGCGCAGCTGATGGTCATCAGATTTGTGCCGTCGTCCGCAGTTACCGTCTTGTCAATGTTACCTGATGTCACGGGATATTGCCCTTCGTCCTTGTATATTGCAACGGTGTTTGTATCTTCCAGCCAGTCTACTCGGCAGTCAAGGCTCTCGGACACGGCGCGCAGAGGTATGAGGGTGCGGTCGTTTACAACCTTGGGCGCTACATCGAGAGTTATCTCCTCGCCGCCCGCAAACATGGTCTTTTCGCCGATTGTGAGTGATATGTACTTGGATCCCCTCTCTGCGGTGACAACCTGTTCGCCGTCATATTCGGAATACGACACCGCACAGTCGAGTTTTTCAAAGATTGTGCGGAACGGCACCAGGGTTCTGTCGTTCTCGATAATCGGGTTGACATCAAAGCTGAGTGTCTCGCCGTTGAGGTTCACGGTGATTTTTTCGTCCTGAGCGCTCACCGCCGATGCGCCGGAGAGGACAAGCGCCGCTCCGAGGATTGCACACATTGTTTTCTTCATTTTTTGGTCCTCCTTATGATTTTTCGGGTTTGCGCTTATTGCGAATCCCCCGAAATATATTTCCGTCTGGGCAAGCAAGATTCGAACACGCATTGCCTACTTTCAGTATACCTTGCGCAGTGCGTTAAGTCAACAACAAAATCATTAAATATTTATTAAAAATTTTTTGCGCTTTTTCCGGGGGGAAAATAAGCATGGTGAATGGTTAATGATAGAATGCCCGGCAGAATTATTCGCAACTTAAAACCCGGCAGAACGGTCAATCAGCCGCTCTGCCGGGGAAAACTTTTTTATCTTATTGTACTGTCGGATATCGACTGAAGTGTTGTCACAACATCCTCCTTGAGCGGATCGTATTTTTCATAGATAACGCCGCTCTGAGCATTATCAAGATCCGTCTGCTCATTGGTATATGACGCACTGGAATCGAGCGCAATCGTGCCGGGGCGGAATGTATTTCCGCTCACGGGTTTGCCGGTGAGGGTGGTGTAAGCGTTCAGCGCTATGAGGTATCTTGCCGCCGCACTTGCGTGGAATCCGTCGCGGTGCAGACCTATCTTGCCCGCCGCTGCCTCCTCGGGGCTGAGCATCATCGAACCGTCGCCCACAGCTACCGTTGCGCGGTTTTTAACACCTGTAAATGTGTGTCCGTTTTTGTAATATGAAGTGTTGAAGATTTCCACTCCGTCGTCGCTTGTGTAGTGGCGCGCCGCCTCAAATGCATCCAGAGACGATATCATCTCAAGCGGTTTGTCAGCACCTATGCGCGCCGCGCAGTCCTCGGCACACTTTGCATAGAGTGCGTGAATGCCTTCCGTTATCTCATCACGGGTTGCCTCGTCCGTAACAAACGAATATCCCGATTCAAACGACCATGTTTCGTGAATCATGAGCTTCGCTTTCGGCTCGTTTTCGTGGATGTATGCCGCAAGGTCAGCCATCTTGCTCCAGTTTTCGCTGTAGGTTGAGTCAGTGTAGGTATAGAATGATTTGGAGTTGCCCCAGTTCTGCATGACGATTATATCCCAGTCATATCTCTCTAAAGTGGTTTTCAGGTTGGTGTATCCAACCGACTGATTATTCTTCCACAGCATAATTTCACGCACACTCGTCTCGCGGTTGTCATAGTGGTAGCCCACGGCGCTGCCGCCTTTGTTGAGTACCCACACATTCATGTCCTTGCCGTCTGCCTCCGCTATGTCGTGCAGATAGCAGGTGACATCCATCGAAAAACTGTTGCCTATTACAAGCAGTTCAAGAGGTGCTTTGTAATCAAGTTTCTTTGCCGGGCACAGCGGTTTAAGGGATTTTATGTCCGAGAGCAAAAACGCTTTGACATAAGAATTTTCTATCCTGTCCGGCTCAAACTCTATTGAGTTTATGACGCCCGGCGTTGCGGGGCTGAGCGCGGTTTTTATGAGGTTGCCGCCGGCGTCGTACTGTGCCGCAACCAGCATATTTTCCGAATCTGCCATGGCGGTGAATACTGTTGTACCTTTGCCGACGGTGGAATTGCCGTCATATGACGAGCCGGATACGATTATGCTGTTGTTTTCGTAATTGGCTATTGTGTAGTAACTGTAGGTTTCGCCGCCGGCACATATTGCCGCAACTGCGCCCGACGGAACGGGGTCGCTGTCGGAGAGAGTTGCGGTGAAGCTGTCGTCGGCATAAATTCTTACCGACTCGGCACCGTTAAAGAGTGCTTTTATGTCACCGACGCTTGAATCGGCCATGACGGTCATGCTGCTGTTTTTGTTGTCGACAAAAATGCCGTTTCCCTTGTCGAAACCGTCTTTCAAGAGAATCTGTGACGGAATCTCGGGGTAATCCATACATTCGTAAATCTTCATGTCATCGACATATGTTACGCCGCCGTTGCGCCATGAAACAAAGCGGAGCACATTGCCGTCTTTCTCTTTGTAAGTGGCGTTGTAGTCACTGTCAAACTTCACTCCGTTGATGTAAACATCTGATTTTCCGCTCGCGATGTTGTACACCATGACGAGCTTGTTCCATCTGTTTGCCTTAACCTGTTTGCCGACATATATGTCGGACGACATGGCGCTGTGGCCGTTTGTACCGAAGTGGAATCTCTCAACATTTTCTTCCGGCGCGGCATTCACCTCAAAAACGAGATATTTTGACCACATGGAAGTCGGCGTCCAGCCTATGTTATAGTACACATTGACATCCGTTGCCGTGGTGGTTATTCTGTTTACGGAATCACCCTCTGCTTTGCCGAATACTGTGCCGACTGTCTCTGTGGTGCCGCAGACAACTTTGTCCGGAGTGGATGTGATAATATCTGTGCGCTCGGCAGGTTCTTCATCGCCGCCGAGGTCGGGCATGGTTTGGGTTTCGTATATCCTCACATCGTCGATGTACATCCCCGTGCCGACCTCACCCTGGCAGAGGTAACGCAGGGCGTTTTTATACACGCCCGAGACGCTGTGCTTGGTGCCGATATAATCCGTGTGCCAGTTGGACGCAATTGCGCCGTTTATGTATGTGATGGTTTTGCCGTTATATGTGCCGCCGGTTCTGTCCGTGATTACATACACCTTGTTCCACTCGCCGTCTTTGAGCTTGCCGGTCTCAACAAGGTTGTTGGACACTATGCTGTTCTGATCGGTACACATGAGGATTTGTGACGCACCGTCGTTGATTATGTTAAACTCATTTACAAGATAACCTTTGTAGCTGAGTTTATCCCATGCATCTTCAGTAGCAGTGCCCCACTTGAAGTCCACATATGCGGACGGGTCGGGCGTGGAGGCGGCAACAGACACATGAAGGCTTGAATCTGTGTCCGTCTTGCCGGCATATCCCTTAACCTCGGCAAGGGTTGCGCGCACGAACTTATACTTCATAAGCTCGGAGGCGGTTGACAGGTTGTAGAGAACATTGTCGCCGTCTGCTGCAAGCGCAGGCGTCACCATGGTGAAAACAAGCACTGCACACAGCAGCAGAGATAAGATTTTTTTCATTTTCGTCACCTCGTAATTTATTTTGATTGTATTTTATTGCCGCGAAAAAATTGTACTTCCGAACAGAACTCAATAATCGTTCAATTTGATGATATCACATATTTTTGTGCCGTTAAAGTGTCATTTTGCAAAAAAAGGTGTCATTTTGTTTGTTTGCCGTCGGAGAGAGACAAATGCAGACAAAACAAGGGTTCTGCCTACTTTAATTGTAGCCTGCGGGAGGGTTTTGAGCAATATATAAAATTCGCTTTTTTTGGTGCGAAACTCATATTCGGCAAACGGTGAGTGAAAAAAAGCGACACGGATTTCTTTTCTGCAAAAAAATCCGTGTCGTTTTGTTAATGCCGTTTTTTATTGTTCCGCCACTTCAACCGCCGTAATCTGCGAGTTGGTTATGGCTGTCTGTGTGTAATACATACCTTTTTGGTTGAGGAAGATCTGCTTGCCGCCGCTTGTGATAATCTCCTCGCCGTTTATGCGCGCCGGGCTTGACACAACCACGGTCAGGTCGTATCTCTCGGGCATTTCCACATATTTTATGCTGCCGTCCGCACAGGTGATGTAATCCATCGCCGGTTCGCTCGATACGGACACCACATCGCCCATGTACTTGTCGTTTTCTTTGTCATACATCTTGTCGCCGACCTTGAACTGTTTCACGGTGAAATCTCTCACGCCCTTTGTGGTGACCGTGTATGTCACCGTGCCGTTGGATGCGGACACATCCGAATGTGCGCTGAATTTGAACTTGAACACCGTCACGCCGATTGCCGCAATGATGACGAGAATGACACACAGGTCAATTATATTAATCTTGCCGAAAAGTTTGCCTTTGTTATCTATCATGTCACTGTGCCTCCCCGTCAAAATGTACATCCACCGCATAGCCGTAGCCGACATATGCCGCACTCTTTAGGAACATTTCCTCACCGACCTTTACCTTTTGTCCGGCGAACATTATGTTGCCGTCGGTAACTGTCGTCGGTGTGCCGCTCACAGTTATGTAGACATTGTATTTTCCCTCAAATTCACTCATGACATACTTGCCCTCGGCGGTGTTTGCTCCGATCGCTTTTGCCGGCTTTACATCAACATTTGTCACCTTGCCGTAGTAGCCGCCTTTTTTGCTGTCGTAGATGTCGTCGCCGATTTTAATCGCGTCGGCAAAGGTCTTGTCCGACTTTGCCACTTCGACCGTGAAGCTGACATCCTTCACCGCCGTTGTCACATTACCTTCTTTTCCGGAGAGCACTTTGACACCTCCGACTGCAATCGCCAGCACAAATAACACTATCAGCACATCAACAAAATTAAACTTTTTCTTTGCCATCTGTCTATCCCTCCACAACACTGAAATATACGCTTTCTATATTTCTTGTATTTATTTCTGCGCGAAATTTGCGCTCAAATATTTTTTTGCTGTTCTCGTGCAGCTTGCGGCGAAGTCCCTCGTCCGCAAGATACATTTTGAGCTTTTCGTACATATCGTCCGAGTCTTTGGTGCGGAAGATGAGTCCGTTTTCGCCGTGCGTCACGACCCCCGGATTGCCGCCGAAATCACTCACTATAGCCGGCAGACCTATGCTCATGCCCTCCAGGAGGGAAAGGCTTGTCGCCTCGGTGCCGAATGACGCATTCATATTGACATCGAGAATGTTCATTATCCCTGTGACATCGGACACGAATCCTGCCATTATCACATCGTGCACTATATCCAGGCGCGCCGCCTCGTCGCGGATTGCCTGTTCGTAATCGCCCGTGCCCGCGATGAGAAGTTTTACCTTGAATCCGTCATCGCGCAACTTTTTGAGGGCGCGCAGAATGTACACATGCCCTTTGACTTCGTTGAGCCGTGCCACTATGCCGAGCAAAAACTCGTCCGGCGACACATTGTAGTCCGTCCGCAGTTTGGTGCGCTCCCCGTCACTCAGTTTGGCGAGCGGTTCCACTCCGTTTTGGATGACTATTATCTTTTTTGGGTCAACTCCGGTTTTCACAAGGTTATCCTTTGCTGCCTCGGCAACGGCTATTATTCTGTCCGCCGTGGCGTTGTTTATGGCGCCGTTTATCAGTTTGCCCATGCCGTGCGATATCTTTTTGCTCGGCTCAAACACGCTGTGGCGTGTGTATATGACTTTGATGCCTCCGCACAGACGCGCTGCGATTCGCGCCGACATACATCCGTGGGAGTGAACCAGATCCGGACGGATTTCCCTGAAGATTTTTTTCAGTTTTGCAATGCCGTCTCTTCCGAGCGATTTGTCCGCAATGCCGTCCGTCTCGATATATCGTGCGCCGAGTTTTTCTATCTCGGGGATGAGCAGACTGCCGCGCGGCACTACCACCGTCAGGTCAATGTCCGCCTTGTCGTAGTATTTCAGAAATGTGAGCACACATTTGCCCGCTCCGCCTATATTTGTATCGGAGATTACATTTACAACTTTTATCATGCCGATTTCTCCTTTCCGCATCGTGCAGCGCACGCCGTGAGCGCAAGGATAATGTAGAACATAAACACTATGCGGTAGTTGTACCACACATTGTCGAACATACCCTGCACCAGGTAACCGAACATTCCGGCGGCAAGTCCTGTCACAGTTGCTGTGAGCATTTTTTCATGCTTATTCCTGCGCAATTTTACAATTGCCGAAATGCTCATTCTGTAATATGTGAAGATTATCGCAACAAATGCGACAATGCCCAAAAAACCATTCTCGGTGATAATCTGCAAATAGAGGTTGTGCGAGTGCGGCGCAACTATGCCCGAGTATGAATAATAGGGATAGATTGCATTGAATGCCTCGCTGCCGAGCCCCACGCCGCAGAGCCAGTAGTCACGCAGCATGGAGATTGTGCCCATCCAGATGTACACACGGTACGATGTGGAGGTGTCTGTGGTGTCGCCCACGCTCATGAAACGGTTGATGACCGTCTGCGGCAGCAGCATGGGGGCAAAGAACATTGCGATGACGCCGAGCCAGACTATTCTGCCGTCATAGAACATGAAGAACAGGGCAATGGCAACCATGAGTCCTATCCAGTTGCCGCGCGAATATGTATACACCATGCACAGCGACAAAAGTGCCGTCACGCCCAGTGAGACAAACTTGTTGAAAGCGGACGGGCGCGCCAGGATGTAGCCCGCGCCTATGGGTATGAGCAGCAGGAGATATTCGCCGAGAACATTCGGATTGCCGAATGTGGAGATAACTCTTGTGGCTATATCTTCGAACATATCCGTGTCAGTCCAGGTGGTGCCCTCGGCAAAGCCGAAGATGTGCTGATAGATGCCGTAGAGCGCAACTCCAACGCCGGCAAAGAGCATTGCCGTGATCAGCGCAAACAGCTGACGCTTGGTGCGTACGGCATTGACCGCGAGGTAATATGAGAGCACAAAAGCAAAGTAAACCAGGAAAATGTTTATGCTGTTGCCGCGCGCAAAAGATGTCACAGCGGAGATGAACATAACAAGGGCGAATATGCCGAGCGGCGCATCGAGCGGAGTGTGAACCATGCGGCAGTCCGTGTCCGCAAGGATTTTCAGCGCAAAAGATGCCGCGCTGATAAGCACAAGTCCCACAACCGCCATGGTGGGGATGAACGGCATGAAGATGAGCGCCGCAAAGAGCGCTATACGATAGTTCGCGACAAATGTTCCGGCGCCGATAAGAGCTGCCGCAACGAGCGGTGCCGCAATGCCGAAACGCAGCGCAGCAATGCCGACCAGACCGCCGAGCAAGGTGTGCACGAACATGAATGTACGCGAGCACTCTACTGTCTCGCCGGTTGGGGAGAGCGGCGCTTCAAACAGGCGCGACACAAAGCGTGCGGCGACGCTGTTGGAGAACATCGCCGCCAAAGACTTGTCCGCAAGAGAGCCGAGCGCACATACAATCATCACTGCGATTGCCGATGAGGTCAGCCACGGGGCAAGGTTGCCGGTTATCATCTTTGGTACGGCATAACACGCTGCCGCAGCAAATACAGCCGAGCAGTAGCCGCGCACAGATTTTACAAAGAAACCGAGATACCAATTGCGCACGGCACAGAAAACTTTGCTCGAACCGAGCAAACGCATAATCGGCGCCGCAGCGGCTCTGCCAAAGCGCAAAACGGCAGACAAAAATCCGCCGACAAGGCTCTTTGCGGCAAAATCCGCAGTTCTCGGGCAAGTCTCAAAGCGGTTTACTATAAGACTTTTTGAAGATACACGGCTCCACCACGAGCCAAAAGCTTTTTGAATCCGCCGAAAGCCGCTATGCTCAAACAGAGACATGAACGCGGCAAAAAAGTTTGATATACATCTTAGAATTGCACTGTTATTCAATTTATTTTGCGCCTCCTTTTGCCCGTCCGAGGGCGAGGGATATTATATCGGTCAGCTCGTTGACGCGAAGGAGCACACAGCAGATGATGTATGCCGCCGCACCGACAGATGCCGGAACAAACAGACCTAACAATTTGTCATCGGCAAGAGAGCCGAGTGCGATTTTTGTGCCATAGGCACACACCGCCATGACAAGAGTTGCTGCGGCTATTTTCAGAGCAAACACTCCCACGCTGCGGTTGAGAACCTTCCTGCGTCTGTTGAGCACAAAAAGCATCGAAAAACCGATAATGTTTGCCGCAACCGACGCGGAGAAAGCCAGAGCCCAGTGTCCCTGTTTGCCGAGCAGTACAAAAACCAGGCTGAGAGTCACATTGAGCGCTATGCCGCCCATGGATATGCGCATGGGTGTCTTACCGTCGTGCAGGGCATAGAATGATTTGTTGCAGATTTCGGATATGCCGTAGCCAAGCATGCCGAGAGAATAGAAAAACAACGCCGTTGCGGTCAGTTGAGTGGAATCCGCTCCAAATGCGCCGCGCTCATAGAACAGGCGGATAATCGGCGTTGACATGAGCAGGAATCCTGCCATGACCGGAGTTATGATGAATATGACATATCGCACCGCTCTGCGCACGGTCAGCGAATAGTGCTCATCATCACCGTTTGCCACGGCGCGCGACAGGGATGGAAATATCAGATTTGTTATCGCAAAAGTGAACACACCCACCAGGATGATGTACAGCTTGTTAGCGTAGTCAAGCGCAGACACCGCGCCGCCGTCCGCCATGGACGAGGCAAGGCGTATGTTTACCATGGTGTTGATTGGCTGAACCCAGGTACTCACTATTATCGGCAGAGCGAGAGCACAGGCTTTTTTAATGCCGTCGTCGCGCAGATCAAGCATGGGTTTGTAGGAATATTTCATTTTTTTCAGTGCCGGTATCTGCACAAGGAACTGCGTGCTCCAGGCAGCGAGCATCGCAATCGCAACTCCGTGCACTCCGAAACGGTTGCGGAAAATGAGCAGATATAATATGAGAAGACCGTTTGACACCAGGCTGATTATCGCCGGGACATAAAACTCGCCGAATGACTGAAGTATGCCCACGAAGCAATAGGCAAGGCCGGTGAAAATTATTGTGGGGAACATTATTTTGACAAGAGACGATGCGAGAGCAATCTTTGCGTCGCTGAGACCGCCGGCAATCAGCCGGACAAATTCGCCTGAAAAAATCATGCCGACAGCCGTCATGATGACGGTTATGAGCAGTACAAGGTTTATGAAACTGTTGGAGAATCTCACGGCGCGTTCCCTGCCGTCCTTCTCCAAAAATTCATTAAAAATCGGGATAAAAGCGGATGTGACCGCCGAACCGAGTGCTATATCAAAAAAAAGCAGAGGTATTCTGCTTGCAGTGGAAAAGGCTACTGCCTCATTTGTAGTTGTGCCGTACATTCCGGCTATGACGATGTCGCGCAGCATACCACACAGTTTCGCCAAAAGAGTCGCCGCTACCAAAAATCCGGCGGTGAGCGCCTTGTTGTTCTTAAGTTTCATATTAATTGCCACACATTCCTTCCGCAGCAGATATGAGGGTGTTGTTATGCATGAGTTATAATTTTTCTCAAAGGCGAGGGGTGTATATTTAGCGTGTTCAGCGCAGGGTTCCCAAAAAGGTGGTAGCATAGCGTGCCTTTTTGGGAAAAAGGAGAAACAG
>CAKSFP010000031.1 GCA_934454585.1 uncultured Clostridia bacterium
ATTTTCAAGGTGTTTGACGCAATAACGGCGAAAATCTCTATGTTAAACCAATACGGGTTCGGGTCCCGTTTGCCTAAGGCCTATTCTTTTTACTGCGTTTTCCGCAGCTTCACGCTGATTCAGTCCCTTTGCAATCAGACAATTGGCACCGTCCGTGTCTGTTGTATGAGTTGAATGCCTGACTAAAATCCATTAAATCATACAGGCGAATCGGTTTGTTTGTTTCGTTATCAACCATTACTCCCCGGTTTTCCCAATGTCTGTCGGTGCTGCCGATCAGATAGTCAAGGATATTCATAATGCAATAACCGTGTAAATCGAGTTCCGTGACGCTTTTCATCACATCTTTGCCATCATTATTGGCGCAGTAAATTGTATAAGCCGCCATTGAGACATTGGCGTATCTCAGCGAAGTGGACAAGCGACTGCGCGAGACTGACTGTCCGTCAAATTCGTATTCAAAACAATCACTTCCTCTCGCTGTTTGTTATTTCTCGAGGCTGATATAGTAAGGACAGATGTCCTCATAACTGCCGTCTTTCATGCGAAAACCTTTCGGTATGGTGCCGAGCTGTGTAAAACCGATGCGCTCATACAGATGTCTGGCATGAATGTTTGTCGCGACAACGGCGTTAAACTGAAGCACGCCGAAACCGTGCTTGGCCGCCTTGCTTATGCAGTCGGTCACTAACTTTTCGCCGATGTGAAGTCCGCGGCTTTCGGATTTAACTGCATAGCTTGCGTTGCATATGTGTCCGCATCTGCCCACATTGTTCGGGTGGAGTATGTACAGTCCGTATATATTGCCGTCATCATCTGCGGCAACCGCGGAGTAGGTCTGCGATGCAAAAAAATCGGCACCGCTTTGCGCGTCCAGTGTATCTTCTTGCGGAAAAGCTATTCCGTCATCAACAACCTCGTTCCATATGTCAATCATGGCGCTGAGGTCAGCTTCGGTGTATTTTCTGACAGTTATGTTTTTCATTAAAATTCGCCTCTTTGCAGATGTGGGTTTTCGTAATGAATTATATCACTTTTTGCACTGCAAGTCAATCATATCGGGCATTTGAAGGAAAAATACATACAGAGAGGATAATAATCAAATGTGTTTTTCGTTAATTCCTACAAAAATGATAAGGAATACTTGACATTTCGGGTTGACTATATTAGAATAAACTAAACCGTTGAGGGAGAGTAAGTAAGCAATGTCACTTTCTTAAGAGAGAGCTGCAGGCGGTGTGATTGCAGCATGAAATATATTGCCGAATGGACTTCCGAGGGCGAACCGAAAAAACTTTTTTAGTAGGGGAGACGGAGACGACGCTTCGTAATCAAGAGTCAGCATATGTCAGTATGCATGAGTGGGCATAAGTGTTTATGTCAAGCAGGGTGGCACCGCAGGAATTTGTACTCCTGTCCCGGCAGTGGGACGGGAGTTTTTTGCATATTTTCCGTCCCGATTCAAAGAAAATGCCGAAAAGGCGAAAAACAAAGAGGAGGAGACATTATGAAAAGCAAAGAAATTCCGTACAAAATTTATCTGAACGAAGACGAGATGCCGCAGAAATGGTATAATCTGCGTGCGGACATGAAGAACAAGCCGGCACCGCTTCTTAATCCGGGTACGCTTGAACCGATGACCGCCCAAGAGCTTGCACCTGTTTTTTGCGATGAGCTTGTGGCTCAGGAACTTGATGACACAACGGCGTATTTTGAGATACCGGACGAAATCAAGAAGTTTTACAAAATGTATCGTCCGTCACCGCTTGTGCGTGCATATTGTCTGGAAGATAAACTCGGCACCCCTGCAAAGATTTATTACAAATTCGAGGGTAACAACACCAGCGGAAGTCACAAACTCAATTCGGCAATAGCACAGGCATATTATGCTAAAAAGCAGGGGCTCAGGGGAGTGACCACAGAGACCGGAGCCGGTCAGTGGGGCACGGCGCTTTCGATGGCGTGCTCATATTTCGATCTTGACTGCAAGGTGTATATGGTAAAAGTGTCTTATGAACAGAAACCGTTCCGCCGCGAGGTTATGCGTACCTACGGTGCGTCTGTAACGCCGTCGCCGTCCACAGAGACCGCTGTCGGCAGAAAGATTCTGGAGCAGCATCCCGGCACAACCGGAAGTCTCGGCTGTGCAATATCCGAGGCTGTAGAGGCTGCCACCACTACGGAAGGTTATCGATATGTGCTCGGCAGTGTGCTCAATCAGGTGCTTTTGCATCAATCTGTCATCGGACTGGAAACTAAGGCGGCGCTCGATAAATACAGCATAAAACCCGATGTCATAATCGGCTGTGCCGGCGGCGGATCGAACCTGGGCGGACTTATATCTCCGTTTATGGGCGAAAAACTCCGCGGAGAGGCGGACTACAGGATAATTGCGGTTGAACCGTCATCTTGCCCGAGCCTTACCAGAGGCAAATTTGCATACGATTTCTGCGACACCGGCATGGTGTGCCCGCTCGCAAAGATGTACACGCTGGGCAGCGGATTCATCCCGGCACCGAATCACGCCGGCGGATTGAGATACCATGGCATGAGCTCAACGCTCTCTCAGCTGTATCACGATGGTCTCATGGAGGCTACTTCCGTAACTCAGACCAAGGTGTTTGAGGCGGCAGAGTATTTTGCAAGGGTTGAGGGAATACTCCCGGCACCGGAGAGCAGCCATGCAATTCGCGTTGCCATTGACGAGGCGCTCAAGTGCAAGGAAACCGGTGAGGAAAAGACTATAGTATTCGGTCTTACCGGCACAGGTTATTTTGACATGGTTGCATATAAGAAGTTCAATGACGGCGAGATGAGTGACTACATCCCGACAGATGACGAGATAGCGCAGAGTCTGTCCAAACTGCCGAATGTAGATAAATAATAATACCAATACCGCGGCTTTGCGTTTGTTTTTCAAAAAAACAGGCGCAAAGCCCGAATGCGGTTATATGTTTTTTATCATGGAGGTCAAAAATGAAATTATCCGAACTTTTTGCAAAGAAAATTCCGACACTGTCGTTTGAAGTATTTCCGCCGAAAACAAGCGATACATATGATTCTGTGAAAACTGCGGTCGAACAAATCGCAAATCTGCATCCGGACTACATGAGCGTTACCTACGGCGCCGGCGGCGGCACAAGTGCGTATACGGTGGCGGTGGCACAGGAGATTATGTCAAGGGGAGTCACTCCGCTTGCGCACCTTACCTGCCTATCGTCTACAAAGGAAAAAATAAGCGAACAGCTGGACATCCTGGGGCAAAAGGGGATAGAAAACATTCTTGCTCTTCGCGGTGACAGACCCAAAGACGGCACTCCCGTCCGTGACGACTACAAATATGCGTCACAGCTGATATCCGACATCAAAGCAAAGGGCGATTTTTGCGTCGGCGGAGCGTGCTATCCGGAGTCTCATGTTGAGTCTGCCAACCGCACGGACGATATCAAATATCTCAAAGAAAAAGTGGACTGCGGATGTGAATTTCTCACCACACAGATGTTCTTTGACAACAATATACTTTATAACTTTTTGTATAAAATCCGCGAGGCAGGCATAACCGTACCTGTCGTTGCAGGAGTAATGCCTGTGACTAACGGCAAGCAGATCAGGAGAATATGTGAGCTTTCCGGCACATATCTTCCGCAGAGATTCAAAGCCATCGTGGATAGGTTTGGTGACGATCCGGAGGCAATGAAACAGGCCGGTGTTGCGTACGCTACCGACCAGATTATAGACTTGTTTGCGAACGGTGTAAATGCCGTTCATGTCTACTCCATGAACAAACCCGAGGTAGCGGCGCAGATTCAGGCAAATCTGTCGCATATTGTGCTGAGGGACGGCAGATGATAAGGGTAGAAAGGGCACAGCCGCACGAGATAGAAATTGACCGCGGTGAGGTACTGCGTTACCTCGGCTGCGGCAAAAATTGCGATGACCCGACCTTGATAAAAACGGCCGATGAGCTGATTGACAAGGTCAGCCGCAGCATGATGTGCATTGCCTGTTACGACACAGTGCCCGTTGAGACGAGTGAGGATGCGGTAGATTTCGGATTTATGAAAGTTGAGTCACAATCGCTGAGCAAGAATCTGAAAAACTGCTCTGCGGCATATGTTTTTGCGGCGACGATAGGCTTTGCCGCCGACAGGATTATTCAGAAATATTCGCTGATATCTCCGCTCTGTGCAATGGCGGCACAGGCGGCGGGCGCGGCAGCGATTGAGGCATGGTGCGATTTGCTCTGCACCCGGCTCGGAGAAAAAAGCCGTGCGGAACATATGTATATGCGCCCGAGGTTCAGCCCGGGCTACGGAGATTTTGCACTGGAGCACCAGAGGGAGATATTCTCCTTCCTGGACTGTGCACGCAAAGCAGGGATAAAGCTGACCGACAGTCTGCTGATGACACCGAGCAAATCGGTCTCGGCGGTGATAGGATTGAGCAAAATCGATTCCGGCTGTGCAAAACAGGGGTGCGAGGTGTGCGCAAAGGCTGACTGCGTTTTCAGGAGAAGATAAGTATAAGGAGCTGATTTGTTTGCAGACTTTCACAAAAAATACGCTGTATCTTGACGGTGGCAGCGGCACAAGCTTTCAGGCGTGCGGATTAAAGCCGGGCGAACTCCCCGAGGTGTGGAACATCACCAATCCGAATGCTGTAATCAATCTGCACCGCCGATACCTTGAGGCAGGCAGTGACATAATAACGGCAAATACTTTCGGCGCCAATATATTAAAATTCAGCGGAGATAACGATCTTCCCGCTCTCAGTGATATAATCGGAGGCGCTTTTACCAATGCGAAAGAAGCTATGCAAGGCTTTGACGGCAGAAAAATTGCGCTCGACATCGGACCGACGGGCAGAATGTTAAAGCCGCTCGGCGATCTTGATTTTGAGGATGCTGTGGAGGTATTTGCAGAGACGGTGCGCCTGGGTGTTGAGAATGGAGCAGATATTATTCTCATAGAGACTATGAACGACTGCTATGAGACAAAGGCAGCAGTGCTTGCCGCAAAGGAAAATTCCGATTTGCCCGTTTTCGTCACCAATACCTATGACGAGAGCGGCAAGCTGATGACCGGGGCGTCGCCTGCAGCTATGGTTGCCATGCTTGAAGGTCTGCGAGTGGATGCACTCGGGATCAACTGCGGACTCGGACCCGACAAGATGGTCGGCGTGGTGGATGAGCTTTTGAAATATGCCACCGTTCCAGTGATCGTTCAGCCGAATGCCGGACTCCCGATATTCCGTGACGGCAGAACGGAATATGATGTAACACCGGATGATTTTGCAAAGGCCATGGCGGATATATCCTCCATGGGTGCGACAATTCTCGGCGGCTGCTGCGGCACAACGCCGGAGCACATACGGGTAATGATAAATAAAACGGCGAATATCGAACACAAGCCGATTGCGCCGAAACTTCATACGATAATTTCGTCGTATACAAATGCTGTGGAATTCGGCAAAAAACCGATATTGATAGGCGAGAGAATAAACCCCACGGGTAAGTCTGCTTTCAAGGCGGCGCTGCGCGAGGGAAGTTACGATTATATCCTGAACGAGGGCGTTGCGCAACAGGAACTCGGCGCGGATGTGCTCGATGTGAATGTGGGTCTGCCCGAGATTGATGAGGCGGCTGTGCTCACGCAGAGTGTGACTCTGTTGCAGTCTGTTACCGATTTGCCGCTGCAGATAGATACATCTGATGCGAAGGCTATGGAATCGGCATTGCGCCGATATAACGGCAAGCCGCTTATCAATTCGGTAAACGGTAAAGAGGAAGTCATGAATGATGTGTTTCCGCTTGCGGCAAAGTACGGCGGAGTGATAATTGCACTGACTCTTGATGAGAGCGGCATACCAAACAACGCTCACGACCGGGTGGAGATAGCAAAAAAAATCATTGCGCGCGCTGCGGATTACGGCATAGCGTCCAAAGATATAATTGTCGACTGTCTTGCCATGACCGTCAGCTCGGATTCGTCATCGGCGCTGGTTACTTTGGAATGTCTGTGCGAACTGACAAAACTCGGCATAAAAACGAGTCTTGGTGTGTCGAATGTCTCATTCGGTCTGCCGGCGCGCAGCATCATAAACTCCACATTTTTTGCAATGGCACTCACAAGCGGACTCAGTGCGGCAATAATGAACCCTCACTCAAAAGAGATGATGAGCGTATATTATTCTTTCTGCGCTCTTACCGACAAAGACCCTCAGTGCGGAGAATACATCGCATATGCTTCGGCGGATACCGAGGCGAAAAGCACAAAAACAACCGATAAAACCGAGCTTGCCCCCGACGAGGCACTTCGCAGAGCAATTCTTAAAGGACTCAAGGACGATGCGGCTCTCTTTACGGAAAAACTTTCGGACAAAGATCCGCTTGAGATTGTGAACGAATGTATAATACCTTCGCTCAACATAATCGGTGCCGATTTTGAAAACAAAAAGGCTTTTTTGCCGCAACTGCTTATGAGCGCCGAGGCGGCAAAAGCGGCTTTTGAGGTGATTAAGGCACGCATTGCGTCAAGCGGTGAAGTGAGGGAGAAAAAGTACAAAATAATCATCGCCACGGTAAAGGGCGATATTCACGACATCGGCAAAAACATCGTGAAAGTGCTGCTTGAGAACTATGATTATGATGTGACGGATCTCGGCAAGGATGTGCCGCCGGAGGTTGTTGCGGACGCGGCGGCAGAGAGCGGCGCACCGCTTGTTGGACTCAGCGCGCTCATGACAACCACCGTGCCCGCTATGGAAGAGACGATAAAACTGCTGCGCGAGAGGGCGCCGCAGTGCAAGGTCGTTGTCGGCGGAGCGGTTCTCACGCAGGAGTATGCCGATATGATCGGTGCGGATAAGTATGCGGCGGATGCCATGGAAACCGTGAGGTATGCGGAATCGCTGAATTAGGATAACGAAAAACGGTAAGACGGTCGGTGCAGATATATTTAATTTTGACCCGCTCTGAAGCTGTGCAGTGGCGCAGAACTCGCTCACACAAAATTAAATATACCCGCACCGACTTTTTGTGGTGACACATCAAAAAAGCAACAGGCACGAAAAACGCGCCTGTTGCTTTTTTGAATTTCGGAAGTTCGTTACTTGCAGCCGCAGCCTGATTTGAGCACGAACGATTCGCAGTCAACGCATTGACTCTGCGAGGGATTAGCCTCGTGTGTGCCGATGTTCACTTTGTCAAGAGCACAGTAGTTTGTGGTGTCGCAGTGGTTTGCACACTGATGAACGGTGCATCCGATAGATTTGTTTGCCTTATCGCATCCCATTTATGTTACCTCCGATAATTTTGATTTGAACCGGCGACGGGCGCCGCCGGTTGCCGGCAGTGTCCGCACGCTTGATTCAATAGATATTATCTCCGCAACTTTACAAAATAATTCACGATTATATTACCGAATTTGTCAATTTGTTGTTGAAAAAGTCTTGAATGTTGCCAAGCGTTACATCGGCAATGTTTTCGAGTGCCTCGTTTGTGAGAAAAGCCTGATGTGAGGTGATGAGTACATTTGGCATGCTGAGCAGTATGCGCAGTGTGTCGTCGTCCACTATAGTGTCCGACTTATCCTCAAAGAATATGTCCGATTCCTCCTCGTACACATCGAGTGCCGCACCGCCGATTTTGCCGGATTTGAGTCCGTCGGCAAGGTCATCGGAATCTATGAGTGCTCCGCGTGATGTGTTGAGTATTATCACTCCGTCTTTCATTACTTCTATGGTGTCGCGGCGGATGATGTGCTTTGTGTCGGCGGTCAACGGGCAGTGCAGTGATATTATGTCTGCACGGCGGCACAGGGTTTCGATGTCTGTGTATTCTACTCCTTCAGCACTTGGGTATATGTCATACGCAATAACATTCATACCGAATCCGCGGCAGATGTCGATGAAAACCTGACCGATTTTGCCTGTGCCCACTACACCGATTGTCTTGCCATGGAGATCAAATCCTGTGAGCCCGTTCAGACTGAAGTTAAAATCCTTTGTACGGATGTACGCGCGGTGGATTCGTCGGTTGAGACAGAGTAACAGCCCCATGGCGTGCTCGGCAATGGCATATGGCGAATATTTCGGCACTCGCACAATGTTGATTTTGCCCTTGGCATACTTCGCATCTATGTTGTTAAACCCGGCGCAGCGCAGGGCAACCAGGTGTATGCCGAGAGAGACGAGCGTGTCTATTGTGTCTTTGTCTATGGTGTCGTTGACAAATGCAATCACTCCGTCATATCCTTTTGCCATGACTGCGGTGTCGGCATTGAGCTTGGATTCAAAGTATTTGATGAAAACTCCGTATTTGTCCTTGAGTGCATCAAAACACATCTTGTCATAAGGTTTTGTGTCAAAAAAAGCCATTTTTATCATGAAAAATCCCTCCTCATGTAAGTTATAGTGTTTGTGTTGTTCTAATTATTATTCGATGAGCGCAGTTTTTCAAAAAAAACTTTCATAAGTTTTTTTGCTTTACTTTCGCCTATTCCGTGGTACACTTCCATGTTTGCGCACAGCGGATTTGCCGTGATCAGGTCATACCGAGATCCGCAGCAACCCATGTTCGGCTCGGCGGCGCCGATGTACAGGCGCTTCAGGCGTGCGTTGATTATCGCTCCGGTGCACATGGCGCACGGCTCCAGGGTGACATACATATCGCAGTCGTCAAGATATTTTCCGCATATCTTTGTCGCCTGTGCTATGGCGTTCATCTCGGCGTGGCAAAGGGGGCAAGAGTCTCTTTCCACGGTGTTTGCCGCCTTGGCTATTATTTCGCCGCCGCGTACTATGAGCGCGCCCACGGGTATTTCACCGCATTCTGCTGCATCTTGCGCCGTCTCTATAGCTTTTTCCATGTATTTGTTCATAATATTCTCCCAAGATTTTAATAAATAAAAAAAGCACACCGAGGTGTGCTTTTTTTGGAGCGGAAGACGAGATTCGAACTCGCGACGTTCACCTTGGCAAGGTGACGCTCTACCACTGAGCCACTCCCGCGTAACATAGATTACTTGGTTATTATATCAGTTAAAACTCATTTTGTCAATAGATTTTTGCAAAAAAAATTAAAAAAGTTTCCGCAAAACAACAAAAAGCTTTTATGATGCATAAATTGCATTTTATGCGCATAAACGCAGAAAAATGCTGTATAAAAGACAAAAAAATTCATTTTGCTATTGACATTGAAGTTTTTTGGTAGTATCATATATATTTGTAGTACATAAGGTTCGGGAGGACATTAATATGTCGTTATTAAATCAGCTTGCAAGTTCGGGTGCTTGGTACAGCGGCTTTTTCAGTGATTTTATAAAATGCTTTATCACAAAATCAAGATATCTGCTGGTCTTCGAGGGCATATCTGTCACCGTAAAGGTGTCGATTGTTGCGGCAGTGCTTGGTATTCTCATTGGATTGCTCATAGCGATGTGCAATCTCTCCAAATCAAAATTGCTCAATGTCATCGGCAAGTGTTATACCGATATAATCCGCGGCACACCGACGGTCACTCAGCTTCTCATAATTTACTTTGTGGTATTTGCGTCGGTTACGAGCCTTGATAAATGGGTGATAGCAAGCATAGCCTTCGGCATAAACTCCGGCGGATATGTTGCCGAGATCATAAGAGCCGGTATAATGTCTATTGACAAAGGGCAGACCGAGGCAGGCAGATCTCTCGGTATGAACGGATTCCAGACCATGTTGCACATAATCATTCCCCAGGCTGTGAAGAATATCTTCCCGGCGCTGTGCAATGAGTTTATAGTGCTCATAAAGGAAACTGCAATTGTCGGCTATGTGGGTCTGCGCGACATTGCAAAAGCCGGCGATCAGATAAAATCTGCCACATACATTGCTTTTATGCCGCTCATCGGCACAGCAATTATATATTTTGTCATGATAAAGGCGCTTACAATCTTCTTTGCAAGGCTTGAGGCAAGACTGCGCAAATCAGACCAACACTGATTTTTCGGAGGAGATAACTTTGATAAGAGTAAAAAGTTTACACAAAAAATTCGGCGACCTGGAGGTGCTCAAGGGTATAGATGAGCATATAACTCCCGGTGAGGTTGTGGTTGTCATCGGTCCGTCCGGCTCGGGCAAATCCACATTTCTGCGCTGTCTTAATCTGCTTGAGATACCCACGAGCGGAGAAATATACATCGATAACGAACTCATCACGGACAAAAAGGTAGATGTAAACGCCATACGCAAAAAAATGGGCATGGTGTTTCAACAGTTTAACCTGTTTCCGCACCTGACAATCATTGAAAATGTTACCATAGCTCCCACACTTGTGAATAAGGAAAGTAAGGCAGATGCGGTAAAAAAAGGCGAGGAACTGCTCTCAAGAGTAGGCATGCTCGATAAGCGAGATGCCTATCCTTCACAGCTTTCCGGCGGGCAAAAGCAGAGGGTCGCAATTGCGCGTGCGCTTGCCATGAACCCCGAAATAATGCTCTTTGACGAGCCGACATCCGCGCTTGATCCGGAGATGGTCGGAGAGGTGCTCGATGTTATGAAAAACCTTGCTAAGGACGGCATGACCATGGTTTGCGTCACTCACGAGATGGGTTTTGCGCGTGAGGTTGCATCGAGAGTGCTCTTTATGGATGAGGGAATAGTAATGGAGCAGGGTACTCCGGACGAAATTTTCACCAACCCTCAAAACGAACGCACTAAGCTGTTTCTCAGCAAGGTGCTGTGATCATTGTTTGTAGCGCTCATGCGTTATGATATATTTTCAAAAGGAGAGATTTTTATGAAAAAGTTTTTATTGGCAGTTCTTTGTCTGAGCCTTGTCGTATTCAGTTTTGCGGCTTGCTCCGGCAACAACAATGCGGCAAATGACGCTGAAAACACTTCAAACGAAGGCTCATTTACCATGGAGACACTCAACATAGGCACAAACGCAGAGTTTCCTCCGTTCGAGTATGTTGACAGCGAGGCAGGCGTAATTGACGAATTCGCCGGCATAGATATGGAAGTTGCAAAGAGTATCGCAGAGTCAATCAGTGCAAAACCCGTTATCAACAACATGGATTTTGACGGACTTCTCCTCGCGCTCGACAACGGGCAGGTTGATGCGGTTATAGCAGGCATGTCAATCACTCCCGAGAGAAAGGAACAGGTTGATTTCTCCAAGCCGTATTACAAGGCTACACAGGTTATGATCGTTTCCGAGGATTCTGCTATTGCTGCTGCAACAGATCTTGCAGGCAAAAAGATCGGTGTTATCGACGGTTACACAGGTCAGACATGCGTTGAGGAGCTCGGATATGACTACAGCGGTTACAAAAAGGGTGCAGACGCAGTTCTTGATCTTGCTAACGGCAAGCTTGATGCTGTTGTGATCGATTCTTCCACTGCTGAAAAATTCATCGGCGAGACAAAGGGCCTCAAAATTGTTGAAGACTCCAACGCATTTGACAGTGAGGAGTACGGAATTGCCGTTAAGAAAGGCAACACAAAACTTCTCGATGCTATCAATGCTCAGATAGACAAACTTACTTCAGACGGTTCTATCGATAAGTTCTGTGAGAAGTATGAAGGCGCAGACGCTGAGTGATTAATAGACTGAAAAATTGAAATGATGTTGAAAAGGTGTTGTCACGGGGATTCGTGACAACGCTTTTTTGGTATGACGGTTAATTTATTAAAAGTCATTGAATTTTATTTGCAACATGTATTAGTGGTTTTTGCAGTGAAATATCTCGCGTACCACGCGATGTGAAATAAACCCTTCGGGTTTGTGAAATAGATAGCTAACGCTCTCTGTGAAATGAAATTTGCCTTTTAACATCCGCTTTAGCGGATATTTCACGCGCCGCAGGCGCATTTCACGGCGAAGCCATTTCACTTGACGCGAAGCGGCAAATTTCGTTGAAAAAAGCACACCGAAGTGTGCTTTTTTCTGGAGCAGGCAACGGGGATCGAACCCGCGACAGCGGCTTGGGAAGCCGCAGTTTTACCACTAAACTATGCCTGCAAACATATAATATAAAGTCAGATTTCTGCGGATGCCTTTTCGCGCCGAACGGCCGTCCTGTCAAACAACATTTCATGATTACAAAACATTGTTTGACAGGCAGAAATCTTCACTTACAAAGTAAAGCTTTTCGGGCGTGATTTTTTTATTCGCTTTTATCTGTGTTCGTTCAAAAGTTTGTCTTTTATCTTCCAAAGCTTTTCCGATAAATCAACATAATAGTTATGCGGATTTTCAAATCGTTTTACCTCGTCCCAAAGGGTGTCTATCTGGTCCATACAAAACTTTCTTATTTCTTGTACATCGGGTGATTCATATACGCACTTGCCGTGGTCAAACACCTTAACCAGGAGTTCCTTTGCCTCATAGTCGGTTATAACCTTGCGTTTCCATGTGTGTATCGGGTCAAATATCTCATAGTCCTCGCCGCACGGAGTCGGTTCGTCAACCGTCATCAGCACATCGGCAATTGCCTTGCCGCTGTCCTTGGAGTAGAGACGAACTACCTTTTTGTTGCACGGTGTGGTTATTTTGGACACATTCTCCGAAAGCTTGATTTTTGGTATCTCCGTGTCACCGTCATATATGGATGCAAGCTTGTACACGCCGCCGAACACGGGTTCGGACTTTGATGTGATGAGTCTTTCGCCCACTCCAAATGAATCTATGCAAGCTCCCTGGCTTATCAGGTCATGAATAATGTATTCGTCAAGGGAGTTTGACACGCAGATTTTTACTTCCGGCAAACCTTGCTCATCGAGAATTTGTCTTACCTTTTTTGTGAGATATGTTATATCTCCGCTGTCTATCCTTATGCCGCCGGGTTTGTGCCCCGAGGGTATTATGACTTCTTTGAACACTCTTATGGCATTCGGCAGACCCGATTTAAGCACATTGTATGTGTCGATAAGCAGAGTGCAATTCTCGGGGTATGTCTCGGCATATGCCTTGAAAGCCTCGTATTCCGACGGAAACAGCTGAATCCAACTGTGTGCCATAGTACCGAGTGCCGGTATGCCGTCGGTTATATCGGATATGGTGCATGCTGTTCCGACACATCCGGATATATATGCCGCTCTTGCGCCGTGTATGGCGCCGTATACACCCTGAGCACGGCGCGAACCGAATTCCATTATCGGGCGTCCTTTTGCCGCACGGACAATTCTGTTTGATTTCGTAGCAATCAGGCTTTGATGGTTGATTGTCAGCAGCAGCATAGTCTCCAGAAGCTGTGCCTGCATTACAGGGCCTATTACTTTAACTATCGGTTCGCCGGGGAATATCGGCGTGCCTTCTTTTATGGCCCACACATCACAGCTGAATTCAAAATTTTTGAGGTAACTCAAAAACTCCTCGCTGAATATGCCGCGCGAGCGCAGATATGCAATGTCGTCATCACTGAATTGCAGCTTTTTGATGTAGTCTATGAGCTGTTCCAGACCTACCATTATCGCAAAACCGCCGTCATCGGGCACCTTGCGGAAGAACATATCGAAACAAGCGATTTTGTCCCTATAGCCATGTTCAAGATATCCGTTTGCCATGGTGAGCTCATAAAAATCCATGAGCATGGTGAAATTCATCATTTTATTCATATTAATTCAATCTCCGTCAATTGCGCTGCCGCGCAAAGATTAGTTGTTTTTTGCGGATTCGAGCCAAAATGCGCCTATGTCAAGTGCGCGGTAGAGGCTTTCTTTTTCCACCCTCTTGACTGTTCTGCCGTTCTCTATGAGCGACACCGCCACATTGCTTGCCAGTTCAAGACCTTTGAAAGCGGTTGTGCCGAGAATCTCCATCTGAACATAAATCGGGTCAAAAAGATCGCCATATACTATTACATTGCCTCTTTTTACAAGCGGTATGTTTTTGTATAGCAAAGCTGTTTTTTCTTTATTTTCCGTTGCCATTATATCACTCCATCTAATATTATTGCTTATATCATACCACATTTTTTTTGCTCTGTAAAGCAATAAAATCAAATATTCGGGCAAAATAATAAAATAATTTCAGAAGGAATGATAAGTTTTGATAATTTCACTTGTTAGAACGATTATTTTTTACAATTTGGTCATAGTTGCACTTCGGATTATGGGCAAGAGGCAGATAGGCGAGATGCAACCGTCCGAACTCGTTGTGGCGATTATGATATCAGATCTTGCCACCATACCGATGAGCGAACAGGGTATACCGCTTCTCTATGGAGTGATACCCATCTTCACTCTGGTGCTTGCGGAGATATGCTGGTCGTTTCTGTGCCTCAAGAGCGAAAAGATAAGGAGCGTCATATCCGGCAGACCGAGTGTGATTATGCTGCACGGCATAATTGATGAGCAGGAATTGAAAAAGCTGCGGTTCAATCTGTCAGACATGACGGAGGAACTTCGATTGCAGGGATATTACGATATATCACAGGTTGACACGGTGGTGCTCGAGACCAACGGGCAGATGACCGTGATACCCAAGGCTGAGTATAAAACCCCCGATTGCTCGGATTTTGGTATAAAATCCGAGACGGACGAACTGCCGTTTGTGCTTGTATCCGATGGTAAACTTAATGAAACCAACCTTAAAAAATCGGGATTCGACATCAAATGGCTCATAAAAAAGATAAACGAATACGGCGGAAAAAAAGTCTCCGATGTGCTCTATATGACCTATTTTAGAAAAAATTGTTTTGTACAGTTGAGAAAGGGGAGAGGCAAATGAAAAATTACGCAGGTTTTTATGTTATTCTTGTTTTGCTGTGCGCAATACTTGGCTACAATTACACGGTGGTTTTGCAAACTGATGAGTATCTTGCGCAAACTGCACGCGAGCTTAGAGTCATGTGCAATGAGCCCGATGAGCGATTGAAGGCGGCATATGAAACACTTGCGGATGAATTTTACAATCGGGAGGCGCTCATTACTTCGTTTATAAATCATTCGGCATATAATGAGGCCAGAAACAATATCATAGAAATAAGGTACGACATAGAATACGGTGACATCTGCAAACTTAAATCCGATGTTGACGAGCTTATTTCATATCTGGAAGACATTGCAGATAACGAAAAACTGAAAATAAATAATATTTTTTGATTGAAAAATTCTCCGATGTGTGTTACACTAAACATAAAGGAGAGAAAAATATGCGTATAATGGGTATAGATTACGGCGATGCGAGGGTAGGCGTCGCAGTCAGCGATCCGCTCGGATACACCGCCCAGGGAGTTGCCACACTGCCGAATAAAGTGTATGGCAAGATGATGGAGCGTCTGCTTGGCTTGATTGACGATTACTGTTGCAATAAGCTTGTCATAGGTCTGCCCAAGAACATGGACGGTACCGACGGCGAGAGGTGCGAGGTATCGAGAAAATTTGCTGATGACATAAAGTCGCATCTGCCGAACATGGAAATTGTGCTGTGGGACGAGAGACTGTCCACTGTGCAGGCGGCCGGAATACTCAACATGACCGATACGCGCGGTAAGAACAGAAAAAATGTTATCGACACCGTGGCGGCGTGCATAATACTTGAGAGTTATCTTAATTCACTTAAAAATTAAAGGAGATATTAAAAATGGAAGAAAACAGAATCTTAACTTTTACAGACGACGACGGAAACGAGGTAGATTACGAAGTGATAGATTGTTTCGAGATGGACGGCAAAAGCTTTGCGGCGCTTGCCGAGCCGGAGACGGATGAAAATTCCGACGATGAGGCATATGTGTACATTATGCAGATAGCAAGCGAATCCGACGATGAGGATGTGCTTGTGCAGATAGAGGACGAGGTTCTTCTCGACCGCGCTTTTGAGATGTTCAAATCACGCTGTGAGGATGATTTTGACTTTGTGGAATAAAAATAAAAAAATTCACATTGCTATTGATATTTATCGCAACAGGTGATATAATAGACATATAGTTTCCCTGCGGAGTGCGTAATAACGGTATTATTTTAACCAACAAATCGTAAAAGGAATCCTAATCTCTGTTTGTGGCTGTAGACCATGCTTGTGACAAGGGAACAATAAGCAGACAGGCGGAATCCACCTGCTATGCAGGTTAAAAATATAGCCTTTAGACGGCTTGCGCGGGGATTAACTTAAAAAATCAAGCCAAACACTTTGTTTGGCTTTTTTGATATTATATCCGTTTACGGACGGCGTTTTGCCGATAAATGTGAAATTAAAACGGATGGAAACGGGGAATACATTTATGTTTAATGCTAATTATGAGGTGTTCAAGGGCATGATCGCCGGCAAAAAAGTTGCCGTACTCGGGCTGGGTATCAGCAATCTGCCGGCTATAGAGTTTTTGCACAAGCACGGCGCGATTATAACCGGCTGCGACAGAAACAAAAGAGAAAAATTTGACGACAAGACATTTGATTTTCTCAAATCCTATTGCAATTCGCTCCGCCTTGGAGATGATTATCTCGAGAATCTCACTGATTTTGATATATTGGTCAAGTCGCCGGGCATAAGACCGTATCTGCCTCAGATTGAGGCGGCAAGGGATGCCGGCATACCTATCACAAGTGAGATGGAGATTTTCATGTCGCTGTGTCCGTGCAAGATTATCGGTGTGACGGGCAGCGACGGCAAGACCACCACCACGACGCTTATCTATGAAATGCTCAAACAGGACGGCAAAAATGTACATGTCGGCGGCAACATCGGCTCGCCTCTCATAAATAAGCTTGATTATATCAATGAGGACGATTTTGTGGTACTCGAGCTTTCAAGTTTTCAGCTACAGATTATCGGTATAAGTCCCGATATATCGGTTATAACTAACATTTCGCCGAATCATCTCGATTATCACAAGAGTATGGAAGAATACACCGAGGCAAAGGCTAATATATTCAAATTTCAAAATGAACACGGCAAGTTGGTCATAAATGCAGATAATGTCATCACTGCGGGTTTTGCCGGCAGACAAAAAGGTGAATTGGTATACTTTACCCGAAAAGGCGTGCGCCACGGTGCATATGTAAACGGCGGCAGGATATTTTATGACAGTGAGGATATTATGTCGGTCAGCGATATCAGACTGCGCGGAGTGCACAATCTGGAGAATTATCTTGCGGCAGTTGCGGCTCTGCACGACATTGTTGACAGGGAGTCAATGGTTGCGGTTGCGCGCAATTTTTCAGGGGTTTCTCATCGTATGGAGTATGTGCGCACCGTGTCCGGTGTGGAGTTCTACAACGACTCGATCGGTTCGTCACCAACCCGTACGATGGCGGGACTTGCTGCGCATGACGGCAAGATAGTGCTCATTGCCGGCGGTTATGACAAAAAACTCAGTTTTGACGAGCTTGGCAAGGCAATTAAAGACCGGGTGTCAGCGCTTGTGCTCTGCGGAGCAACATCAGATCTCATTGCCAATGCGGTTATTAAGGCATATTCCGACGGTGAAAAACCGCTTAATATGCTCAAAATGTCTGACTTTGAGGGGGCAATCAAAGGAGCGTTTGCCCTTGCCAAAGCACTGGACAACGGTGACGGAGAGAGAATATCGGTTATTCTGTCGCCCGCGTGCGCAAGCTTTGATATGTTCAAAAACTTTGAGGTGCGCGGCAACAAGTTTAAGGAGATTGTTAATTCTCTGTCAGAATAAAAAATCCGTCTTTTTGAAAGGATGCATATAGATGATTGATTCCAATTTAATTAAAACATTCTCCGAGATGCGAGCCGTATCGGGTCATGAGGAGAGAATATCGGGAGACATTGCGGATATTTTTCGGAAATTCTGTGATGATGTCCGTACAGATAACCTCGGCAATGTGATAGCGCTGAAAAAAGGCAAAGATACGCACGGACAAAAAATCATGATAGAGGCTCATATGGACGAGATTGGCCTTATGGTTACGGATATTGACGACAAAGGATTTTTATACTTCGCACCTGTTGGCGGCATTGATGCAAGGATATTGCCGGCAAACGAGGTTGTGGTCCACGGCAGGAAGGATATTTTTGGCGTGATCGGTGCAAAGCCGCCTCATGTGCTCACATCAGATGAGATGAACGAGACCATACCCATGGACAAACTCTACATCGACACGGGCTATAACGCCGAATCTGTGCGCAAGCTTGTGTCTGTCGGAGACACAGCGACATTCGGCAATAAATTTCTTGAACTGAAAAACGGCGTGATAAGTACCAAGAGCCAGGACGACCGTTCTTCCGTGGCGGTGCTCGTCATGCTTATGAAAAGACTTGCAAAAACCGAGCTTCCGTTTGACATATACTATGTTGCGGCGGTTCAGGAGGAAGTCGGTCTGCGCGGCGCACGCACTGCGGCATATGCCATAGAGCCGGATTTTGCGGTGGTAATAGATGTCTGCCATGCGTCAACTCCGGATTCCAACAAAGATGCATATGATTTTGGCAGCGGTGCAATCATCAGCAAGGGGCCGAACATTCACCCCATGCTTGTGTCCAAGCTGACAGAATGTCTCGATTCCGAAGGAATCGAATATACTATAGATGTGGACGGCGGCGACACGGGAACGGATGCATGGGCGGTTCAGGTGACGCGCTGCGGCATACCTACGGTGCTGTTTTCAATACCTCTCAGGTATATGCACACCCCTGTAGAGACGGTGTCGCCGGGTGATATTGCCGTCACCGTCCGCGCAATTGCGGCGTTTCTGAATTTCATTGATGATACGGAGGATTGCATATGCTTAGAGAACTGACCGAGATTAATGGCGTGTCGGGTGATGAAGGACGCGTCCGTAAATATATAAAGGAGAAAATCACTCCGCTGTGCGATGAGATAACCGTCGATTCCATGGGCAATGTCATTGCACTGAAAAGGGGAGCCGGCGAGACGAGGCATAAAATAATGCTGTGCGCTCATATGGACGAAGTTGGCTTTATAGTGTCGGATATCACTGCAGACGGCTTTGTGAAGTTCAAACCCGTGGGCGGCATAGACAAGCGCATACTTCTGACGCAGCGTGTTGTGATAGATGATGTACGCGGAAGAGTAAACGGAGTTATAGGAATAAAGGCTGTTCATCTGCAAACAGCCGATGAACGCAAGAAGGTTGTACCTATGGACAATTTGTATGTCGACATAGGTGCAAATGACAGGACAGATGCGCTTAAATATGTCGAAAAAGGAGACTATATCAGCTTTAATTCCGATTACACCGAGTTCGGTGACGGCTGCATAAAGGCAAAGGCACTTGACGACCGTGCCGGTTGCGCAACTCTCATAAGGCTTATGCAAGGCACATACGAATCGGATTTGTATTTTTGCTTTAACACCCAGGAAGAAGTCGGACTGCGCGGTGCGCGGATTGTCGCTCATCGTCTCGGCGCGGACATTGCGTTTGTGCTCGAATCCACAACGGCGGCGGATATGCCTTTTGTTGATGACTGTATGCGGTGCACAGTTCAGGGCGAAGGGCCGGTTATATCATTGCTTGACGGGGCGTCATGCTCTGATAAATATATGAACTCGTTTGTTATTGAGAGTGCAAAAAAACACGGCATAAAATATCAGCTGAAAAAGACGATAAACGGCGGAAATGACGCCGGTGCGATACAGACATCGGCAAACGCGGTCAGAACCTGTGCAGTGTCACTTCCGTGCAGATACATTCACTCGCCTGTCAGCACGGTGAAAAAATCGGACATAGAGGATATGTACAATCTTATGAAGTGTGTGTTGGAAGATATAAATGATTTCGGTGCGGAGGAATAACGGTATGTTGGAATTGTTGAAAAAGCTTTCCGAGACAAGCGGTGTTTCGGGGAATGAAGAAAATATAGCAAAAATCATCAAGAATGAAGTGAAAGATTATGCCGATGATGTTTTTTCGGATAATCTCGGCAACCTGATTGTGCACAAAAAGGGCAAAGGTAAAAAGCTCATGTTCTCCGCTCATATGGACGAGATAGGACTCATGGCGACATATATCGAGGACAACGGTTTTGTGCGCTTTGCACCTGTCGGCGGCGTTGGCATCAATGCAATACTCGGCAAATCCGTAACTTTTTCAAACGGTTTAAGGGGTGTTGTGGCATATGAATCCGCCATTGATGTCAAAAAGGAACTTGAATTTAAGAAACTCTATATAGATGTTTTTTCGGACGGAAGCGAGGAAAAGATTGCTGTCGGCAATATGGCAACGGTTGACGGCGAATTTATGCGCAACGGTAATTTTGTGACCGGCAGAGCGCTTGATAATCGAATAGGTGTTTGCGTGCTGGCAGAGGTGATAAAGACTGTGGGAGACAGTGATTTTGACCTGTATTTTGTATTTTCGACGCAAGAGGAGATAGGTCTGCGCGGTGCGCGCACAGCGGCATTTGAGATCAATCCCGATTATGCCGTTGCAATTGATGTCACCGATACAGGTGACACACCGAACTGTCCTAAAAACTCTGTGACACTCGGCAAAGGTGCGGCAGTCAAGATTATGGACAAATCGGTCATCTGCCATCCGAAAATGCGCCGTGCATTGCAAAAATGTGCCGAGTCTCTCGGCATGAGCGTTCAGAGCGAAGTCCTCAGTTACGGCGGCACTGATGCCGGCTCAATTCACATGACGGGTGACGGAGTTGCGACGGGTGCACTGTCCGTACCGCTCAGATATATGCATACTGCCGTTGAGACGGCAGCTGTGTCCGACATCAGAGACAGCATAAAAATAGTGACGGAATTTGCACAGCATAACTATATTGACTGAATGAAACGGAGATACCGATGAATAAATTTTATGATAAATACGGAATATCGCAAAAACTTGCCGATATATGTAATGAAGTTGAGCGCGAGAGCGCACCTTACATGAAAATGGCGGATGAAATATGCGAGTATAACACCTGCAAGGTGATGAGCGCTTTTTCCGAATACCGAGTGTCCGAGGAACACCTTGGCACCACCACGGGATATGGCTATGATGACATAGGCAGAGATACCCTCGATAAAATATATGCTAAAGTTTTCGGGGCGGAAGACGCCATCGTGCGCCACAACATCGTCAACGGCACTGCGGCGATAGCGGCGTGCCTGTACGGAGTACTGCGCCCGGGTGACACTCTTGTGGCAGCCACCGGCAGACCGTATGACACTCTTGAGGAGGTCATCGGCATTCGTGGCGAGAGGGGAAACGGATCACTTGCAGATCTCGGTGTCAGCTATAAGCAGGTTGACCTTAAGGACAATAAGGTTGATTATGATGCGTTGAGAGCGGCAATCGACCCGAGAGTAAAGGCGGTTGAAATTCAGCGTTCCAAGGGGTACGCATGGCGCGATTCGTTCTCCGTTGACGAGATTGGTGAGATTATTTCTTTTGTCAAGAGCATAAATAAAGATATAATCTGCATAGTGGACAATTGCTACGGGGAGTTTGTGGATACTAAAGAGCCGACAGAAGTCGGAGCGGATCTTATGGTGGGTTCACTCATAAAAAACCCCGGAGGCGGATTGGCACGCAGCGGCGGTTATATTGCCGGCAGTGCAAGATGCGTCGAGCTTGTGTCTTATCGGCTCACTTGTCCCGGCATAGGCAGAGAGTGCGGCGCAACTCTCGGCAACAACAGGAGTATGTACCAGGGATTTTTTATGGCACCGCATATAGTTGCGCAGAGCATAAAGACAGGGATATTTTGCAGTGCGCTTTTTTCAAAACTTGGGTTCGATGTTACTCCGAGATTCAATGATAAACGCTCGGACATCATTACATCCATAAAGCTTGAGAGTGAGGACAATCTTGTGGCATTTTGCTGCGGTGTGCAAAGCGGCTCACCCATAGACAGTTTTGTTGTGCCGGCTCCGTGGGATATGCCCGGTTACGAGGACCGTGTAATAATGGCGGCAGGCGCATTTACACAGGGTTCGTCAATCGAAGTCAGTGCCGACGGACCGATAAGGGAGCCGTATATTGGCTATTTTCAGGGCGGACTCACTTACGAATCCGCAAAACTGTCGGTCATGCTTGGAGCACAAAGGGTTTTGGCAGAGGTGAAAAAGTAATGAAATTTTGCATTTTTGATGACAAAAAGAATTGTGATAACTGCAATGAATGTAACATCTGCGATCTCGATCCGAACAAAATCTGCGACAATTGCGGCAAGTGTATAGACAATGGCGAGAGTGAGCGCAAAATAGAGATTGACCGAATATATATGTTTGAGGATGAATATGAAAACGACGGCGGCGAATGAAAAAAAGATGCCGCGGTGTCTGTGAGAACGATATCATGTCACCGCGGCTATATGAACGACTTTCGGCATTTGCCTCGGTCGGTATAGTATATAATATGATTTTGCCGACATAAGGTGTGAAATTAATTATGATCAAACGCAAAAAATTAATAATCTCTCCGCTTATGACTGATGAATGCAGACAAAGTCTTGTTTCCCTCGGATTCGAGATTGTAGATTCCGCTCCGCTTTGCGGTGTGCAGCAAGGTTTGAGATATCACCCCGATATGCAGCTCGCCTGTGCGGCTGACGGAGTGTGGGTTTGTGCGCCGGAGGTTTTCGATTACTATAAGCCGCATTTTGACGAATTGAATTTTCGTTTGATTTGCGGTACGAGTACACCGCAGCATGACTATCCGCATGATATTGCGTACAATGTCGCGGTCATGGGTAGATTTGCGATACACAACTTTATGCACACAGACAGCGTTTATCTTGAAAACCTATGCTTCGAGAGAGTAAGTGTCGCTCAGGGGTACTCCAAGTGCAGCCTGTGCATAGTGAGCGGCAACGCTGCGATAACCGCCGACAGGGGGATATACAAGGCGCTGTCCGGCAGCGGTGCAGATGTGCTCCTCATTCGGCCGGGTTTTGTGGATTTGCCGGGCTACGACTGCGGATTCATTGGCGGTGCGTCGGGCTTGGCAGACGAGGGATTACTCGCTTTTTGCGGAAATCTTGACTTGCACCCGGACGGAGAGGCAATAAAAAAATTCTGTGCCGCGCACGGCGTGGAAACACTGTCTCTCGGCAGTAAACCACTCCTGGATGTTGGAACAATTATCCGCCCGGCATAATACTATAGTCATATACACATACTAATTTTTGAAGGGATGTGTGTATGATGCAGCGAACACTGCACATTGATGCTTGCTATCTTGGCGAGATTGATTTGTTCAGAGAAAAAATATCCGTTGAAAGCCTCTCGGACGACGGAACGGCGAAAATGTCGTTTGATGGTTTTGAGCAGTTCAACGGTCTTATATTTTCATTTTTTTTGAAAACATACTTTAAGAGTTTTATATACAAATGCCTCAGCAACGAGCCTGTTGGTTTGAACGGACAGGAACAGCTGATGATCTACGGTGAGATATGCTCCGAGATGGATTGCGCAGAGTGTATGCGTATCATTTCACTCATAACGGCGCAGAAATCCGAAATAAACTTAAGCGGTATTTTTTACTTCAGATTCTGCGATATATGCGATGAAATAAGAGAATTGTGCTCACTTAAAACTGATGAATATATACTCAGAAACGAATATCTGGATTTTATCCGTGTGCTCAGGTTTTTTGCTTCGGTAAATTACGGCAGCGTGGAATTGTTGAATGTGGTCATGCGCGGCGAGGAATACGCCGAGGTGCTTGACGGCGATTTCAACATTTACTCATCACAAAGCACACTCAGCTGTACCAATGAGATGGGATATATAGACGATTATTTTGAATATGACAATGTGATATCGGCGCTTGTCGAGGCATCTCCAAAGACCATATTGCTTCACAACTGGCGGCAATTTGCCGACAGCGAACTTATAGAGACTCTTATAAACATTTTTGACGAAAGGATCAAATACTGCGGCGGGTGCAGCTTTTGCACCGATTAGGGCAAATTGAGGGAAACCATGAAATTTTTGATTACAACGCTTAATTCCAAATATGTACACACGAGTCTTGCAGTGCGTTGCCTGTATGCGGTGGTGAAGGATGGTTTTGATGTTGTCATGGATGAGTATACTATCAATGACAACATCAATTCCGTGCTTGCCTCTGTCTATCGGCACGGCGCGGATGCGGTTTGCGTTTCGTGCTATATATGGAACTTCGGCATGGTTGTTTCGTTGTGCGACAGTCTGAAAAAAGCCGCACCGTCTGTAAAAATTATTCTCGGCGGACCTGAGGTGACATATACAGCGCAAGAGACTTTGCAAAAATACTCCTTTGCTGATATTGTGATGATGGGAGAGGGCGAGATTACAATTCGGGAATTATTTTCCGCACTTGAGAACGGCGCACCGCTTGACGGTATAAATGGCATTGCATATCGTGACAAAACGGGTGAAATCACGGTTAATGCTCACCGCGAGCCGGTCGCATCGCTCGATGAACTACCCTTTGTATATGACAATTCGATAGATGATCTCGGCAGCAGGATTATATATTACGAAACTTCACGCGGATGCCCGTTTTCGTGTACATATTGCCTGTCGGGAGAGCACGGCGGAGTGCGCTACCTTAGTATTGATAGGATAAAGCACGACATAGATTTTTTCGTCGGACACAAGATTCCTCTTGTCAAGCTTGTTGACCGCACATTCAACGCAAACCCGAAACGCGCGAAGGCGATTTTTGAATACATCATATCAAAAGCTGCGGATACGCGGTTTCATATGGAGCTCGCCGGGGATTTGCTCGACGATGAGACAATCGACATTTTGTCAAGAGCTGACGAAAAAACTTTTCAGTTTGAAATCGGCGTGCAAACCACAAATGAGAAAACTATGAACGAGATACACCGCAACATAAAGAAGGACAAGTTGTGGAACAACATAAAAAAACTGCTTGATCTGACGAAGATTCACATTCATCTTGATTTGATTGGCGGGTTACCGTATGAAGATATTGGAAGCTTTGCCGGATCGTTTAACGATGTCATGGAACTGCGCCCTCATGTGCTCCAGATAGGATTCTTAAAGCTTCTCAAAGGGTCGTATATATTGCAAAACGCCGAGAAATTCCATTACAAGTACACCGCCGATGCGCCGTATGAGATAATTTGCAATGATTTTGTCTCCTATGATGACATTCTCACTTTGCACGGCATAGATTTTGTTTTTGACCGCTATTACAACAGCGGCAGTTTTGAGCGGACCATGAGTTTTATGTTCGACAAATATGATAATGATTACTATAAATTCTTTTATGATTTGTCAAAATATTATGAAAATAACAAATTAACGAAAATATCATTATCAAAATACGAATTATATGATATAATGTATAATTATTGCACAAGTTGCGGATTGGATGCAACCGACTGCCTTAAATATGATTACATGAAAAATATAAAGAGTCATAATCTTCCGCACTGGTGTGCGGATGTTATGGACAAAAAATTTATTGATTGCTGTCACCTTGTGCTCAAGGATGAGGAATTTAAGAAAAATCACCTGCCGCATTATTACGGCATACCGGCGAAAACCGCCGTAAAGTCGGTTAGGTTCGGCAGATTTTCCTGCGGTGTCCTCTTGTTTGATTCGGTGTCGGGTGCAGTGCTTGATGTCACAAATTATTTTACCGAGGAGGAAGTTTTTAATGGATAACGAGACTGTCATAGTCCTTGATTTCGGCGGACAGTACAATCAGCTGATCGCGCGCCGCGTGAGGGAGTGTAATGTGTACTGCGAGGTCATGCCTTACACCGCGGATATAGAAAAAATCAAGGCGAAAAATCCGAAAGGTATCATTTTCACCGGCGGACCTAATTCTGTATATGAGGAAGGTTCACCGTCGTGCACCACAGAGTATTTCGAACTCGGCGTGCCGGTGCTCGGCATATGCTACGGAGCTCAGCTTATGTGCCATCTTCTCGGCGGCACTGTTGCCACAGCCGAGGTCAGCGAGTATGGCAAAACGCTTGTGAAAACGGATAAATCGAGCGAGCTTTTTGCGGATATCCCCGAAGAATCCGTATGTTGGATGAGCCACACCGACAGGATAAAGGAAGTGCCGGACGGATTTAGGATTACCGCTCATACAGATGTCTGCCCGGTTGCGGCAATGGAGAATGGAGATAAAAAGCTTTATGCCGTTCAGATGCACCCCGAGGTTGAACATACCGAGTACGGCAAGAATATCCTTAAAAATTTTCTTAAAATTTGTAATGTAAAGGGCGACTGGAAGATGGACGAGTTTGCCGCAAAGTCTATCGAGGCACTGCGTAAAAAGATTGGCGACAAAAAGGTGCTTTGTGCACTCTCGGGCGGTGTGGACAGCTCTGTTGCGGCTGTCATGATTCACAAGGCTGTCGGCAAACAGCTCACCTGTATTTTTGTTGATCATGGACTCTTGCGCAAAAACGAGGGCGACGAGGTAGAGGAGACCTTCAAGAAGCAGTTTGACATGAATATCATCCGCGTCAACGCTCAGGACAGATTTTTGTCCAAGCTTGCCGGGGTTACCGAGCCGGAGAAAAAGAGGAAAATCATCGGCGAGGAATTTATAAGAGTATTTGAGGACGAGGCAAAGAAAATCGGCTCGGTCGATTTCCTTGTCCAGGGTACTATTTATCCCGATGTTATCGAGAGCGGCAACGGCGATGCGGCGGTTATTAAGAGCCATCACAATGTGGGCGGACTGCCGGATAATGTCGATTTCAAGGAGATTATAGAACCGCTGCGTGACTTGTTTAAGGACGAGGTCCGTAAAGTCGGCACAGGTCTTGGTATTCCCGATGCTTTTGTTTGGCGTCAGCCTTTCCCCGGTCCCGGTCTTGCTATCCGCGTTATCGGAGAGATAACCAAAGAGAAACTTGAAATTCTCAAAAATGCCGATGCTATCTTCCGTGAGGAAGTTGCTATGGCGGGGCTTAATAAAACTATTCATCAGTATTTCGCCGTGATAACGAATATGCGAACTGTTGGAGTTATGGGCGATGGCAGAACTTATGATTATGTGCTTGCGCTGCGCGCAGTTTCGACTAATGATTTTATGACCGCTGCTTGGGCGCGGATACCTTATGATGTGCTTGAGACAGTTTCATCACGAATCATAAATGAGGTTAAGCATGTGAATAGGATTGTTTATGATATCACAAGTAAACCGCCCGCTACGATAGAGTGGGAGTAGATTTTGATGTCACCGGGCAAAACGATTTTAAAAAAATTTAATACCCCAAATAGACCTTAAAAGTTTACGCTTCTAAGGTTTATTTTTTTATAGCGCAGCAAAATAAATCTCATAAACACGGTATTTTTGACAATAAAACTCTAATCTTATTGTGATTTTAGATTTTGTAAATGCTCAAAGTAGGGGCAAGATTTTTTTACAAAATGGGGTTGCCCCGGAACAGGTATCACGCCACACAAATGGCTTAACCACGCCGTTTGTGGCACTTGTAAGTGCTGATTGGCAACGATTTGGCAACATTAAATTATTTATAAAAGTAAGAGCTAACTGGGGGCAATCCATTTTGTCGTTGCTTGTAATTTTCAAGATGTCGGCGGACAGAACCGGCACGCTTGAGCCATGATTTGAGAGTTTCAACACATATACCGAGTTAGGCGGCAACTTCCTTTGAAGGTCGCCCCTGTTCGGTAACCATTTTGATCGCGCCACTCTTGAATACATCGTCATAACGAGGTGGCATTGTTCCTTTTTTGATTGACATAAAAGTTCCTCCTGTGATTTTGGATTTGTTTGTGTCCATTTCATTATATCACACTTTTTTCTGCCCATCAAATCCGGTAAGACGGCATAGGGCACTTGAACTTGAAGAAGAAGCTGAGCGGCAGAATAAATACAGAAATAAAAATCAAATTATGCGATAGAATTGTTTATATTCAAAAAATATAGTCGAAACTTAATTAATTTTCTGAACCTTATTGACTTTTATGCCTATTTAATATATAATAATAGGCATAAAAGTTGTTTGGAGGCTTATATGACAAGTTCAGAGAGAATTTTAAAAGCAGCCGAAGCAAACGGCGGCACAATAACTACCGAACAAGTTAATAAAATGAAGATACACCGCACAATCTTGCGTAATATGGTTGATAAAGGATTGTTAGACCATTCTGCAAGAGGGGTTTATGTTCTGCCCTCAAAATTAGATGATGAGTTCTATAATTTGCAGAGTAGGTTAAAAAAAGGTGTTTTTTCAAACGGTACGGCGTTGTATTTATTGGGATTTACAGACAGAACACCGGTTAAGTTTGATATGACTTTTCCGGCGTCATATAATACTTCTGCAATAAAGAATGAGATTACGGCGCATAGAGTAAAAAAAGAACTATACGAACAAGGGATAATAGTCGTTAAAACTCCTTCCGGAAACGAAGTAAACGCATATTGCATTGAGCATACGCTGTGTGATATATTGCAGGAGCGATATTGTATAGATATTCAAATTATAATAGATGCATATAAAAAATATGCAAAGTATAAGGATAAAAATCTGATTCAGCTTATGGAATTTTCAAAATTGGCTCGGGTTGAAGAAAAAGTGAGAAGGTATATGGAGGTGCTTATTTGAACAAATTTAATTTCGTCAATTTTAGGGAAAATGACTAATTATACTTGACAAATGCAAAATTACATATTATAATATAATCGTGTCATAATATAAGCAAATGACTAAATTGAAAGGCGGTATTATGAGAATATATAACTATAAGAATAAATGGGAACAGTTTTTAACACCGGATATTGTGTCAATGCTTACACAGATACATGAATACAAAGGGAAACAAAATTTATTTATTGAATCCAGTGCTGATGCTCTTACCGGGCTTGTTGAAATTGCTAAAATACAGAGCACCGAAGCTTCTAATAAAATTGAGGGTATATATACATCTGACGAAAG
>CAKSFP010000032.1 GCA_934454585.1 uncultured Clostridia bacterium
TTCGAGCAGTGCGGATAATGAATATGTAAACTATGTGTATCCCCAGGAGCACGGCAACCATTTCAAGGCGAGTATGCTCACAATGGGCGGCGGACTTAAATTCGTCACGGACGATGAGTTTGAGTTCAATGTGTCGTCCTACACGGCGGAGGCGCTCACCGCGGCAACGCATACGGATGAGCCTGAAACCGACGGCAGGACGCACATCCGCATAGATTGCGCAGTGTCCGGCATCGGGTCAAACAGCTGCGGGCCGGCGCTTATGGAAAAATATCAGGTGAACGAAAAAGAGATAGATTTTGAATTTTACATTTTATAGACGCAAAAGATACTTGACAGTGACTCGGGCGCCTTTATAATTTTTTCGGAATCATCGCAAATCATCGGAAACGGATTTGAAATATACAGATAGAAAAAAATAAGACTTTTCGGAGGGGGAATATATGAATCACATAACACCTGAGCAAGCCGGAGTTTCATCAGAATCAATAAAGCAGTTTATTGAACTTCTGGAAGAAAAACAATTATCAACACATGATCTTATTTTCATGAAGGGTGACAGCATATTTTTTGAAAAATACTGGGAACCGTTTCACAAAAACTTTCTTCACAGGATGTATTCCGTCAGTAAAAGTTTTGTTTCGCTCGCAATAGGTTTTGCAGAACAAGACGGACTCCTGAATTTGGATGACAGAATAACCAAATACTTCCCAAACGAAACAGAAAATCAATCGGATGAAAATGTGCGCAATCAGACAATACGGCATATGCTTATGATGAGCACTGCCAAACCGGCGCAATATTGGTTTGACGCACGAACTGATGATCGTGTTAGGCTGTATTTTGAAAACGAAGCAGAAAACAGCCGCCCGTCGGGAACAATTTTCGAATATGACAGCCCCGGCTCGTTTGTTTTGTGTGCATTGGCGGAGCGTCTCACCGGGAAAAATTTTATTGAGTATCTGCGTGAAAAACTTTTTGATAAAATAGGTGTTTCAAGCAACATACACTGCCTTAAATGCCCGGGAGGACATTCATGGGGAGATTCTGCAATACTGTGCACTGCAGAGGACTTACTTCGGGTTGCTCGTTTCACAATGAACTTGGGTGAGTGGGACGGAGAGCAAATCTTAAACAGAGAGTATGTCTCGGCAGCTATATCGAAGCAGATTGACAACAATGTTTTGGGTATTTGTGATTATGACACCCTGGGATACGGTTATTTATTTTGGCGGACATATGAGAATTCATACTTTTTCAACGGAATGGGTTGTCAGCTTGCAGTTTGCGTCCCGGATAAGGATTTAATTATGGTGTATAACGCAGATAACCAGGGAATAGTTACTGCAAAAAAGACTGTAATTGACGGCTTTTTCTCAATAATTGCCGACAAAATGTCAGATGTGCCTCTTGAGAATAATGAAATTGCACATGAAGAACTGGAGAATTACTGCTCAAACCTGAAGCTTATAGTTGCCAAAGGTGAATATGAGAGTGAGTATTCATCAAAAATCGACGGTGTTACATATCAGATGGGCAAAAACCCCATGAAAATCAGCAAAATGCGCATAAAGTTTGAAGGTGACTGCGGTTACATGGAGTACTCCAATGAACAGGGAGACAAAACACTGCATTTCGGCATTGGAAAAAATGTTTTTTCAAAATTTCCGCAAATGGGCTACTCGAAAGAGGTCGGCTCGGAATCGTGCGGCGGGCATATGTACGATTGCGCAGCATCGGCCGCATGGGTTGAACCGCGCAAGCTTTTAATAAAAGTGCAGATAATTGATGAATATTTCGGCAATCTTAATATCACTGTAAGTTTTACCGAAAGTGCCGATAAGGTCGGAGTGTATATGGTAAAGACAGCAGAAGACTTCCTCGGCGAATATGAGGGATTTGCCGGAGGAGCAAAAGAATTATAATACATTGTTGACAGGGGATTGAAAATATATGAATACATTTAAGATGGTAATAGGCGGAGATTTTATACCGACTGCGGATAATGCAGATAGGATAGCTGCCGGAGATGTCGAAGGTACATTTGGCGATGTGGCGGAGTATTTCAAAGCCGCAGATTTTTCATTTATCAATGTGGAGGGGGCGCTGACAAAACGCGGTGAACCCATTGAAAAGGAGGGTCCGAATCTGCGTGGTGACCCGAGCGCAGCAGCTTTGCTCAAAAAAATCGGTGTAAATGTTTGCGGATTTTCGAACAATCATTCATTGGATTATGGAAAAATCGGTCTTATGGACAGTATTGATGCCGTTACAAGTTGCGGCATGGATTATGTGGGTGCGGGAAATAATCTTAACGAAGCACGAAAAGTATATAATTTTGAAGTTAACTAAGTTAAGGCGGCGCTTATAACTGTTGCCGAACATGAGTTTACAATTGCCGATGAAAACAGAGCAGGCGCTAATCCGTTTGATCCGTATGATACCATTGAAGATATAGAAAGGGCATCTAAAGAAGGAAGAAAGGTTATTGTGATTTATCACGGCGGCAAGGAAGTATATAATATGACTTCGCCGAAAACCAGGCGGCGCCTGAGAAAAATGGCAGAGCACGGTGCTGACTTTGTTTTTGCTCAACATACACATTGCGTGTGTTGTCATGAAGAATACATGGGCTCTCATATATGTTACGGTCAGGGAAATACATTGTTTACCGGCTTTGTGGATCATCCGTTTTGGAAATTCGGAGTGTTGCCTATTATTACGGTAGGCGACAAAAACGAGGTTGAATATATACCCTTTACGGCGCAGAACGGAAAAATTTCGGTTGCGCGCGGTATAGCGTCCGATGAAATTCTGGAGCCGTTTGAAGAACGCAGCAAACTTTTGCACGATGAAGAATACTTCATGAAGAGGTGGAGAGCGTTCTATTTGAGTGATGCCGAGGGGAGATTAAAGAGAATCGGAATAATCACTTCTGACGGTGTGCTCAGAGACAAAACCCTTCTTCGGAGTCTTTCTAATATGATGTGTGCGGAAATTCACCATGAATCCATTACCGATTATCTTACTGACAGGCGCCGTAGTATTTTTGGCTCGCTGGCGGTTGACGGAGAGTGAATTACATAAAGCAGCTTGAGGAGTCCCGGAGCGTAAGGGCAAAATAGGGAAACAGTAAGAATGTGAACAGTGTCAATTCATAAAAATATATAAAAAAAGTCGTACAAAAGCGATTTTTTCGGGATAAAACTGTGAAAATTTATACAAAATAACGGTTGAGCTATTGATTTTTCAACAAAAAGCTACTATAATGTCAATTAGTATAGGGGAGTATATGCCATATCGGCAAATAATCGGTAAAATACGGCGCCCCGTGTACACATTTATGAAAGAGAGGTAAGATTTATGGCAAAAATCGATTTGAACAAGTATGGTATTACCGGCACAACCGAGATTGTGCATAATCCGTCTTATGAAATGCTGTTTGAGGAAGAGACAAAGCCGACTCTGGAGGGCTATGAAAAAGGTCAGGAGAGCGAGCTTGGCGCAGTTAATGTTATGACGGGCGTATACACCGGCCGTTCACCCAAGGATAAATTCATCGTTATGGATGATAACTCCAAAGACACGGTTTGGTGGACATCCGATGAGTACAAGAACGACAACCACCCGGCTACACAAGAGGCGTGGAAATCTGTCAAGGATCTTGCCATCAGAGAGCTTTCAAACAAGAAGCTTTTTGTTGTTGATGCATTCTGCGGTGCAAATAAAGACACCAGAATGGCTATCCGTTTCATAGTTGAGGTTGCTTGGCAGGCTCACTTTGTAACAAATATGTTTATCACACCTACCGCTGAGGAGCTCGAGAACTTCGAGCCTGATTTTGTTGTATACAACGCATCAAAAGCCAAGGTAGAGAACTATAAAGAACTCGGACTTAACTCCGAGACGGCCGTTATGTTTAACATAACCAGCCGTGAACAGGTTATTGTGAACACATGGTACGGCGGTGAGATGAAGAAGGGTATGTTCTCCATGATGAACTACTATCTGCCGCTTAAGGGCATTGCGTCCATGCACTGCTCGGCCAATACCGACATGGACGGCAAGAACACCGCTATATTCTTTGGCCTTTCCGGCACCGGCAAAACTACGCTTTCAACAGACCCGAAGAGACTCCTCATCGGTGACGATGAGCACGGCTGGGATGACAACGGTGTGTTCAATTTCGAGGGTGGCTGTTATGCAAAGGTTATCAATCTTGACAAAGAGTCCGAGCCGGACATCTACAATGCAATCCGCCGCGATGCACTTCTCGAGAATGTTACACTTGACAAGGACGGCAAGATAGACTTCAACGACAAGAGCGTTACAGAGAATACCCGTGTATCTTATCCGATAGACCACATAGAGAAAATCGTTCGCCCGGTATCAGCTGCGCCTGATGCAAAGAATGTCATCTTCCTTTCGGCGGACGCATTCGGAGTGCTTCCTCCGGTATCCATTCTCACACCGGAGCAGACTCAGTACTATTTCCTGTCGGGATTCACAGCTAAGCTTGCGGGCACAGAGCGCGGCATAACCGAGCCTACACCTACATTCTCTGCTTGCTTCGGTCAGGCGTTTTTGGAACTGCACCCCACAAAGTATGCTGAGGAGCTTGTCAAGAAGATGCAAAAGAGCGGCGCTAAGGCGTACCTCGTAAACACAGGCTGGAATGGCACCGGTAAGAGAATATCCATACGCGATACAAGAGGCATCATTGATGCTATCTTAAACGGTGACATTGCAAACGCTCCCACAAAGGAGATACCTTACTTCAATTTTGAAGTGCCGACAGAACTTCCGGGCGTTGACAAGAACATTCTCGATCCCAGAGACACTTATGAAAATGCAGCTGAGTGGGAAGAGAAAGCAAAAGACCTTGCAGGCAGATTTATCAAGAACTTTGCCAAGTATGAGGGCAATGCAGCCGGAAAGGCACTTGTTTCCGCCGGTCCTGAACTTTAAGATAAACGATACTTTGAAGTGCCGCATCTTGCGGCACTTCGTTTTTTCGGAGGAAAATCATATGAAATACAAAACCGTAATTTTCGATATGGACGGCACTGTGCTCAACACCCTGGACGACCTGGCGGCGAGCACAAACTTTGCACTTGAAAACAACTTTTTGCCGTCCCGTACCACTGACGAAGTGAGGTCGTTTGTCGGCAACGGCATACGAAAACTTATTGAGCGCGCCGTGCCCCAAGGAACTGAAACGGAAAAAATTAATTCCGTGTTTGCAGACTTCAAGTCGCATTACGCCGACCACTGCGCCGAGAAAACCGCACCGTATGACGGCATATGCGATCTCATATCCGCTCTCAAAAAAAATGGTGTAAAAACCGCCGTGGTGTCAAACAAGGCAGATTTTGCCGTGCAGTCGCTGTGCAAAACATATTTTGACGGAGTGTTTGACTACGCCGTGGGAGAGAAAGAGGGTGTGCGCACCAAGCCTTGTCCCGATTCCGTGCTGGAGACGGTGCGCGCATTGGATTCCGATATGGGTGCGACGGTGTATGTGGGCGACTCCGAGGTGGACATTCAAACCGCAAAGAACGCTTGCATACCCTGTGTTTCCGTTGACTGGGGTTTCAAGGATAAAAGCTTCCTTACAGAGCACGGAGCTGCCGTCATTGCCGAAGACACGGATGAACTTTTGTGCATTTTGTCAAAAATGCTTGCGTTTTAATGTCTATTATGGAAAAATTGCAGAAAATTTTCATACATTATTGACAAACCTCCGCTTTGGTGGTATTATATCACTATAATCATTGGAAAGGATGTGCGAAAGATGTATTCATGCGTTGCAGACAATCACTTTTTCTCAGGCGCAGAGTCTTTTGTTGCGTCTGATTTCTGTGCAGATTCAAATAATGTTTGCGCTCTTTTCGGTACTGCTGTCGCAGTACCTTTTTTTGTGCTTGCATTTGTCGTTATAGCAGCTGTCATTAGCCTTATATCTGTGCTCGGACTAATTTCTGTCATTATTATTGCGCTGTTTGCGCACAGGGTCTATAAAGGTAAAATCGGTTGCTGATAACTTGAAAAAGTGTTCTCGGACGGCTTTGCTTTTATAGGCAGAGTCGTTTTTTAATACCATAAACTTTAAGGAAGGGGAGTGGGTGCAGATGGAAATCATAGATTTTCACACACATATTTATCCGCAAAAGATTTCGCAAAGGGCAGTCCGCAGCGTTGGTGAGTTCTACAACCTACACATGGATTGCGACGGTACGGCGGCGGCACTGCTAAAGTTGGGTGCAAAGTGCGGAGTGAAGGGATATGTGGTGTGCTCTGTTGCGGTAGACGAAAATCATGTCGACGCGATAAACAACTACATATTGTCCGAGTGTGAGGCGCACAGTGAATTTTACGGGTTTGGTACAATGCATGCCGACTATGAAAACAAAATCGACGAGTTGGAGAGAATTTTTTCTCTAAACCTGTACGGACTGAAAATTCACCCCGACACGCAAAAGTTCAACATGGATGATGAGCGAATGTTCCCGGTCTATGACTATCTGTCACAGACTCACAAACCGATACTGATACATTGCGGAGACTATCGTTACGATTACTCTCACCCAAAGCGGCTTGTAAAGGTTCTGGACAATTTTCCGAATCTGACGGTGGTTGCGGCGCACTTCGGCGGATGGTCGATATTTGATCTGGCACTGGAGTATCTTGAGAAAAAGAACTGCTATCTCGACACATCAAGCTCTATTGCCATGATAGGCGAGCGCAGAGCACAGGAACTGATAAGGCTGTACGGTGCGGATAGAATCGTTTTCGGCACGGATTTTCCAATGTGGCGGACAGAAGATGAACTGGCGCATTTTGAAAAAATGAGTTTGAACGATGAGGAGAGAGAACTCATTTTCCGAACGAATGCGGAGAGAATACTGGGGATAGACGCATGACTGCCATTCAGTCAGAGGATAATCTGCCAAGAGGCGATGGGTATATGTTGTGTATAGCCGAGATCTGCAGCGCCGTCGGGTCAGTGTGTCGGGCAGATAGACAACATATACTCCGAGACGGCGCACAAACTTGTGAAATTATAAATTTGAAAGGTTGATGAAGATGACCAATATAGACATTGCAGACATTACACTGAGACAGGACGCGGCAGACGGCAGCGGTTTCAGTTTCAAAGAAAAGATAGACATTGCCAAACAGCTTGATAGGCTAAACATTAATGTGATAGAGACGGCGCCGATAACCAACGGCAAGACGGATATTCTCTATCTGCACACCATAGCGCCGATTGTGAAAAACAGCGTTATATCGTGCCCGGTATCGCTTACCGAAGAATCCGTTGAGACGACATATGACGCAATAAAGAATGCGTCAAAATCGAGACTTTGCATCCCCGTACCGGTGTCGGCGGTGCAGATGGAGTATGTGTGTCACAAAAAGCCCGATAAGATGATTGAGCTTATTGAATCGCTCACTAAAAAGGCGGCGTCGCTCTGCAGTGATGTGGAGGTGTCAATGCTCGACGCCACCAGAGCAGAGGAAGATTTCCTCAGCCGTGCAATAGAAACGGCGATAAATTGTGGTGCATCCGTTATCACGGTTTGCGATTCCGCCGGAACAATGCTCCCGGCAGAGTTTGAAGATTTTCTCACCAAACTGCGCAAGCGCGTGCCGCAACTTGACGGTGTGACTCTCTCTGTGGAGTGCTCCGATGAACTCGGCATGGGCACCGCATGTGCAGTGTCATGTATAGGTGCGGGAGTTGCGCAGATAAAGACCACCATGGTGTCCGATGTATGCCCATCTCTTATGTCTGTGGCAAAAACCTTCAAAGCAAAGGCAGATTCCCTTGGCATAAGGACGAGCATAAACATGACGCTTCTCGAGAACTCGGTGAAACAGATGAACCTCTCGGGTGACGCAGCGTCGGTAACATTCGGTGATGACGCAACGGTGCCCGAGGAAGACTTCGCACTTTCATCGGCGGACGACATAAACACCGTGAGAGTTGTGACGGAAAAAATGGGTTACGAGCTCTCGGACGATGACATTAAGCGTGTGCATGACGAGATAGGATCTGTCGGCGGTAAAAAGAAGATTGGCGCGAAGGAGCTTGACGCTATCATAGCCAGCGTGGCAATGCAGGTTGCGCCGACATATCGACTCAAAAGCTATGTGATGAACAACGGCAATATTATCACCCCCACGGCGCAGATAGAACTTGAAACCGGCGGAGAGACGAAACATGGTTTTTGCATAGGCGACGGACCTGTTGATGCGGCTTTCCTGGCGATAGAGCAGATAACCGGTCATCACTACGAACTGGACGATTTCCAGATCCGCGCGGTGACGGAGGGCAGAGAGGCACTCGGCGAGAGCGTAGTGAAACTGCGCTCTGACGGAAAGCTTTTCTCCGGCAGGGGAATATCCACCGATATAGTCGGCGCGAGCATTAACGCATATATAAACGCTCTTAACAAGATTTGTTTTGAAGAGAGCGAAAACTGATAGAAACGGAGGCAAAATTGCATGAAATTATCTTTTTCCACTAACAGATGGAACGGAATAAAGCTTGCCGAATTTTTCGAGATGGCAAGACAGTACAAGTTTAACGGAATTGAGATACATGATGTTGAAGAAATCATTGATGAAAACATTCCATCGGTGTATCATAAACTTATGGAATACAATCTCGGCATTTCGTGTATAGATGTTGTCTCCGATGTGGCGGCTGACCCGGGCGCGGCACTGGAGGAGTTCAAAAAATGTGCCGAGGTGTGCGCGGCGCTCCGTGTGCCCTATGTCAGGGTCAAGGCACTTTGCGGTGACGGCGAACGGGAGTTTATCGACAGCGTTCTGCCGCAGGCTCAGGAGAATGACATCGTTATACTGGTTGAGACAGTCGGTAAATATGCCGACACATCGGCGCTCATAGAGTTGCTTAACAGCTATGCAAGCGACAGCCTTGCGGCGCTGTGGGATCTGCACTACCCTTACCGTGTGTGCGGCGAGTCGCCGGAGACCACAGTCAAAAACCTCGGTGCGTATATCAGACACATACACATAAAGGATTCCGAAAGCAGCGATACTCATAGTCTGGTGGGTGAGGGCACGCTGCCGATAGACGAGTTTATGGATGCACTCCGCTCCATAAACTACGACGGGTTCGTATCCATTGAGTGGGATCCGAACTGGTTTGAGGAGATAAGTGACCCGGATATAATCTTTCCGCACTTCGTGAGCTTTATGTCAAGATACAACGATGTGTCGCGCAAAAAAACAACTTTTTATGAAAACAAAGCCGGCACGGGTAAGTTTGTGTGGAAAAAAGACACGCTTATAGATATGACATTCTCGCAAGTGCTCGACAAGATGGCGGAAGAATTCCCCGATCAGTATGCGTTCAAGTACACCACGCTTGATTATACCAGGACTTACTCGGAATTTCGGGATGATGTGGATGATTTTGCGCGCAGCCTAATAGCAATGGGAGTGAAAGCCGGAAGTCATGTTGCTGTTTGGGCGACAAATGTGCCGCAGTGGTACATTGCCTTTTGGGCTGCGGTGAAGATAGGAGCGGTGCTTGTCACCATGAATACGGCGTACAAGATTCACGAGGCGGAATATCTTCTTCGTCAGTCGGACACACACACCCTCATCACAATAGAGGGTTACCGCGATTCCAACTACAGCGAGATCATCGCCGAGCTTTGCCCGGAACTGGAGAACACTTCAGACGGTGCACAGCTCCATGCAAAGCGCCTGCCTTTCCTTCGAAATGTTGTGACGGTCGGCTACAAACAAAAGGGTGCCATGACCTGGGATGCGGCACTTGCCAAGGGTAAATCCGTTCCGCTTGCTGAGGTAAAAAGACTTGCGGCAAAGGTAAATGTGAATGATGTGTGCAATATGCAGTATACTTCGGGCACAACCGGATTTCCCAAGGGAGTTATGCTCACACACTATAATGTAGTAAACAACGGCAAATGCATAGGAGACAGAATGGATCTGTCAACTGCCGACAGAATGATGATTCAGGTACCAATGTTTCACTGCTTCGGCATGGTGCTCGCCATGACGGCGACAATGACCCACGGCGGTACATTATATCCGTTGCCTTATTTCACTCCGAAGCCGGCACTTGCCTGTGTAAACCAAGAGAAGATAACCTGTTTCCACGGTGTGCCGACAATGTTCATAGCGATGCTGGAGCATCCAGATTTTGCAAAGACGGATTTTTCGTATATGCGCACAGGTATCATGGCAGGTTCGCCGTGTCCCATATCGGTTATGCAGCGGGTTGTTGACGAGATGAACATGAAGGAGATAACCATAGTCTACGGACAGACCGAGGCGTCGCCTGGTTGCACTATGAGCAGCACCGACGATTCCATAGAGACTCGTGTTTCCACAGTCGGCAGAGCACTGCCGGAGATAGAGTGCAAGATAGTTGACCCCGAGACGGGTCTTGATTGCCCCGACAATGTGACGGGCGAGTTTGTGGCACGCGGCTACAACATAATGAAAGGCTACTACAAGATGCCAAAAGCCACTGCGGCAGCGATAGATGCCCAGGGTTGGCTGCACACAGGCGACCTTGCACTGCGCACGCCCGAGGGCAACTATAAGATAACCGGCAGACTCAAAGATATGATCATCCGCGGCGGCGAGAACATCTATCCCAAGGAGATAGAGGAGTTCATCTACACCCATGACAAGGTAAAGGATGTCCAGGTCATAGGTGTGCCGGACGAGCAGTACGGCGAGGAGATAATGGCTTGCATTATCCTCAAAGACGGCGAGTCCATGACGGCGGACGAGATGAAACAATACATCCGCGACCACATGGCAAAGCATAAAGTTCCAAGGTATATAGATTTTGTCGACAGCTTCCCGATGAATGTTGCCGGCAAGATTCTAAAATATAAAATGCGTGAAGACGCAATAAAAAAGCTTAAAATCAAAAAGGTTGACGGCATAGTCACCGAAGATTAGGAGGAAAATATCATGGAGATCACAATCACAAAAACCACAAATCCGAAACCGATTCCCACAGAGGTCAAAGGTTTCGGTCAGCAGTTCACCGACCATATGTTCGTTATGGATTTTGACAAAGGCATCGGCTGGCACGACGCAAGAATTGTGCCGTTCGGCAACATTACACTTCACCCGGCGGCCACTGTTTTTCACTACGGCGCAGAGGTTTTCGAGGGACTCAAGGCATACCGCAGAGCTGACGGAAAGGTGCAGCTTTTCCGCCCCTATGAGAACGCAAAGAGAATCAACAGCTCCGCCGAGAGAATAAGACTCCCGCAGATAGATGAAAACTTCTTTGTAAAAGCAATCGAGACTTTGGTCAAGCTTGACGAAGCGTGGGTTCCCAAGAACTTCGGCGAGTCGCTCTACATCAGACCGTTTCTTTTCGGTGCGGACGAGACACTGGGAGTTCACTCCATAAAGAAAGCCTGCTTTATGATCATCCTCTCCCCGAGCGGCAGCTACTATGCCGAGGGCATCAACCCGGTTAAGATTATGATAGAAAAAGACGATGTCCGCGCAGTTGTGGGCGGCACGGGATATGCAAAATGCGGCGGCAATTATGCGGCGGCAAACAGAGCCGGCGAGAATGCCGAGGAAAAAGGTTATACACAGGTGCTTTGGCTCGATGGCGTTCACAGAAAGTACATCGAGGAAGTCGGTGCAATGAATGTTATGTTCAAGATTAACGGTGAGGTTGTCACACCTATGCTCACAGGATCCATTCTTCCGGGAATTACTCGCAAATCCTGCATAGAAGTGCTCAAGTCCAAAGGTTACAAGGTGTCCGAGAGACTCGTCAGCGTTGATGAACTGGTAGAGGCTATGGAAAACGGCACTCTGGAAGAGGCATGGGGCTGTGGCACAGCGGCTGTTGTGTCGCCTATCGGTCAGCTGTACTACAACGGCAAGGAATATGTCATCAATGACAACAAAATCGGCGCCGTTACGCAGGAACTGTTTGACCTGCTTACGGGCATCCAATGGGGCAAGGTTAATGACGAGTACGGATGGACTGTTGAGTTATGAGAAAAAGAGTTACCGTAATTGCCGGACATTACGGCAGCGGCAAGACAAATATTGCCGTCAACTATGCGCTTGCCCTCGCAGCCGAGGGCAAGGCGGTATCTGTTGCGGATCTGGATATAGTCAATCCTTATTTCCGCAGCAAGGATTCCGCACGAGTTTTGAGTGAAAAGGGGATAAAACTCATATCTTCACCGTATGCAAATTCCAATGTGGACACCCCGGCTCTGCCGGCAGATGCATACTCAATAACGGACGATAAATCCAGATTCGCTGTTGTGGATGTGGGCGGAGATGACCGCGGTGCGCTGGCGCTCGGCAGATATGCCCCGGCTATAGTTGAGGAGAACGACTACGAGATGTTGCTTGTGATAAACAAGTTCCGTCCGCTTACGAGAGACGCCGCATCCGTAATGGAGATAAAGGCGGAGATCGAGCAGTCATGCGGCATTGCCTTCACAGGAATTGTGAACAACTCAAATCTTGGTGCGGAGACGACGGCGGCCGATGTGCTCGGCTCCGTTGAATATGCCGAAAAGGTGGCTGCGGCGGCAAATATCCCGATAAGGCTGACAACCATTGATGAAAAAATATTTTATGAACTTGACGGAAAAATAGAAAATTTAATGCCGCTTTGTCTGTATGTGCAGCAAAGCTGGCAGAAACAGGAGGATAACAATGGCTAAAGTAACATTTGACGAAAACACCTGCAAGGGTTGCGGACTGTGCGTGGGCGCTTGTCCCAAGGGTATTGTAAAACTCAAGGACGAGCTCAACGCAAAAGGTTACCATCCTGCAGGCGTGACAGAAACAGACAAGTGCATAGGATGCGCATTTTGCGCAACGATTTGCCCCGACTGCGTAATCACTGTAGAAAGATAAAGGAGGTATACATAAAATGTCAGAAAAAGTATTAATGAAAGGCAACGAGGCTATGGCCGAGGCTGCCATAATGGCAGGCTGCCACCATTACTTCGGTTACCCCATAACACCTCAGACGGAGGTGGCGGCATACATGGCAAAGAGGATGCCGAAGATTGACGGCGGAGTTTTTCTCCAGGCAGAATCGGAAATAGCCGCGATCAACATGGTAATTGGCGTTGCGTCCACGGGCAAAAGGGTCATGACATCATCGTCCAGTCCCGGAATATCGCTCAAGAGTGAAGGACTTTCATACCTTGCCGGATGTGATCTCCCGGCACTGGTTATCAATGTTCAGCGCGGCGGCCCGGGACTGGGAGGCATACAGCCGTCACAGTCCGATTATTTCCATGCAACGCGCGGCGCGGGTCACGGAGACTTCCATATGATAGTGCTCGCCCCCGATTCCGTTCAGGAGATGGTCAGCCTCACTTTTAAGGGATTCGATCTCGGTGACAAATACAGAATGACGACAATGATTCTTGCAGACGGCACAATGGGTCAGATGATGGAGCCTGTCTCGCTTGATATGGGAGAAGTGAAGAAGTACGACAAGCCTTGGGCACTGACGGGCACACATGGTGAAAGAAAGCCAAATATAGTAAACTCGCTGTTTCTAAAGCCGGATGAGCTTGAAGTATACAATTTTGAAAGATACAAAAAGTATGCCCTTGTGGAGGAAAACGAGGTCATGTATGAGGAATACATGATGGACGATGCGGAGATTTGTATAGTCGCATTTGGTGTGGCTGCGAGGGTATCACAGAATGCCATTGATGAGGCGAGAAAACAGGGTATAAAGGTTGGCATGATCAGACCCATCACTCTGTGGCCTTTCCCGAAGAAAGTTCTCAATGCCGCTGCGGACAGGGTGAAAGCGTTTGTGTCAGTAGAGCTTAACATGGGACAAATGATAGAGGATATAGAGCTTGCCACAAGGTGCAAGAAACCCGTTCTTCTGTGCAATAGGGTCGGCGGAATGATCCCCACCACGGAAAATGTTCTCGACAAAATTCATGAGGCAAATAAAATCGGAGGTGCAAACTAATGGTAGTATTTGAAAAAACAAAAGCGTTGACGGATGCACCGCTGCACTATTGTCCCGGATGCACCCACGGCATAATCCACCGTCTCGTTGCGGAGTGCCTGGATGAGTTGGGTGTCACCGACAGGACAATCGGTGTCGCATCGGTAGGTTGCAGCGTGTTTGCTTACAATTATTTTAACTGCGATATGGTCCAGGCGGCTCACGGCAGAGCACCGGCGGTTGCGACGGGCGTTAAGCGTTCGGACGGCAACAACATAGTGTTCACCTATCAGGGTGACGGCGACCTCGCCGCAATTGGTACGGCAGAGACTGTTCACTCCGCTGCAAGGGGAGAGAACATTACGGTTATCTTTGTGAATAATGCCATCTACGGCATGACCGGCGGTCAGATGGCACCGACCACACTGCCGAACCAGGTTACACAGACTTCGCCATACGGCAGAGATGTATCCAAAGTCGGCTACCCGGTAAAGATTTGCGAGATGCTCTCAAATGTAGACGGTGCAACATATCTTGAAAGAGTTGCCGTAAACAATGTCAAGAACATCAAGGCGGCAAAGGCGGCTATCAAAAAGGCGTTCCAAAATCAGATTGACGGCAAAGGATTCTCGCTTGTCGAGGTGCTTTCCACTTGCCCTACAAACTGGGGTCTCACACCGCAGAACGCACTCAAGTGGCTTGAAGATAACATGATTCCTTATTATCCGCTCGGTGTTTATAAGGATAAATACAAGGAGGAGAAATAAGATGAACAAGCAGATTTTAATTGCAGGTTTCGGTGGACAGGGCATCCTCTTTTCGGGCAAATTTCTTGCATACGAAGGACTCATCGAGGACAGGGAAGTCAGCTGGCTGCCGTCATACGGCCCCGAGATGAGGGGCGGCACGGCGAACTGCAGCATCATTTTCAGCGACAAGAAAATCGGATCGCCCATTGTCACCAACCCCGACATCCTCATTGCCATGAACGCTCCTTCGCTTGATAAATATGAGCAGAGCACCAACAAAGGCGGCTGCATCCTTGTGGACAGCTCGCTTGTAGAACGAAAGGTGGCGCGCACCGATCTTGATGTGGGTTACATCCCGGCGACAAAGCTTGCGTCGGACAACGAGCTCACAGGTCTTGCCAACATGATAATGATTGGCTACATGATAAAAAAGACCGGAATCATTCCTTACGAGAATGTGGGCGCAGCAATGAAAAAGGTTGTTTCCGCAAAGAAGCAGTCACTGTATGATCTAAATATGAAAGCCGTGGAACTCGGCTATAATTACGAAAATTAGGAGGAAAACCATGAATACACAGATTAAAGATATCGGAATGCGTCTTGCGTCACTGCGTGACGACATGGGGATTTCTGTTGAAGAAATGGCAGAAAAACTCGGAGAAAATGTTGAGACATATGTTAAATATGAAGAAGGCGAAATGGATTTTTCGTTCAGCTTTATTTACAACGCCGCAGAGATTCTCGGTGTGGATGTACTCGATCTTATCAGCGGCGATCAGCCGACACTGTCTCTGTGCAGCATGGTTAAAAAAGGTCAGGGTTATTCCGTAAAAAGAGCGCATGAGTACGACTATAAGCACCTTGCATACACCTTCCGCAACAAAAAGGCAGAGCCGTTCCTGGTGACAATCACCCCGGACGACGATGCGCCCGTCATGCACGGACACGAGGGTCAGGAGTTCAACTATGTCATTTCGGGCAAGATGAAACTTTTCATAGGCGACATTTCCTATGAACTGTCCGAGGGCGACAGTGTTTACTTTGATTCAAGTGTGCCCCATGCAGAGCAGGCAGTGGGCGATGGACCGACACAGTTTATAGCGGTCGTAGTTAAATAAGGGAGGCAGTATTCACATGGCAATATACGAAAAATTCGTCGGAGCGTCGAGAGATGATTTTCTCTCGCTCAAGGACGCTCAAAACAACTATAAACTCACATATCCTGATAACTTTAACTTTGCGTATGATGTGATAGACGAGCTGGGAAACACCAAGCCCGACAAACTTGCAATGATCTGGCTTTCGGCAGACGGTGATGAAAAGAGATTCACTTTCCGCGACATGATGCTCTATTCAAACAAGGCTGCAAACTATTTTCAGTACATGGGCATAAAAAAGGGCGACAGAGTCCTGCTCACCCTTAAGCGCAGTTACTACTTCTGGTTCTGCATTCTCGGTTTGCACAAAATCGGTGCAATAGTTATCCAGGCGACGGATATGCTCAAAGGCAAAGACTATGTGTATCGCTGCAATGTCGGCAAGATAAAAGCAGTTGTAATAACAGGTGACGGCAACTCCACCGAATATTTTGACGAAATGAAGGATCAGTACGATCACCCCATAATGAAGTTTGTCACCAAGCACAAAGATGCCGGTGAGGACTGGATAGACTTTGAGGCAGGCTTTGAGATAGCGAGCGATGTGTGGCACAGACCTACAGGCGACGCAGACACAAAGGCTGACGACACAATGCTTATGGCATTTTCGTCCGGCACGACGGGTTACCCCAAGATCATCACTCACAACTTCAAATATCCTCTCGGTCATATCATGACGGGTGTTTTTTGGCACAGAGTTGTTGACGGCGGTTTGCACTTCACCATATCCGACACCGGCTGGCTCAAGTCTCTTTGGGGCAAACTCTATGGTCAGTGGTTCGGCGAGTCCGCAGTGCTTGTGTACGATTTCAACAAGTTTGATGGAGCCGATATTCTGCGTGTACTTGAGAAGTACAAAGTCACAACATTCTGTGTACCTCCCACGATGTATAGAATGATGCTGCTTAATGATGTGTCAAAATATGACCTGTCGGCAATTCAACACTGCTGCACCGCCGGAGAGGCGCTTAATCCGGAGATATACAACAAGTGGCTTGAGGCAACGGGTCACAAAATATACGAAGGTTTTGGCCAGACCGAGACAACACTGTGCATAGCAACAATCTATCCGTGGACAGAGCCTGTGCCGGGTGCCATAGGTCTGCCTGTGCCGGGATTTGATGTTCACATTCTCGACAGCGAGAATCAGTCCTGCCCCAGAGGTACCACGGGCGAGATATCCATCCGTGTGCTCAGTCTCGACAGAAAGCCTTGCGGATTGCTTGATACTTACAACTTTTCCGAGGAGGATACACACAGGGCGATGTACAGCGGTTTCTATCACACAGGCGACACCGCATATCGCGATGAGAGGGGTCTCTTCCGCTATGTAGGCAGAAACGATGATGTCATCAAATCGTCCGGCTATCGTATAGGACCTTTCGAGATAGAGAGTGTTTTGCTTGAGCATCCGTCTGTAAACGAGGTTGCCGTGACGGGTGTTCCCGACAAGATAAGAGGTTTTGCGGTAAAGGCGACGATTGTTCTTGCCGAAGGATTCGAGCCGTCGGATGAGCTAATCACCGAGCTGCAGACATATGTCAAGAAAAATACCGCTCCTTACAAATATCCTCGTATAGTGGAATTTGTGGACGAGCTGCCCAAGACTTTCAACGGCAAGATAAGACGAAATGTCATAAGGGAAAACGATATAGAAAAATCGAAAAACGGCTGAAAATAAAGATGCTTTTCGAAAAAACCGCCCTGCGCAGTTTCTGTGCGGGCGGTTTTTCGTATGATGAGCGGACGATTTTTTACAGCCCCGAAAAACTTTTTTCGTTATTTTATTTATTAAATAAACCTTAAATCTATTGACAAATTTGATAATATGAGGTATAATGACGACTGTTAATAAAATGTATATATAATTACGCCAATGATGCTCAGGCTTTCAGATTATATTTCAACGAGCACTTCCGCGGAAGTGTTTTTTTGATGAAATATTATAATGAGGCTGTGCACCGGCGCAAAAAAATTTTATTTTGAAGGTAGGGCACGGCTTATCTCGATATGCCGCGCGCGTTACCATGCGGAGAATGTGAAAATGACTTGGTTGCATATTGTAAACTGTACTATTGCCGGACTATTCCTGGTTTGTTACGCTTATCAGTTCTTTTATATTATCTACGGCTGCATTGTCAAGCCGAAGAAATATAAAACCGTCAAGCCGACTCACCGATATGCGGTTATGATTCCCGCGCGAAACGAGGAACAGGTTGTCGGTCAGCTGATAGACTCTATCAAACGCCAGGACTATCCGTCGGAGCTTGTTGATATCTATGTAGTTGCGGATAATTGCAACGACATGACTAAGGATGTTGCCGAATCTCATGGCGCTTTTGTGTACGAAAGGTTCAATACCGGGCTTGTAGGCAAGGGTTATTCGCTTAACTACCTGTTTGGCTGTGTGGACAAAAAATGCGGCATAGAGTATTATGACGGATATTTTGTCTTTGATGCGGATAATCTGCTAAATTCCAGATATATCACAGAGATGGACAAATGCTTTTCCGAGGGCAACAGGATAGTCACCAGTCACCGCAATTCAAAGAACTACGGCACAAACTGGATAACTGCCGGATATTCGCTGTGGTTTCTGCGGGAGGCAAAGCTGCTTAACAATGTGCGCACACTGCTTGGCACAAGTTGTGCGGTCTCCGGCACGGGCTTTCTCATCTGCAGCGACATTATCAAGAGACAAAACGGATGGAAGCATTTTTTGCTTACGGAGGACATAGAGTTCTCTGTGGACAATGTCATTCACGGAGAAAAGATTGCTTACTGCGACGATGCGTATTTTTACGATGAACAGCCTGTGACATTTGCACAGTCTTGGAATCAGCGTTTGCGCTGGTCACGCGGTTTTCTGCAGGTGTTCGGAAAATACGGCGGCAGGCTTGTCAAGGGTATTTTCGGCATGAAGAGTTTTTCGTGCTATGATATGTTCATGACCATTGCTCCGGCGTTCATCACCACGGTTATCAGCGTTATTGTCAATGGCGCGGCGCTTGCCTATGCGTTGCTTGTCAAGCCATACATGATTCACGCGGTGTTCGGTGAGATTTTCCTCACTGTGTGCAGCCTGTATTTTACACTGTGGATTGTCGGCACCATAAGCGGCATTTGCGAGTGGAAGAACATTCGCTGTTCCGCACCGAGAAAGATTTGGTCTTTCTTTACTTTTCCGCTGTTTATGCTGACCTATATTCCAATATCAATAACAGCACTTTTTACAAAAGTCAAATGGAAAGAGATTCATCATTGCGTGTCTGAGTCAATCGATGCAATCGAGGGAATGGACGAGGTTGTGTGACAGCGGTCAATGGTAAATGACGAAAAATGAACAACGAAATTTACGGAGCGGATTTTCCAAAAGGAAAATCCGCTTGTTTGTAAATCTGTTTCGATATTTAATATCCACCGTAACAAAAAAGCATTGTAACTTTACACAAACTTGTTGACAAAACAACAAGTTTGTGTTACAATTATCATATCGTCGGAAAAGGAAAACAATTCCGAGAGAATGATATGTCAGTCAGGTGGATGAATGTGGACAAAGCCGAAAACAGTTTAAGACTGGACCAGCTCATACTCATTAAAAGGTTTGAGATGTTTGCCAACAATATTTCAATTATTCACAAAAACATCTCGCGGCTCAAGAATGATGTGATGAGAAAATATGGCCTCACGGGAAATCAGGGCATATACCTTGCGTATCTGCTGCTCTATCGTGACGGCCTCACCGTGTCGCAATTCGCCGAGATTGCCGGTGTGGACAAAGCGGCGGTTTCGCGCACATATTCGGTGCTCTATAAAAAGGGTTACATCGATTATCCCGATTTTGTCGGCGACAAGAAGTACAACACCCCGGCGGTGATTACCGACAAGGCGCGGGAGATAATGATTCCGGTGGTCAACATGATTTATGATTTGATAGATACAATCAGCCTGACAGGGATAGACGAGGAAAACCGCACAATCATGTATCGAACCCTGAGGACGACTGCGGGAAATATATCGAAACTTTTGAGCAAATAATTTTTTTGCTGATTTGTTGATAAATCAACAAGTATTGAATTTGAAGCGTGTGAAAGGAGTTCGTCATGAGTTTCAGAATATTGGGAACAGGGAGCTACTTACCTGAGCTTTCGGTTACAAATAATGATCTGTCAAAAACGATAGATACATCCGATGAATGGATAAAACAGAGAATAGGAATTGAGAGACGACGGATATCTACCGACGAATCCGCTGCGGATATGGGTTGCAAAGCCGCACTTGCAGCGCTGGAGATGAGTGGCACAAAGCCTGAGGAGCTTGATTTAATTATAGCTGCTTCCATGACGGGCGACACTCTTGCACCTACCACGGCCGGTGGCATACAAAAGCTTATCGGAGCACACTGTCCGGCGTTTGATATGAATTCTGCATGCAGCGGATTTATGTTTGCACTGGACATAGCGTCGGGATTTTTTGCGCGCGGCGTTGCAAAGAAAATTCTCGTTGTCGGCAGTGAGCGCATCAGCAAAATCATCGACTGGACTGACCGCAACACTTGTGTTATCTTCGGCGACGGTGCGGGGGCGGCGGTTCTTGGCGAGGGTGACGGCTATCTTGCGTCCAAGCTCTTTACCGCCGGCGGCGATGATGTAATAAAAATTCCCACGGGCAATGACCTTTCGCCGTACTACAAAAAGGAGACTGAGCCGGGCAAGATATTTATGAACGGCCAGGAGACTTTTAAGTTTGCCGTGAACACCATTGTGAACGACATCACGGAGCTTGCCGCAAAGGCAGGCATAGCTCTCGAAGATATTGCTTATGTGGTACCGCACCAGGCGAATGTGCGCATAATTCAATATGCGGTAAAGCGCCTTGGCATACCGGCGGACAAATTCTTTGTGAATTTACAGAATTACGGCAACACCTCAGCCGCAAGCATAGCAATTGCGCTTGACGAGCTGAATAGAAATGTGGGCTTAAACAGGGGCGACATCATAGCGATGACGGCTTTCGGCGGCGGACTCTCGAGTGCGTCGAGCATTATCAGGTGGTAAACGGTTTTGCGGCGTCGCATTGACATATGAACACAAATTGCAGATCATGATGTGTATTTTGTTCTGATAAAGCGAGTTTGGCGGTATTTCACTGTCGTTCAAGCGATCCGAAATAAAATTTACATCTGCTGTTGTGGCGTATTCAATTTGCTGCAAATCGTTTCATATAACAAAAATTTATATTAACGGAGGAATTAACTATGACAATCGACAAAATTAAAGAGGTTCTTGCAGATCACCTTGACACAGATACCGACGGTATCACAGAAGAAACCACATTTGAAGAGCTCGGTATAGATTCTCTCGAAACCGTTGAAATCATGATGGAGCTTGAGGACGAGTTCGATATAGAAATCGTTGTTGCCGATGTAGGCAAGACTGTCGGATCTCTGGTTGAGTACATCGACGCAAAGAAGGAGTAATAACTATGTTAAATGCTGCAATATGTGATATGCTCGGAATAAAATATCCTGTCTTTCAGGGCGGCATGGCGCACATTGCGGACGCACGCCTCGCCGCCGCTGTTTCAAACGGCGGCGGTCTTGGCATAATATCCGCCATGAACCGTGATGCCGAGTATCTGAAAGAACAGATACAGCTTGCGCGTGAGCTGACCGACAAGCCTTTCGGCGTGAATGTCATGCTCATGAGTCCGTATACCGACGAAGTGGCTCAGCTGCTCGCTAAGGAGCGCGTCAGCGTTATAACGACCGGCGCGGGCAATCCGTCAAAATATATGGAGATGTGGCTTTCTGCCGGCATAAAGGTCTTTCCGGTGGTTGCGTCCACGGCTCTTGCAAAGATAGTGGAGCGATGCGGCGCGTCGGCGGTCATTGCCGAGGGCGGCGAATCGGGCGGCCATGTGGGCGATCTTACGACAATGGCGCTTGTCCCGCAGGTTTGCGACGCAGTGTCGATTCCTGTTTTGGCGGCGGGAGGCATAGCGGACGGACGGGGAGTTGCTGCGGCATTCATGCTTGGTGCCTGCGGAGTGCAGATCGGCACAAGGTTCCTTGTTGCAAAGGAGTGCGGAGTTCACCAAAATTACAAAAACAAAGTCTTAAAGGCAGGGGATATATCTACCATAGTGACCGGCAGAAGGCTCGGTCATCCGGTCAGAAGTCTCAAAACGCCGTTCTCGCGGTTGTATGCCAAGGCTGAATATACAAACATTTCGGACGAGGATCTGGAACAGCTCGCTGTCGGCGCGCTTTACCTTGCGGCGAAAGAGGGCGACGAGAAGAAAGGCTGCTTCCTTGCGGGACAGATTGCCGGCATGGTGGATCGCGAGCAGAGCGCAGCGGACATAATAAAGGAAATCTGCGACGAGGCGGAGAGCATTTTGAAAGGAGCTTCAAAATGGGTAAAACAGCAATAGTTTTTTCGGGTCAGGGTGCGCAGTACCCCGGCATGGGAAAATCTTTTTACGATAATTCAAAAGTGGCAAAAAAGCTGTACGATTATGCCGAGTCGGTTCGTCCCGGCACTATTGCACAGTCTTTTGAAGGCACTGCGGAAGAACTCAAGAGGACCGAGAACACTCAGCCGTGCCTGTATCTTGTGGATATATGTGCCGCCCTTGCGTTAATGGAAATGGGAGTCGCAGCGGACGGCGTTGCCGGATTCTCTCTCGGAGAAATAGCCGCACTTGCATATGGCGGTGCATATACTTGCGAGGAAGGATTTTCGATAGTTACGCGCCGCGGCCGGTATATGCAGCAGGCGGCAGATGAAAACGACACCGCTATGGCAGCCGTGCTCAAGACGGACAGCACAGTTGTGGAGAAAATCTGCTCGGATATCCGCAGCAGCGGCGAAAAAATATATCCCGTGAACTACAACTCACCCGTGCAGACGGTGGTTGCCGGTTCCAAAGACGCTATAGCGCAGCTGAAACCGATTGCCAAAGAGCAGGGTGCACGGGTGATTGACCTTGCGGTCGGTGCAGCTTTCCATTCGCCGTATATGGATGGAGCGGCGCAGAATTTCAAAGAATATCTCGATGGAATAAAACTTGTCGAACCGGCACTCCCGGTTTATGCAAACTACACCGCCGCCCCGTATGAGGGTGCAACGATTGACACTCTGTCAAAGCAGATGAACAATCCCGTGCGTTGGTGCGACACCATAAAGAGGATGTGTGCGGACGGCTACACCGACTTTATTGAGGCGGGCGCCGGCAAAACTCTGTGCGGTCTCATAAAAAAAATTGCACCCGAGGCAAGAGTGTATTCTGCTGAGGTATATGAATCTCTTGCGGAAATAGCAGAGGCGGTGAGAACCGATGCTTAATGATAAGGTGGCACTCATAACGGGCGCGTCCAGGGGAATCGGCAGAGCGATTGCTCAAAAATTTGCCGATGAGGGCGCAGTAATTGCCGCAGTGTATTGCGGCAGTGAGAAAAAAGCAAATGAGCTTAAGGCTGACATAGAGAGCCGCGGCGGCAGAATAAATATATATAAATGCGATGTGGCGGATTTTGACGCGTGTGCGGATACCGTTGCACAGGTCATAAAGGATTTCGGCGGGGTGGATATTTTGGTCAACAACGCCGGCATCACAAGGGATAAACTGATTTTGCAGATGAATGTCGACGATTTTGACAGCGTGGTTGACACCAATCTTAAAGGCTCGTTCAATATGATTAAACACTGCTGCAGAAATTTTCTTAAGAAAAAATACGGCAAGATCATAAACATCAGCTCTGTTGCCGGCATAATGGGCAACCCGGGTCAGGCAAACTATGCGTCGTCCAAGGCGGGCGTGATAGGTCTGACCAAAACCGTGGCAAAAGAACTTGCGTCAAGACACATCTGCTGCAATGCCATTGCCCCGGGATTCATCAGAACCGACATGACGGAGAGCTTTGAGGGTAACGAGGCGGTTTTGAATTCCATTCCGCTCGGCAGAATGGGCAGCGCCGATGAGGTTGCCGCACTGGCAGCTTTTCTGGCAGATTCCGCGTCCGACTACATCACAGGCGAGGTAATCCGCATAGACGGCGGAATCGCAATGTAAATGCATGAAGATTAATGAAAGGAACAAGGCTATGAACAAGAGAGTTGTTGTAACCGGCACGGGTGTTATATCACCTGTCGGGAATAATACGGAGGATTTTCGCAAGAATATTATTGCCGGAAAAAACGGTATAGATAAGGTGACTAAGTTTGACACTACCGATTTTAAGGCTTGCCTTGCCGGGGAGGTCAGGGATTTTGATACAAGTCTTTATATGGACAAGAGCGAGGCACGCAAACTTGACCACTATTCACAGTATGCCCTGGCAGCGGCCCGGCAGGCCGCAGAGGACAGTGGAATCATAGAAAATGTCGCTCCCGAGCGCCTTGGCGTGTATTTTGGCTCCGGTATAGGTGGCTTCGAGACGATAGTCAGCGAACACACAAACCTCATGAACAGAGGTCCTAAGAGGGTTTCACCTATGTTCATCCCTAAGATGATTTCAAATATCGCTGCGGGCAATATCGCCATTAAATACGGTGCAAAAGGGCCATGCCTTTCCATAGTGACTGCGTGCGCAACGGGATCAAACTGCGTAGGCGAGGCATACCGCGCAATAAAGGGTGGCTATGCGGATGCGATTATTGCAGGCGGTGCCGAGGCATCGATAAATCCGCTCGGATTTGCCGGATTTATCAACTGTATGGCGCTGTGCGAGAGCGACGACAAGGACAGAGCTTCGATTCCTTTTGATAAAGAAAGGTGCGGTTTTGTTATGGGCGAGGGCGCCGGTGCGTTAATACTTGAGGAATATGAACATGCAAAGAAGCGCGGTGCAACCATCTATGCTGAGGTTGTCGGTTACGGCAACACCTGTGACGCTTATCATGTAACCGCTCCCGACCCGGATGGGATAGGCGGCGCAAACGCCATTGTCCAGGCACTTGCGGATTCGGGAGAATATGACTGCAGCAAGGTATATATCAATGCCCACGGCACAAGTACACCGCTTAACGACAAGACGGAGACAATTGCTATAAAGAGAGTTTTCGGCGAAGATGCATACAAGGTACACATCAGTTCCACAAAGTCTATGACGGGACATATGCTCGGCGCTGCCGGTGCGGTTGAGGCAATTGCGTCAATCATCGCACTGCGCGACAATACCGTGCCGCCTACTATCGGCTACAAAGTGCCCGATGAGGACTGCGACCTTGACTACACACCAAACAAAGCGGTAAACACAGATATTGAACTTGCGCTTTCGCTCTCACTCGGATTCGGCGGACACAATGCATGCCTGGCGTTTCGGGAGGTGCGTGACTGATGAACAAAGAGGAGATAATGAGCATACTGCCGCACCGCGACAGTATGCTGCTGATAGATGAAGCAAGCGTAATGGACGGCGTGGCATACGGCAAGAAAAAAATAGTCGGCAACGAGTGGTTCCTGGACGGTCATTTCCCGGGGAATCCCGTTGTACCGGGCGTGATACTCTGCGAGATTATGGCACAGTCGGTATGCGTGCTCATGTCGGATAAGATGGACGGCGATTCTCTGCCGTACTTTACGGGACTGGATAAAGTCAGGTTCAAGTCACCCGTCAAGCCGGGTGACTTGTTTGAGACGGAGTGCACCATAACGCGCTCGCATGAGCCTTTCTGGTTTGCACACGGAGTGGGCAAAGTCAACGGAAAGACGGCTGTCACGGCGGACTTTTCATTTGCCATTGTCAAAAAGAATCCGGAGGATTAAAGATGATAGAAAAACTCGGAAAACTGAAAGAACTTTTCAAACCCAGGCGGACAAATCCTGAACTTGTGTGCAAAAAATGCGGCGAACATACAGTGTTTGCGGACGGTGATTTGCTGAAAATCTGCCCGAAATGCGGTGCATATTTCAGGATGAACTCTGCTGAGCGCATTCGTTTGATCTGCGATAGTTTTGAGGAGAAAGATGCCGACATGGCAAGCACGGATATACTCGCTTTTCCCCATTATGAGGAAAAACTCGAGTCCGCACGCAAGACAAGCGGTTGTGAGGACGCCGTGTCCTACGGTATCGCAAAAAGCGGCGGAGAGGAGTATGTGCTCTTTGTCATGAATTCGGAGTTTATGATGGGCAGTATGGGCACCGTTGTCGGCGAGAAGATTACCCGTGCGTTCGAGCTGGCCTTAAGTAAGGAAATGCCGGTTGTCGGTTTCACCACATCCGGCGGTGCAAGGATGCAGGAGGGTATATATTCTCTTATGCAGATGGCAAAGGTCAGCGGCGCGGTCAAGCGTCATTCCGATGCCGGTTTGCTCTACATAACAGTCCTCACGGATCCGACCACCGGCGGCGTGACGGCAAGCTTCGCCATGGAGGGTGACATAATTCTTGCCGAGCCGAAGGCGCTTGTAGGTTTTGCCGGTGCGCGCGTGATAGAGCAGACCACCGGGCAAAAACTGCCCGAGGGTTTTCAGCGCTCGGAGTTTTTGCTTGAGCACGGTTTTGTTGACGCCATAGTTCCGCGCGACAGGCTCAAGTCGGAGATAGAGAATATACTGCGGATTCACAGCCGATAGGGAGGTGCGTTTTTGTGAATGCATATGACAGAGTAGTGCATGCAAGAGAGGGCAAACGCCCGACCGGTGCATTTTATATAGAAAAAATGATAACTGATTTTGTCGAACTTCACGGCGACAGGCGCTTTGCCGATGATGGCGCGATTATAGGCGGCATAGGCAGATTAAACGGCAGACCTGTGACTGTTATTGCTATGGAGCGCGGGAATACGATAGAGGAGCGAATGAAACGCAATTTCGGCTGTCCAAGCCCCGAGGGCTACAGAAAGGCGTTGCGCCTTATGAAACAGGCAGAGAAATTCAGCCGCCCGGTAATCTGCTTTATCAGCAGTCCGGGAGCATACTGCGGCATAGGTGCGGAGCAGAGGGGTCAGGGACTTGCCATAGCGGAGAATCTCATGGAAATGATGACGCTGAGAGTCCCCGTTGTGTCGGTAGTTCTCGGCGAGGGTGGCAGCGGCGGTGCGCTTGCGCTATCCGTGGCGGATTCTATAATAATGCTTGAAAATGCGGTTTATTCCGTCATCTCTCCGGAGGGGTGCGCAAGCATACTGTGGAAGGATGCCGCCAAGGCTGCAGATGCGGCAGAGGCACTCAAGCTCACTGCGGCAGATCTTTATTCATTCGGCATTGCCGATAAAGTTATCCCCGAGGACGGCAGAGATTATGAACAAATAAGCGAAGCGGTCAAGGCGGAAGTCATGTCCGAACTGGATAGGCTTTCTCAATTGCCGGCAGAGGTGCTCTGCGATAACAGATACAAAAAATTCAGAGTTATAGGCGCGAAAAATTAAAAAAACAGGCGTGTGTCAAAAAAATTTTGATACACGCCCGTTTTGATATAAAACAAAAAATATCTATTCTCCCACCGCACCGTTGCCCAGACTGTTGTCCTTGAGCTGACTGTCGCTTTGTGTCATGCCCATTTTAGATGACGAACTGTCCGATGAATCCTGCGCAGTGTTCTCGTCTGCATTTTCCTTTTCGCCTTCTGCCTCGGCGTCAAGATAGTTTTTGTATGCGTTGCGGTTGTCGTTTTCCGTTCCGACTTTTATCCAAACCTGCCTTGCACCGCTTGTTACACTTGATGCACGATCGTAGGTGACTGTGATGGTGTCTTTGTCAAAGTCAAGTATTGCTGTCGCACCGCGGAATGAGTTTACGGCGGAATCCTCGTTTTTGTAGTAACTCTTTTGCCCCGTTGTCTCTGTGGTGGTCATGTCGGACAGGAAGAACATTTTGTGGTTTGCAAATTCTATGTCCGCCCACTTAATGTCACCCACCCTGAACTTGAGATCCGGGTCGTCAGGCAGAGCTGTTATGCGGGAGATAAATCCTAACTCAGGATCATTTTGTACTTCGATAACGGTGCCGGAAAGGAAAGTTGTGTCTATTCTGCGCCATTTTCCCATCATGTATTCTTTCGTCTTTTCAATCATTTTTGTGTCGATGCTGTTGTATGTCTTTTGCAGTCCGCTCACCAATGTTGCCGATGTAAGCGGATATTGCAGACATTTGTCAATCACGCTGACAGTGGTTTCGTACAGCTTTTCGTCGTTGTCACTGTCTACCTTTGATACTCTGTCCAGAAAATACGCAAAGAAGTTGTCTCTCGTTTCCTTGTCGTCATTGTTTTCTGCCATGGCTTGGCACAGGTTTGTCAGCCCGGCAAGGTCGTTTGCGGCAAACATAAGCTCGGCATTTTGTGTTTCCGTTGTCTCGGTGTATGCGATTTTCTCTTCTTCGCCGCCGCATGCGGTCATGGCGCACGCTGCCAGGGCGGCAGCTGTTATTATGGATAGAATTTTCTTGTTCATTTATAAAGTCTCCAATGTAATTTTTGCTTAGGCGCAGGTGACGAATCCGAACTTTTTTGCAGTCGGCTTGGAGCATATATTATATATTTGCAAAACACGCCCTA
>CAKSFP010000033.1 GCA_934454585.1 uncultured Clostridia bacterium
AGGAAAGCCTAAACTCGGCTATCCTGCCCACTAAAAACCGATATTTTGTCATAGAAAAATCTAATTTACAGAAAAAACCTCACACTCCCGTTCTTTTTCTAAATTCAGACGGTGAAACACCGAATTCCTTTTTAAAGAAACGACTAAACGCATACAGCGACGAAAATCCCAAAGCGTCTGCAATGTCCGAAACTGCATAGTTGCTTGTGCACAACATTTTTTTTGCCGAATCGGCAATCAGTCTGTTTTTATAGGCAAGAGGCGAGCATTTGTATTCGCTGTTAAAAATTCTACGCATTTGCGACTCACTTAGAAAGCATAAATTCGCAAGTGTTTTCATGGAAATATTCTCCGTATAATGTCTGTTAATATACTCTATGACCGACTGAATTTTTGAATTTGACTTTTTTTGCAACCCGCTTTTCTTTTTCAGGACTGACAAAATAAGCGTATATACCGAGCATATTGCCGCAACACTTGAGACAGCGTCATCGGACACTGTTTTTATGTTTTCAAACACTCGCTCCATTTCCTCGTCCGTATGGAGTCCGGCCATCTGCGGCGTGTCGGAAAATGTGATGTATTTGCCGTTTTCATCCGCAATGTCCAACTCAATCTGCAAGCATCTTGCATTTTTATCAAGTACTTCATAACGATAGTTTCCTCCTCTCGGGAGATATACAAGCTCGCCGCAGTGTGCTGTAAAATTGTCATTTAAAAAGCGGTAATGATATGTTCCTTGACGAATGTAAAGAAATGAACTGTGCTCACGGTTGTTTATTTGCCGGCGAAAAATTTGCGGTGTGTATTCCAAATATGTATGCACCTCAAAATAATACGGTGCTCTTAAAAGCTTCAAAGGTCATCACTCCATTTGCTGCAATTTTATGTATATTCTATCACACTGTCTTGTTTTTGTAAACCGATATGCGTGAAAATGACAAATTATTGCTCAAAAGAACTACTGTTTCAAAAACTAATGAATGAGAAATGAATATTCTGTCAATTATGTAGCTTTTTTTAATACGCTCAAAGGCTGCGTCTGCAAGCAAATGAGTTCAAAAATTCAATTTGCCTAAATAATTGCAAAAACACGCATATTACTTTTAACGGGTATGTGTGTTTTTTTGGTATGTTTTGTTTACCGACAGACTAAATTACGCAAGTTTTGCAGCCGCCTTTTGGTATACATTCTGCTTTCCTTCAAATATCAGAGCAACAAAAGCCTGCCATGCGGCGAACAAAGCAGTTTTTTAGGTGAAGCGTAGCGAGAAAAACGATTTAATATTACATATATTCAAGATTTAGAGGACTTTTCGGCGGCATATTTCTTGACATTTTCAGTTCCTTCTATACAAACTCGGCGTGCACCCTATGTTTTTCTTGAAAAGTTTAGAAAAATACCGCTGATCTTGTATTCCAATGCAGTTTGATATTTCGGAAATTGAAAGATTGGTGTTTGCAAGCAGTGAGCACGCTTTTTCAATTCTGTAGTTTTTTATCATTTCCCGGGGTGTTAATCCTGTTTCGACCTTGAAAAGCCGCGAAAAATACTCAACGGATAAATTTAATGAGTCTGCGAGAGATTTGATGCTTATATTACTGTCATAATGAAACCTTATGAAATTTTCCGCCTCGCGGATATACAGATTATTTGAGTGATATGTAATTTCATGTGTGTCCGTTCCGTGAACATCGTAATCGGCAACAACCTCCGAAAACCGCTCGGAAGTCTTGTTGTACAATGAGGCAAAAAATGAATATAATGCAGACAATGTATTCATTTTACCGTAACTGTTGTTGATTTGTGTTGAATCTATTATCCTGTTGATTGCATCTTCCGTTTCATTTGGATTTGGACAGTTATATACGGGATACTCTCGTGTTATTCCGAGACTTTTAATATATGAGTCAGAGCGTGTTCCGTATACCCCAACCCACAAATTGCTCCACAAACTGCCCTTTGCTGTGTAATATATTTTTTCGTTTGGAAACATACAAAGCAGCTGCCCCGAACAAAGATTGTAGTGCTTTTTATTCAAAAAGAGTATGGCGTCACCCTCTTTTATGTATACGAGCAGATAGTGATCCCGTATCTGCGGTCCGTAGCTGTGATTTTGCGTTTTAACTCTTTTTCCGCAATAATACATATTCAGTTCGTCCGCACCCGTATAGCTAAACCTTTTTTCAATATAATCCATGTCGACACCCCCTTGATTTATGGTATAATAAACACAAATCAATGTCTATTTTAAGCTTATGCTTAAAATCTTAAGTGTTTATTGAACCGGTGTGTAGCAAGCCGATTACGGCTTGCACTTATGGTATAACAAAATGTCAAATTTGTCAACATATTAGTCAAATAAATCCATTGAAAATCAAAATGCGAATATGATAAAATGAACAAAAAAATATGAGGATGGATACCATGGAGAATAACTATTCGGCAAAATGGAAAAAAAGAGGAGACAGAACCGGGATGCTGAGAAACGCCCTTTTGAAATCAATGGGTTACACAGATGCAGACATTGAAAAACCGATTATCGGAATTATAAACACATGGGCAGAAACAAACCCCGGGCACATACATTTTCGTCAGCTTGCAGATGCCGTAAAAAGAGGCGTATGGGCAGCCGGCGGATTTCCGCTGGAAGTAAACACTATGTCAATCTGCGAGGTGTTTTTTGATATTTCAAGCCTGGTTTATAGGAATTTGCTTTCAATAACCACAGAGGAACTTATCGAACGGCATCCGTTTGACGGAGTGGTACTTATAGGCGGCTGTGACAAAAATGTTCCGGCACAGCTTATGGCGGCTGTTTCGGCAAACAAGCCGACAATTTATCTTCCGGGCGGTGCGATGCTCCCGGGAAGTTACAAAGGAAAGACGCTTGCCTGCGGAACAGATAGTTTTTATCTTTATAACGACTATACCTCGGGTAAAATCTCGCTTGAGGAAATGACAAAACATGAAGGCTGCCTTTACGGAAGTGCCGGAGCCTGCCCGATAATGGGCACGGCAAACACCTGCCAGACCGTTACCGAGGCACTCGGCATTGCACTGCCGAATTCTGCTTCCTGCCTTGGCGTGTCTGCGGAAAAATTACGCATTAGCGAGGAGACCGGGCGAAAAGCGGTTGAACTTGTGGAAAAAGACATAAAATGCTTGGATATAATTAACGAAAAATCCATTGAAAATGCCATTCGAGTGCTAATGGCAACTGGTGGCTCAACAAATCTCATTATACACCTTATCGCAATAGCAAAGCGAGCTAACATCAATCTTAAGCTTGATGATTTTGAAAGGATAAGTAAAGAAACACCTGTACTTGTAAATGTGAAACCGCATGGAACGGAAAATGTCGGCATGGGATTTCATAATGCCGGCGGTGTGGCATCGCTTATGAAAGAAATGCTGGGCATGCTTAACGGCGATTGCCTCACGGTCAGCGGAAAAACGGTGGCTGAAAATCTTGAGGAAATTGATATGCCGTACGACACAAACACCATAAGGCCGCTCGACAATCCAATTGAGGAAAAAGGCGGCATTGCAATTCTCTACGGCAACCTTGCACCAAACGGAGCAGTAATAAAGCGCAGTGCGGCAAGCGAACATCTACTCAGCCACAGAGGACCTGCAAAGGTGTTTGAAGATTTGAAAGAATGTCAGGATTACCTTCTTGATGAAAACTCACCCGTTACGCCGGACACCGTGATAGTATTGCGCGGCTACGGGCCAAAGGGCGCTCCGGGTATGCCCGAAAACGGCAATTTTATGCCGCTTCCGCCAAAGCTTAACAAAATGGGAATTAATGACTTTGTGCGCATAACCGACTCACGAATGTCGGGCGGCTGCTTCGGCACACAAGTTCTTCATGTTGCACCGGAAAGTGCTGTGGGCGGCCCGCTTGCAGTTGTCAGAGACGGAGATATAATCCATCTTGATGTGGATAAAAACATCATAGAGGTTGAAATCTCGGACGAAGAATTGCAAAGAAGATTGAAAAATTTTGTCCCGAAAGAGCACAAGGATATAAAACGCGGTTTTGTGCGCAACTTTATAGACAATGTCACTCAGGCAGACGAAGGCTGTGACCTTACATATATGCAATACAGGGATTAAAGGAGAATTTGATATGACAGAAATAAAAGGGATATGCCCTATAATAGCCGCTCCGTTTACCGAAAGCGGCGAAGTGGATTACAACGGTTTGGAAAATTTAGTAAAAACATTGATACAAGGCGGCTGCGGGGCAGTAACGCTTTTCGGAATAGCCGGTGAATATTACAAACTCAGCGATGACGAACGCACAAAGATGGCGGAGGTTACCGTTAAAGCGACAAAGGAGGCGGGCGGAAAAACCATAATATCCGTAACCGACCATTCCACAGAGGTTGCCGTTGCCCGTGCAAAACAGTTTGAGGCGCTCGGTGCGGACTGTCTTATGCTCTTGCCGCCGTTTTTCTTAAAACCGGGTGCAAAATATCTGTATGAGCACATGAAAGCAATTGCAAATGCCGTTAAAATTCCTATTATGGCGCAGTATGCACCGGAGCAGACCGGCGTTGCAATTCCTCCGGAAACTTTCTGCAAACTTGAAAAAGAATGCCCAAATATGATTTACTACAAAATTGAGTGTAAACCTGCCGGACCATATGTAACCAACCTTATGAAACTAACCGACGGAAAAATGAAAATCTTTGTCGGCAATGCCGGATTTCAGCTTATAGAGTGCATGGACAGAGGCGCAGCCGGTGCAATGCCGGGCTGCTCGATGTATGATGTGTACCTCGATATATACAATAACTATGCAAGCGGCAATCGTGAAAAGGCAATAGAGCTTCACAATAAACTTTTGCCGATGCTTAACCACATCAGACAAAATGTGGAACAAATTATATCATTTGAAAAACGGATATTAAAAAGGCGTGGTATAATCACCTGCGATTACTGCCGAAAACCGTCTTACGATACAGACGAATATTTCGACAAGCTGTTCGATGAATTCTATGATGAAATGTCAAAAAGATACGGTTGGTAAATATAATAGAAGCGAGGTAAAATTTTATGTTGTTTTCAGAATTCGAAGGCGTTAATGTTAATGATTATCAAAGATTAAACGGCGAAACCGACGATGCAGGCAGAATACAGCGTGCCGTTGATGCTAACACAAAGGGTGTGGTTATATTCCCGGAGGGGACTTATACCATAAGCAAACCGATACGCATAACCAACCATTGTTCGCTCAAACTGGCAAAGAACGCCAAACTTCTTTGCATAGCAGAAATGGAGTTTATGATTGATTGGGACGGCGGCAGAGAAATGTTTTTCCATGACTACGGTATGTTCATAACCGGAGGCACTATTGACGGAGGAGCATTGTCGGGAGGAATAAAATTAAGCAATATTCATCATTTGACAATGCGTGATATGTGGTTTAAAGATTGCAAAGTTGGATTGCGTGTCGGCAACAAAGATGACCTTAGAAATTATGAACTTGCCGCATATAATTTGTATTTCAGAAACGAGGTCGGCATACCGGACAGCATCGGCGTAGATTTATACAGTCATGGCGATCATTATTTTGATACAATTATAGTGGTGGATTATCAAACAGGATTTCACATAAATTCCTATGCCACATTTATGTCTAAGTGCCATACATGGGTAAGTAATATTGTACCGGATATGGAAAAGACAATAGGTTATGATTTGGATACGCGCTCAAATTGCGTAACATTATCGGATTGTTATGTTGATACCGCCAAAATCGGTGTAAGGATAAAAGGGATAAATTGTCGTATGTCAAATGTTTTTGGTTACCAAAATACTATTTACGGCGGCAGAGAACACACATTCTTCCTATACGAATCAGAATTTCCGTTTTATGTGCAGGGCGGTTCATTTCACGGACGAGAAGGTTGCGATGATAGCTTTTTCAAAGGTGAATACAATGGGAAAATATACATGGGCGGCATCTATTGTACGCAACTTAAAGATACCGAAATACTGGAATTATGTAAAAACAACAATCATTTTATCGATACGATGCCTTGGCAAAGTTAAAGAAAGGACTATGTAATGGAAGAATGTAAAACAGTATTTATAACGGGCGGCGGCACAGGGATAGGCAGCGGAATAGCCATTGAATTTGCAAAGGCAGGGTATGATGTGGCAATTTCTTATTGCGGCAGTGCAGAGGGGGCTGCTGCAACAATCGAAAAAATCAAAAAACTCGGTCGCAAGGCTATATCAATAAAGTCAGATGTCAGCAAAATATCCAATATTAACTATATGTTTGATGAAGTTGTATCGTATTTCGGACGGATAGATGTTTTTGTCAATAACGCAGGAATTACAGAAAAAGCCGACTTTTTGAACACAACACCGGAAATGTTTGATAAAATATGCGCTGTTGACTATCGAGGAGCTTTTTTCTGCATACAGAAAGCGGCGCAAATAATGGCGGATAAATGTATATGCGGGAGTATAATTCTCATTTCATCAAATAATTCAACCGCACATTTTGCGGATGTTGCCGTGTATGCATCGGCAAAGTCGGCGGCAGAGAAAATGTCTCGTCACGCCGCTATTGAACTTGCAAAGTACGGAATAAGGGTGAATGCCATTGCACCGGGTTGGACGGATACCGGTGCGGCACGGCTTGATGCAAAAGAAGAAACATATTATAAAATTCCGCTCAAAAAATGGACAACGGTTAAAGAGATTGGACAAACGGCTGTATTTTTGTCATCAAATTCGGCATCTTCAATAACAGGAACAACCATTCTCATTGATAACGGTGCTTGTCTTGTTTCGGATAAATGTGAAAGGTATGGTTTTTAATTATGAAAGTAACATGGATTGGGCAAGCAGGATTGTTGTTTGAAACAAGTGATATGAAAATCATTATTGACCCATATTTTTCGGATAGCTGTGAAAAACAAAATGCAAAACTTGTAAGGAAAGTTCCGGTGAAAACGGAACTAACAAAGCTTAAACCGGATATAGTTGTGCTGACGCATAATCACCTGGATCATACAGATCCTGAAACACTGCCTTATTTTATAAACGGAAAAACTCATGTGAAAGTAATTTTGTCGGAAAATGCACATGATTTTGTAAAAAAATTAGGCGGCCCGACGAATGACTATATAATTTTTAAGACCGGTACGGAGTGGAGCGAAAAAAATGTGCACCTTAGTGCTGTGCCAGCATACCATTCTGAAAACAGTGCTTTCGGAGTGATAATTGAAGCAGAGGGGTTAAAGTATTATGTAACGGGCGACACATTATACAATAAAAATATATTTGATTGCTTGCCCGATGACTTGTATGCTGTATTTCTCCCGATAAACGGCGTCGGAAACAACATGAACATGATTGATGCTGCAAGATTTGCAAAGATGTGCGGTGCAAAATATGCCGTTCCAATGCATTTTGGAATGTTTGACGAAATAAATCCTAATTCGTTTGCGGCAGAAAATAAGGTCATTCCGCAGTTATATAAAGAAATAAGATTTTAACAGGTGGTTTTTATGGAAAACAATATTTTGCAATTTATAGAGAAAGAGAAAATAATCGTTATTGTAAGAGGCATGACCGGAGATAAACTTATTCCGCTTGCACAGGCAATGTATGACGGCGGTATACGGCTGCTCGAAATTACATACAGTGCGGACAAGTCGGTCAGCGATAAGGAAACCGCCGCAAACATAAGAGCGTTGAAAAATTACTTTGGCGAAAAAATGCGCATCGGCGCCGGAACGGTGCTAAGCGAAAAACAAGTTGAACTGACAAAAGCGGCGGGCGGGGAGTTCATTATATCACCCGATACCGTTCCGAGTGTAATTAAAAAAACTAAAGAGTTGAATATGATATCAATGCCGGGTGCGCTTACTCCAAGCGAAATTACCCTTGCGCACAACAGCGGAGCGGATTTTGTTAAAGTTTTTCCGGCGGCGGTGCTCGGCACGGATTATATTAAGGCTGTAAAAGCGCCGCTGTCTCACATAAATCTTCTTGCCGTGGGCGGAATTAATGTCGGAAACATGGAGGAGTATTTCAATGCCGGCGTATGTGGATTTGGCATTGGCGGCAACATCGTTGACAAAAAGCTTTTAGCCGATAATAACTATGAGGGGATAGCCGAATTGGCAAAAAAATATGTTTCGGTTATACAGAGGTTGGCGCAATGAGAAGTTACATAACAATAGACGGAGGAACCACCAATACCAGGGTTAATTTGGTTAAAAACAGGTGTATTGCAAAATCCGTAAAAATATCTGCCGGCGCAAGAGTGGGAATGGATAACAAAAGTTTCCTTGCAGAAGAGATAAAGAAGGCTGTTGCAAAGCTCAGTGAAGGAGAAAAAGCAGAGAAAATACTTGCATCGGGTATGATAACATCGGAATTTGGATTATATGATTTGCCGCATATATCGGCGCCGGCAGGAATTGCCGAATTGCACAATTCAATGAAAGAGGTCCTTATTCCGGTTATATCCGATATTCCTTTTGTTTTTATCCCGGGAGTGAAAATCAACGGAGAAAGACTTGATAATACGGATATGATGCGTGGGGAAGAAACTGAACTTATGGGTTTAATCGACAATGATTTTGCTGATGGAATATATGTTCTTCCCGGTTCTCATTCCAAAATAATAAAGGTTAATTCCGACGGAAAGATTGTAAACTTTTCAACCATGCTTACCGGAGAGATGATTGCCGCTTTGTCGGGCGGAACAATTCTTAAAGATGCGGTTGACCTGAACCAAAGCGAAACGGATGATGATTTTCTGTTTAAGGGATACAATTATTGCACATCTTTTGGGATAAATGAGGCATTGTTCAAAACACGGGTGCTTAAGAATATATTCGGAGCAACCGAGAAAGAGGTTTACAGCTTTTTTGAGGGAGCGGTTCTTCAAGCCGAAATAAAGAAGATAATTGAAACAAGTGAGCAAAATATTATTGTAGGCGGTAAGACACAAATAAAAAAGGCAATGTGTAAATTACTCGAAAATTGTTCCGGCAAGCAAGTTTTGGCTGTTGAAGAAAGTCGTGCGGATTTTGCGACTGCATTAGGTGCGATAAAAATATATGAATATCCATGCGATAACTGAACAAAAACTTATTATTAAACAGAGTTGTGTTATTGACAAATAACCACAATGTTGTTACTATGTGTGGTGAGTGCAGCTACACTTGGTTGAGACAAATAATATCTATATAAATGCAATGCGGAGGGTGTAATGGATAGCATTAAAAAAACACGGTGGCAGCAGGAAACCAGCTAAATAAAAAGTACAGAATTCAATTTTTTGGCAGTGATAAACCAACCAAGAAAATTTTGATAATGGGAAATTCAATCACATATCACGGCAAGAAGACTGAGATTGGCTGGAATGGAAATTGGGGTATGGCGGCGTCAAAAGCTGAAAATGATTATGTGCATATTTTGTATGAGAATTCGAAAAAAATATGTACAGAGGTTCAATTCTGTGTTGTACAGATATCTTCGCTTGAAATTGATTTTTGTAATGAAAGTCTTTTTAAAGAGTTTGAAATCATAAAAAACTATGTTCCCGATATTGCGATATTACGATTTGGAGAGAATATTAAAGCTGACAGATATGATCCTGTTGAACTCGAAAAAAGTTATGAAAGTTTTATTCGGAATTATTTATTATGCAACAACTCGAATTTGATTTTTACCACTTGTTTTTGGAAAAATAAATTTGTCGATGATTTGATAAGAAAGTATTGCAGCATATGTGGCGGAAATCTTGTTGAATTGGGTGATTTGGGAGATGATGACTTTATTAAAGCTCTGGGCTTGTTTGAGCATAGCGGTGTGGCAAATCACCCGGGTGATATAGGAATGAAAATGATAGCGGAAAGAATATACCAAATCGTTAAGAGATTATTATAAGCAAATATTGCTTAAATCGGGATGGCTTTGCTATATAGGGACATATTATTAACGCAGAAAGTATTTATTACAGTACTGTGACTCGCACAGCGCAGCGTCAATAGGCATTTATGATGCACAAGTTGATGAACTCAACTTTATGTTTGATGTTCCTCAAGAAACCGGAAATCATGAAAATACAAAATTCGTAAGGGTGTTTGACAGTGAGCAAAACGGGCTTTCAATAATAGGATGTGATGAATTTTGTTTTTCTTATCATGATTTTTCGCTTAATAATCTTGATAATGCTCTGCACAAAAACGAGATTAGCCGCAGAGACAGCAACTATTTGTATATAGATTATAAGGTTCGCGGTCTCGGAAGCAGATCTTGCGGTCCTGAACCGGAGGAAGCGTTTGAACTCCGTCCGCACAGTTTTGAGTTCGGTTTTGCGCTTAGCCGGCTGCAGTCAAGAGATGATATAATGAATTTGGTGCATTGTGATCTCGGAATTAAAACACAGAGATTATCCGACACATATAGGTTTGATGAAGTTCAAAGGATAAAACAGATTGCAAATTGTGCCGAGGAATAATTTATAAAGTCACCCCCGGGTCTTGTGTATATACACTACACATGACTCGGGAGTGACCTTTTTCTGTTGCGCCGAGTATGGCACTTGACTTGGTGGCAAATTGCATTTGCTTTAAGTGCCAAACTTCCGTATAACCTTTTATGCGTGAATATGATAAATCAATACGCAAAATGGTTATTGGTTAATTTTTTAGTTATGATATAATGTTAAAAAACGAGTATGGTAATGGCAGATGTATTGATTAAAAACAGTAGGAGTGATTTGATGGGTGTTGTTTTTATAACAGGTGCAACAAGGAATACAGGCTATGCAATAGCTGAAAAATTTGCTTCTTCCGGTTATGATGTAGCGATATCAAGCAGGTCTGAATTCGACGCAAAAAGGGCGGCGCTTGATATCGAAACAAAATTTAATGTAAAAGCTGTCGGGTATAGACTTGAATTGTCAAATGTTGCAGATATAGAAAAAGTGTTCTGTAATATCAGAACAGATTTTGGCAGACTTGATGTGTTTGTGGCAAACAGTGCAAATTTGGGTGTGGATTATGATATGCTTTCTGTCACCGAGGACGATTACGATGACATTATGAATGTAAACTTGAAAGGTACATATTTTTGTTGCCAACAGGCAGCGCTGATTATGAAAGAAAATAACGGAGGTTCAATTGTAATTATCGGTTCTGTTCATTGCAAGGAGTGCATATGGGGCAGGAGCCTTTACGCAACATCAAAAGGCGGTCTCAGCTCTCTTACACGATCAATGGCGATTGAACTGGGCGCACTTAATATAAGAGCGAATTGTATAATAGCAGGTGCTATAAGGACTGAACGATGGGAGCACCTTACCGATGAACAAATTGTGAAAAAAAGGGCAAATTGGCCTATCGGCATAGAATCAACGGGAGATGATATTGCAAATGGAGTATTTTATCTCGGAACAGATTTATCTAAGACGGTCACCGGAACCGAATTGACAATAGATTCGGGAGTTTTAGTATCGCTATTACCATTTAACGGAGGAAAACGGCAATGAAAATTTCAGATGTAAAAATATACACTTTGGATTCATACAGAATGAACTGGGCATTTATTAAGGTTGAAACGGATGATGGACTATACGGCTGGGGCGAAGCATCTCTCGGAACAAATGAGTTGGCGCTTGAGGGAATGATAGCAGATTTGAAAAGGCTGATAGTGGGGAGAAATCCTCTTGAAATAGAAAAAATGTGTTTTGAGGTGTACCGCGATATATATTGGAAAGGCGGGGCGGTTTTAATGTCTGCAATAAGCGGAATTGAAATCGCACTTTGGGACATTGCCGGTAAATACTTCAACACCCCTACATATAATCTTTTTGGCGGAAAAATGCGTGATAAGGTTAAAATGTATGCAAACGCTTGGTTTGTTGGGGCGAGGGAGCCGGAAGATTTTGCAAGAAAGGCAAAAAACACGGTTGACCTCGGCATAAAGGCGCTCAAATGGGATCCGTTTGGCTCATCTCACATGACGATTACCAATGAACAGCTGGAAAAGACCATAAACATTGTCGGTGCGGTCAGAGAGGCAGTAGGCAGCAAGGTTGATTTGCTTATTGAATGTCACGGAAGATTTAATCCGACAACAGCAATCAGAATTTCCCGCGAACTTGAACAATTCAAACCAATGTTTTTGGAAGAACCTTGTGTTCCGGATAATATGGATTCAACGGCATATGTAAGAGCACATTCAAACATTCCTATCGCAGCGGGTGAAAGAGGCTACACAAAATATGCATTTGAAGAAATGTTTTCAAAAGGCTGTGTTGACTATGCACAACCGGATGTTTTCCACACCGGCGGACTTATGGAAGGCAAAAAAATTGCCGCAATGGCAGAGGCAAAACATATTATGATTTCGTATCATAATCCATCGGGACCGATATCGAATGCCGCCATACTGCAGCTTGCCGCAACTGTGCCTAACTTTTTTATTCACGAAATTATGCTTACGGACGCATCATTCAGGCAAAAAATCACAAACGAAGAGGTTCACTATGAAAACGGGTATATAATGATACCGGATAAGCCGGGACTCGGTATAGATGTAAATATCGATGAGGTATTAAAGCGCCCCTACAAGCCAAGAAATTTAAGGCATTATGTAGGAACCGTCACCGATATCAGACCTAAGAATGATACAATATATTACTTCAAGGAATTAGAGGACAAAGAATATGAATAGGGTTGAAATAATAAAAAAGGAAGGACTTATCGTCATATTTCGCGGTGTCGGAATTGAAAAAATTGCAAAAACCGCACAGGCACTTTATGATGGCGGTGTTAAAATAATAGAAATTGCTTTCGAACCGTCGGACAGTAAAACAGCAATTAAAACGGCGGAATTGATAAAAGAAGTTAAAAACAAACTTGGCAACAAAATGCTCATAGGTGCGGGAACTGTTATTTCCAATGAATATTTGGATGCGGCATATGAAGCAGGCGCAGAATTTATATTTTCTCCCGATACCGATGTTGATATAATTAAGCGCACAAAAAAACTTGGTCTTGTTTCAATCCCAGGTGCATTTACACCGACAGAATGCAAGACGGCATATAAAACCGGTGCGGATATTATAAAATTGTTTCCTACAACGATAGACGATATTAATTATATACTCAATATCACAAGACCGCTTTCAAATATTCCATTTATATGTGTAGGCGGCATAAACGAAAATACAATAGCTTCGTTTATAAAAGCAGGCGCAGTCGGAGTGGGAACAGGAATTTCAATATTAAAGCCCGAACTTATTGAACACGAAAATTACAGTGAAATAACACGGCTTGCGAAACTTCACACAGATAGAATAAGGGAGGCGCGCGCATGAAACCTGAGTTGATATTTTATAATGGTGCTAACTTGCTTGAGGCAGTTCACTATGATAGAACCACACAAATTTTGTACTTTTGTGCAATTAGATATAACACTATTTTTGCATTTAACATAAAGACGCTTGCCATAACTTCATACGAAACCGAAGGACCGGTCGGTAATGCGATTGTTGATAAAAACGGAAATATATATGAAGCAGAGAAATTCGGAATATATACTATCAATCCAAAAACTTTTGAAAAGAATTTTGTTGCACATATAAATCCAAATCCCAAAATGAGATATAATCATGGCGTTTTTGATTCAAAAGGCAGATTTTTGGTTGATATCATGGGTGATGAGGAAAGATTTCCCGGGAAGGGAGGACTTTATTCACTTGAAAACGGAAAATCAACTTGCCTGGTATACGGAACAACCGTTGCAAACGGAATGGGATTTTCGACAGACGAAAAAATTTTATATTTTACCGATACCGTGACAAAAAAAGTTATGGCATATAACTATGATATAGAAACCGGGCAAGTGTCAAACGAAAGAATAGCGGTTGAACTCGGTGAGAGTGACGGAAAGCCGGATGGCGTGTTTGTTGATACGGATGATATGCTATGGGTTACGGAATGGGGCGGAGGAAAATTATGCAAATGGAATCCGCGTACGCATGAAAAACTTGAAGAAATAAAGATGCCATGCGATAATGTTACATCGTGTTGTCGAGGTGGTGAGAACATGGAATACATGTATGTCGCTACCGCCAAAACCGAACCCGGCGATTTTGCACCTGCCGGAGGTCTTTTCAGAATTAAAGTTTAGCGGTTTGCTAAAACAATTTTAAGATTTTTATCAGGCATACATCGTTTATTTGAAATATTCCACACACTATATTTATTGCAGAATAAGAATGTGGTGAGGGTGATTAATGATATTTTTGAAATTGACAAACAATACACCAAACGGATATGGTATAATAAACACAAATCAATGTCTATTTTAAGCTTATGCTTAAAATCTTAAGTGTTTATTGAACCGGTGTGTAGCAAGCCGATTACGGCTTGCACTTATGGTATAATATTAAAAGAGAATGGGGTTTTATAAAATGAACAAAATAGGAAGTATTAAGACATACACATCTGATCAAATTTGCCGTTCGCGTATCAGCGTTGGATTTGAATGCTTGGACAGGGATATGTTCAAACCCGAAAAATGCTATGATGCAATGTTTGAAGCGGGTATTAAATATGCACGGGTTCAAACCGGATGGGCAAAATGTGAAAAGCAAAAGGGGATTTACGACTTTGCCTGGCTTGACTGTATTGTAGACGAACTGCTCAAACGGGATATTCAGCCATGGTTCAATGTAGGTTTCGGAAATTCGTTGTATATGGACTCGCCTACTCAGGCGGCAGTCGGTTGTGTTCCTACGCTTTACGGTGAAGAGGCGACCCTCGCATGGCAAAACTTTGTTCGTGCTATGACCGAACATTACAAAGACCGTATTTTTGAATATGAAATTTGGAATGAACCGAATATCCAACATTTTTGGCATCCCGAACAGCCCGATCCAAAAAAGTTTTCCGCATTTTTTTCAATGACGGCAAAGATAATTCGCAATGTGTTTCCGAATGCTAAAATTATTCTGAATATTGCGGAAATAAACACTCTTGACTATATAGATGCTGTGTTTAAGCAGATTGAAAAAAATGAAGCGGATATATTTGCTTTTCATCATTATGGCCGTTTTCCCGAACTCGGATATTTCCAATATATGAACACACTTCGTAATATTCTCAAAAAATACGGTCACACAAAGACTGTTGTATGGCAGGGGGAAGCCGGGATGCCGTCTTGGTCTCCTCAAGGACATGGACTGAGGCTTGATCCCAATGCTGTTGATGAACGCCGCCAAGCGGTTTATTTATTGCGCAGATTTGCACTTGACCATGCATCGGGTTGTGAAAGGACATCATTTTTTCAAATGGCGGATATGATGGAAAAACCTTATCCTATGGCAAAATTAATCCAGAATAGCCCTGCGCGGCACGGACTGCTCAACGGATTAACTTATACAAAGAAAAAGTCATTTGAAGCCATGCAAATTGCGTCAACTGTTTTTTCAGGAGATATATGCGTAACAGACAAATTGTTTTGGGGCAAAATTCATGAAAATAATACGGATGCGGGTCTGCTTGCTGCTTGTTATTCTTTTTCGCGTAATGGGCATGATATGTTCCTTTACTATAGGAAATCAGACATCGGATTGGCACAGAGGACGGTTTGGGATTTTGAGGTGTACTTAAATGGACTTGAGGGTGAGATGACTATACAAAATCCCGTGGTTATAGATATGTTTACCGGAGATGTTTTTGAAATTGATTCACATCAAATAGATTATTGGCGCGGAAATATGTGTATACATGATTTGCCGTTTGCAGACTATCCGTGCATTATATGCGATAAATCTGATTTTGAATTTATTATGTAAGTAGAAATTATTTATTAAATATTCCGGATAAGAGAAATATATTAAATAGGAAAAATATCTTTTATCGAGAAATAAGCGGCATATTTTCATAATTTGTGCAAATATGCCGCTTAAGTGTAACTGTACAAGAATATGTCCGCACCCCCGGATGAGAAAAACTTGTGTAGACTTTGCGTTTGCACTCTGCATGAGAATACAGTCAATGCTTTGCTGCTGCAAGTAAAGTTATAGAAAAGAGTTTTTTGTAATGAAACTAAAGTGACAGATGCAGTATGCTATTACATATTTCGTTTTTTGTAATTAGTCGGCGAAAATCCGGTATGGTGTTTGAATACTGTTGAAAAATAGTCCGGTTCTCCAAATCCGCACATTGCAGCGATGGTTTTTACAGGGAGCAAACTGCTTTCCAATAGCTTTTTTGCCTGTTCAATCCTCAAAAAGTTTACATACTGTTTTATTGTCTTGCCGGCATGGCGTGTGAAAGTATGACTTACGGTGGAAACCGAGCAGCCGCAGTGCGCCGCAATATCGCTCACGGTTATTCGCTGCATATATCTGCGTTCAATGAAACGCAATGCCATGTTGTATATTTGCCTGTCGCTTACGCCACCCGAAACGGCAGAAGGACGGAGCATATTAAGAAAAATCAACATTTGCACAAGCGGGTTTATAATTGCCGAAAGTGTGTTTATATCCGGCTTTTCGTGATTAAGGCTTTGATATATGTGCAAAAGCTCATTGCGATTAATCATAAATTCTTTTGATACCGTATCAATTCTGCGCATTGCTTCTTTTTTGTTCACTGCGTATCCGCTCACGCATACAAAACCGAACATTTCTGATGATGAATACAGCGGAAAAACATATTCTTCAATTCCGGCATAACACATACCCCAAAAAGGTTTAGAAGTGTTTTTGGCATATATTTTTTGCTGTGATTGTATGCATTTGCACCATGCGCAATCCTCGGTTTTAATCATTAGACAAAAAGGGTTGTTGTGTATATCTATCTCGGGCAATGAATGAATATATTCCGAAATGACACCGTGCACAGTAACATACAGTCCTGCTTTGTGCAGGTGTTTTATATAATTTTCAATAGTGTCAATGAGCCTATCCAACATTTTTTAGTCACTCCCGTAAATATTTTAACATTTAGTTGGTAATAAATCAATATTTTTTGCATATTTTCAAAAGATTTTTGCACTTTTTTTAAGGTTGAAGAGATACGCAATAGGTATAATTGTTTTAGAAAATCTATAGCTGAGGGGTGTAATTGCTATGAATAATGAAAAAACCATGAATACAGATGTTCTTGTTGTCGGCGGCGGTCCTGCCGGTTTTGCCGCTGCCTATACTGCCGCAAGCCACGGCGCAAATGTGGTGTTGGTAGAGCAAAGCGGTGATATAGGCGGCGTGTCCACTACAGGACTTATGAGCCATTGGACCGGCAGCTGCGGCAGTCCGCTGTATCATGAGATATTAAAAAGGAGTGCCGAGAAAAACGAGGGGGAATATCATAACCGGATAACACAATATATCGATCCTGAAAAACTAAAAACATTGTATCTCGAAATGTTATGTGAGGTGAATTGCAAAATTCTTCTCTACACTTTTGCAGATGATGCAATTATGGATGGCGATAAAATCATTGGAATAACCGCAGTGAACAAATCCGGAAGATACAGAATATTTGCGAATACCGTGGTTGACTCAACGGGTGACGGTGACATAGCGGCAGGGAGCGGCGCAGAGTACTTCAAAGGGCGTGAAAATGATGAAAAAATGCAGCCTATGACCATAATGTTCAAGTTGGGTGGCGTTGACACTAAAAATGCGGCATTTTTGCCTTCGTTCGAGACATTATACGAAACGCCCAACGGAGAATTGCAGGCACTGGCAAAAGAAAATCTTACATTGCCGTTGGGGCATGTTTTGCTTTATCCGTCTACGCTGCCCGGCATAGTAACATGCAACATGACAAATTGCACTAATGTGGACGGAACAAAGGCTGAAGATTTGACAAAGGCTACTGTTATTTGTCGTGAGCAAATGGATAAAATCGTAGATTTTTTGCGCAATTTTGCACCCGGTTATAAAAACTGTTTTATAATAAGTTCGGCTTCGGTTGTAGGTGTGCGCGAAACGAGGCATTTCGCCGGTAAGGAAAAAATAACAGAGCAGGATATATTGAATGCAAGAGTTTTTGATAATTGGGTTGTTCGTGATGCTCATTTTGATTTTGATGTTCATAATATGAGCGGTGCGGGACTGGACGAAACGGGAATGCAGAAAAAATTCCCTCAAAAACAAGGGTACACAATTCCATTCGGCTGTCTTCTTCCGGTTAAAGTCGAAAACCTACTTCTTTCCGGAAGAAATATTTCGGGAACGCATTTGGCACACTCAAGTTTTCGCGTGATGCCTATATGTGTGGGAACGGGCGAAGCTGCCGGAGCGGCTGCGGCTCTGCGAACAAAAAATAATTGCACACTGAACGAGGTTAGCCCGGCAGAAATAAGAAAAATAATATATGGGATTGAACAATAATTTGTTGTAAAGAAAAAATATATTAATTTTGGAGGAAAACACAATGTCAAAAAGAGTGGTTTTAATCACAGGAGCAACGAGCGGTTACGGCCTTGCAACCGCAAAAAAATTCAGAGATAGCGGCGATATTGTAATTGTTGCATCAAGAAATGCGCAAAAGGTAAACAAAGTTGTTGAAGAAAACGGATTTGATGCCGGATATGCCATTGATGTTACGGATTATTCAGCATGGGAGAATATGAAAAACCGGATGATTGAAAAATATGGACGAATAGATGTGCTTGTAAACAATGCAGGCGGAGGTATCAGCATAGCAGACACCACAGAACAGACCAAAGAAAGCATAGACGGTATCGTTGCACTTAACTTAAACAGCGTTATTTACGGTTCTTCAATATTCGGCAATGTAATGAAAAAGCAAAGAGACGGAATAATCATAAATATTTCTTCTGTTTGTGCCCGTCATTGCTGGGGAGGATGGAGCGTTTATGCTGCCGCTAAAGCCGGCGTCCTTAATTTTACAAAAGGACTGTATGTTGAACTGCAAAAATACGGTGTTCGTGCAACCTGCATAATTCCGGCATCTGCGAGCACGGGTTTTCAAAATTCGGCAGGTATAGGCGAAACGCATGATTCACTCTCTGCTGATGACATAGCAGAGTCCGTTTATTACGCTGCCGATATGCCCAAGCGTGCAGTGGTGGAGGAAATGACTGTTTGGGGTGTTGAGCAGGTTGTAGAGCCGCTTTAACAGAACGGAGATGGCATTATGAGCGAAATTTTTTTGGAAGCCGAAAGCTTTAGAAAACTTGGCGGCTGGGTTGTGGATCAGCAATCTATGGAAACAATACATTCGTCGTATATAATGGCGCACGGAATGGGCGTGCCGGTTGAAGACGCAGCAACAGAAATACACATAGACAACACTGCTAAATACAATGTTTGGGTTCTTACAAGAGACTGGACATCGGTATGGGATGTTAGGGAAAGCGCCGGGAAGTTTAGTCTTGCAATAGATGGAATTGAGCTTGAAAACACTCTCGGCACCAATGGAAAAGACTGGGCATGGCAGTCGGCAGGCAGTGCGACATTGAAAAGCGGAACGCATACACTGTCTTTGCGCGATTTGAGCGGCTTTAACGGCAGATGTGACGCAATTTATTTGACAGAAAGTGATGTTGTGCCGTCAAGCAAAATTGCGGATATAGACGATTTAAGAAAAAGACTGAACTGGCATGAGGTTGTTTGCAACAGTCATAAGTATGATTTAATCGTTGTCGGCGGCGGCATCGCCGGTATATGTACGGCTCTTTCGGCAATACGCAGCGGCTTAGACACACTCCTCATTCATGATAGGGGAGTTTTGGGTGGCTGCAACAGTTCGGAGGTTCGTGTTTGCATGGGCGGCATTGCTAATTTGCCGCCGTTTGAGAATATAGGTAATGTTGTAAAAGAAATAGCGCCTATTATGGGGCTGCCGAGTACATTCAAAGAGGAGTACTATGAGGACAACCGCAAATTATTTGCATTTGAGGTGAGCCGGGCAGCCGACAGTGTTTTGCTTAATTCTTGTGTTACGGAAATTGAGAAAGACGGCAACAAAATTACAGCGGTGGTATGCACAGATACCCTCACCGGAAAAAAGACAAAATTTTTTGCAAATATGTTTAGCGATTGCACAGGTGACGCAGTTGTTTCACGGCTTGCGGGAGCGCAGACAATGTACGGCAGAGAAGCACGAAGTGTATTCGGCGAAAGCCTTGCACCCGAAAAATATCAAAAAACAGTTATGGGACATTCCATTCGCTGGTATTCGGAAGATACCGGCAAAAATGCGGATTTTCCCGATATTGATTGGGGACTAAAATTCAATGATGACACTTGCCTTAATGTATATAACGGGGATTGGGAGCAAGAAACAGGATTTTTTCGTGATATGATAGGTGAGATAGAGTATATAAGAGATTTTGGTTTGCGTGCGATTTTTTCTAATTGGTCGTATCAAAAAAATCATTATACAAATAAAGATAACTTCAAAAATTATTCTTTGAAATGGGTATCTCCCATAGGCGGAAAGAGGGAAAGCTACCGTGTGGTGGGTGACTATATACTTACACAGCAGGATATAGAAGAACACCGCTTGCATAATGATGCAACCTCGTGCATTACATGGAGTATAGATATGCACTTTCCGGAGGTTGACAACATGAAAGAGTTTGACGAGCCCTTCAGGTCATACGCATATCATCGCGGAATAGTAAAGGCGTATCCGGTTCCGTACAGATGCCTTTATTCAAAGGATATTGATAATTTGTTTTTGGGTGGCAGAATAGTCAGCGCAAGCCATGTTGCATTTTCGGCAATAAGAGTTATGAGAACATTGGGTCAGCTTGGTGAAGTTGCAGGACTTGCGGCAAGCGTTTGCAAAGACAAGAAGTGTATGCCGAAAAATGTATATGAAAAGTATCTTGATATATTGAAAGATAAAATGAAAAGCGGCGTTAAAATACCTTCGGCATTTTGCTGTGATGTGGGAAATGAGGAAGCATATCATTTCAAGGACATCGGTTGGCTTTATCTTGGTGACGACAGCTATACCGGAGATGGAAAAAAGAATGAAAAATTCAAACGCGGCATTGCCGCATTGGGTATAAAGCATAAATACAAATTGCCAAAAGAGCTTGAATAATAGGAACAATATCAGAAAAGTTAAATATAGGGCAATCCCTCATTTTGAGGTTTACACAAAATGAGGGATTGCCCCACCGAATATCACTTATTTTATAATTAAAATTACCGGTTCCAGCGTGATACACTCACTGTCAACAACATAGGTTTCTTCATCTTTTTCGAAGCTCACGCTCTGGTATGTTCCGTCCGGCATAAGCTTTAAAATTTCATTTACATCATCATAAATAACCAGTTTTATTTTTTCTATCGGGTCAAATCCCAAATTAAACAGTGCGCAAAAAGTGCTGCCGTCGTTGATTTTCGCCGCTCGGAAATACATTTCCTCATCACCGGGATAATATATATATAACTCTCCCATCTGCTTTAACAGTCTTATAAACTGTTGTTTTCGGGAATAGGATAAGAAAGAATAAGCCGTTGCAATTCTGTGCCCTGTTTTAGGTGTTCCGCAAAATGTGCAAACTGTACCGCCGAGCGAATTTTTATAAACCGCCGTACCTGCAAACATTCTTTCAAATTCGTTCGTCCTAACTCCGTGATATACAATAGAATCTTCAACCGTACTGTCATCAGAGGGCAAAAGCTCCATATATTCCGGCTGCAGCGGTGCCAGTTTTCCGTCTGCCGCAAACATTTCACCCGACGGTATTTTTTCACCGGTATATTCCCGAACGGTCACGCCGATATGTTCACCGAATCCTCTTTCCTGCAAAACTTTTGCGGCACCGCTTGTCAAGAACACATTTTTCGACAAAACCTGCTTTATGTCGGCATCGGAATAAAACTTTACCGCATCCTCCTCAAGACAAGCCACACCCTCGGTTTCAGATGAAAAAAACATCGGAAGTCCAAACTTATCCAGCACGCATCTCTGCCAGCCCGAACCGTTTATATAATCCTCGCGCGAGCCGCCGAAATAAGAATCGTAATAAAACTTTTCATCGGAAAATACGGGAATACGCATACCAATCCAAGATAATTTTGGAATTATGCGTGCCAATTCCTCGTAAAAGCCACTCCATTTTGCCAAAATTTTCCTGTATGCTTTTCCACTTTCCGGTTCATAGCAAAGCAGCCTTGTTATCCAATGCTTTGCGCCCGTTGTACCCTCAATAATTGATGCGGCAAAATGCGAATGTAAAGTCATAGCGCTCGTTGAATATCTGTTTTGCGGACAAGTATCGGTTTCCGCCAAAAAAATGTCCGCTTTACCCTTTAATTTTGCAATTTGACTTGCAACCCTGTAATACGGAACCGTAAATTCCTTGTTCCCCCCCTTGCTGTAATTTGCGCCGTTTATTCTCACAACCGCAGGATTACCTTTTCCCGCCAAGGCCCTGGAAATATCCGCTGCAAATTCGGCATTGCAGCCTACGCAGCAAAAAGACACCGCAAGCTTGGGATTTACACTGTCAACCCCTTTTCGCATTGTTTTTGCCGCGTCAACCAGCGATTCCTTTTGAGCCTCCACATAACAGTCCAGCAAGCGCCGGTAATCTTCACCTTTATTTTCGAGCCGTTCAAACAATTCGTGCCGAGTCAGATTTTCCCCGGAAATTTCGTTGAATCGCTTCATATGTAACCGGCAGGCACATCCGAAGCTCGGTTTAGCCAGCAATCTGAAGTCATCATCCACCATTATGGCGTCGGGATTATAAGACGCAATGGTTCTCATAGCGTCATATATGTATTTTCTGAATCCCTCATCATACGGACAAACGGTGTTCACATCATTATCGCCGTTATGCAGGTACACAACATTCTGATACGGATTTCTCTCCGACAATCTCCACCCGTGGCCGATTGTAGCCTGAACCAAAATTCCGCTCTTTATGCCCATTTTGTCAAGTTTTTCTTTAAACAGCGAATATTGTTTGCAAAAAAATTCAGCCTTGTTGATTACAGGGTTGCCTTCGGGAACGAGCGTCGCCTTAAAAAGCGGACAGGTTGCAACCCCTGTTTCAACCTGCACTCTTATATCCTCGCATATCTCATCAATATGTTCAACGTCAAGCGGCATTATCGAATACAACATCAAATTACCCATATCCTTTTCCTCCATAAACCTTTTATTCGTATATATTTATTTCAAATATTTCACTTTTTATTATTGATACATTTTCCAACCGAATCCCGTTGTATAAATTCAGCTCCGGCACTTGTTTTTTTGGTGATTTTAAAATAAGGATTATTAATCTTTTTTATAATTATATCCACCGCCGTTGACACAGCATCCTCCGCAAAAGTTCTGATACTTGAAAGCGTCGGAGTAATATTCTGCGAATCCGCAATGTCATCCATACCGATAACGGAAACATCATCGGGAATTTTAAATTTCTTAGATTTAAGAAAATGAATTGCCCCTATTGCAATATAATCATAAGCGGTTATTATCGCAGTCGGCGCATTATCGAGCGACATTAAGTAATCGGCGCCGCTGCGTCCGGCAGCCTCAAAACGCTCATTGCTGCGGACTATAAATTGAGAAGGGACAGATATGTTTAACCGTTCCGCTGCATTGCAAAAGGACATTTCTTTTCTGATGGTAAGCTTTTCTCCGATAAAAGCAATACGTTTGTGGCCATTGTCCTTTAACAGCTTTACGGCATCATATATAGCCCTTTCCATATCAATATACACCTCGTCGGCATTCTCCATATGACTGCCAATCGCAACAACGGGAATGGAATATTTTTTTATTTTTTTAACCGTGGGTGTTACAAGTATTATGGCATCAACCTTTGCGTACAGTGCATAATACTCCACAAATTCCGCCTCGCGTTCCGGATTGAAATCGGAAGCGGAAAGCAAAACGAGAAAGCCGTTTTGTCTGAGTTCATGCAAAACAAGCTCGGTTATCAAGGCAATGTATCGGCTTTGCAGTTCGGGGCAAATAACGGCTATAATTCGTTTTTTATACTTTTCCTTATAGTATTTGTCAAAGCACCCCATCTCTCGTGCAGCCGAATATATTTTCGCTCTTGTCGATTCGCTTATTTCGCTGCTCTGAGAAAATGCCTTTGATATTGTCGATACGGAAAAACCGGTTATTCCGGAAAGCTTTTTGTAACTCATACAACGCACCTCTTTAACGTAGCCGCACAAAACTCCAAGCGAACAGAATCCGTGCCTTTTGCATTACACTTTATAATAATCCTCACCATTTTTAGTGTAGCATAAATATTTTAAAAAATCAACACAGGTACCTGCGAAAATTTTTCGTGCGCTCCGAAAATTTTTCGTTTGCCTTTATATTGCATAATTTTGATTTATCGGTTATAATCATATGCAGAGTAAATTTTAACAAAATCAGCATATACACTGCCGATTTTTACGAAAAACATAAGGCGGCAGCGTATGATGCTGAATAATTTCGTTTTTACTATAAAATTCTGTAATGGATGTGATGTAATGAAATATCGATTTGTTCGGTTTCCCGGCGGGAAACCGAAAGCAGTTACGTTTAGTTATGATGACGGTATTAAGAGTGATCTTCAGCTTGCAGATATTTTGGATGAATACAATATAAAATGCACATTCAATATACCAAGCCCCTCAATCGGCGGCACCGGCTGTTTATCGGAGAATGAAATAAGGAATTTGCACAAAAACGGCCACGAAATTGCCGTTCACTGCGCGCGGCACCGCGCACCGGGGCAAATAAGACCGATAGAAGGTATTCGCGATGTTATGGAAAACCGAATTGCGCTGGAGAATATTTTAGGCTGCATTATCAGAGGAATGGCATATCCCAATTCGGGTATAACAAGGATGGAAAGCGGAACATCGTATGAAGTAATACGTAATTATTTAAAAAGCCTGGACATCGCATATGCACGCACCCTCGGCGGTGACAATGACAGTTTTTACATTCCCGAAGACTGGTATGCGTGGATGCCGACCGCACATCATAACAATCCTGAAATTTTTAATTATATAGATAAATTTACCGCTTTTTCGCCCGAAAATATGTATTGCAGCTCGAAAGGCGCAAGGTTATTTTATATTTGGGGTCACAGTTATGAATTTGCCAACGAAAACAACTGGGACAGGCTGAAAAAAATATGCGAAAAATTAGCAAACAGAGATGACACATATTATGCAACCAACATCGAAATATATGATTATGTAAACGCATATTATTCGCTTATGTACAGTGCGGATGAAAAAATGGCATATAATCCGTCGCTTATTAAAATATGGTTTGAATGTGACGGAAAATTATACTGCATAGAACCCGGTGAAACAATAGAACTGAATTAATCGCCGAAACGATTATCCGGTGCCTTGTGAAAACAGATCCGAATTGCATTAAATTCGCATTTTCCGCAAAACCTCGGTTCACATTCGCATCGAATTATATACCGAAAACAATAAACATATTAAATAAATTATATTTTGGAGTGATTACGAGTGGGAGCATTATACATAGGTGTCATTCTTATTTGCAGGGTGGCACAGCATTTAACGTATAAAAGTACAAGCAATGATATGAAAGGGTTGCCGATGTTTATCGGATACAGCGCATACAGGCAGCTTCTTTCCGCACTGTTCGGAATAATTCTCATAGTCATAGAGAAAAGCGCGATTACGCTTGATAAAAGCACGCTGCTCATATCCGGTTTTTCCGGTTTAATGCTTGTTGCAAGTATGTTCTGCGGAATTTTTGCAATGAAAAGCGGAACGGTTGCACTTGTGAGTATGTTCAGTACTGCAGGGCTTATCGTGCCTTGTATAGCTGGTGTTTTTCTGTTCAATGAGAAAATTTCCGTTATGCAGTGGGTTGGCGTTGCGGTGTTCCTGTTTTCTGCGTATCTTCTTATTGGCAGCTCGAAGAATATATACAAGAATTTTTCGTTTAAAACAATTATTCTTCTGATTGCGGGTCTTGTTACAGACGGCTGCGTTATGCTTGCTCAAACAATTTTTGCCCGTTGTGTGCCAAACGGAAATATAAGCGTTTTTTCGTTCTTCTCGTTTTTCATACCGGGCGTAATCATGCTTATAATGACGCTTATCATCCGTCCGAAAAGCAAGAACGAAATGCATATGTCTAAGGTAATGGTGATTGGCGGCATAGTTTTGGCATTGTGCGTTTTTGTGATAAACCAGCTTGCAACACTCGCTTCGCGCTTCGTATCGCCGGTAATACTTTTTACTTTTATAAACGGCGGCAGCACCATAATCGGCACCATTGTTGCGGCATTTTTCTTTAAAGAAAAACTTACGTTCAGAAGTGCAGCCGGTGTGATTATCGGCGTTGCTTCTCTGGTAATAATAAAAGCTTTTGCTTAAGTGTATCTTTAAATTCAGCCAGCTGTCCCAAGAGTGACATTTTTGCTATGAAAAAGAAAAGATGCAAACGGAAGCGGAATTCTTAAAAATGACATTGTTACATTCTGCGATACGATAAAAAAATCAAGAATTACACGGCAGTTCTAAGCAACCAAATTTCAATTCCGCATATTATAGCTGAGTATATCGATATAAATCAATGAGTGCGTTTGTGCTGGACTATGACTATAATGCTCCGACTATTCAAGATTTGACCGAGACCCATGAGAAAATGTTTATAACGATTAGGAAAGCTCAACCTGATCTTCCTATTGTAATTTTGTCAAGACCGAAATGTTTGCTTAACGAGGAAGATATCTGCAGATTTAATGTTATTAAGAAAACATATGATAATGCAGTATGTTTTGGAGATAAGAATGTATATCTTTTAAGCGGTTCATATCTTATGAATGATTTGACAGGAAATGAGGGGTTGGTCGACGATATTCACCCGACAGATGTTGGTTTTATGTCCATTGCGCGGAATTTGGGAAACTTGCTGAAAGAAATTATATTAAAGTAAAAAATATTACGTCTGACAGCAGAAAACTATACATACTTGTATATAACACACAATCACGAATATCATTTTTACCCTGAAGATATAACGGGAGGGGGGTGCGGACATATTCTTGGACAGTTTTAAGTTATTAATCCAAGACTATGTCTGTACTCTGTCGGACTCATATACCCCAATGATTGTTTGATTCGTTTCGTGTTATACCAGTTAATATAACTATTAATTTCATCTATGAAAGTCTCCATAGATATGTCTATCCATGAGCGTCCGTAAAACATTTTGTTTTTTAGTCTGCCGAAAAATCCTTCGAACGCTGCGTTATCGGGAGAGCATCCTTTCTTTGACATGGAACATGTTAATCCGGCGTTTTCCATTCTCTCTATCCAGCCCGGCCAGCGAATGACACCCTCTGTCTGTATGTATAAGAGGGTGTTCTGACGATGACAATGTGCCAATAGCTTCTTCAAGCATTTTATTGACTAAGATGGAATCAGGCGTTGTTCCTGCATTCCATTTAACAACCATTCCATCAAAACAGTCAATAACCGGAGAAAGATACACCTTTTCTGCCGGAATAGAAAATTCCGTTATATCCGTAAGCCACTTTGTATTTGGCCGCTCTGCATGAAAATCGCGATTGATTATATTATCTACCTCAGGGGTAATTTCACCTCTATATGAACTATATTTCTTCGTGCGTTTTTCCGGTACTACTAAATTTTCACCCTTCATAATACGACGGACGATTTTCTCCGAAACAGTATTTCCTAACTTCTTAAGTTCTTCATGAATTCGCCTATAGCCATAACAATTTCTGCATTCTTTGAAAATTTCTTTTATCTTGATTCGCAATT
>CAKSFP010000034.1 GCA_934454585.1 uncultured Clostridia bacterium
TTTTTGAATTGATTTTATATTTGATTTTTACGGTGTCCCCGGTTCAAGTCCGGTCAAACGCTATAGTGCATCTACTGCTTTTTAGTCAAATCGAATTTTTCAAAAATGCTCAAAAACCGCATAAGAAAGCGGTCAAAACAGATTGCATCTATTTTGACCGCTTTTTCTGGTGCACCATCAGGGGTTCGAACCCGGGACACCCTGATTAAGAGCCACAATAGAAACCGCGTATTTACTGAATTTCAAAAGCGTTGACAACAGGTGACAACAGCTGGAAAAGTATCATGTGGTCCGAATCAGGGGGTCTGATTTAACTCGTCTTACGCAGAAAATCGTTAATGCTGATGACTGCCTTGTCGGTCACATCTTTTGAAAAGTCAGTATAAATATTCATAGTTGTTGTTATATCGGCGTGCCCTAAAAGACCCTGGGCGGTTTTCGCGTCCACGCCGGCACGGTAAAGCATTTTCGCATAGGTATGACGGAGTTGGTGCTGGTTCATGTCAACGCCGATAGCATTACAGTATTTTTTCCATCGCTTTTTAATCATCGTTTCGGTCAGCGGTTTTTCCCCGCCGAATATAAAATCAGTTGGTTTCATGCCCTTAACATACTCCGCGATTTTGTCGTAAAGCACATCAAGCAAAGGAACCTGGCGTATGCCGGATATACTTTTCGGCATATCTTTGACAACCGGCTTATTACCGATGAACTCAACTGAGTTGTTCACGAAAATCAGCTTACGCTCCAGGTCGATATTACTTCTGCGTAAAGCAGCAAGTTCACCACGGCGCAGCCCGGTATAACACATTATAAACGCCCACATACCGAACTCGGTATCCATGGCGTGCTCGTTAATAAGCTGAACGACCGCATCGGGGACGGAGTGCCGTCTGCCCGATGACGCATTTTTCGGAATTTTAAGCACATCGGAATAGTTGCGCACATCAACGCCGTTGAATATGGCGTACTTGACAATAAGCCCGTATACTATTTTGACTTTTGAAATAGCCGACTTACTGTAGCCTCTGTCTGCAAGGCTGTCAAGCAGATTTTGAAGTTCAATTGGCGTTATCGACTCGATATCGCGGGTATAGAACACCTCAAGCTTTTTTGCGGCTGTTTCGTAGCAATCCCAGGTTGAATATGAAACCTGTTTTTCCTTTTTCCTCAGTAGCTGGTCGGCAATGCAGCCGAAGTTATGTTTCTTGTGAAAATCCTTAATGTTGTATTCAAGGATTTTTTGCAATATTTCGTCCTCTGCCTCCTTTTCGGTCAAGCCGATAGATGAATAAAATGCGATTCTTTTACCGCCGACAGGCACATATTTCATGTATCTGCCGTCACTTCTCTTTTTCATATGCAAATTCTCCTTTTTGTGTTTGACAAATAGGCTCGCATATGCTAAAATATCATTGATGGGATGATATTAAGCAAAGCACGCCTTAATTTGTCCTCTGCCCTGCCGCTGCAACGGTGGGGCATTTTTTATTGATTAATTATTGTCCATGACACGGTTTTGCGAGGTTCAAACCGATGTATGTGTATTAAGCGGAACCACATCCAATGTTAAGCCGAGCGGTCTGAGTATTCTCAAGACCGTTGTAAGCTGCGGATCCGTGCGGTTGTTTTCAAATCTTGCGATAAAGGTTTGTTTTATGCCGGTGAGTTCTTCAAGTTCAGATTGAGTGATGCCGGATTTCTTTCTTGCCTCCAGGATTTCACCGATGATTTTAACCTTCAAGTCGATTTCGTCCCAGTCATCTTGTGACAGCGATTTGATATTCTTTTTTACATCATTCCAGTTACGCATTGTTTTCACTCCTTTTTAGATAATCAGCCAACATTCGGCGCGCCTTTTCAATTTCACGCGGCGGTGTTTTTTCGGTTTTCTTGACAAAATGGTTTAAGAGCAGATATTTGTTGTTCGATTTATAGGCAAAAAGCACTCTGTCCCTTGTCGGTCGCAATTCCCAAAATTCCGTCCCGACAAGTTTCTTAACAAAAGGCTCGCCTATATAAGTGCCGAATTTGCAAAGCAGTTCCATGTACTCGGTGAATTTTTTCAAGCGTATTCGACAATCCTTGTTAGTGCTTGCCTTTTCGTCCAGTTCGTCGAGCCATTCTCCAGTCTCCGAATAACCGTTTTTGTCCTCATAAAATTCAATTTCAAACATTAGTAGTTTACCCTTTCAATACTATAATATAACTAATAAGTTCTATTTGTCAATATGTTATTGAAAATTTAATAAAATTTTAATTATAATCATTGATTTTCCCGAAAAATCAACCGCCGCATTTTCCGCAAGCTGTTCTACCCATAGCTTTAGCTTTTTGTAAACTTATCGGACTACCTTTGCCTTTCAGCGTGCCGCACCCTGCTTTGTGATACTTTGTCCCGGTCTGTCCTATATACACAGTTACATCATCGGACGAAGTTGCCGATTCAGCCGGTGCGGGTGTTGGAGCAGGCGCCGGGGTTGCTGCCGGTTTTGGTGTTTCAACAGGCTTTGGAGTCTCAACCGGAGCCGGTGCCGGAGTAGTTGCCTGTTTTGGAGTCTCAACAGGCTTTGGTGATTCGACAGGCTGAGCCGCCGGCTGTTGAGGTTGCTGTTGCTCTGCCAGTTTGTCGGTTTCATTATTCGCAGATTCTTCATCTTCCCTGTTTTCATCGTCGGCACTTTGCTGTTCCTCTTGTTTATCCTCGTCCGTATTGTTTTCCGCTACATCGTTATCGGCAATATCGGAGTTTTCGGTTTGAACAGTATCGGGTGCTTTCGGTGCCGGAGTTTTTGGAGCCGGTGTGACAATTATCATGATTATTAAGAAAAAAGCAAATGCGCACTGCGGTAAAATCGGTTTGGCATTTTTAGTTCTGACAACTGTTATTGCAGCGCCGATTAAATTCGGAATAAATGCAATAAGCAAAGCCATTACTATGGTTGTCCAAAAACCATTACCCCAAGCAACAATAATACATAAAATGTAGTACAGAGATGCAATAACCATTTTCCAAGGTTTACGAGTTCTGAACCCTAAGATGTTATCAAGCAAGTTGAGTTTTTTTGAATTCTCATCCATTGTTGATCTCTCCTCTTTTTTATCTTACGCAACTCATAAAGGCGACAGCCTTGCCGAGGATACGCACATAGTTCATTTCTTCTCTTTCAAACACAATATCGGTATACAAAGGGTTTTCAGCACGGAGAATAATTCTGTCTGACTGTATATACACACGCTTGAGCGTTGCCTCGTCATCATGCACGACGGCAGCAATTTCACCGTTATTGACAGTCGGCTGTTCACGGATAAACACCACATCGCCGTCGAATATCCGAGCGTTAATCATGCTGTCGCCCCTGGCAATGAGACAAAAATCCGCATTGATATCCGCACTTGCCTCAACATATGACTCATACTCCTCATTGCAATATATCGGTTTCCCACAAGCAATTTTCCCAAGCATCGGAAACCGTTTCTTTTCTACAGGTTTGAGCCCGTATTTTTCAAAATCAATTTCATTTGATTCCCAACCCATTATAAATGCAGGTGTCGTTTGTAGCGCAATTGCAAGCAGTTCGATTTTATCGGAGGGAATATTTGATATCACTCCACTTTCATATCTTTGAATGGTCTGTCTTGTTATGCCTACAATTTTTGCAACTTCTTCAAGGGTCATCCCGAGTTCTTGACGCCTCTTTTTAATTCGTTCTGAAATCGTCATATTATACCTCCATTCATTTATACACTATATTATAACACAAATTACGCAATATGCAACACTTTTTTTATATTTTTTCAAAAAAAGTACTTGACAAGTAACAAAATGAATGTTATTATTGTGTTACGCAGTAAGTGACAAACGGAGGTGAGAACATGATTAACACGGCAAAATTAAAAGGTTTAATCACCGAACGCGGCACATCGCAAAGACAGCTCGCAAAAATGCTCGGAATGACTGATAAAACCTTTTATTCGAAGATGCGCAAAGGTGTATTTGATAGCGATGAAATTCAACAAATGATATCCATATTGAGCATTGAAAATCCTATTGATATTTTTTTTGCGTCCAATGTCACTTGTTAAGTAACATTTTAATTTATTAAGGAGGCACAGAGATGAAAGGAAAATGGAAAGGCTATGGAACAACTTAACGAGGAGGTGATTAAATGAAACGATTTGTAACAATGGCGGCAATTTTGAGTATTGCCGCAACGCTTGCCGGATGTTCCGAGGCGAGCAGAGTGAACTACAACATAAGCAAACAGGCACAGTATTTTGAATGTGAGCGAAAAATAACTGTTTACAATGCAAGGACAGATAACATTATCCTCGAGGCAGAAGGATACATGGATATATCAAACAACGAAAATAACGAACTTGTTGTGACTGTAAAGACCGGCGCAAATGAATACAAGAAAAACTATGTATATCTGAATGACTACACAATGTATGCAGTCGAAGATATCACAGGAACACATTCGGATCCGTATCATTATAAGTTATATTGGCACACCGAAGTTCTTCCGACAGTTGAAACAAGACCATAAGGCGATTGTGTTTTGCATAAATGCACATAGAAAGGATGATTAACTATGGAGAAAGAGGGATATCGCGACAACATCGAGCGCATAAAGGCGATGTACCCCTCAAAGGAACTGCTCACCATTAAAGAGGTCAGCAAATTCCTTGGGATAGATGCGCGAACTGTAAAGAAAACATTTCAGCTTGTGAACGGCAAATATATGTCGGTCGCAGTGCTGGCAAGAAAAATATCATAAACAGGAGGATTTTAAGATGAAAGAGGAAACACTTGAAAAGATTTTGGGGATAGCCAGCGTGGTGGCGCAGACAGCAGAGGCAGAGGGCAGCAGAGCAACAATCGAGTTTGACGGCAACCCGTACGACAAGAACGATAAAATTGTGGTTAGACTGCAAAGCTCAAGCGGTGCGGTTGCTGACAATGTGATTCAGCATTGCATGGTAAACGACATGTTCACGAATCTGCGATTCGGCGGACTGGAGATAATGCCGGGGCGTGAGGACGAATGAACAGCGGTTTTGAGTATGTGACCCGACGGACGATGGAATACAACAGGCTAAACGAGCTTATGCTGCCGCAGCTCCGTCACGACAGATTCAATGACGGGCAAGCCACTCTTGACGAGCTGATAGATGCCTGGGAAAAAGGCTTGCCGGTAACCTGTGACGGCAGAAAGTACAAGAAAATATATTCCCTCGCCGTAATAAACGATGAGCACGACCGCAAATATCTCAGAGTGGAACTGCTCAGCATCCGCAGTAGCGGCATCGGCACACCGCACACGATTGTTACGGCAAACCCGATGAGTATATTCATAGACAAGGAGTGATTGATGATGGACGGACTATTTTGCCGCGGATGCGGCAAGCGCCTGAGCGGAGAGAGCAACCGAAGGGCGTATTGCAGTAACGAGTGCCGCATTGAGGCATATTGCAGAGACGGGAAAGAACTGAGACGGCGGCGCAAAGAGCAACAGCGTGCCAAGCGGCAAACGCTGTCGTGCGTTAACGAACTTGCAAGAGCTTGCGGCATGACATACGGTCAGTATGTCGCAACACACATGAACGGAGGCTGAATATGATGTTTATATTATTTTTTATGATAGTGCTGACGACAACGGTTTTTGCAGAAACCATAGTTGTCATGATAGTGCAGGCGTGTGCACAGGCGCACAAAGTAAGCTTTAAGAATGAGGCGTGCAGATTATATAGAAAGAACAAAAAATTCAAAGCTATGGTTATCGTTGCGGTGGTGTTAAATATTCAAGTAGTTGCCGTCGGTGCGTGGTATATTTCGGCGGCTAATGGCAGCGGCGAATATATAACACGCACCGTGCAGCAAGGTGACACGCTCTGGAAGATAGCATATGAGCAATACGGAGATTCCGTTGACACTCGCAAGGCGATTGATGTTATTGAAAGACTTAACGGGATAGATGATTGCTGCATACGCCCCGGTGATTCAATCAAGATGCCGGAGAGTATGCGATGAGTACGAAGATATTTCCGATCATATTAATTATTATTCAATTCTGCTCGGCGGCTGTGTACGCATTTCACGCAGACGCACGCATGGCTGTCTATTGGCTGAGTGCCGCCGTGTTGAATATATGCGTGACTATCAATTAGGAGGAATGAACAATGCAAAAGGCGATTGAAAAAATCAATGCAGAAATGCAAAAGGAACCCACAAACGAGTATATGGAGATAATCGGTCATTACATAATAGACCGCTGCACCGATGAGGCGACTGCCGAAAAAATACTTGCCGAGGACAAGAGCCTCGGCGGTGTGCTCAACGAGATTAAGGAAAAAGCGCGCGAAAAAGCAACAAACGGCTGTGCTGTGATACGCGATGAAGATGTGTTCAGCATGGTGGATGAATATTTCGGGTTCGGCGCCGATGTCGCCGCACCGTCGGAGGAAAACATCGGCGGTCTGCATCTCGACTTTGAAAGCTTGCTGATGTGAGGAGGGGCGCACCGTGGAGATACCAAAAGAGATTAAATCCATGCCGTGGGCGCAGCTCGGCAGAGTGAGCGGCACTCAGAGATACCGCGTCACTGCCTGCAAAAAGATAATCGCCGGCACGGCATTATATGTTATAGATTTTATAGAAAACCCGAACTACAATAACAGCTGGGTTTTGACAAAGACACTGAGGGTTGTCATCTCTAACCGTAAAAAGGATTTTGCTGTTCGGGAGATAGACAAAACAAGGTATACACGCCGCCGTGTTGACTGGTTTCACGGATACACATATGCGGAAGTTGACGAAAAAAGCGAAAAAGTGCTCCGCACACTCTGCGGAGTGCGAAATGACGGCAATCACGGGCTCGAGACGCTCAAGACTCGGCTTGACAGTTACTATTCGGCACAAATGGAGCAGGCTCGAACGGCGCGGGGTTTGATAGCAGATGACGATGTCGGCGACTGCCCGAGAGATATGCCGGACGGGTTGGTTGACTTTGTCCGCCGAAAAATTATCGAACACGACCATACGCTTGTATATAAGAAAGGCAACATCCGCGGCACCTGTGCGTACTGCGGCGTCAAGGTCCATGCAAGGCATGAGCGTTTCAGGCAGTATTCATTTGTCACCTGTCCGAACTGCGGCGAGCGTGTACAGTGCATACTTGAGAATTCGGCAGCAAATTCCGCCTGCGAGGTCGGCGCCGTGTCTGCTCTGCAAAAAGGCAAAGACGGCGACCTGTGGATCCGGACCTGGTTAGTGCGCCGAAACAACAATGCTGAATACCCACGACTTAAAGATAATTTAATTGAAAGTGCGCGATACCTCATCCGCGGCCGCAAGGCGGCAATGTGGACCGGCTATGAACGAAGCATGGAGCGCAGCAAAAACATATACAACTACTATTACGGAGGCAAATTCTTTGACGGCAACCTTGCCGAGGTTGTGCAAGGCACTCCGCTCCAATATGCTCAGCTTGCCGATTATGCCGCAAACAACAACGACACGCTGATGTATTGCATCAACTTTTGCCGCTTTCCGATAATGGAATTTCTGTGGAAACGCGGATACAAGAGGATGGTGCACGAGAAGAACAGCGGCTACAACGGCGGACACGGCAACTGCATCTACTGGCAGAGAGAGCGCGTGAAAGATTGTTTCAAAATCCCTATGGCACTGTTCAACCGATTCGAGCCGGCGGACATGACTATGAAAAAGCTTGATGACATAACGGCATTCAGCAATGCCGGGTTGAATTGGGATGACATTACACTGATAGTGGATTGCGGTGGCAGCCTAAAGGATGTTGAGCTCATAAGCAAATATGTGCGTATGCGCAGAGCGATTAAATACATATCACTTCAAGGGACGGCTTGCTCTCGCCTATTCGGCGACTATGCCGATTATCTGACCGAGTGCGTCAAACTCAACTATGACATGAAATCCAAGAGTGTGTTATTCCCAAGGGATTTGCAGACCGCTCACGCGCATACATCGGCACTCATCCGCGAGGAACGCGACAAAAAAGTGATTGACGGAGTGAAAAAAGCCGCCGAAAAGGCTGCACGGCTGAATTTTGGAAAGGGCAACCTGATGATTCGTCCGGCAGAATCGCCGCATGAGCTTGCCATGGAGGGCGCTATCCTGCACCACTGTGTGGGCGGCTATGCAAAGAGAGTTGCCAACGGCGAGACGCTCATCATGTTTGTACGGCAGAAGTCAGAGCCGGACAAGCCATATTACACCCTCGAACTGATGGGCAAGGAAGTCATCCAGTGCCGCACTCTCAACAATGACAGTTATGAGAAAAATCAAGCGGTCAAATCATTTGTTGAGGCGTGGTTGAGAAAAAAAGTAAAAGTTAATAAAAGGAGCAGTTAATCATGAACGAAATTATAGAAAATGCAAATGCAGCGATTGAAAGACCAATTGAGATTATAACGGAAGAAATCAAGTTCTATAAGCAACACGCCGGAGCGGCAATATTGGAAATCGGCAAGAGGTTGAATGAGGCAAAATCCATGCTCAACCATGGCGAATGGGAGGCGTGGCTCGAGGAAAAAGCGGAGTTCAGCAAGGAAACTGCGGCGCGGTTTATGCGCATCGCGAAAGAGTATTCAAATCCGTCACCGGTGACGGATTTGGGAGTCTCCAAAGCCTTGATATTACTGGCTTTGCCGGCAACTGAACGGGATGATTTTTTAAGTGAAAAACACGATGTAAACGGCGAAGAAAAATCCGTTACCGAAATGAGCAAACGAGAATTAGAAAGCGCCGTAAAAGAGAAAAACGAGGCTCTCAGGCGTGAACAGGAGGCAAACGCAAGGATAGAAAAAATGCAATCCGAGATTGACAAGCACAGTGCGGCGGAGGAATCGTTCAAACGCAAACTCGACGCCGCCAATGCCGAGATTGAAGAACTGAAATCAAATCCACCGACGATTGTGTCGGAGGCGGCGTCCGCAGAACAACTCGAGCAAATGCGCACGGAGATTGAGACAGAGCACACCGCCGAACTTGAAAAACTCCGCAAAAATATAGATGAGTTGACGGCGGCAAAGGATGACGCGCACGCCAAAATGCTTGAGGCGGAGAAAAATCTCGAAAATGAAAAAATTCGCATGGACGAGGCTGTCAAGACAGAGAAAGAGACATCGGAAAAACTGAGAAACAAAGTTGACGAACTTAACAACAAAATCAGCGTGGTGTCGTCGCAGACCATGACGGCGTTCAAGGTCCATTTTGAAAACGCACAGCATGAATTCAACAAGATGCTCAGCACCATGAACCAATCCGAGGGAGACAAGCGCGAAAAACTCAAAGAGGTTATTAACACATTCCTCAACGCCGTGAAAGACAGTATAAAATAGCTACCTATATATAATAGAGAAAAGCCCTAAACCGAAATGGCTGTCATGCCATTTTGGAGGGCTTGGTTAAAGCCTAAGTTTACGACCAAGGATATAATATCCGAGATAAGTCGTAAACAAAATATAACAGGGGGTTGTCATGGGGTACTGGGTCACTCGAACATATGTCTCCGGCAAAGTGGGAGAAAAAACAAAATATTACATAGCGGGCAATCAGAGAAACCGAAAGAAGATTCGCTCGGCAATAAAAAAGCAAGAACAGAATTCGGCGTCAACAGAAAAGCAAATGGCTCGGTTGCTTAATATTAATTTCGGTGCCGGCGATCTGCTCATAGGTCTTGATTATTCTGACAAGGCTCTCGGCAAACTGTCGGCAAAAGTTAAAGATGCCGAGGATGAAGATACGGAGAGATACAAGGCGGCGGTTCACAATGCATCACTGCTCATTCGTCGGGTCAAGCGTGAATTAGCAAGGGACGGCATAGATATCATGTTTATCGGCATTACATCTGACCTTGACGGCAAGACGGGCGAGATAGTCCGCTTGCATCATCACATAGTCATGCGCGGTGTGTCACCGGGGCGAAGTCAAGCGGAGATTAACAAAAAGGTCTTTGAGACCGTGAAAGCAAAATGGACTGACGGCGCGGTCGATGTGGAGTATCTGTCACAACAGGATGACTACACACCGATAGCGCATTATTTTATAAAGCAAGTCCGGAGGATTGACGACGCGAAGAAATATTCATCGAGCCGCAATCTCGTCCGCCCGACATTCAAGGACCGTGTCGTATCGAGCAATGCGGAACTGCGCATACCGCCGAGAGCAAAGATATTGTTCCGGAGTGAGTACGCACCGTACAAACCGCAATATGTCAGATACATAATCAACAAAAATCAAAGGGAGTGAAAACAATGTGCGGAACAAAGTTAGCAACATTCGAAAAACCGTACCGCGTGACATGGCAATCACCGATTACCGAAAAGGTGTACAGCGGCATGACGACAACCAAGTGTGAACTCTATGTGACGGCAGACGGAATGTATTATTACACGCAGGCGGCAGACGGCGAGGTTGTGAACATCACCGCAGAGGTGGCGCATAACATCCTCAACCATCCGAGCACTGAGAGGGAGGAAACCCATGACAACACACGAGTTATCGCAGATGTATTGGCTGAGGCGTGAGATTGCTCAGCTTGAGGAAAACATATCGAGGCTGACGGCAGAGGCAGAGCACGAACCCGATGCCGAACTTGCGGCGGAGCGCTCCGAAATGCTGTCGTCGCTGAAAGCAAAACAATTCAGGTGCATCCGTGAGCACAAACGCATCGAGGAATACATTGACAGCATATCCGACAGCTATCTGCGGCAGATTGTGCGCTACAGATTTGCCGACGGTCTGTCATGGCAGCAGATTGCAAACCGTTTCGGCAACGGGGTGACGGCATCGAGCCTCAAGAAGATATATTATCGCTTTGCTGCAAAAAAATAAATTTGTCCCTAAATGTCCCTCAGCCATGTGTTATGATTGAATCATGAAAGAACACAGTGCCGGACATTAAGGGGCGGCGGTTGAGGACGGAGGGAAACATTATGCGATGGTGCAAGGATAAACGGTGGGCGCGGCTGAGGGCGACGGCTCTGCGCAAGAGCAAGCAGATGTGTGCGATATGCGTCCGTTACGGCAAACGAAAAGACGCTAAGGCGGTGCATCACATTTACCCGAGGTCGGAATATCCGGAGTATACATACTGCGCATGGAATTTGATTCCGCTCTGTCGAGAATGCCACAATGCAATGCACACTCGACACGGCGATGGGTTGACGATGCGCGGAGAAAAATTGAAAAACGCGACAATCCCCCCTGCCTTGCGGCTTTGAAACGGCACTCGAGGCATCGGTGATGGTGAGTATCTCCAACTCTGGTGAAACTCTGAAAACTTTTTTTGAACGATTTTCTACAAAACAGCGCGCACGCGTGAGGAAAGGAGCGACAAACGCATGGCTGGCAAGGCTTTGACAAAAGACACAATCAAATCCAACACGATAAAAAAGATGCGGCGACTTGGCGTCTATAAACCCGAGTATGACGACATTATCGATATCTACTCCGAACTTACGGAGCAGTACCGGCGATTGACAAAGATCTACCGTGATGACGGTTTTGAATACTCAACCACCACGGCGGACGGCGGCGAAAAGAAAAACCCGATAGTCGCTACCCTTGAGAGCCTGCGGAAAGATATTTTGCAATACAGCGACAGGCTGTGCCTCAATCCGCGCGCCGCAAACGAGGGAAAATCCGCACAGGCTCCTGAGGAGAGCGGACTCGCAAAGGCGTTGAGAGCCATTGGCTAAGATATTAAATAAGCAAGCGGTGCTCGACTATGCTCAAGGGGTGTGCGACGGAAAGATAATAGCGAACGAATACAGAATTAAGGCGTGCCGCCGTTTCCTCGACGACCTCGAGAGCGACGAATATGATTTCCGGCCCGACGACGCGGAATTTGTGATTCAGATAATCGAGAGCACATTCCGCCACATGAAGGGTGAGCGGCTCGACGGCACACCGCTCAGAGAGACGCCGTTTCTGCTCGAACCATTCCACAAGTTCATTGTGTACAATCTGCTCGGGTTCCACATAAAGGGCACAGATGTCAAGCGGTTTCACGAGGCGTTTATATACATACCGCGAAAAAATATTAAAACGACATTCGCCGGTGCGCTCGCCTGGGCACTCGGCTTGCTCTATCGGCGGAGCGGCAGTCAGATCTACATCACATCCGCCGCCCTCAAGCAGTCGCTCGAGAGTTTTAACTTTGTCAAGTACAATGTGGAGCACATGGGATTGACCGCATCGGAGTGCCGCATAATCGATAATAACAACGAACACTCGATAAATGTACACCTCGGCGACACATCGCTTTCGATTGTTGCCCTGGCGGCGAACCCCGACACCCAAGATTCATTCAATTGCAACATAGCCATTGCCGATGAGATACACGCGTACAAAACACCGAAACAATATAACATCCTCAAGGAGGCTATGAAGGCGTACACGAATAAGCTGATGATCGGCATAACAACCGCCGGCGACAATGTGAATAGCTTTTGTTACCGCCGGCTGCAATATTGCAAAAAGGTGCTCGACAAGCTTGTGCCGGACGAGCAATTGTTTATATTCATCTGCGAGGCTGACAAGGCAGAGGACGGCACGATAGACTATACCAATCCGAAAGTACACGAGATGGCAAACCCGGCTTACGGCGTGTCTATCCGTCCGAACGATATACTCAACGACGCGCTCCAGGCACAGAACGACCCTCAGCAACGGAAAGATTTCTTTGCCAAAAGTCTCGATGTGTACACAACGGCTATGAAGGCATATTTCAATATTGATGAATTCATCGCCTCCGACAGCAAATACAACTGGTCGATAGATGCCGTGCGCAAACTGCCGATTAAGTGGTTCGGCGGTGCCGACCTTTCCAAGCTGCACGACCTCACCGCGGCGGCGCTTGTGGGGATGTACAAAGATGTGCTTATAATTATCCCTCACTGTTGGTTCCCTGTTGTCGCAGCGGCACAAAAGGCTGAGGAGGATAACATTCCGCTGTTCGGATGGCAAGATGACGGCTGGCTTGATATGTGCAACGACCCGATTGTCAACCAGGCAGAGGTCGTTAATTGGTTTGTGGATAAGCGCAAACGAGGATTCAAAATAAAACAAGTCGGTCACGACAGAAAATTCTGCCGAGAATACTTCATTGCCATGAAGAAAGCAAAATTCAAGGTCAAAGACCAGCCGCAGTATTTCTACAAAAAGAGTGAGGGGTTCCGCTACATTGAGCAGAAAGCCAAGAGCGGCAAACTGTACTACATGCACGCAGAACCGTTTGAATACTGTGTATCGAATGTGAAAGCGATAGAAAAAACCGACGATATGGTCGCATATGAGAAGATTGCACCCACGCAGCGCATCGATGTTTTCGACGCCGCTGTTTTTGCGGTTGTAAGAATGCTTGAAGATATGGACCAGTCGTCGGATATAAAGGGTGCTGCCTGGTTTGGCGGCGGAAAGGATAAGAAAGATGGCGAATAATATTTTTCACAAAAACAAAAGAACGAGGGACGCACCTTTCATGATGTGGCTCGGTGCCGATGACATAATGCCGATAGGCTATGTCAGCATAATTCACAACGAGACGGTGCAGCGGTGCGCTCATCTGATAGCAGACATGGTGTCGAACATGACTATAATGCTCATGCAGAACGCCGAGAACGGAGATGTGCGCATAAAAAACGGGCTTTCAAAAAAGCTTGACATATCCCCTTGCGGTCTGCTCACGCGCAAAAACTGGATGTACGCTATCGCAAAAGAGATGATTCTCAAAAATAATTGCATAGTGTACCCCGAAAGCACTGCGGACGAAAACGGCGGATATGTGGGCGATCTGAGTTTTCTGCCCGACGCCGTGATTGTGGATATGCCGAACGGCGGATATTATATTCAAAACCGCGGCAAACGGCTCAATGCCGATGAAGTGCTCAATTTCACTCTGAACCCGAGCACCCGTTACCCCTACCGCGGCGAGGGATATGTCGGCATGATACGCAGTGCCCTCGAGACAATCGCCCAGGCAAACGCCACGAAAAAAAGCTTTATGCGGTCGAAGTGGAAACCGTCAATTATCATCACAACCAATTCCGATGCCGAGGAACTTAACGACATCGACAAACGGCAAAAGATTCTCGACAGTTACATCAAGACGAATGAGGCAGGCGAACCGTGGCTGATCCCTGCCGGCGAGATAGATGTCAAAACTGTTCAGCCGCTCACACTCAACGACCTTGCCGTCAACGAAAGCATAGCCATTGACACCAAGGCAATTGCCCGAGCAATGGGTGTGCCGCCGTTTATGCTCGGCATTGAGGCGTTCAACCGTGATGAATACAACAATTTTGTAGCGACAACGATTATGTCGTTTGCAAAGAACATTGAGCAAACGCTTACAAAGGGACTTATATATAGCAACAGTATGTATTTCCGCATGAACAGAAAATCGCTCATGCAATACAATCTGTCCGAGCAGATGGCTTTCGTCAAAGATATGGTCGGCTGCGGTATGCTCAACCGCAACGAAGGCAGAAGTGAATTTGACTACAGCCCGATAGATGATGAATCTATGAATGACTACACTGTGCTTGAGAATTATCTCAAGGTTGCCGACCTCGGCAAGCAGAAAAAATTAGACCATGGAGGTGATACAAATGCAGAATGAAAAGAGACACGCTTTTTGCAAATCGTCTCTCACGGTGCGCGAGGATGCAGCGGACAAATACATAGAGGGTTATTTCGCCGTATTCGACGCACCGACAGAATTATTCCCCGGCTACATTGAGAGCATTACAAAAGGCGCATTTGCCAATTCGCTGAAAAACAACGACATCCGTTGCCTGTTCAACCATGATATGGCGGCGGTGCTCGGCAGAATGTCGAACAATACCCTCGAACTGAGCGAGGACGAAAAAGGACTTTTCGGCAGAGTTAAGATCAACCCTGCGGACAGCGACGCGCTCAATACCTATGCAAAGGTTCAGCGCGGAGACATCAGCGGATGTTCTTTCGGGTTCTACCCTGTCGAGGAAAAATCCGAGATTGACGATGACGGAACATATCGCAGCACCATTATTGAGGCGGACACCTGGGAGGTGTCTATTTGCACATTTCCGGCGTATGAGCAAACGGAGATTCAGGCGCGGCACGCAGATGCAGACAAAGCCAAAGAACGGCTGTTGTCTGTCCGCAAAGAAAAAATAAGAGAAAAAATCGGAGGTATCGAAAAATGCTTAAACAATTAAGACTCAGAGCAGAGCTGAAATCTCTGCGCAACAAGCTCAAGGACGCTATGGAACAGAGAGAGAAACTTTCCGTGCGCTCCGGCGAACTTGCAAAGGCTCTGGAGGAGGCGGAGACAGAGGAGGACATCGCCCTCATCCAGGAGCAAGTGGACGAAATAGAAAAGGAACTCGGCGACGGCGAAATCGACAAGTCGATAGATGACCTTAACGCAGCAATCGCCGAGAAAGAGAAAGAACTTGCCGATATTGACGCGGCGGCAAACGGCGGCGAAGGCTCTGCCGATAACGGAGACAACACTCAGAATGAGGGAGGAAACAGAGAAATGATTAAAGGTATGACACTCAGAAACATGAACTATGAGCAGAGAGCGGCTTTCTTTGCTCACAGCGATGTAAAGGAATTTTGCGAGAGAGTAAGAAGTTTTAAGGGCCAGCAGAGATCTGTCACAAATGCCGACCTCACCATCCCGGTTGTTATGCTCGACACGCTGAGGCAGAACATCGGCGAGTACAGCAAGCTTGTCGGCAGTGTAAACCTCAAAAAGGTTAAAGGCAAGGCCCGTCAGAATGTTGTCGGCGATGTGCCCGAGGCAATATGGACCGAGGCAACAGGCGTTATAAACGAACTGACATTTGCATTTAACCAGGACGAGGTCGACGGCTACAAAGTAGGCGGATATGTGCCGATTTCGAACTCGTTGCTCGAGGACAGCGACGAAAATCTCGCCGGTGAGATAATGGATATGCTTGCAAAAGCTATCGGTTACGCCCTCGACAAAGCTATAGTATACGGCACCGGCACCAAAATGCCGCTCGGCTTTGTTACAAGACTTGCGCAGACCGCCGCACCGTCCGACTACAGTGCAAAGGCACGCACATGGAGCGATTTGCACACGAGCAATGTTGTTAAACTCAGCCTGGCATCATCGGCCGGCGCAACTTTTTATGAAAAACTCATCAACAGCCTCGGAGTTGCCGACAGCAAGAAATACGGCAGCGACAATCTTGTGTGGATAATGAACAGAAAAACACACATCAATCTGATGACCAAGGCAATCGCATTTGATTCCGCGGCTGCACTCAGAGCATCGGCAGATGAGACAATGCCCGTTATCGGCGGCAAGATTGTCGAGCTCGATTTCATGGCAGACAACGACATTGCCGGCGGTTACCTTGGCAATTATCTGCTCGCCGAGAGACAGGGAACCACACTCGGTCAGTCGTCCGATGTGAAATTCATTGAAGATATGACGGTGTTCAAGGGTACCGCGCGTTACGACGGCAAACCTATAATTGCGGAATCGTTTGTCATCGTAAACACGGCGAACACAGCGCCGACAACCGCAGCAACATTTGCAGCGGACGCGGCCAACACTGTGACACAGCCCGCCAATCCGTCGGGCTCGGGAGATAACTAATCGTCATGGAGACGGTACTGGAACTAATGAAAGCCGACCTCGGAATAACGGGGTCGGCACGGGATGAATATTTCAAAAGGTTGATAGATGCTTGCAAAGGCGAACTTGTCAGACGCGGCGTTACTCTTGACGAGAGCGCCGCAGATGACGCAATGCTCCTGTCAGATTATGCGGCGTGGAGTTATCGCAAACGCACGGAAAGTGTTCCTTTCCCGGTAAACCTGGAGAAACGCATACTGAACAGAAAGACGAGGGAGCGCGCCAATGGCAATGATTAAATCCGCAAATAACATAAGCTTTGACGATGTTTGCAAATTTGTGAGCGTTGAATATGTTAAGGACGAAATCGGCGTCGAGCGCAGTGTCGAAACCGTATCAGAACCGATACTTTGCGAGATATCAAGCATATATGCAGCGGAGTTCTACAAAGCGGCCCAAGCGGGTATTCGCCCAAGTTTCAAAATAACAACCTGGTCGGAGAATTATTCCGATCAGCCGATTGCAGAAGTTGACGGCAAGCGCTATGCGATAATCCGCACATATCGGCACGATGATGTGGTTGAGATTACGGTTGAGGAAAGAATCGGAGGCGTCAGCAATGAGCACAAAAATTGATGCGTTTGGCGGTGAACTGAAAAAGATCCTTGAGGACTTTGACTACACCGTAAACGATATTCTGCGCAAGTGCACCGATGAGGTGGCGGATGAGGCATATCAAAATCTGCGTTCAAATTCAAAAATCCCACAGCGCACGGGAGAATATGCAAGCGGATTTTATAAAGAGGAACTGAAACGCGGCATCGGCTGGAAAGTATCGAACCGTGAATATCAGATATCCCACTTGCTTGAGGACGGACATAAGATGCCGCAAGGCGGTCGCTCTCGCAAATTTCCGCACTATAAGGACGCACAGGCAATTGCTGACACGCTTGCCGAAAAAGTGCGAAAGGAGCTTGGAATATGACGCTTGCAGAATTCAAAAAGATTCTCGATTCCGCCGGCTACCCGGTGGCATATGCATTTACCAAGGAACAACCGAGCAAACCCTATATCATCTACTATGAGGCTGGGCGCAGTTCGGTGCTCGCCGACGATACTGTGTATACCTACACCACAACCGTCACGGTCGAACTCTACACAGAGTACAAATCACCCGATGCCGAGCGAAAGCTTGAGGAAATATTCACCCAAAACGAATTGATTTACCGATTCCGCAATATTGGCAGGATAGATGCCGAAGGCGTTTATTGTGTCGAATATGATATCGAATTTTAAGGAGGAAATAACCATGGCAACAGCAGCAGAAACAAAAGAAAATAAATATAAATACGGCTTGAAAAATGTATATTTTGCGCTTATTAAAGAGGAGACTGAGGAAACCACCACATACGACACGCCCACCAAGGTAAACGGCGCTGTTTCCCTGTCTATCAAGAGCACAGCGGAGCGCACGGCTATTGCCGCAGACGATGACGAGGAATATGCAGTAATCGAAGAAAACAAAGGTTATGAGGGAGACATAGAATTTCAGAATCTGCCCGACGCTTTCCGTGTTTCTGTACTCGGTGAGTCTCTCGACAAAAACGGAGTACTCATAGAGAATAAAGACGCGCAGACCGTCCGTGCGGCACTCATGTTTGAATTCTCGGGCGACGCACACAAGACCCGTCACCTCTTGTATAACTGCCGGTTCTCCAAGCCGGATATCGAGAGCGGCACCAAGGGCGAGAAAATCGAAAACAAGACAGACAAGCTGTCTATCAAATGTATGCCGAGCAAGACCACCGGCGACATCAAGGCAAAAGCCAAGACCGGCGACGCGGCGTATGCAAACTGGTTTAAGTCGGTATACATCAAGGACAGCACGGTAACGGCGAGCAAATAAGGATTGGGGCATGAGTCACCGTCAGACAATGCAACATTGTTCTGAGAAATATCTTTTTTGCGAATTTCTGCGTTGAAAAAGCTTACAATCCGAAAGGATTCCTCGCTTTTTCGCCTTGAACTTCACAAAAAATATTGTTTCGAGAGCAAGCTTCATTATCCGGCGGTGACTAAACCTCAATTCTTTTCCCGTATCAGGAGGAAATGAAAATGGAGAAAATCATAAAATTCGGTAGCAGAGAAATTCCCATGGCGGCAACTGCCGGAACACTGCGCAGATACCGCATGAAATTCCGTCGCGACCTCATGGTTGACATGATGGCGCTCGGCAAAACCATGAAAAACGGCAATCGCGACAACAGCAATTTTTCGAGAGCAAATCTCGAGATGTTTGAAAATGTAGCTTACATAATGGCGCGACAGGCAGACCCGTCCGTGCCCGCCGATATCGAGCAGTGGCTCGACGGATTTGAGATGTTTGATATTTGGGAAGTGTTGCCGCAGATTCTTGAGATGTGGAACCTGGAAACCGCGACGCTCGTAGAGTCAAAAAAAAACTCGGTTCGGGCACGCGGCAAATAACCACCCCACTGTTCATGCTCCGCGCGGTTGAACTCGGTATGTCGATAGCCGACCTTGATTTGCTCGATATCGGGCTTGTCATGGATATGGTGACAGAGAAGATTAACGACACTGTAGAGGACGACACGCCGGAGATAGATGCTACACAGGATGATTTTGATAAATTCTAATAACGAGGGGGTGACGATGTGGCAAAAGGTAAAGGTAATGTTAAGGGATTATATCTCGAAATCGGCGGCGATGCGGACGGCTTGAAAACCGCCCTCAGCGATGTCAACAAAAGCATTGCGCAGACATCGGGAGAACTAAAAGGCATTAACCGTCTGCTCAAGCTTGACCCGAAAAACACCGAACTGCTTGCACAAAAACAAGAGGTACTCAACGAGAATATAGCCGCTACCGAAAGCAAGCTGCAAACGCTCAAAAACGCCAAAGAAAAGTGCGACGCCGACATGGCAAACGGCACGGAAGTCAACGCCGCGCAGTATAGAGATCTGCAAAGAGAAATTATTTATACCGAGAATCGGCTGAAAAAGCTGAAATCAGACGGCAACGGCAGTTTCGGCGACGGAGTGAAACGCTCTGTGAAAGAGATAGATGACGAACTGAAAAATACCGGAAAAGAGTTGAAAGAAGTTTCGCGTCTGCTCAAGTTAGACCCGAATAATACGGTGCTGCTCAAGCAAAAGCAAGAACTTTTGAATAAGAGCGTCAGCGACACAAAGGCAAAGCTTAAGGAATTGAAAGCTGAGAAAAAACAGTGCGACGCCGACATGAAAAAAGGCACTGAGGTAAACTCCGAAGAATACCGGCAATTGCAACGCGATATTATAGAGACCAAGGACAGCCTAAAGGAACTAAAAAAAGAGGCACACAGTTCATCATCCGTGCTTGGCACACAAATCAAGTCAGCCGGTGAATCAATAAGCGGCATCGGTGAAAAATTTTTGCCGGTCACAGCCGCAATGACCGGCGCGGCAACCGCAGCCATTGGAGCGGCAGAGGCAACCAGAGAATATCGAGAGGATATGTCGCGGCTCGAATCTGCTTTTGTATCAAGCAACAAGACAGTTGATGACGCTCACATGGTATATGACGGGTTCTATCAGATTCTTGGAGAATCCGACAGGAGCGTTGAGGCGGTCAGTCACCTTGCCAAACTCACCAACAGCGCCGAAGAACTTGCGGCATGGACTGATATTTGCGCCGGCGTGGCTACCACATTCGGCGATTCTCTGCCGATTGAAGGACTAACTGAGGCGGCCAACGAGACCGCCAAAGTCGGCGAGGTCACAGGCCCGCTTGCGGACGCTCTAAACTGGGTAGGCATAAGTGAAGATGACTTCAATGCAAAACTTGCCGCATGCAACAGCGAGAAAGAACGAAGTGAACTTATTACCAAGACTTTGAGCGATGTATACCGCGATGCGGGCAACACATTCAGAGAATCTAACGCCGATGTAATGGCAAGCCGTGATGCGGCTCAACGCCTCAATGACGCAATGGCTGAACTCGGCGCACGGGTAGAGCCTATAATTACACAAGTGAAAATGCGGCTTGCCGAGCTTGCAGAATGGTTTCTGTCGCTTGACGAAAGCACGCAGAACAGAATATTGATTATAGCAGGTATTGTTGCCGCAATCGGTCCGGCTCTGATAATAATAGGCAAGATTGCCACCGGAGTATCAACAGTAATCAGTGTTCTGAAAACTTTATCAAGTGTTTTCACCGTCATAAAAACAGGATTTACAATAGTAAAAACAGCCGCTATGGCGTTCAATGCCGTTCTTGCGGCAAACCCCATAGGATTGATTATTACTCTTGTTGTAGCTATAGGCGCAGCGCTTGTGACATTGTATCAAAAATGCGAATGGTTCCGCAACGGAGTTAATTCCATTGTTAATTTCATAAAAACAAACTGGAAAGAACTCGCGACCATACTTATTAATCCGTTTGTGGGGTTGTTTAATCTGCTATATAAGCTAAATCCAAAATTCAGACAATGGGTTGATAACACTGTCGGTTCGATTAAAAACGGGTTTAACAAAATGCTCGAATTTATAAAAACAAACTGGAAAGAGCTTGCGACAATACTTGTCAATCCATTTGTGGGGTTGTTTAATCTGCTATATAAGCTAAATCCAAAATTCAGACAATGGGTTGATAACACTGTCGGTTCGATTAAAAACGGTTTTAATAAAATGTTCGAAGTGGGCGGACACATCATAACAGGACTGTGGAACGGTATTAGTGATAAAGTTGAATGGTTGAAAAGCAAAGTCCGGGGCGTGGTTGATAAAATAAAATCATGGTTTACCGGCAAGGAAGGATTCGACGAACACTCACCGTCAAAATGGGCGAAGAAAGTCAGCGATTTCTTGATGGAGGGTCTTGCAAACGGCGTTAATGAAAACATGAGTGTCGAGGAGGCTTTCAAAACCAAGATAGCAAATATCAAGGAATTCGTGACAAGCAACCTCTCCGACATCGAGGCTGAATATATTCAAAAACAGCAGTCTTTCGCCGGAAAGTTGAAAACTGCCGATTTGTATTCCAAAACTTCAATCACATTCTCGGGATTCGGTGCCGACGGCGGCGATGAAACAATCGAGGATATAGAGTTGACGGATTGGAACAACCCGATTGCGGAGATGGCGGCATATGCCGATAAGTTGCTTGCGCTTGAAAACAGATTGCAGACAACCGACATCGATGATGGCATAAGAGACGATTTTCTCGAACTTGTGCGCAACATGGGATATGAGGGTCAAGATTATATTGACAAGTTGCTCAGCGTTGACACCGGCAAATTTGACGAGTATATGCAGGGATATCAGATATATCAGAAAGAGGCAGAACTCGCCGCGTCCGCTACCTATGCAAAGGAGGCTCAGCGGCTTGAGGATGATTTTCTCGGCACCGTCACCGGTTCACTTGATACGATCGTTCAAAAATTCGGCGAAGGCGGCAAAAACAGTGCTCAGGAATTCGGTAGCAAATTCAATGCCGAGATGGATTCGATAATGTCCGAGATTAACCGCCGTATATCGTCAATCCGCGCAACCATTAACGATGCACGCACCAGTCTCAACTCGATGGCGCGCAACTACACAACGAACAATAATAACAGCCGCAACTACTCTGTGACTATCAACAACAAAGGCGGTTCGAACAGCTCGGCATATGAGCAGCATAGGCAAGTCAATAAACTGTTTAACAAACTCGACTTGGAGGGAGCATTATGATAAAACCAAAAAGATTAATTCAAGTCGGCACGGTTCTCATCGGCAAAGGCAGTCCGTATCTGTTCAGCTCCATAGACGGTCTGTCCGCCGGGGATGTGAGCGAACGCGAAGAAACATACTATGGCACAGACGGAGCAGAGTATTTTGATACTCTGTTCCGCCCTCGCGAAATAACAATCAAAGGTTGCATTGTTGCTGACAATCTCGAGGATTTACTCTCGCTAAAAAAAGAACTCGAACGGCAGATTAACCCGAAAGAAACCATAGAATGTTTCTATCATGATTATTATGAAGATTATCGTTTCATCGCCAAGCCGTCAAGCACGGCCGAATTTTCAAAAGTTGAATTCGGACGCAAGATCGATTATATAATATATCTTACCGTGCCGGGGTACTACATAGAGTCGTACGATGAAACAATAACCGAACTGTATAGTGTTCAAAGCCTGTTGACGCGTGCAACAATGTTGCCGGCTATGTTTTCGCAAAGAATAAGCCGAAACAATGTATTCAACGGCGGCATTGCCGAAACATACCCGACATTGATTATAACCTGCGAACAACCGAACACAACCGACATTAAAATAATGAACCACACCGTCGACAAAAGTCTTGTGCTTAACCGACGCATGGCAACCGGCGAGACAATAACGGTGGATATGTACAACTGCACAGTTGTTTCAAGCGAGGTCGGAAATATAATCAATTCGATAGATGTCATTAATAACTTTTGGGCGCTCTGCGTGGGTGCAAACGATATCGAGGTACAAACGACCAACATCACGGTTATGATGCGTCACCGTGACAAATTTGCGGGGGTGTGAATCATGATAACTATTTATAATCCGCTCACATATGAGCGAAAAAACACAATAGTCAAATATAACTCCGCCGTGATTAAAAAGAGCCTATATTCCGAAGGCAGTATCCAGCTTGAGATGCAATATCTGCCTTTGGATATCGGCGACATTGTGCTATATGACAGATATGCATTTATTATACGAAAATTGACGAGCACATTCACGAGTACAAGCATCATCGGAAAGGATTTGAAATCGCTGTTATCTCAGCGTATATTTGAATCAGAACATGTGTACGAACAGAAAACGGCAGAATATATCGTTAAAGATGTTGCCGTAAAAATGCTTGCCACGGGTGATCGGGCGGTTAATAATCTGACTGTTGAGGCGGTTGCGGCCACAGATGAGGAAAAATTTGATGTGACTTTTGAAAAAAGCAAAAAGGTGTCCGACACGCTCAACAGCTTTTGCGCCGAACATCACATAAGTTATGATTTCAAATTCAGCCGTGACGGCATAGTGTTTTATACATTTGCCGAAAAGTTCAATCCGCTCGTGAAATTCAGCGCTCGGCTGCATAATCTCGATGAGATTGAATACGAAAAATCAAATCTCGATTTGAACAATGTGTTCTACTATCCGCATAAAGAGAGCGAAGATACCGAGGAGACGATAATCTCGGACGGAACTGCTGCCGGAATTGAGAGATTTGAGGGGTATACAAGCGAAACCGACCTCGAAAAGTATAAATCGGAGCACAAAGCGACGGAATCACTCACGGGCACACCGACATCAAAGTTGATATATGACACCGACTACACACTCGGTGATATAGTTGATGTCGAGTTTCGCGGACTGACGGATTCACTGCCGATAACGCAAGTGGCTATGTATTTCGAACACGCGAAAAGTTATATTCTGCCGACATTCGGCACTCCGGCAGAGAGTAAACTCAAAAAAATATTGAAAGGGTGATAAACCATGGGAGCAAAAGCTTATTTCCTTGACAATCAAACCTACAGTGCAGAAGATGTGAATAATGTGTTCGCGCAGTTGACTTGCGGCGGGGTAAGCCTGTATCAGCCGAAAGAGAGCGCACTGATTGACTATGAAACAGCCGTTTCAAATTTCATAACACCCGGGATAGATCTATACAATGTTAATTCATGCAAGGTTGTCGGCACGGACGACGGCAAGATTAAAGTGTCACAGGGGACCTGCTGGATGACGGACGGCAGCTGCATCATTATTGATGCGGACGGACTCGAGGTTGAGGGGCGTGTCGCTGACACTGAGCAATATGTTTATTTGCGTCGAAACCTGGGGGCGAACAGTATAGACTTGATTGCGACATCGGTAACATTGACCGACGCGGTAATGCTGGCAAAGCTGAAAGCAGACGGTACTATTGTTGATATGCGTTCATTTGCGACAGCGAAAATAGGGTCAACGAGCGCAAATATCTATAAACATGATGTATCAACGCGTGTGTACGACCATTATGAGTATATAGAGGATAGATATGACTATCAGCTTGTTGCTACTACTTTCGACGCAGGATTTCCGGGATTTAATTATGTGTTATCGCCAAGCTATGAAAGAGGTGCTGACACGCGAAAAAATCTAACAGCTTTAGAAAATGGCGCTTTTGTCAGCTGCGGTGCGATATCATATAAATTATCATTGTATGTAAAAAAAGACGGCAGCAAAATAACATACGCAGTTAATGCAAATGAAATGAATCGAAATACCGCACTTGGACTTGAAATTTGGCTTTTTTAATGAGGTGATGTTATGGAATACACTTTTCTCGTAAAAGGCGACAGACTCAGATTGATTAATGTCAACAACGGTGTCGTCGGAAACTACAATTCATATGATTGTGAATTTATCTTTGAAAGAGGAACTCAAGGTTTAACTTGGTTTGCGGTGTTCACCTGCGGTGATTCGGTATATGAACGCTTGATAGTCAATAACAAATGCGCCGTGCCGAACGATATGCTGAGCAAAGCCGGCATTATCTACATCGGCATTTACGGCATAGAGACAGCCGAAACGGTGACAAAGAGAGTTGTAACCAATATGTGTTTCATCAGCTTACGCGTAGGCGCTTACCGTGATTCATACGATATGCCCGATATGTGCAAGGAGTATGCTGACGAAATAGCCGCATATAAGACACAGATAGATGAAGAAATAACAAAAGTGCGCGAGGAGTGCGACAACAAAGCCGTGAAAGCACACAGGCACTTGACATCTGATGTGTACTCGACGGGAACCGTGGCATATGACTTGAGCTACTATATGGGCGGCTGGGAACTTGACGGAATTGCGATCGGTGTTATTGACATCGAAAAATTCAAAGCGCTTGACAAGGTATACATAACATATAAGGGCAATGCCATAGCACT
>CAKSFP010000035.1 GCA_934454585.1 uncultured Clostridia bacterium
TATTTATAATACCACAAACAAAAACAGATGTCAAGGGTTTTTCGACTTTTTTTCAAAATTTTTTTCAGCCTTTTTCAGTGCCGCTAAATGTTGTGGTCATTTTGCAATTTGAATACCATATATATCATTTCCTCGCTCCCTCCGCAAGCATGGTTTTTGCCATTATGGCGTATCCGCGCACAGAGTCATTTACAAAAACATGGGTAACCGCACCGACAAGATATCCATCCTGCATTATCGGCGAACCGCTCATTCCTTGAACAATACCCCCTGTTGCTGCAATAAGGCCTTTATCGGTGATGTGTATGACCATCCCTTTGGAATTGTTTTCATTCATATACATTATTTTTTCTATCTCTATTTCGAACTCTTTTGCTCCGTCCGAATCCACAGTGCAAATAAGCGTGGCAGCACCCTCGTGAATCTGTGACGCATCGGCAACCGGCACCGCTTTTGATGCATCGATCTGCACACCGTCCGCAGATGCAAATATGCCGCATGCGGTGTTCGAGCGGATTTTTCCGACTGAACCGCCGGAAAACATGCCGTGAATCTCACCGGGAGTTCCGCGCTTACCCTTGACAACGCTGAGCACTCGCGCACTCTCCATGCTCCCGCTGCCGGCCGGGAAGATCTTATCCGTTTCCGAATCTGTGATGCCATGCCCCAGTGCAGCCAGAGTGCCGTCCGACGGGCAATAATATGTCAGAGTGCCAATGCCGGCCATGCTGTCGCGAACCACAAGACCTATCTTATAACCACCGCCGTCGGCATCTATCCGCGGCGATACTTCTGCACAATACATCTTATCTCCGCGCACTATCTCAATCATTACCTCATTGCCGCCGCTCTTGTCGATTTCTTTTACAAATTCGCTTATGCTTGTCACGCGAACCCCGTTCACGGACGATATCACATCACCCTTTTTGTAAGGAATCTGCTCTGCGGGGCAGGTGAGGGCACCGCCCTTTGTGCGAAAACTGCCGTTTTTTACAATTACAGGTCCGCCGGAGAACACTTTTATGCCGATTATGTCTCCGCACGGCACCACATACGATTTACTCACTATATTCACCGTCACTGTTTTGACATCAAGTGCCCCGGCAAAGCGAATATCCGCATCAAATACACAACCGGCCGCAGCCACCGTGCCATCGGGCGCAAGAACGCCGTCGTGATTTGTCCTTGCACTCATGGAAAACAAATTTGAAAATATACCGAATCTGTCAAATTTGTATTTTTCTCCCTCAACTACGAATATTTCATCAGGAACGGAGCACCATATATAACCGATACGGCCAGCGCACACCGCCGTTAAAAGCGCAAAAAATAAAACCGCTGCGCATATGATTTTTTTCTTGCTTTTTTCATAATCTTTAGCTTTCTCATTTATTTTTTCGGCAAATCCCCGGTTTTTCATAATTTTTCTCCCCTTTTTCCAATCGTATCTTCTCTGATTTTCTGCTGAATTTAACTTAACCGCTTTGAGATTTTATTATCCTTGAAAAAATTTATAAAAACAACAAAATTTAATCTTGATATTTGCGCCGTTAACAGATATAATAGAATTGGAGCAATTAAAACATTTTTAATGTTTTTTACGCTTCATCAAAACAGCAAATAAAACTTTTCGCCGAGCAAGGCGAATAAATCATAAACAAACAGGAACAGGAGGAGAAAGCATGGCTATGTTTAAGTCTAAAAAAACATACATAAAGCGGTATGCCGCCAAAAGCGCCGACAGGAAGATTACCTTCTCGCCGAGCGTTAAGTCGAGCTTTAATTCCGTATCCGCACCGCAAAGCAGCAAGACTCAGCCGAGCACTGCACCGCATAAAGAAGCCGAAACCAAATCACACGATTTTCGCCCGGCATTCGCTGACAAGGGAGCGGATCACAAAAACATATATAATGTAGGAAACGAAAACAGAGAAAAAAGTTTCGTGTCACACGGCACAGTGATAACCGGGGCAGGCATCCCCCGTCCCGAGCCCATAGACAAACCCGACCTTTCGGGAGTGAGGGCAGAGGCAAATGTTCGCCCCGTGACAGAGCCGGGTGAGCCTATTTTCCCGAAGGAAGTGAGAACGCCGGAGACAAAGGAACCGGTTTTGCAAAAGAGCTCCAAAGCGCAATCGGAATATCATTTTTACGATACAATAAAGGAAATCAAGGCAACACAAGCTGCTCAAAAAGCGCACAAGAACTCAATTTCTCCGCAGCCGGAGGAATCTGAAAAACCAAGCGACAATCCGAAATTTGAAACGGCACAAGAAAAAGAACCGGCCCCAAAAAGCACTGATGCCGAACCAATCCTTGATGTGCACGGAATTATGTCCGAAATACCGAAAAGGGATGACCCGTTTGAAAATCTGCCCGAGGGTGTTGTGAGAATAGACGACGAAACACCGAATCGCGTTGAAAAAGGCGAAAAAGACGAAAAAAATGTTCAAACGGCAAAAACAACCGAAAGCGTAAAAGAAGAAAAAAACGAGAAAAACGAGAAAAACGAAAAAATCAAACATCCGAAAAAGGCAGAAGAACAGGGAAGCCGAGATGTTTCCAAAAAGCCGGCAATTGCCGAAAAACCAAGGAAATCAAAGGCGCCCAAGCGATCGCGCAACGGTTCAAAATCGGCCGGCAAAGTATTCCTCACAGCTGTGAAGGTTGTACTGCTGATTGCCATTGTGGGCGGATGCGGATTTTACGGCTACCGTTTCTACACGGATCAAATAGCACAGAGGCAGGCTCTCGACAGAGCGCTTGCTATAAACTATGCACCGGAGGACTACATCTTGCCCGAGACTCCGCAGGCCATTGCGGACACAAATGCCCGGGCGAGAGATGCCGCATATAAAGAAGCAATGAAACACGCTTATGTGCCGGGAAGGGGAGAGGTGCCAAATCTTTTCAAATACGACTATGTAAAAACATGTTACCTCACATTTGACGACGGCCCGAGCGGCACCGTGACGGAAAGTATACTCGACACACTGAAAAAGTATGATGTAAAGGCAACATTTTTCCTGGTGGGAAAAAACGCACAGAGCTATCCTGACCTGGTAAAGAGGATGTACAACGAGGGTCACTCCCTCGGAAATCATTCATACTCGCACGACTATGGCTACATGTATTCCGGTGACCCGGAGTTTGACGAGGAAATGAACAGATGCAAAAACACCATTGATAATATAATCGGCACTAAATACAACAATTTGCTGTTCCGATTCCCCGGCGGTTCATTTGAGGTGTACAAAAGTTTTTACATCTACAACATTCAGTCAGAGGGTTATCAGTATGTTGACTGGACGGCACTCACCGGCGATGCGGAGACACAGAATCCCGACAAGGATTATATAATGAACAGCCTGAAACAGAGCACTAACGACGGCACAAAAGAGGACATAGTGGTGCTGATGCATGATGCCGGTGCAAAGCAGATAACGGCGGACACACTGCCGGATGTGATAGAATATCTGAAATCGAAAAACTATGTGTTCAAGCCGATATACAACTCAAATTACAAAGCGGAGTAAATCGTTCCGAAGTATTTGTCATTAATCTTGTATTCAAATCGCAGGAAATTACCGCTTATGCGAAGTAAACCGACTGCAGCAGTGCGTGCGGGAATATAATATGTCGCCTCAAGCCGGCAGATGATTTAAGCATTTCCGTGCGCAAATGCGCATATAATTAATATGATGTTGTTTTTTTGAAGGGTGGTCAGTAAATGCAAAAGACAGAGATAATCAAAATGACGGACAGTTTTCTGTCCGGCAGCTCCGTGAACGCCTTTGAGCTGTTGGGCTGCCATCCGCAAGGCAAAGGATATGTTTTCCGAGTGTGGGCACCGAATGCACAGGCGGTATCCGTTACGGGAGACTTTAACGACTGGGACAAGTCTGCCTGCCCCATGAGCCGCATATACGGCGGCATATGGGAGGCATATGTCAAAAACGCAAAGCAGTATGACAACTACAAATACTGCATCCTCACCCAAAGGGGCGAACGCAAAATGAAAAGCGACCCCTACGGATTTCATATGTGCACACGCCCCGAGAATGCCTCAAAGGTGTATGACATAAGCGGCTACAAGTGGACGGACAGCGAGTATATCGAAAAGCGAAAATCGAACAAGCCGTTGGAAAATCCGATGAATATATATGAAGTGCACCTCGGTTCTTGGCGAAAGCACGCCGACGACAACTATTTTGACTATGTGTCACTGGCAAAACAGCTCGTGCCATATGTCAAGAAGATGGGGTACACCCACATCGAGATAATGCCTGTGTCGGAATATCCGTACGATCCGTCATGGGGATATCAGGTGACCGGATACTACGCCCCCACTTCACGCTACGGCACTCCGGCGGATTTTGCAAAGTTTGTGGATATATGTCACAAAAGCGGCATAGGCGTCATTCTGGACTGGGTGGGAGCACACTTTCCAAAAGACGAAAACGGACTTATGGAATTTGACGGCGGTTTCTGCTATGAATATTCCGATCCGCTCAAAAACGAGCACCCGGACTGGAACACAAGGATATTTGACTACGGCAGAAACGAGGTTCTCTCGTTCCTTATATCAAATGTGATATTCTGGCAGAAAATTTATCACATAGACGGCATACGAGTCGACGCTGTGGCATCCATGCTCTATCTCGACTACGGCAAGCGTGACGGCGGCTGGCGTGCCAACAAATACGGCGGCAACTACAACCTGGAAGCAATAGAGTTTCTAAAAAAACTCAATACCGCCGCATTCAACTTCAATCCCTCGGCAATAATGGTTGCCGAGGAATCAACGGCTTTCCCCATGATCACCAAACCGCCATACGACGGCGGACTCGGATTTAACTTCAAGTGGAACATGGGATGGATGAATGATATGCTCGGATATATGTCGGCAGATCCGCTGTTCCGCAAGGGCAGACACAATAACCTGACATTCTCGCTGACATACGCTTTTTCGGAGAATTACATTCTGCCGCTGTCACACGACGAAGTGGTGCACGGCAAGTGCTCGCTCATAGGCAAGATGCCCGGAGAATATGAGGAAAAGTTTGCAAATCTGCGTGCATTTTACGGATATATGATGGCGCACCCTGGCAAAAAACTGCTCTTTATGGGCGGAGAATTTGCACAATTCATAGAATGGAATTATGCCCAGGAGCTGGACTGGTTCCTGCTTGAGTACGATCTACACAAAAAGATGCAGACATATGTGAAAGATCTGAACAAATTTTACTTAACCCACGCCCAACTGTGGGAAAATGATTCCGACTGGAACGGCTTTCAGTGGATTGTGCCGGACGACAGCGCACAGAGTGTGGCGGCATTTATCCGCCGCGACAAGTCGGGCGGATATCTGATAGCTGTATCCAACTTCTGTCCGGTCACACGCACGGGCTACAAAATAGGCGTGCCGGATAAAGGCACATACAAATGCGTGTTTACAAGCGACAAGGCAGCATACGGCGGCGCAACGCCCAGACTCGGCAGAGCCAAAGCAAAGCGCACACCGATGCACGGCTTCGAACAAAGCATAGAGATTACAATACCTGCAATGTCAACAAGTTTCTACATTTTGGACGGTAACAGAAAATAAAGAAACACAAGGAGGTTTTGTTTTATGTATAAGATGCAAAAAGAATGTATTGCAATGCTCCTGGCGGGCGGTCAGGGGAGCAGACTGAAAGTTTTGACCGAGAACACGGCTAAACCGGCGGTTCCGTTCGGCGGCAAATACCGCATTATCGATTTTCCGCTGTCTAACTGCGTAAAATCGGACATAGATACTGTCGGAATAATGACCCAATATCAGCCGCTGGAGCTTAACGCATACATCGGCAACGGCGCTCCGTGGGGACTCAGCCGCAATTTCGGCGGTGTGCATATTCTTCCCCCGTACGCCAAGAGCGACAACAGCGAATGGTACAAAGGTACCGCAAATGCAATCTATCAGAACATAAGCTTCATCGACATGTATAACCCAAAATATGTTCTCGTTCTCTCGGGAGATCACATCTATAAAGCAGATTATTCCGAGATGCTCTCTTTCCACAAGGAGAAAAACGCCGAGTGCACCATAGCCGTGCTTGATGTGCCGCTTGATGAAGCGTCGCGATTCGGCATAATGAACACCAGAGACGACGACTCCATTTATGAATTTGAAGAAAAACCGGCTCATCCCAAAAGCACCAAAGCATCCATGGGCGTGTATCTGTTCACATGGGAAGTTCTGCGCAAGTACCTTGTCGAGGACGAGGCAAACCCCGATTCGTCAAACGACTTCGGAAAGGATCTCATCCCGAAAATGCTCTCGGACGGCAGAGCAATGTTTGCCTATCCGTTCAAAGGATACTGGAAAGATGTCGGCACAATCCGCAGCCTGTGGGAAGCAAATATGGATTTGCTTGATCCCGATGTTCCGCTTGAACTCAAGGACCCCGATTTTAAGATATATGCGCGAAACTACGCAAAACCGGCAACCTTTGTTTCGTCCACCGCAGAGACGGACAACTCCCTCGTAGCCGAGGGCTGCACAATCCGCGGCAAGGTCGACAACTCCGTCATTTCAACCGGCTGTACAATAGGCGAGGGCGCAGTGGTTCGCCACAGCGTAATTATGCCGGATGTAACGGTGAAAGACGGCGCAGTAATAGAATATGCCATAATCGGCGAGGATTGCATCATCGGTGCGGGCGCCAGGGTCGGCAGCCCGTGCAGCGGCGACGACTCCGGCAAAGAGATTTGCGTTGTGGGCAAAGGCAGAGAAATTTCAGACGGAAAAGTTATAGAATAAGAGGTGCGGCTATTATGAAAATGAGCGGAATAATTTTTTCAAACATCTATGATTCTACAATGGGTGAGCTGACAGCCCACCGAACCATGGCATCTGTGCCCTTTGGAGGCAGATACCGCTTTGTGGACTTTGTTTTGTCAAATATGGTCAACTCAAACATAAATCACATAGGCATCATCACAAAATACAATTACCAGTCACTCATGGATCACATCGGCTCGGGAGTCGAGTGGGATCTGGGCGGAAAAAATTCAAATCTGTACATTCTGCCGCCGTTCGGCACGGGCGTGACCAACGTGTACCGCGGCAACCTGGAAGCTCTCAGCAATGCAGTCACATTTCTTAATGCCACAAAACCGGACTATGTGCTCATGTGCGATGCAACCGTCATCTGCAGCATAGACTATGAACTGGCGCTTAAGTCACACATAGATTCGGGCGCAGATGTTACAGTCATTGCCAACGACAAGATAGATTCCTACGAATGCGGCGACAGCGACTTTGTCGTAAATGCGGACGAAAACGGCACAGTCACTGACCTTGCCATAGGCTATATGCTCGACGGAAAACCGCTTGTGGGCATGGGTATGTTCATTATCGGGCGCAAGGCGCTCATAAACATAATCAACAACTATGTGTCGCGCGGCAGATACAGTTTTGAAAAAGACTATCTGCTCACCAGATTCAACGATGATTCCATAAAGATAAACGCCTACAAATTTGGCGGAGCGGTTCTGCGAAATCACAATACCGTGGCGTATTTTAAGAACAACTTCAAGCTGATGGATGAAAGTATCCGCAAGGATATATTCAAGCCGGACGCACCCATCCATACCAAGGTGCGCGATGAGGCGCCGTCATACTACCACGACGGCAGCAGCGTCAGCAATGCCCTTGTGGCAGATGGTTGCAATATCCACGGCAAGGTAGAAAACTCCATTCTTTTCCGCGATGTGGTTGTGGAAAAGGGCGCTATCGTGCGCAACTCCATAGTCATGCAGGGCTCTCGCATAGGCGCAGGCGCAACCATAGACTATGCCATCATAGACAAAAATGTAACCATCTCCCCCTCGGCAATTCTCAAGGGTGCGTCAAGCGTGCCGGTGGTTGTCCGCAAGGGCGAGACGGTGTGACACAAATTCAATTTGAAAGGTATGAAACCAATGAAGATATTATTTGCAGCAGGCGAGGCGGCTCCGTTTATAAAATCCGGCGGACTCGGCGATGTTGCCGGTGCGCTGCCGCCGGAGCTTAACCGCATAAAGGACAACGAAGTGTGCGTCATTCTGCCGTATTACGGCAAGGTGAAATTCGGCACGGCGGCGGATGCGGAGTTTGTCACAAGCTTTTATATGCCGCTCGCATGGCGCAGCGTATATGCGGGAGTGTTCAAAAAGACGATAAAGGGCGGAGGAGTCGGCAAAAACAGACGCCCCGACCTGACATATTATTTCATAGACAACGAATACTATTTCTGCCGCAACGACGCTCCCTATGGCTACAATGACGACGGAGAAAGGTTTGCGTTTTTCTCCAAGGCTGTGCTTGAGGTGATAAACCACATAGACTTTTGCCCGGACATAATCCACTGCAACGACTGGCAGACGGGATTCGTGCCGCTGCTGCTCAAGGCGCTCTACGGCTACAGCGCACGACATGAACACATAAAAACCGTGTTCACAATACACAACATAGAGTACCAGGGAAAGGCGGAACCGGACTTTCTCACAGAGGTGCTCGGCGTGAGCGAAAGCTGGCGCAATGCGGCTACATTTGACGGCATGATTAATGCCCTTAAATGCGCCATAGTGCTCTCGGACAAGATAACCACTGTGTCCGACACCTATGCGCATGAACTGAGCTACGCATATTTTGCATACGGCTTGGAGAACATACTCTCCGAAAACCGCTACAAAACTTGCGGCATAGTTAACGGCATAGACACTAAGCTGTTCAACCCCGAGACGGATAAGACCATACCCTATAATTTCAAACCGACAGACCTTGGCGGCAAAGATGGCTGCAAAGAGAATCTTCAGCGCAGCATGGGATTGCCGGTAAGGGGAGATGTGCCCGTTGTTGCGATGATATCGCGCCTTGTGGGTCACAAGGGATTCGAGCTTGTTGAGCGCGTGGCGAGTGACCTTGTAAACATGGACATCCAGCTTGTTGTGCTCGGAACGGGCGACAGGCGCTTTGAGGATTTGTTTAACTTTCTGGCATATTCTCACCCGGACAAAGTTGCGGCACACATAACATTTGATGCCGCTCTTGCCAACAGGATTTACGCCGGAGCGGACTTTTTCCTCATGCCGTCTAAGAGTGAGCCGTGTGGGCTCTCTCAACTGATTGCCATGCGTTACGGCACAGTTCCGATAGTGCGTGAGACAGGCGGACTGGTAGACACCGTGCCGCCGATAAATACCGAGACGCTCGAAGGCAGAGGTTTCACTTTCAAAGCCTTTAACGCTCACGATATGCTCGATGCGGTTCGCCGCGCGGCGGATTTTTATCGCGACAGAGGAAGGCTTGACAAATTCAGGGCAAATATAATGCGCTACGACAGCAGTTGGAAAGTACCGGCGGAGCTGTATAACGGAATATACAAAGAATTAACAGGACAGCAAAGTTGAAAGGAATGATCATATTGAAAATTGACAAGAAAAAAGCTCTTGCGCTCATGGAAGAACACAATCGCAAATACTTCGGCTGTGCCCTCAAGGACGCAACAAAACAACAGGTATATCAGACAATCTGCTACATCATCAGAGACCTGCTGATAGACAAAAACATGGAGTTCTCCAAAAAAGAGAACGAAAATGGCGACAAACACATCTACTACATGAGCATGGAGTTCCTCGTGGGCACCTCTCTGCATAACAACCTGTATAACCTGTGCATAGAGGAACCTTTTGCGGATGCACTCAAAAGCGTAGGCGTGGATATTCACGACATCTATGCCATAGAACCGGATGCCGGTCTCGGCAACGGAGGTCTGGGCAGACTGGCGTCGTGCTACATGGATTCGTTCACATCCCTCGGCATACCGGCAACCGGATATTCCATCAGATACGAATTCGGCATATTCAAGCAGAGAATAATCGACGGCTGGCAGATGGAGTTTCCCGATGACTGGCTCAACCTGGGTGATGTGTGGCTCATGGCGCGCACCGATGAATCCGTCGAGGTAAAATTCGGCGGCTATGTTGAAGAGAGTACCGACGAAAACGGATATCACGCAGAGCTGAAAAACTACAACAGCGTCATCGCCGTGCCTTACGATATGTTCATCTCCGGCTACGACACCCCTGCCGTGAACAAGCTTGTGCTCTGGAGCGCAAAATCACCCAAGAACCTCGATATGGCTGCATTCTCGCGCGGCGACTATGCAAAGGCGCTCGAGGAGAACAATAAAGCCGAGGTCATATCCAAAGTGCTCTACCCGGCAGACGACCACATTGAGGGCAAAATTCTGCGCATCAAACAGCAGTATTTCTTTGTGAGTGCGTCACTGCAGACAATTCTCGCAAAACATTTCAAAAAATATTCCACACTGGACAATCTTGCAGACAAGGTGTCAGTGCACATAAACGACACTCATCCGGCGCTGTGCGTGCCCGAACTTATGAGACTGCTCATGGATGAATATGGCTACGGTTGGGATGACGCATGGGAGATTGCTCAAAAAACATTGTCATACACCAACCACACTGTCATGAGCGAGGCGCTCGAGAGATGGTCGGAGAGTATGTTCCGCGAACAGTTGCCGCGAATTTATCAGATTGTTGCCGAGATTAACCGCCGTCTGCTGCTCAAGCTGAACGAAATATACCCCGGCGATTACGCAAAGATTGACTACATGGCAGTCATAGCAAACGGCGAAGTGCGCATGGCAAACCTCTGCCTGGCGTGCTGCCACATGATAAACGGTGTGTCCAAGCTGCATACGGAGATTCTCGTGGACAGCATTTTCCGCGATTACTACAACATCGACAAGACCCGTTTCATCAATGTTACAAACGGAATTGCATACCGCCGCTGGCTGTGTCAGTCCAACCCGGGACTGACCTCGCTCCTCTCCGAGCTTATCGGCGACGGGTTCAAAAAGGACAGCACAGAGCTTGAAAAGTTCCTCAAATATCATGATGATCCCGATGTGCTCAAAAGACTCAAAAAGATTAAATACGACAACAAACTGCGCCTGTGCGACTACATCTCAAGCGCAAACGGTGTAAATGTAGACCCGAATTCCATATTTGATGTGCAGATAAAACGACTGCACGAATACAAACGCCAGCTGCTCAATGTGCTGCAGATTCTGCATATGTACAGAATGATTAAGGAAAATCCGAATCTTGATATTCCGCCGCGGACATTCATCTTTGCGGCAAAGGCGTCGGCAGGATATTTCATGGCGAAACAGATTATACGCCTCATCATAGCCGTGTCGAACACGATCAACTCCGACCCGGTTGTCCGCGAAAAGATAAAAGTCGTATTCATTGAGGACTACAAGGTTTCGCTTGCCGAGATAATCATCCCGGCGGCAGATATCTCGGAGCAGATATCCATTGCCGGCAAAGAGGCGTCCGGCACAAGCAATATGAAACTGATGATCAATGGTGCAGTCACCCTCGGCACACTCGACGGCGCAAATGTTGAGATAGCAGAGCAGGTAGGCGACGACAATATATTCATCTTCGGCATGAAAGCAGACGAGGTTGAGGCGCTGTGGAGACGCGGATACTCTCCGCTTGAATATCTGCGCGCAAGTGCGGATCTGCAAGCAGTTGTGGATATGCTCACATCAAATGTGCTCGGTGCGCGTTTTGACGATATAGCCAAATCACTGCTCACAAATGCTTACGGTGTGGCGGACGCATACATGAACCTTGCCGACTTCGATTCTTATGTAAAAGCGCAGGAGCTTGTGTCCGAGACATACAAGGACGAGCGCAAGTTCATGAACATGTCGCTTACGAACATCTCCAAGGCAGGCATATTCTCCGCAGACCGCTCCATAACGGAGTACGCAAAGAATATCTGGCATTGCAGATAACGGAAAATTATGCGCCGTGCGAAAGGCTTCCCAAGCATACTGATGTTTCGCACAAATTAACACTTATCCGTAGGGAACGACCAGTGTGTCGTTCCGCAAAAATCACGAACCATCTCGGAGGTATATATTTTATTTTGGCACGCTCAGGCGTCGAAACAAGCCGCGCATCGTGCGCTGCAAATCGGAGATTTACAGCTTACTCGCTTTGCTGTTTCTCCTTTTTCCCAAAAAGGCACGCTACGCTACCACCTTTTTGGGAGCCCTGCGCGGAACTCATCCCCCAAAAATCAACACTAAACACAACCGCAGGTGAAGCATATGAGAATACTGTATGACAGCAAAAATCCAAAATTCAAACAGCCCTTCGGCTGCATAAAACAAGACGAGGAATGTACACTGAACCTGTACATTCCTTCATCATGCATGACAACCCATGTATCTGTGGAATTTGACACAGACTCAGGCCGCTTCGCGTCGTTCCCGATGAACATGACCTCAACGGACAGCGGATACGACATATACACCGGCACATTCACACTCTCCGAGACGGATCTGTATTTCTACTATTTCCGCATAACCACGCATGACGGCGCCTTCGACCTGTTCAAGCACGGCGAGCACGATACCAACATCAGCGCGGGCGACAAATGGCAGCTCACCTGCTATCCAAATGACGGCTATGCCGAAAACGACTTTGCCGGCAAAGTTATGTATCAGATCTTTCCGGACAGGTTTTTCCGCGAGAACGAACCTATGCCGGAGGAAAAACTGCAGCCGTTCTATGTGCACACCGATGTGCACGACTGCCCGGAATACCGCCCCAACAGCGAGGGAAAAATCCTCAATAACGACTTTTTCGGCGGCAATCTGCGCGGCATAGAGCAAAAAATAGATTATCTGAAATCGCTCGGCGTGTCCGTGATATATCTCAACCCAATTTTCATGGCGTTCTCAAACCACCGCTACGATACCTGCAACTACATGAAGATTGACCCGTTGCTCGGCACCGAGGAGGATTTTGTGTCGCTGTGCAATGCTGCGCATGATTCTGATATCAGAATAATCCTCGACGGCGTTTTCTCGCATACCGGGTCGGACAGCATATATTTTGACAAAGAAAACATCTTCGGCGGCGGAGCGTACAACGACGCAGAATCGCCGTATCGCAAGTGGTACAGATTTAACGACAGCCCCGTCGGCTATGAATCGTGGTGGGGGATAGAGACCTTGCCATGCGTCAACGAGATGTGCCCGGAATACCTGGAATACATCATCACGGGCGACGATAGTGTGGTGCGCCATTGGCTGCGCCTGGGGGCGGACGGTTTTCGTCTGGATGTAGCGGACGAACTGCCGGACGCTTTTATCAAAATACTGCACGACACCGTGCACAAGGAAAAACCAAACTCGATCGTGATAGGAGAAGTATGGGAGGACGCATCAAACAAAACAGCATATGATATCAGAAGAAGATATTTTTCCGATGCCGAGCTCGACTCGGTGATGAACTACCCGTTTATGCAGGCAATAATCGCGCTGGCACGAGAGCAAACAAGTGCGGCGGACTTTGCTGCATCTGTGATGACCATCGCCGAAAACTACCCGGAGCCTGTGCTGCACAGGCTTATGAACAGTCTCTCCACGCACGATACGGCAAGGGTGATGACGGTGCTCTCCGGCGCTGACATGGGTATGGCGCGCGACGCCAAGGCACACTATGTCATGACGGACGATGAGACAAAAAGAGCACATACGCGTCTTATGCTTTGTATAATGCTGCAGTTCGTTTTGCCCGGTTGCCCGTGCATATATTACGGTGACGAAATCGGCATGGAGGGATTTGAAGACCCATTTAACCGGCGATATTTTGATTGGGATAAGGACGGCGGTGCAATAAGCGCATTTGTACGACAGATGTCGGGGCTGAAAAACAGCAGCGAAGTGCTCCGCCGCGGCAGTGTGAGCGTGACGGCGAAAGACGCCGTGCTCACAGTTGAGCGAAAACTGAACGGCGAGACGGTGAGCGCAGTGGTCAACACCGGCGATATGCCGTATACCGTGACGGCAAAAAATCCTCTTGCGCTCCACCTCGCCACCACTGCGGGGGATTATGTTGTTTTGCAAAAACAGGGATTCGTATTGATTTAGCCTTCTCCGTGTGCATCGGTTGAAACGGTGGAATGTCGGGATTATTTCTTTATACCCAGTTCTGTGAGCATGGACGCCATCTCTTGTCTTTCGTCATCAGAAATCACATTAGATTTTGTCAGTTCAAAACAAACCTTGTTGCGCGTATGCAAAAGAGCATCTATCCAACGCCAAACCTGATAAGCCGGAGTCAGTATCCTTTTGCCGTCCAAACTCGGATATTTTATACTTAGATTATTGTACGGCAACCAAAGGCGTGACAGAAAATATCCCCATTTTCCGTTTTTGACTGCATTATGCACACCGACATAATTATCCCATGTCCCATACAAACTGCCGTTAAATATGAAATTTTCCATTGCCATAGTGATTTTATCGTGAGGTTTGCCCCCAAACCAAACAGAGCATAACCTCACCGCATGTTTTTCAAATGATTTCAAACCGCCGTCGACGAGCAAAGTGCTGCACTTGTCCACATTAAACTCGCTCCGGTTGTTAAGTATCCACAAATCTATAAAAGGTCTTATTCCACAACCGCCGCTCAAAAAGTGTTTAGCCATGTGCGCCACATGATAAAAATAAAAGAACTCATCACTCATCTCAAAATTGTAGCCTTTGGTAGATGATGCATGTGACCACACCGTATTTAATATATCAAATGTCTTATTCAGGCGCTTTTCCTCTATCAATTGATAATGCAATTCCACATGGACTCCGATAACCTGAAATGATATATCGTGCGAGCTATGAGCAATAACTTCATACCCGGCATTTTGCAATACATCGGTCGCCGACTCAAAATCATCAGGACGCACCAAAACATCGATGTCACAACTCGTCCTCATCCACGGCTGCGGATAGTATCTCCTCATGACAGCGCCTTTAAGCGGCAGGTATTCAATCTGCGCACTTTCAAACCGATCCGCCGCCTGCACAAATGCATTATTGATATTCTCATATCTGCACATTGCGACAAACTGCGCGGCATAAAACCTGTCGTACATCTCGTCGCCCCTGCCGATAAGAGCGTTGTTTATCAGCGCATAGCCGATGAGGTGCGCAAGGTCTTGCCCATCCGCAAGGCCGAACAAATCGTTCAGCACTTCCGGCGAAATCTTTTCCTTTATGTCCGTCTTTTCTTCATCTGTCATCCTTCTGCCGCTAAGAGCATTGCGCAGCAGAGAAAAAAATATCTCCCGTATTTCCGTAGTCATATCTTCACTTCCGATTTTTTGATTATATCTATATCCTATCATATAAATATAATTAGTGCAATATATTTTTCAAGAAATAACATGATTCATATTTACTAACGGTGGAATTATTTTCAGTAAAAACAATTAATTTTCATAAAGCCTTTTGAAACAAAACACACCCCATCAAACGGAGATTGGTTTTTCCGTTTGATGGGGTGTGTCCGTCCGAACAAATTGTGGATTTATGCCGCTTTGGCAAAATCGATAACGGTGATTTCCTGCATCAACTGCTTTGCACGATTTGTGATTTCTTCAATTTTCTGTACCACATCACCTGTGTAAAATACCTCGTCACATTCTTCACACTTGTAGCAAGGAATGTTCCTGATGACAAGAAGACCAAACTCCATCTCAATTGCCTCGCTGGTTGTACTTTTGTACGCTTCCATACCGCACTTCACACATTTCATTTGGTTTCCTCCTTCCTCGTTCTCAAATCAGTTTTCCATTTTGTCATATCCGGAATATATCCGGTTATAATATATATTAAACCTTCGTTTATGCTTGCACAAATATGAAGATTCATCTCTTTCGTTTTGCCCAATATCAGACAGCTCGGAAACGGAAAATCATCGGGATAATCTTCAATTATCATTCCCGTTTTTATTGCTTCACATACATCAATCAGTCTGATGCCGCGTTCAGCAAGCCGCTTCCGACTGTGTTGCGTTATGATTATGTTCTCCGGTTTATTCAATGCCTGAAATTGCTCTATTACATAGGCTATATAAATCATCTCCGATCTTGTGGTTCTTATAATGTCGTGGCAAAATTCATCTGATATAGTCACATTATAAACCAATATTTTGTTTTTGTCAAGATATTTGCCAATTCAAAACATATAGACAACATACGCAAATCGTTTTTGACATTTCACAACTATTGAGTAAATGTAATATAACACACCCCATCAAACGAAGATTGGTTTTTCCGTTTGACGGGGTGTGTCCGTCCGAACAAATTGTAGATTTATGCCGTCTCGGTATAGTCGACAATTGTTACTTGCTGTGGATGTTCCTCTGCATGCTCTGTGATTTTTTCCATTTGCTCTGCCACATCTCCGGAGCAAAATAGTTCAAAACATGATTTGCATATGTAACAAGGAATGTTCCTGATTACAAGCAGTCCGAAATCCATCTCAATCGCTTCACTGGTCGTTGTTTTGTATGCCTGTTTGTGGCATTTAATGCATCTCATTTGCTGTCCCTCTCTCTTTTTTCAAATTTGTTTTTTTATAGGGTTTACATTTTCAAGTGCATATAACGCACTTGACATATATTATTATAAACCCATATTGCACATCTGTCAAGCAATTCTTTAATTTAGGTATTCTTTCCTTGGTTTTTTTAACTGTTTCTTTGCCAAATTAACCTTTTTTGTGCAAAAAGGCGTCCACTTTTTGGTGAACGCCTTTGAATTCTCGCTTTAATCAAATTCATTTTTATTTGAAACTTAGTATCTTATTCTTCCGTCAGCAACAGCTTTAAGATGTTCGCCGTAAGGACTCTTCCCATATGCTTTTGCCGAATCCATCAATTTTTCTTTGTCAATCCAACCATTGATAAACGCAATTTCCTCCGGCGCTGATATAGTAATCCCCTGGCGGCCTTCTATTGTTTCCACAAAATTTGACGCCTCCAACAGGCTAGAAAATGTTCCTGTATCAAGCCATGCAAATCCGCGCCCCAAAAGTTGTACATCAAGAAGTCCATCCTTCAAATACATCTCGTTTAGTGTTGTAATTTCCAGTTCACCACGGGCCGACGGTTTTACCTGATTTGCTCTCTTACAAACATCTCCAGGATAAAAATAAAGACCCGTCACAGCATAATTAGATTTCGGATTTATTGGTTTCTCCTCAATGCTCGTTGCTCTGCCGTCTTCACTAAAAGCAACTACGCCAAAACGCTCAGGATCAGTTACATAATACCCAAACACCGTAGCTCGCCCCCGTTCTTCCGCATCTACAACAGCATTCTTCAGCAAAGATCTAAATGCATTTCCGTAAAATATGTTGTCACCAAGAACCATTGCTCCGGGTTCACCTGCAAGAAATTCCTCTCCCAAAATAAAAGCTTGTGCAAGTCCATCGGGAGATGGCTGTACCTTATAGTTCAAATTGATACCAAACTGGCTCCCGTCACCCAGTAGAGTCTCAAATCTCTGAGTATCATCCGGCGTACTAATTATCAGAATTTCTCTAATTCCAGCTAGCATAAGCGTGCTCAGCGGATAATAAATCATTGGCTTATCATAGATCGGCAAAAGTTGCTTGCTTGTAACCTTCGTCAATGGATAAAGCCGTGTACCGGACCCCCCGGCAAGAACAATACCTTTCATGTTGACCTCCTGTTTATGTAGGCATTTCACATTGTAATCCAGTCGTTCAGAATTTGAATGTATCTTTTATTCCAAGCCATTTTTGATCTTTATCGGAAAGAACCAAGGGTACACCATCTACCATATACCCTTCGGCAGATGCCGTGCCTTTGTATTCTCCTTGCAACTCCGGCCACTCAATACCAATCTTAGGATCATTCCAAGCCATACCACCTTCGTCATTTGCATGGTAAAAATCATCACATTTATAGCAAAACTCCGCAACATCACTAAGCACCAGAAATCCATGTGCAAAGCCTCGAGGAATCAAAAACTGCTTTTTGTTTTCCTCAGTAAGAATCACTCCGTACCATTGGCCATAAGTTGAGCTGTCCTTGCGAAGATCCACCGCCACATCAAACACCTCTCCCTTTATAACCCTAACCAGTTTAGTTTGCGGGTAGTGCTTTTGAAAATGCAAACCTCGTAATACCCCCTTGGTGCTCATGCTCTGATTGTCCTGGACAAAGTTAATATCAAACCCTACCTCTGCCATATCACGCAGACTGTATGTCTCCATAAAGTATCCCCGGCTGTCACCATGAACAGTTGGCTCGATAACACAAAGTCCTTCAATTCCGTTTATGTTTTTCGTTACAGTTATCTGTCCCATATTACAATTCCACCTCCGCCAAATATCTCCTTACAGCATCTTCCCAATCAGGCAACTGAGTAAATCCGGCATCTGTCAGCTTTTTTTTATCGAGTCGTGAATTATATGGCCGCATCGCTTTTGATAGACCATACTCTGCCGTAGTTACCGGAATAACCTTTGTATTAAGACCATATTGCCTATAAAACTCGCAACAAAAGTCATACCAACTAATATAGCCGCCTTCATTTGTTGCGTGATAGTACCCGTACTTTTCAGTCTCAATCATTTCCGACAACAACCTTGCTAAATCCGGCGTATATGTTGGTGTGCCGATCTGATCATTAACCACTTTAACGGTATTGTGCGTCTTTCCGACATTAATCATGGTACTAACAAAATTTTTACCGTTAAGACCGAACACCCATGCAATGCGCACAATAAAAAACTTAGAAAGAATTGTGCTCACCGCCAGTTCGCCATCAAGCTTGCTCCGGCCGTATACATTCAACGGTGCATAGCACTTGTCATCGGGACACCACGGGCGTTCACCTTTCCCATCAAAAACATAGTCTGTGGATATGTAAACCAATTTCGCATCCATAGCCTTAGTTGCCTCCGCTATGTACTGTGTTCCGAGATGGTTTATAGCATCAACCCGATCTTGGTTTTCTTCCTCTTCAGCCGCATCAACCGCCGTCCATGCTGCACAATGTACAATAACATCTGGGTGAATTCGTTTGATAGTTTCCATTACAGCATTTCTGTCTGTGATATCCAATTGCACATATGGAACAGTCAGTTCACCCACACCGGCATATCTGCTCTGAATATCAGAACCAATTACATCATGATCGTTCTTTTGCAATTCAAGGACAACATCGCGTCCGAGTTGTCCTCCAACTCCTGTTACAAAAACCCGCATACTTTCACCTTTCCTTATACATCGCAGCGTAATAGCTTTGATAATCGCCACTTGTAATTCTGTTCATCCATTTCTCGTTTTTAAGATACCAATCGATTGTCTTGACAATTCCGACTTCAAACGGTGTTCCAGGATACCAACCCAGGTCATCTTTGATCTTGCTCGGATCAATGCCATATCGCCTGTCGTGACCCAAGCGATCCTCTACATGTTTGATAAGGTCTTCACTGATTTCTTGATCTCCCAGTCTCTCGCGCAACTGCTCGATAATCGTTTTGACAATGAAAATGTTCGGTCTTTCATTATGTCCGCCCACATTGTAAACCTCGCCAATTTTTCCATTGGCACATACCATGTCTATCGCCTTGCAATGATCCTCCACATAAAGCCAATCCCTGATTTGCATGCCATCACCATACACCGGCAATTCTTTGTGATTCTTCGCATTATTAATCATCAATGGTATCAGTTTCTCCGGGAACTGATACGGTCCATAATTGTTACTGCATCGTGTTATATTAATCGGCATGCCATATGTATCATAAAAAGCTTTTACAAAATGATCTGCAGAAGCTTTTGAAGATGAGTACGGACTATGTGGATTAATCGGTGTTGTTTCTGTGAAGAAACCATCTGCGCCAAGAGCACCGTAAACCTCATCCGTGCTCACTTGCAAATACTTTTTCCCGTTCTTCCAATTCTTGTTTGTCGGGTCATACCACGCCTCTTTTGCTCTCTGAAGGAGATTCACCGTCCCCATAACATTTGTCTGTACAAAAATTTCGGGATTGGCTATACTTCTATCCACATGACTCTCCGCCGCAAAGTTGATTACATAATCAAAATCGTATTTCTGAAAGAGCGATGTAACAAGTTCCTTATCGCAGATATCGCCATTCACAAACACATGTCGGGAATCCCCTTCTATTTCCTTCAGATTTTCCAAATTTCCTGCATAAGTCAACTTGTCCAGATTGACCAACAATACATCTTGATGTTTTTTCAACATGTAGTGCACAAAATTGCTGCCAATAAATCCGGCACAGCCGGTAATGAGATATTTTTTCATTGTTTCCTCCTCCATTTTGATATGTTGATTCCAAGAAACTTAACATATCTTTTTTTCTGCGAAAAAATCATTATCATTGAAAGCGCCAAAAATATAATTGCACCCAATAATATTTTAATAAAAAACACGAAAATTCCCGCATTATTGAATGGCAAATAGTATAGAATTATAAACATTGCACCCCCGGCAATCAAGAACGGAGTTGTATAAAACAAGTATTCAAAAATCGGAATTCGCTTTCTTATTGCAATCATTTGATACAGTGCTACAAAAGTTTCCGCGCTCACAGTACCAAGCGCAGCGCCAGCAGACTCAAAATAAGGTATCAGCAATGCGTTTAATATCAAATTTACTGTTGCTCCAATTGTCACAGACACTATATATATCTTGTCCATTTCCTGTGGAATAAGATACTGTGTACGAATCACATTGGCAAATGCTATTGCAATGCAACTGGGCATCAAAATCAAAAAAAGCAACTTACAGGTTTCATAACCTTGCCCATAAAAAATGGGAATAAATTCTTTGCTAACTCCCATAATGCCAAAGCACATTGATGCAGAAATGGCCGAAACAATAATTAAAGATATCTTGATATACGACAAACCTCTTTCATCATCATTATGAACAGCTAAATTAGACATCCTTGGAAGCATAACAGTCCCTAAGGCACTTATAAAAGCCAATGGAATCTGAATGATTTTTTCTGAACTTTCATAAAATCCAACTTGCGTTTTATTGATCATTAAACCAAGCATGATTTTATCCATCATTTTATACAAAGTGATAGCAACTACTGGAAAGAAAAGAACAACATTTGGCTTTATGTGTTTAATTACATTTCTAAAATTCGGTCTTTTGAAATGTATATCTTTCAATAAAACAGGCCACACCGAAAGTTGAGCTACCAGGAAACTTATTCCCATAATTAACCCGTACACCAGTAAATCACTTTGGCGTCTAACAAAAATAAATATGCAAACTGTGCTAATTATTTTAATCAACAAATTTCTAATTGCAGTTAATTTGAATTTTTCAACGCCAAAAAAATACCAATTAACATCAAAAATAGATGACAAAACATAAGGCATTAACATCCATGCCATTTTATCTTCTATAAACAAGAGAAGATATACTATGTAAACAAGTGTCGTGAATGATGTGGTAGCAATTTGCATAGCGTATATTTCACAAAATATTTTATCTCGTTCCTCAATATTTTCGCGCACCTTGGCTATTGATCTATTCCCGTAATTGTATAATCCAAGCATAGATATCGTAACAAAATAATATGCAACAGTATATGCAAAAGAATATATTCCAACACCTTTTGGTCTGAGCACCCTAGATAAATATGGTGTAGTAACAAGCGGTATCAGTATGTTAACAATTTGAAATAAGGCATTATATGCAAAATTCTTCTTTATAGAATTCATTTTTTATTCAACTCCCTCCCAACAATTAATCTCCACAGCCAAGAATTGTTGAGACACAATGTCACAATTTTTAATATTAACAGCGCAATAATCAACTCTGCAATTTTTAACAAAAACAATATGAATCCCGAGAAATGTCCAAAAATCTTATTAGGAAGCCAGACGATAAGTTGATTAAAACACATATAGACCAATGAATTAATCCCTATATATTGAATATGACTAATAATACCATTGGGGATATAGTTTAGAAGTTGCCGAATAACACCCTGAATGCCAAAAACAATTAAAAGTGATGCAGCATAAAATGCAATCAAATTGCCATATTGGGCATTCCTTACATTTATATAACTGTTAAACGATGCAACCACAAAGCCAATTACGACCATTAAAAGATCTATATATATGCACGATAACACTTTTTGATACTTTACCTTTACTAACCAACCAATATATACAAAACCAAAGCAAGTCAATGCTTGTCCAATCGACCAGGGTAGTATTAGAAACTTCGATAAAACATATCCTGCTATCACAATTGCAATCGTCAAAACAACCTGTATGCCAATAGAGTATATTTTTCTAATAAGAAACATCAACTCATATGCAAAAAACAAGGCCGTAAGAAACCAAAGTGCACCCGCAATTGGAAGATTGTCAGAATTATTATATAGAAGATGAATCAATGGATTTAATAAATCATCATTGGCATGGATAATATATGGTAGTTTTATTACATAATGGAACAACCCAACACACACATAAGGAACCAATAAAGTTCTGATTTTTTGCAAACTATACTCCCCAAAACCGATTTTTTTGTCGTTATATAAGAATCCGGCAACAATGAAAAATAATGGCATATGGAAAGCATGAATATAAAAATCAAAAATGACTCCAAATTCAATATGCCCCATTATCATCAGAAGAATTCCAATAGACTTTACAATATCAACCTCAGTCATTCTTTTACTTCCAAGCATATTATAACCTTCCTACCTGTCCGTGGTTTTTTTGAATAACAAACTTCAAGTTAATTAACTGCCTAAAAACTACAATAAACACAACGGTTATTATAACCGGTACCATTCGCCCTGTTGATAATCCAAATGAATAGATCATATAGAAATAAATCGCCACCGAAAAGGCATTTTTATTACCAAGCATTTTTCTATACGATATTCTCAAAATTACTCCCATTAACAAACCGCCCAAAATAATTCCCGAAACACCGAAATTAGCAAACATATACCCTGGCGTTGAGAAAGGTACAGAGCCAGTTGAAGACGGGAGGGTACTAAACAAAGCATTAACGCTTACATCATGCCCTCTTATCAAATTAACTAAGTAAAGTCCATCATCTGTCACAGGTTTATCAGGAACGCCTGGAATAAGAGATGGAATAATGTTCAAATATCCTGCACCATGCCACTTGTTGTGCGCAGAAAAATAATCGTATACAAACATATCTCTTCCATCCATACTCAAATTCATAACCATGTCTTGAATTGCCGAATTAGATTCAATGTTTGTATTATCATTTCTGCTGTTTGTTGCAAAATTTGAGGCCGCAAAAATAAATATTGCAACAATCAAAACCCTTCTATTAAGCAACCTTCTTACATTAAACTTTCTAACTTCAAAATTACAAATAAAGAAGACCATCAAAAGAACAATCAGGCCAGGTGTGCGACTGGTGTAAATTAAAAATGATAGCATATATAGCAATATCATCACTGCTGCATACACAATATATTTTTTCTGCTCACGATGTTTTACTGCTTTCTCGCACACGGCAAGTATTGCCATTAGCATAAATTTATAAACTTGCGTGTAAACACCATATCCATGTGATTGAAGTTGATATGCTAATCGTGGATGCGCAACTACAAAACCGAGTCCACCTAATTTTCGGACGACAATCAACTTTGCTGCAAATCCAATTAAGAAAAACATTACGATGTTGAAAATTGGTGCATCGTATTCAGTAGTTTCATAATGGAGCTTTGCTTTATTACCCATAGACATTCCAACTAAAACAAACACAATGTATAAAAACTCATAGCTAACCAGTTTCACACTTCCTGTAGCAGTAAAATATATAGATGACTCTTGTTTCAAAACAATTAGTCCCGGAACATACGCTAGAAATTCAAGTGTCAAAAATGCCACAGTGGGTGCCAATAGATTCTTCTCTTGTTTATAAAAAAATACAATTAAACCTATAAGTATTATCCCTAATGTTATCCCACAAAACTCAACTGCCATTTTACTTATCCTTTTTATTATTCTTACCATTCATTTTTTCTATTATGCTCTTAAACATTGCTTTATGTTTTGCAACTGCATCATTACTGGAAATTTTGTTTATAAAATACTTTTTTGTTGATAGAATCAATCCATCAAATTCACTTTGATCCATTTCGGCAATTTTATCTATAGCACTTGTAAACCCAACCGGATCGTTTAGGT
>CAKSFP010000036.1 GCA_934454585.1 uncultured Clostridia bacterium
CAGTTGAAGATACTGAGTTGTATGGAACAAATGGTAAGATGATAGCCGCAAGCCTGATTAATGAAATAAGTGCTAAGATAACCGTAACCGGTGGTTCAACACCGAGTGAGCCGACACTTACCGGAATCAGTGTAAATCCGGATGAAGTTATGGTTCCTTACAATCAGAATGTTACACAGGTAATTGGCACAACAAACTTCAGCGTAACAGCTTTCTATGATGATGAGACGAGCAAAGTTCTTGACAGACTCGAGTATGACATAAAAATTTCGGATGATGGCAATACAGCTACTGTTTCCTATCAGGGCAAGACTGCTGCAATCAACATTAAGTATCAGCCGACTCCGGTACTCACAGTTGAGAAATCAGAAATAACAGTTCCTTACGGAACAGAAGATGTTGAGGCTTATGTTAAAGCTGAAATCAAGAGCGGTAAAGTTAAGCTTGACGAAACTGACCTCACTTTCGATGACTATGTAATCGAATTTACAAACGGAGCTGACACCGCTACCGTTAAGTACGCTGATGATGCAACTATCACAGCTACGGTAAATGTAACTTATGTAACACTTACAGGTGTTGTTGCCGAGTTGAACGAAGGCATTACCGAGATAGTTCTTCCGTGGAGCATCCCGGACGGTGCTGAAGCCGAGGCTATCAAATCTTACATTGTAGTTAAGGGTCAACTCAGCGATAATACAACAGTAGCAATTGACAAAGCTGATTACGATGTAGTATATGACGCTGAAAAGGGCGAGTTCTATGTAACCTATGGCAGTCTTCAGTCTAATGTACTGAAAGCAACTAAGGGAACCGAACCGCCTGCAGAAGTAACAGGAATCACAATCAGCAAAGATACTGTTAATGTACCGTATGGCAGCAAGACAGATGAACAGATTATCGCTGTAGTTAAGGGCGAAATAGTTGTAACTGCTACTTACGATAAGGGTAAACCGTCTGATATTGCGGCTGATGCTTATGAAGTAACAATTGCAGATGACAAGGCTACAATCACATACGAGGGCTTTACTGCAGATGTAACTCTTGTTAAAGAAACAAGAAAGCTGGAACTCAGCAATACCGAAATCACGGTTGACGAGGGAACAGACAAGGACGGCATAACAGCATATGTTAAAGCTAATGTAACAGCTAAGTATGTATACAGCCAGACTACCGCTGAGCAGACAATACCTGTAGATGAACTTGCAATTACGGTAAATGATGAACTCACAGAGGTAACTGTTGAGGTTGGAGGCGAGTCAGCTAAGATTGCCGTAAATATTAAAGTTGTACCTAACTTCATTGAGACTGTAAAGGCGGACACGAATGCTTACGGCATAGCAACCGCAAAACTTGTAATCTTCACAGATGTCAAGGACGGCAAGGTTGTTAAAGTAACCGATGAAAAGGGTACTTATGATGCAATTTACATGGGCAACGGCAAGTGGGCAGCAGTTGTAACAGGTTCGTACACCGCATTTGCTGATAATGGCTCACTCCCCGAGGCTGCTAAGTTTGGTCGTTTGCACGATGCTTCAATGATAACTGCATACGACGCATTGCTCACACTTCTTAAGGCTAACAACGGAGCAGTGAATGTATTTGATAATGATTATCAGAAATATCTGCTTGCAGATGTCGATGGTAATGGAATACTCACAGCCGATGAGGCGCTTTACATCAACAGAATCAGCCTTGGAAATGCTGATGAATCAACTCTTTGGTTCAACAAATAATTGACCTGACGAGTGACAAGATGTAACAAACAACAACCAAATGCACAGCGTGCATTTGGTTGTTCTATCATAGGGGACAATTTTTTGCAATGCGGATAATTGACAATAAGGCGGTAGAATGGCAAAGTGTTAAACAGTGCTTTGCGTACGGGCGGAACGACACATAGGTCGTTCCCTACCGTCAAGTGAAAAATTGCAATAGGTGTTAAATTGCGGTTGTTGTCGATTTATCACAATGTTTCTCTCTGTTGCTTTTTTGTGGTTTCCGTAGGGAACGACCTATGTGTCGTTCCGCAAAGAAATATTATTTTATTATATTTCAATAAAAATAATATTGGGGAAGTCGTTCGGTGACAAGACATACATTGCATTTCGGAACGGTCACGGACCGTTCCCTACGAACAAGGGCTAATTTGTATGTAGTTTTGATTTGTACGGACGACCACACAGGGTCGCCCGCAATTATTCTCGAAAATCCTATGATAACAAATCGGTCATTACGCAAAAATATATCATTAATTATTGTCCATGATGTTTATTGCAAAATCAATCAAATTTGAATCCGTGAAAGGAGAACAACTTATGAAAAAGATCATTTCCATATTGCTCACCGCCGTTATGATCACGGTGTCAGCATCCACAGCGGCGCTTGCCGCCGATGATGACATTTTGTTCGGCTTTGACAAGGCGGCCGTTACCGGTGATGATGTGAGCATTCCGGTGTACCTCACGGCTGTGCCGGAGGGACTGAGCGGTATATCATCTGTATCGTTCAAATATACATTTGACGAAAACCACCTGACATATGTGTCAACAACCGACGGCGTGCTCACGGGCATGGATAAATGCAACTCCGGGGTGATGATGTGGTATGAGGGCAGCGAGAGTGCGGCTTTGCAAAACGACAAACTCGGCAAGGACAATCCGCTCTTTTATGTCAATTTCAAAATTAAAGATAGGTCCGAAAAATATACAATCATCAAAATAACCCTCACAAAACTCACCGACTATGATCTGAATCCGGCGCTTTCGTCAGAGGGCGATTACAAGGTGATAGAGGGAATAGTTTATCTTCAGAATAATTCCGGCAGCGGAGAGAGCGGCGGCAAAACCGACGGTGAGGATAATCCGGGCGGTGGCGCAGGTACAGGCAGCGGATCGGGTTCCGGCAGCGGCGCGGGTACCGGCGGTTCAGCCGATCAGGGCGGCGGACTTAAACCCGGTGATTCAAACCCCGGCGGCAACGGCGGCAGTTCATCAACAAGACCGGGCGGCTCCGGCGGCTCAGCAGGCGGCACAACAATTACGACACCTCCGACGACTGCACCGACCGCACCGGCAGAGGATGATAAAAAAGCTAAAAAGGCATCCGAAGTGTTCAGCGATGTTGCCGATGATAACTGGGCGGCGGCTTTTGCGCTTGACCTCTATAATCGCGGCATTGTGTCAGGCGATAACCGGGGCAGAGCAAACCTTGAAAATAGGATAACAAGGGAGGAAACCTCCAAACTGGCATTGCTTGTAAACGGAATTGAGATAAATGATGCTGCCAAGATAGAATCCGCAGACGCTGCCGAGGTGTCCGACTGGGCGGTAGGCTACATGGCAACTGCTGTGGAGAAAGGCATTTTCTCGGGATATAACGACGGCACAATCCGTCCGTCGGCTCAGATTACCCGTGAGGAGATGGTGACAGTCATCGTAAAATCGCTCGGAATAGATACGGATGCAAATGCATCGGTAAACTTTACGGACGCGGACAAAATCGACTGGTCAGCGCCGTATGTTGCAAAGGCAGTGGAGCTTGGGTTTGTAAACGGTTATGAGGACAATACTTTCAGACCGGCCAACCCCATTACGCGCGCCGAGGCATTTGCGATATTCTCAAGGGTATTGGAATATAAGACAAAATAGAGTTAATGTTAACGCAAAAATGTTTCCCGATGCGGGAAACATTTTTGCGTTGCGGATGATTTGCGTTGCGGATTACCGCAATTCGAAATAACGCACATATGGTAGGACGGCAAAGTGTTAAACAGTGCTTAGCGTATGGGGGAACGACACATAGGTCGTTCCATGCCGTCAGGTGTCAATATGTTCGTGATTTTTAATTTGTCCAAGCCGCCGCGCCAACGAACGGTTTGAGTACGACTTGTCGTCCGTCACTTCTTTGATAACTTTGATAAACGGTGGCAAGGTGAACGGTTCATCTTCACTGCAAAGTTCAATTTCCGCATACGCCTTGTCGTTCCAAAACGGGAATACATCAATCTCAAAATACTTGCCGCCATGCATAAGGCAATATCGGGCTTTCTCTATTGACGCATATCCGTTCTCCCTGTGTGCGGAGAGGTTTTTGTATTCCTCTTGCATTATTTCGCGTTCGATTTCTATTCGTTTCATGGATGAGACGAATTTTTTCTCCGTGAGGATGTATATGCTTTTGCCGGCCGCGGTTCTGCGGCGTATGCGCGCACGGACACCGTTTTCTTCTTTCAGATACATTTGCTCTATACTCACTTTACGGCAGTTCGGCATTTTTTCGAGTGCGGCGGTGTCGGGCATCTCTATCAAAAATTTTCTCTCTATTTCATAAGGTTTTGGTATTCCGGCGATGTGCAGAATTTCTTTTTTAATCATTTCATTTTTACCGATGCCCCATACAGCGCGCAGATGAGTATGGCCGACCCATGCGCACATTTTTGCATCGGTGTCGGTGCAGTCGTCGGCAAAAATGAATATTGCGGCGTCGTAGCGGTTTATGTCTGCTTTCGGATTGATTATGAGGTTCACTGCAGCGGAGTATTCGTCAATTATTTTTTTACAATATTCAATTGTTTGTATGTCAGCTTCATCCTCGATGATAAGTGCAACTTGTTTATTCATGATTGACCTCCGTTTTGCGTGATTTGTTGAGCAAAGTGTTAAAAAGTGCTTTGCGTATGAGCGGAACGACACATAGGTCGTTCCCTACCGTCAAGTGAAAAATTGCAATAAGTGTTAGTTTGTGGTTGCTGTCGATTTGTCACAATGTTCCTCTCTGTTGCTTTTTTGTGGTTTCCGTAGGGAACGACCTATGTGTCGTTCCGCAAAAAATATTACTTTGTCAAAAATAATATTTGGAATGTCGTTTTGTATCAAGATGTACATTGGATTTCGGAACGGTCACGGACCGTTCCCTACCGTCCAAGTGTCAATATGCTCGTGATTTCAATTTTCGCGAGCGACAATCTGCCGTAGGGGCGACCCTGTGTGGTCGCCCGCAATTATTCTTGAACATCTCTCTGAACCCATACATATTTAATGTGCCATGCCATATTACATCGCCGTATACATGGAATACAGCTTTGCATACTCGCCGCCCTTTGTGATAAGCTCCTCATGCGTACCGGACTCACAAATACCGTTTTCATCAAGCACGATAATGCGTGTGGCGTTTTTAATTGTTGTCAGTCTGTGTGCAATTGTGAGTGTGGTGCGCCCCTTTGCCAGCTTTTCAAGCGACTTTTGCACTATCAGTTCGCTCTCGTTATCCAGTGCGGATGTGGCTTCGTCAAGAATAAGTATCGGTGGATTTTTCAGGAACAGCCGCGCTATGGATAGCCGCTGTTTCTGTCCGCCGCTCAGGCGGATGCCTCTCTCACCTATATAGGTGTCATATCCGTCCGGCAGATTCATTATGAAATCATGCGCTCCGGCAAGCTTTGCCGCGTTGGTCACCTGTTCGCGCGTGGCATCCGGCAAACCATAGCATATGTTGTCATACACCGAGCCGCAGAACATATACACATCTTGTTGCACCACGCCGATATTGTCACGCAGTGATTTCAGCGTAAGGCTCTTTATGTCGTATCCGTCTACGGTTATTTTGCCGCTTTGTATGTCATAAAACCTCGGTATCAGGTTGCACAGTGTGGTCTTGCCGCCGCCGGACGGGCCGACAAATGCAATGTTCTCGCCGCTGTTCACTGTCAGATTGATGTGTGAGAGCACATCACCGTCCTCGTCGGTATAGCGGAAAGTGACATCCTCGAATTTTATGTCGCCGCGCACATTTTTCAACTCTTGTGCATCATCGCTGTCTTTGATGTCTGCCGGCACATTCATTATTTCATAAAACCGCTCTATGCCCGTCATGCCGTTTTGGAATTGCTCGGTGAACTCTACTATCTTGCGAATTGATGCAATGAGGGTCTGGATATAGAGCAGAAATGTCACAAGCTCCGGTGCGGAAATTTTGCCTTTTATCATGAACAGAGAGCCGGCAACAATGATTGCCACATACATCACGCCGTCAAAGAATCTTGTACAGCATTGGAATCGAGCCATATATTTGTATGAAAGTTTTTTAATGTCGAAAAATTCCTTGTTGCTCTTGTCAAATTTCTCTTTTTCAAGCTCCTCGTTGGCAAAGCTCTTTACCACGCGTATACCGAGGAGAGTGTCCTCTATGTCGGCATTTAGCTCGCCCACGCGTCGGCGGCGCTCCTTAAATGCCGCTTTCATCGACCGGCGGAAGAATCTCACCGAGATAAGCATCAGCGGCAGCAATAGGAATATTATTATCGTAAGCAATGCATTTATACGCGCCAAAATAATGAAAGAGCCCGTTATTTTTATTACGGCGATGAACACTTCCTCAGGGAAGTGGTGCGTAAATTCCGTTATATCGAACAAATCCGTGGTGAGGCGTGACATAATCTGGCCGACCTTTGTCTTGTCAAAATAGGAGAACGGCAGCTCCTGAAGATGCGCAAACAGGTCTTTGCGCATGTCCGTCTCAAGCATTACGCCCATTGTATGACCGATGTATGCCATATAGTAGTTGGCTGCTGTATCAATTATCTTCAGGAACAGATATACGCCTCCGAGGCGCAGCACATCACTCATGATGAGCGTGGCTGTGTGCGAGAGCGCCGTTGTGGTTATGTATTTGACGATGAGCGGAAACACCAGTTCGCACACCGTGGTGAGCGCGGCGCACAGCAGATCGACAAGCATTATGAGTATGTATGGTTTGTAATACGGCAAAAAGTTTTTGAACATTGCCGCGGATGAGTTTTTTTCTTTTTTCACAAAATCATCTCCCTGAATGATATTGTAACATATTTTCGGGAAAATATAAATAGTTTTTCGAGAAAAATGAAAAGTGTGTATGAGTGAAGTTGACATGAATGTGGCGTTGCGGTAAAATGTTATGTGTGGTGTTGTGTATGAAGTTCGGTAATTTACAATAAGGTTTGTAGGGGGCGATGACCCCTACCGCACTGTTGTAAATGCATCGTGAAAATTGATTGTGCGCACTGTTTTGTGCATGACATCTTAGCAAAAATTGAATACAAACTGTGAAAAAAGGCGAAACCGTGCGCATATGCGTGCGGTTTTTCTTCTGCGAATGAAAAATGTATACAATAAATAAAAAGTGTTCATTGCTATTCTTTGTACAAAATGCGATACTTAATGTATACAGAAAACCTTTGCGGCGGCTCACGCATCGGCGCATGGTTAAAAAATTCATAACAGGGGGTTATGTTTTATGTTAAGGAAGATGAAGAAAGCGGTTGCATTGCTTGCCGCGGCGGCAATGATGACGAGTATTTTTGCAACGACTGTGTGGGCGGATGGCGGGGACACGGCAACCGTACCGGAGGGTGCGGTGGAACCTGTTGGTGTTAATGGTGTATTGTTTACCAATAAAAATCAAGTTATAGATTTCAGTGATAAAAAATCTGTTGATTTTGAAAATAGTTCGGTTGATGGTACATACACATCGTATGAAATAACAAAAAATTCAAAAGGTGAAGATTACCCGATAACATATCTTAGGGGCGGAATCGGCGGTAAGGCGGCTGACGACCTTTCTGCATATATGGAATATAACAATGTACCTAAAACAGGATTTAATACAAGCACTAATTATAATCAGTTTGCTGTTCCTGTCTATTCGAGAAGGATAGGAAAAGGTCAAACAAACACAGAGCCGGTGACGACAAAATTCAAAATATTTGTCAAAGACATTCCTAAGGTTGGAATATGGATGTGCGGACGATACAAAAATGCGAACGGCAGTGAGGGTCCTGACGGTCAAAGTGATTTTGTTATAACAAACACAATGTACAAAAATAATGCATGGAACGACATTGCAATTACTTTAAGAATCGAAAACAATAAGCCCGTATATGATTATTATATTAATAATCTTTACTGCGCCTCAACACATCCGAATGTAGATTTGACCACACAGCAGTATTGGAATAACAGAATAAGAATAAAAGTGTCTTTTCCTGATGTATCATCGGTTAACGGTTCGCCTGAATTTAGAAACGGCATGATTGCTATTGATGATTGCTGCGGAGCGGATGGAAGTTTTGATAGCCTGATTGATAATAACAGATCTGCCGGAACTTATGCCTTTACAAAAAATTCTTCTTACGGTTTTGATGACGGAATGAAAAGCGTGGGTATTGCCAATGCATCGGAATATGTAAGCAACTACGGCAGTTCGGCAATAGCAAACGGTAAGAGTTTAAGAACAGCGCTTGCCGGAGGCATAGGCGGAAAATCACAAGATGATTTGAGCAGTGTTATCAGGTACACGAATGTCCCGATTACCGGTGACGGCAGTAAGTATACTGTTCCGGGAAATACATATAGTTTGTGCTCGTGGATTGAAATTGATCCAAACAGTTCACGGACATTGCAGTTTTCGTTCTACATTGATGGCGATGCCGAGGTCAAGTTACTGTATAGAACAAGATTGGATAATGGTACACAGTCGTATAATGAACCAATGGTATGGGACGGAACAATCGGAAAATTAAACGGTGTATCCGGCAAATTTGCTAAGGATGCATGGAATACAGTTGCGATGACATTGTATTCAGACGGACAAATTGCTTACTTACTTAACGGCGAATATATAGGAAACAAAGTAGCGAGCATAAATAATGCAACTGAAAGTACCTTTTATGGCTGGAGTTGGATTCAGTTCCAGACAAAATGCAAAGGCAGTGCAGATGGTATGAGCGGGTTCGTTGCAATTGACGATATGATGGAGTATGCAGGCGAGTACAAACCGAATTATGGCTCTGCAACAATCGAAACCAGCAAAACCACCGGTGATGATTCAAAAACCACCTACAAAGCCGTTGCAAAATACCACGGCAGCCAGTCGGTATCACTTCCGTACAGCGACAAGACAACAATTGTGCTTGCATTCTACAAGGGTGATGTGCTCGACCATGTGAAATACACACAGGCAGGCAAATTGTTCAGCAACGGTTCGATAGAGGTTGAGGATACAATAGCCGACGCGACCGACATGACGGCAAAGGCATTCTTTATAGATGATTTTGACAACATGTATCCGTTTGCGGAGGCGGTAGATTTTAATTAAAGTGTTGAGCTGCGGTTGATGTTAGGGCGGAACGACACTACCGTCAAACGCAGATTCTGCGCAAAGGTGAGGGGCATATGTTGTGTGTCAGCGAGATCCATAGCGCCGGCAGGTCGCGTGTCGAGCATACACACAACATATGTCACGAGCCGATATAGTGTTTAATTGTACGGAATTGCAAGTTTGCTCGGGTCGATGAGTGAATCCATCCACCGTCTGCGGTTTAGGGCAAGGGAGGCTTTATCGACCCATACCGCACTGTATCAAACAGAGTGTAAATCGGTTTTGCACACTGTCGGCGGAACAGTGCAGCACGAAATTTCGAAAATTCGTAATAAGGCTGTAGGGTCGATGAACTCATCGCCCCGCAAATGTAAATCATATTATAAAAAATCAAACGGAGGTAGAAGCATGAAAAAGATTAAAGTAGCATCTGCCGCTCTGGCGGCAACACTCCTGCTGACATCGTGCAGCGGCGGAAATGTGTCCACCGACGGAGGCGGCGGAGAGAAAACCGAGTACACCATCAGCGATAAGCCGGTGGAACTCACATTATTTTATGTAACCGACCCTAAGCTTGAGGAGACAGAGGTGTGGCAGGAGATTGCAAGGCTGACAAATGTGTCGCTCAAGACCGTGTCGCCGTCATCGGCAGACGCCGCGCAGGCGCTCAACACCACCATTATGTCAGGTGATATTCCGGATATCACAATATACGGTGATGTGAAGTCATTTGCAAATCAGTACGGACCCGAAGGGGCGTTTGCAAGAATTGACGAATTGGTTGACAAATATAATTGCGAAAACCTGAAAAAACAACTCAACAGACCGGAGGTACATTCATTTGTAGTCGCGCCGGATGAACATATCTACTACATGTGCGGCGTAAACCCCAAGACCGTTGCGGCAGGTTGGTTTATCCGTCAGGACTGGCTCGACAAGCTCGGCCTTGAGTCGCCCAAGAGCGTTGACGATTATTACAATGTGCTGTGCGCATTCCGCGACAACGACCCCAACGGCAACGGCAAAAAGGACGAAGTGCCATACTTCTCCAGATTCTCCACTCCGTATGACCTGACGGCGCTGTGGGGCGGTTTCACCGACTGGAATCAGCAGGACGGAAAAGTGTTCTACGGACCCAAGATGGAAGAATACAAGACATCTCTCAAGAACATTGCAAAATGGTACAAAGAGGGACTTATAGACAAAGAGATATTTACCCGCGGCGGAAAATCGCGTGATAAGCTGCTTGGCGATAATGTGGGCGGTTCCACTCATGACTGGTTCGGTTCGACCGCGCAGTTTAACGATATGCTCAAAGACAAGGTGCCCGGACTCCACCTCAAGGCGTTTGCTCCGCCGACGGGCAAGGAATATTCCATCCGTGATGTTGCCATCACTCAGGGAGCAATGATTGGTGCAAACTCAAAGAACCTCGAGGCGGCTATCAAACTGCTCGATTTCAGCTTCAGCGAAAAAGGAGGCAGATTTGCCAACTTCGGTATAGAGGGCAAGCACTATGATATGGAGGGAGACTATCCCAAATTCCAGGATTGGGTTGTACACGGTGACAAAACAGCTATCAACATTCTGCAAGAATCCGGTGCATGCACGGCGTTCCCGTATCTGCAGGATTTCCGCTATGAGGAGCAGTGGATGAACGACGACGCAAACGAGGGCGCTCAGTTGTATCTTAATAACAATTATCTTGTAGAGAAATTCCCGGCACTGTCGTATACAAAAGAGGATTACGACAAGTTCAACAAGATTATGACAGATATAAAGACATATGTTCTCGAGACAAGTCAGCAGTGGGTGTTCGGTTCAAAAGATGTTGACGCAACATGGGATGAATACATTGCTACGCTTGACAAATTCGGCCTCAATGAGGCTATGCAGATTCAGCAGAAAGCATATGACAAATATATGGAGTTTGCGAAGAATCAGGAGTAGGAGGTTAAAATATGTTTGGTTTGACTAAAAAAACGCTCGCTTATGTCTGCGCGGGTGCGATGATAATTAACTCAATGCCTGCATTCGCACTTGACGCACCGTCAAGCGCGGTCGCGGCGCAAAAAGCGATTGATAATTTCAGCGCACCGGCTGCGGAGAATTTTGATTCAAGAGAATATTCAATAAGCTTTTCCGACAACACTCAGGACGACACATATTCATATTATGACGGAAGCGACGCCAAAGTGCCTAAAACATATCTCACATCCGGTCTCGGCGGCAAGGCAGACACGGACTACAGCGCATATGTTGAGTTCAAGGATGTGCCGGCTGACACCGATTACACCGTCAACAACGGCGCAAATTCGCCAAATAAGATGTTCATACCGATATACGGTGCGAAAATCGGCGGTGATTCCGATCTGACAGAGGTTACGCAGAAGTTCAGCGTGTACATTGAAAAAGGCATACCGAATGCCTACATCAATTATTCATATACCCAGTCGAGTGACGGAAAAAACTTTGGCTACACCACAAACGGATTTTACTTTGACACGGCGGCAGGTACCGTCGCTGTCAAGGGCGGCAACGGCGTGAAATTCAATGTCGGTGCGTGGAATGACATCGCTATGACCATGTACAAGACAGCTGATAACAAGGTCGGCTGCAAGTACTATGTAAACGGCAGGCTTGCAGCAACCAGAAATCTTGGCGGCGACACAACGACTCTTCGGTATAATTTCCGTTTTCTTCACTTCGGCGCACAGTTCAACGCCGTTGAGGGATCGGCTGAAAAGTATGGCGGCATAATCGCCGTGGATGACTATGAGTGCTACAACGGTGCATACAAGGACGCTGATACATCCATATACCCGACAAATGCACTTGTGCCTTCAAAGGGAATGGCATACAACTTCAATGACGGTGAAAAGAGCCTCGGCTATTCTCAGCCGGATGAATTTAAGGGTGACTACGGCACCGAGCATTACATGAGCAGCACGGGAAGGGTGGCAACAACAGTGCTTAAACCCGGCATAGGAGGAAAGGATAAGGATGACTACAGCTCGGTTATCAACTATAAAAATGTTCCCAACAATGTATCCATACCAAACAATAGCGTATCCATGGTTAGCACATGGGAAGTAGAAGCAAATAGTGCAAGAACACTTGAATATAACATCCTGGTGGACGGCACTGTGGATAATGTGTACTTCCTGTACAGGACAAGGAACGACTCCGGCGGCGCAAGCTACTACAGGGCATATGAGTTCAACACTGCGACCGGCACCGTAAGCATAGGTGACAAGACAGTCAGCTACATTCCGGGCACATGGAACAGTATTGCCATGACACTCAATTCAAACGGAATGTTGGATTTCTACTTCAACGGCAAGTACATCGACAGTACGCTTTCACTCAAGGGTGCAAATGAAGAAAATTTCTACGGTTGGTATTGGGCAAGAATTATGACCGCATACGACAAAAATGTCGACGGTGAGGCGACCGCATACAAGAGCGGAATGGTTGCCGTGGACGACATTGCGGAGTATGAGGGCAGATACACAAAGGAAATCCGGATTGCCCCGTATGAGGACGACAACATATTCATAGACAAATATCTTGCAAAGACGGCGGTAAGAGATGGTGTAACAGTGGGCGAACTTCTCCCGAAACTAAGCGTGAATACAGAGTGCACGCTGTCGGTTGTTGACGCAAACGGAAATGTGCGCGAGACAGGCGACAAGATACAGGACGGAGATCTAATCCGCATAAGTATTACCGGTGGTATGATATCGTATGAACGCATAACAACCGACCTGTCATTGGGCGGTTCGGACTTTACCGATGAAAGTGTTTTGCCGACCCTCGCTGACGCTGAAGTTGCAATCGGTACTCAAGAGCTTGTATCCGAGAACGGACTTTTCGGCAAAAATGCAAGTGACCGTTCAGTCGGGTTATCTGCCAAGAATATCCCGGCTGTCAGCGACAACGAGACTGCATTCGGCAACAGATTTGCCAGGGCAGAGATGCTGAATATTCCAGGTTCGCCGCTGCGCATTGCACCGGTTGTCATGAACAGCAATAACACAACAAAGAGATCTACACACACATACGCGATGAAATTTGCCTATACCGGCGATGCGGACACCTACAAAGTGTACGGCAGACCGTACTTTAAGACAGAGGACGGAGTAAGTAAAGCGTCTTATGTGACGCTGCTCACCATAGACAAAACCGGCGTTGGCAGAGCGGAAATCGGTAAGTCGAAATTTGTTTTCGACACTAAGTTCAGACCGAACGAGTGGTATGACCTTGCGTTCACATTCACGGGCGACGGTTTTGTGTCTGTCACCGTGAACGGAAACGAGGAGGCAGCTTTAACCGATATGAGGAATGCCAATGATCAGATGGGTGCAACATACATTGGCTTTAACTGGCTCAGCACCAACCTCTCCATGAAAGAGAGTAATGATGCGGCAAGTCTGAGAAATGCCGCAGTTTATATTGACGATGTTGAGTGCTATCTCGGAAAGTACATCCCGGTTGCGGATTGCAAGGTTACATCCGATGTGTACTACATTGATCAAGTGAACGGCATAATCTACACCGATGTTACGGACATTGATGAGTTTATAAGCAATGTGGACTTCGGCACAAGCGAGCCGATACTCTACACAGACAACACCTACACCCAAGAGGCGGACGGGTTAGGCGCGGATTGTGTGCTCGTGCTCAAGTCCGAGGATGGCAAGACTATCAGATACTACACCTTTGAAGAACCTGCACTGGTTGTGGGTGACATTGTGACCTATGTAAACGGCGAGGAATCGAATATACTTGAAAACGGCACACTCGGTGCAAAAATCAGTGTATATTCTCCGGAACAGTTCGGCAACATGGGAATACTTGCCATTGCGGCGTACAAGGACGGTAAGATGATTGCCATGAACTCACAGCCGAAGGCTATGAACGGCTCCACGGACTACGAAGTGTCAGTAACGGTTGACGACACCGAGGGAGTGACTGCCAAGGCAATGTTTGTCGGCAAGGGTCTTAAGCCTTACACCGAGGCGGCTCAGTTTATAACTATTAAGTGATTGAAAATATAATTTCTATATACCTTTTATCTGACAGGGCTGCTGCGTAATGCAGCGGCCCTGTTGCGGAAATTATGTTAAATCGGACGGGTCGATGAGGTCATCGACCCCCTACCGCACTGTTTCAATATGCGGTGGTGTTGGTTGTGTAGTACTGTTATAGAGCATAACATTTGCAATGCACATAAAATTACGATAAGTCTGTAGGGGTGATGACCCCATCGACCCGAAAAAAGGGAAACAAAATTAAATTCATTAAAAAATCAAACGGAGGCAGAAGCATGAAGGAATTCAAAGCAGTATCTGCCGCTCTGGCGGCAACACTCCTGCTGACATCGTGCGGCGGCGGAAATGTGTCCACCGGTGGAGGCAGCGGCGAGAAAACCGAGTACACCATCAGCGACAAGCCGGTGGAACTCACGATGTTTTTTGTAAACGAACCAAAGCTTGAGGATACCGAAGTTTGGCAGGAAATTGCCAAACTGACAAATGTGTCTGTGAAAACAGTTTCGCCGTCATCGGCAGACGAAACACAGGCGCTCAACACAACCATAATGTCGGGCGAGATTCCCGATCTTGTGGTCAACGGCAATATAAAGGCAATTGTAAACAAATACGGACCCGAGGGAGCTTTTGCACGCATAGATGAGCTTGTTGACAAATATAAATGCAAAAATTTGAAAGCGGAACTCGATCGCCCCGAGGTACATTCTTTTTCGTCTGCACCGGATGAACACATCTACTATATGTGTGGCGTAAACCCCAAGACTGTTGCCGCAGGCTGGTTTATCCGCCGGGATTGGCTTGATAAACTCGGACTGAAATCGCCATTGAGTGTAGATGAGTATTACGATGTGCTCACTGCATTTCGCAATAACGACCCTAACGGTAACGGCAAAAAAGATGAGGTTCCTTACTTCTCCAGGTTCTCCACCCCGTATGACCTAACTGCTCTGTGGGGCGGGTTTACCGACTGGAATCAGCAAGACGGTAAGGTGTTCTACGGCCCTGTGGCGAATGAATACAAAACATCGCTCAAGAACATATCAAAATGGTACGGCGAAGGTCTCATAGACAAAGAGATATTTACCCGCGGCGGAAAGTCGCGTGACAAACTACTCGGAGATAATGTCGGCGGTTCCACTCACGATTGGTTCGGTTCTACGGCACAGTTTAACGATATTCTTAAAGACAAAGTACCGGGACTTCACATGGTTGCGTTTGCTCCGCCGACAGGCAAGGAATATTCCGTGCGTGATGTCGCCATAGAACAGGGCGTAGCAATTGCGGAGCAATCCAAATACAAGGAAGAGGCAATTAAGCTTATTGACTTTATGTTCAGCAAAAAGGGCAGGTTATTCGGTAACTTCGGCATAGAGGGCAAGCACTACGACATGGAAGGCGATTATCCCAAGTTCCGCGATTGGGTAATCCACGGTGACAAGACGGCTATCAATATTCTGTCCGAAGCAGGCGCATGCACCAAGTTCTCCACAGAACAGGACTTCCGATACGAGGAGCAGTGGATGAACGATGATGCAAATGCCGGAGCGCAGATGTATATCAATAACAATTATCTTGTGGAGAAGTTTCCTGCGCTTTCTTACTCAACCGAGGATTATGACAAGTTCAACAAGATTATGACCGACATCAAGACCTATGTTCAGGAGACAAGCCAGCAGTGGGTGTTCGGTGCAAAGGATGTTGACGCAACATGGGATGAATATGTTGCCACAATCAACAAATTCGGCCTGAACGAGGCACTTGAGATACAGCAAAAGGCATATGACAAATATCTGGAGTTCACAAAAACAGAAAAGTAATTCATCTTTTTGAGGAAGCATTATGATTAATCTTTTTAGAAAAACAACATCCTTAATAATCGCGGCGACGGTAGCTTTCAGCGCTGCACCGGCTGCGGCAAGTTACGGAGAGGCGGAATTATCGGCAACGCAGGCTCTGTATTTGCGGCAGAATTTTGATGTTGAAAAGACAGCCGCAAAGGGGTACAGTGTGATTGAAAAGACCGATCCGGTTACCGGAGCGGTTAATTCAGTGCGTGTCGGCAGTGACGCCAAGTACGGTCACGGCGGTTATCTGCGGTTGGACGCAGTGTTTTCGTCAAACGATTGTATGGCGGATGTATCGACGATGGGACTGGCAGAGAGAATTGTTATATCCATGGATTTTTTGCTGGAAAACAACAACATTACTAATCAGCTGATTTTTTTGCGTGATGCCTACTCGGCTCAGAAAAATGTAGATGTCATTCCGGCACAGGTAAATGCAAAAGGATATTTTGTTGCCGGCGGCAAACAGACAAGCAATGTGAACGACGGAAAGTGGCACAACACGGCAGTTATGCTTGATGTGAAAAATCACATCATGGATGTGTATCTTGACGGCTCGTCGGTCGCACGCAATGTGGCGCTGAGATCTGAGTTTGAGGAGCTTACATTATTCCGTGTGAGACTCTCACCGGACAACAAGGGAACAGGTACATTGCTTGTGGACAACTGGCTGATATACGAGGGATCTGTACCGAGGAAAATAGGCGATGACGAGATTGCGGCAGGAGCAGGCAGCCTGTTCAGAACCGACAGCTATGCGGTGCGCAAGCTTAGCGGAATAGGAGCGGTTAACGCTTATTCCGGAACATATTTTGATGGGTCGTCAAAGCGTAAAAGCGACGGGATCCATCATGACGGCGATGTGACATATGTATCAGCGGACATCTTTGCCGCAGTGACGGGTCTTGCCGTATCGCAGTCCGGGAATACGGCAACCGTGGGCGGAGTGAAGTTCATTGCGGATTCGCGTGCGGCGGCAAAGGACAGCGGAACCGTATATATGAACGCCGCACCGCGTGTGACGGACGGTATGTTCTGTCTGCCCCTTGCCGAAGCGGCAGGAGTAATAGACGGATTGTATACGCATGATGATATGCACGGCACGGTTTTTGTGGACGATAAGCCGATCGATATGTCGGCCGCAGTGATGAAGGAGACAAGCAACTATATGTTTTTTGACCGTAAGAGTCAAAGTGACATTCTCAGTATGATAAGCAATATATCTGCGCATCCGAGAATTATTGCAACTGCGGATGATTTTGCTCGTGTGAATTCTCTTGTGGTAACAAACGCACGCATGAAAAATTGGCATACAAAGTTGATAGCCAAGGCAAACACGGAGCTGACAAAACCCGTGGTGGAGTACAAGCTGACGAATAACAAGCTGCTCAGCGTGTCGCATCAGACAAGGGAGCGGATGCTCATCTTCGGCTATGCGTACCGAATGACGGGCGATCGGAAGTATCTTGACGGCGCCATGGCAAACATCGAGGTGGCGGCAGCTTTCCCGGATTGGAACGAGGTGCATTTTCTCGACCCGTCCGAAATGAGTGCGGCTTTTGCAATAGCGTACGACTGGTTTTATGATGGCTTGAGTGCACAGCAGAAGAACACCATTAAAACAGCTCTTAAGGAAAAAGCGCTTGACTTTGCCTATGATACCTACAACGGCAACGGAACAAGCAGCTGGTGGGCGACAAATTCTCTCAACTGGAACGGCGTGTGCAATGGCGGCATAGGGTTGGGGGCACTCGCTATTGCAGATGAAGAACCGGAGTATTGCGGCAAGATAATTTACTCTGCGCTGCACCTTATGGAGAACGCATGGTACATGATTGCACCCGACGGAGCGTGGGAGGAGAGCGGCGGATACTGGAGCTACTACACGGATTATTTTTCGAAATTTATGGCGTCCGCAGAAAAAAGTTTTTGCACAGACCTGGGATTTTGGAAATATCGCGGTGCAGATACTTTCGGATGTTATCCTACAATAATGTCGTCCGAGACGGAGTCGTATAATTTCCATGACGGCGGTTCAAACATGATATCCTCATCTGCGTTGTATTACATTGCAGATGTGCTGGGAGATACCACTTTGACGGCGCTGCGAAACCACGATATAGATTCGCACGGATTGGGACCGGATGTGTGCGACATGGTGTGGTACAAACCCGAGACAGAGGGTGGTGAGTTTGTGCGTGCGACGGACAACTACATCCGTGATGTGGAGCTTGTCAGCTTTCGGGAAAGGTGGTTTGACAAGGAGTCTATGTTTGCGGCATATCACGGCGGTGTGGTGAAGGGTGCGCATATGCACTACGATACGGGCTCGTTTGTGTATGATGTAAACGGCGTGCGCTGGGCGTGTGACCTCGGCTCGGACGATTACTACTACTACACACTTTACGGTGACGACAATGTTTACCGCAGGCGGGCGGAGGGACACAACATATTTGTGATAAATCCGTCCGAGGCGCCGGGTCAGGAGGGCGATTTCGGTCAGGTGACCCGTTTTGAAACAAACGGCGGTGAGGCATTGACAACGGTGGATTTATCCGAATGCTATCAGTCATACGCAACCAAGGTGACAAGGGGCATGATGACAGCAGATGGCAAGAGGTCGCTTATTGTGCGTGATGAGATAAATTTAAGCGGTACTTATCCGATATATTGGTTCATGCACACTGCGGCAAAGGCAGAGAAGATTGCTGAAAACAAATTCAGGCTGAGCAAGAACGGTAAGAGCGTGATTGTACTTATTGACACCAATCTGGAGAACTATTCAACAAGCATTATGGCGGCAAAGCCGCTGCCGACTTCTCCCCAAGCGCCGGAGCAGAACCCGAACAGCGGTTATTCCAAGATAGCCATATATGCGCCGAATGCAAGCAAAAATATACAGGTGACGATGAAACTTTTACCGGAAGGCGAGGGATTCAACGAAAACACTGTTTCGGTCGGCAATCTTGACGATTGGAGCATAGGTATGCTCTCAGAAAAATTCGGTAATTTCTCTGCGAATGACGAGTCGCGGATAACAAGCGGCGCATTTGGCAAGGCATCGGATGACAAGGCATTGTATACCGCTTATACGAGGCTTGACACTATGCGCAACAGCATAGAGAACGCAGATATAGTGAGATTCTCTGCCGATATATGTCCGAGCGGCGGCAGTGCGGCAATACACTTAAACGGCACAAGCGGCAGCGAAATTATTGTCAAACCGTTGGGCGACATGGTTTCATTTGGTGCGGACGGCAGTCTCACGGTCTTTAACAAAAAGGTTTTCGATGCCGGTGCGCCGTTTGACAGCCAAAAGTGGTATCGGATAGATGTTGAATATACAGCGGCAGTTGACGGCGGCACATTCAGTGCATATGTTGACGGAATTGCCGCAGTGACGGACTGCCGGACTGATTTTTCAATAACCGGTGTCGATTTTGCCGAACTTAAAGCGGATAGCGGAGCATATTTTGATAATGTGGTGTTTGAAAAGTCGGAAAAATCTTTGTCAGACTTTAGGCAACTGAAAATTGCCTGCACGGACAGCAACTATGCCAAGCGACTGATGACTGCCCGCGGAATTGAGGCATACGAAACGGATGAGACGGTATACAACGCTGCGGCGCTCAGAAAGATAGGAATATCCGGCGGCACGCTTGACAAAACTTTCAGATACGGTGCGGATGGCGAAAAATACATGATAATCAACTCATCAAACGGATTTGAAATAATTGTGCCGATCAGGCGGCTCGGCATGATTGTTGACAGCGGCAGAAGCATTTCCAATTGCAATGCGGCGGCAGTCGGTTCGGGCGCATTGCCTGTCACGGTTGAAATGACGGTGAGTGCGTCATCGGCGTTTCGCCTGTTATACGGCGGCAGTGTGATTTTTGACGCAGCGGAGTGTGATAAGTATGTGAGCGGTCAAAACAGGCTTGCGGTGACATTTTATCCGCGCACGAAGAATGCACAGGTGTATCTGAACGGCACTAAGGTCGGCGAGGAGGGCTATACTCCGTCATTGGGCGGATTTTTGCTCGGCGGTGCAATGTGCAGAAACTATATCCTTTATACGGGCGCTTACGAAAACCGCGAGTATTTTTCGCAGCCGTCATTCGAGGCGGACGGCGATATGGTTACAGTATCGTTTGTCGGCGGATCTCTTGTCGGCAGACGGGTGTATTTTGCGGCAACTGCGGACGGAGGTGCGGCGTTTGTGAAAAGACTTGATATCGGAGATAAGCAAAAATATTCGCAAACTGTCGGCGGAGATGAGATAAATGCGTTTGTTATGGATGCGCAAACGCTGTTGCCGCTGACGAGACATCAAATCTACATCCCGTAAAAAATGTGCGGCGGCTTGCGGCATATGTTGTGTATCTGCTTGCCTTTGCGAAATTTTGTGCCGTCTGTGTATGTATTTTTTATTCTTGACTCCTGCGTCGAAACAAGCTGCGCATCGTGCGCTGCAAATCGGAGATTTACAGCTTACTCGCTTTGCTGTTTCTCCTTCTTCCCAAAAAGGCACGCTACGCTACCACCTTTTTGGGAGCCCTGCGCTGAACTCGTCGTCTAAGAATAAAAAACACATACACATCTTTTGGCGGAATACTTTTCACGCATTAACGGCGCTATGGTTCTTGCTGATACACAACATATACCTCTCGCCGCAAGGGAATATAATTACGCATATTCGACAATACATACAGCAACAAAAATTCAACCGAAAGGAACAAAATATCATGAATAAAAACGAACTTCTCAAACTTATGGAAAAGGTGAACGACTGCCACATTGCAAACAATCCCGATGTGGGAGACTGTGCGTGGGAGAGGGCGGCATATTTTCTCGGCGACATGGCAGCATATGAAATGACCGGGAAGCAGGAATATCTCGATTATGCCACAGAGTGGGCAAACAAAAACGGCTGGGCATTCTTTGACGACGAAAAACGACAGGTGACAAACGCCGATTCCGTGCTTTGCGGCGAGACATATCTCGACTTAATTGACAAATACGGCGTGCCGGGCACCGACAAAAACATGCTCGACAGCCTTGAATGGACAATAAACGATCCTCACAACGACTACTGGTGGTGGGTGGACACCATGTACATGGCGCTTAATATGTATTCGCGCATTGGTGTGCGCCAGGGTGACAGCAGATATTTCGACAAAGGGTATAAGCTGTATTACAACTCAAAGGTTGAGCGCAGATGTTATGATGCAGATGTGCATCTGTGGTACAGAGACGAGAGATTTCTGCCGGAAAATCAACGCACGGCGAGCGGCGGCAAAATCTTTTGGTCGCGTGGTAACGGATGGATTTTTGCCGGACTTTCGCGCACTCTCGGTACGATAGATGAGACAAATCCGTACTATGAGGAGTATAAAAATACATTCTGCAACATGGCAGAAGCAATAAAGAAATGCCAATGCGGCGATGGTTTCTGGCACACAAATCTTCTCGAACCGGAGGAGTTTGATATGCCGGAGACAAGCGGAACGGTGCTCTTTGTACTCGGATATCTTCAGGGCATACGCCTTGGTATTCTCCCGAAAGATGAGTATCTCGGCTGTGCCGTGAAAGGCTTTGAGGCACTGACGAATATTGCACTGGACGAGAGCGGATTCCTCGGTTGGGTTCAGGTGGTTGCCTGGGGTCCGGGGCCGGTGAAAAAGGAATGTACAAATGATTATGCGGTCGGCGCATACCTTCAGGTGCTGCGCGAGCTGATTTGGATGGCAGATTAAATCTTGCGAAAAGCTTAACACTGAAGCGTAGGGAACGATCTGAGACCGTTCCGCAAAATTTGCGGTTATGCATTGAGGAACGGTTATGAACCGTTCCCTCCCGTGAATTGCAACGGGGTATTCGCGGATGATCACATGCATATTTTGTTCGGGGACGGACATATGTAGGGGCGACCCTGTGTGGTCGCCCGTGCGGTAAATTGAGATTTGTGCGTTGGCTCGGTGGTGTGTATTTTATTTTGAGCGAGCGAGTTCAGCGCCACTGCACTGCTGTCTGAACGAGTCAAAATAAAATATATACCACCGAATCTTTGTGCAAAATCACGCACACAGACATACACTTCTTTTGTGAAATCCTGTGTGTCGGCTCGGGGCATATGTTATGTATCTGCTCGACACGCACTCTGTTGGTGCTATGGATCTCGCTGACACACAACATATGTCCCGAGCCTTGCGGAAGAATCCGCGTTGACGGTAGGGGCGGGGTTCTACTCCGCCCGATTTGAGGAGTTGCGGAATTAACCAAACACGGGCAGAGCAGAGTCCTGCTCCTACGCTGTCTGATAATTGCGCTCTTTTGTTAATATCCGAGGGGTCGATGCCCGCATCGACCCGTTTTTTTATCCTCTTTTTGCGGCTCTTCCGCGTTCGTTAAGCTTTTTCATTGCCTCAATATATTTTTCGCGCGTCACGCCCTGCGGCATATGCGCCCACTCGGTTGAACGGGTAAACTTGTCCGCCATGATGCCGAACTCGTTCTCGGAAATGCCGATGTCATCAAAGCATATCGGCAGACCTATGCTGCGGTTAAATTCCATGATGCGTTTCAGGTTTTCCTCCTGATGGTCATATTCGAGCAGACAGAGCACACCGAGCGAGACAATCTCTCCGTGCAGGTGCTTGTGACCGTTCTCGGTGACTGTTGCGCCGTAGTACACGCAGTGCGCAAGCGTGGAGTTGTAGTAATAGTCGTCTTTTGTTGTCATCATGTTGGACACAATGCCTGTTGACACGATTATGTCGAGCGTCACCTGCTCAAGTGCGAATGACGGCGTATGAGTGCGTATGGAATCGAGCGCATCTTTGCCGTATTTTATGAGCGGTTCGGTGCATACTCTGCATAGCTGTCTGCCCATGAGGGGAGTGTGCGCAAGGTTGATGTTCCTTGACGAAAATTCCACTTCGCACTCTTTGCTCAGTGCGTCACCTATGCCCGCCCAGAGCAGTTGTTCCGGCGAATCGCTTATCACGGCGGTATTTATGAAACAGTGGTTAGCGAGCTTGGGATAATAATAATCGCAAAAGCTGCCGTCGTCGTTATAGAACACCGCTATGGCTGTGACGGGTGCGCAGTTGGACGCGACAGTCGGAAATGTGAACAGCGGCTTGTCCAGTTTGTCCGCAACGCATTTCACGGTGTCTATGGCGCGTCCGCCGCCGACGGCAAATATCATGTCGGCATTGCGCACGGCGTCATTTGCCAAGAGCATATCTACATTTGCATGGGTTGAATCGCCGCCGTACCATATGAAATCCGTTATCTCGGTGTCGGAGTCTCTGACACCTTCTTCAAGTGCGGCTTTAGACTTTGCCATGGCGGTTTTGCCGCCGATGACAACCGCTTTTTTGCCGAAAAATCTTGTCACATACGGAATGTCTGCATAGGCGTCTGTGCCGACGGAATAACTTGGAAGATATACACTGTATTTTGACATATAAATCACCCTTTAATTGTTTTTGTTCACCGTTATTATACACCTAAAGTGTCAAACAATTCAATATGCGGCATTGCAGAAAATATAGCGGTCAATGCACATTATTTTGCGCAATTTTTAATTTCTTTATCGTTAAGGGCGGACATATCCCAAAATATCGGAAAGATTGCACTCAAGCACAAAACAAATCTTTGCAAGCAGCGTAAGGTCGACCCGTTCGATGTCGACAGCTTTGTAGTATCTGTCTATCGTCTGATATTTTATTCCCGTGTACACCGACAGCTGATTGCGGGTTATTCCGCGCTTGTCGAGATATTCTTTTAAGTTAAGTTCCACTTTGCCGAAGTCGACTTCGCTGACCGTTTTTTCTTCTTTGTAAACGCTTTTCATCATACCACCTCGTTAAATTTATCTTAACATATTTAACCGCTATTGACATTACCCATGTTATGGTATATACTACAATATAAATAACATTAAAGAGGGATAACCATGAAAGACAAGAAAGCGGAAGATTACAAGTATATATACAGATACAACGACATAGGCAAGCGAGACTCGAACACGCATTGCCTGACGATGGATGTTTTTGCAATCTTTCAGCTTGTCGGATTTGACAGG
>CAKSFP010000037.1 GCA_934454585.1 uncultured Clostridia bacterium
GTGAGCGAGTTCAGCGCCACTGCACTGCCTGTTTGAGCGAGCAAGAATAAAAAACACTTACACGAGCCTATTAACAATATAGTTCGAATTCGTCGCTTTCGCCTAGGCAAACGGGACTCAATGTTAAATTCGGGGCTCGTCTGTCTAAGTCGATACGCTATTTTATACTTTCGATTGGAGAATCAATTGCATGAACCTAACAAAGACATGGGGCGCAGGCGCGCTCTTTGCACACGAAAACGCGGCACAATCACCCAACGCCCTGTGGGGTGCGCTCTGCGGCGACATATTGGGAATAAACTTTGAAACCGAGACCCCGTGTACTCTCTATATTGATGTGCACGGGGCAATTAAAACGGATTTTTCGTGCGTCATGCCGAACTACATCGACGGAAATGTGATGACTGACAGCGGCGAGGTGTCGTTCGTCTTTGCGGCTGTTGACGAAACTTCGGTTGTCGTGTACACAAATCCTTCCCTGCCCGTGCGTTTGTGGATACACGGTGACGCACAATGTACTCTCGACGGCGGCACAAAAAAATACACATTCGGCGGCGAGGTGCTCTCACTGGCAACTCTCCCCGACGGATACACACGGATGTTGCGCCGAGCAGAAAATGAAAAAGATGAAAAATCAAAAAAATTTGAATGTGACATAAAAAAAATCACCGCCGGCATAATGAAAAAATATGAGATTGAAAAAATCCCGGAGATACTTCCGTACGAATATGAACCGATGTACCGCCGCAGCCTGGCGCTGATACGCACCAATATATATCCGTTCGGCGGCAGACTGATATACGGAGAGCGCACCGCACATGGGTTTGAGGCAAATACCGAGGACTTGCTGCTGCGCGCAGTCGCACTGAAAGATGCATTTGCCGACCGCTCTGCCGACACCTGTCTGGCAGTTGCTGAGTCGGTGAGGGACGACGGCACGGTGCCGTCAAGCCTGACCGAAAAAACCGGAATCGCTCCGCCGCTGGTTGCATGGGCGTTTGAACAGATATTTGCAGACGATGTACAGATAACGGAAAAATACTATGACACCCTGCGCAAAACCGTGATGTACTACATCACTTCACGGGACATAGACAAGAACAACCTGTACCAGTGGAACAACAGCGGCAATGAGAATTCGCCGCGTTTTGACTCCGGCACGATAATCAGCGGCGCCGACCTGAGCTCATACATGTATATGTCGGTGGGAGCAATGCGCAGCATGGCAGAGCTGATAAACCGCAACGCGGATATCCTCTACTGGGGTGTTATGGCGGAACGCATAAGCACAAGCGCAAACGACTTTCTCTATGACGAGGAAGACGGTTTTTACTGCGACCGCGACATTGTGAGACACAGGCAGATAAAACTGAAAACGACTGCCGGATTTATGCCGCTGTTTGCAAAGATGTGCACGCCGGCTCAGGTGACAGCGTTGACAAATCACATCAGCGACAAGGCGGAATTCGGTGCGGCATACGGCCTGCCGTCAGTCGCACGCTGTGAAAAAAGCTGCTGCGCCGCCGCTCACCGCGGAGCGATGCACCCGGCGGACAACTACAAAGTTGCCTGTGGACTGGCGCAGAGCAACCGTCGCCAAAGCGCGGAAAAACTCGCCGCAAAGTGCCTTGAGGCTGTGCGCCGTGCCCTCGGACGCGATGGAGTGGTGTATGAATTCTACTCGCCGTCATCATGTGCGGACAATGCTTTGCTCACGGCAAACGGGTGCGGCGGAGAACCGCGCGGATTGTTTGTACACAGAGCAAACAGGTGTGACAGTGCGGCGACTGCTGCAATGGTTGTCGGATTGGTTAATCTTTTCAGAGAATAACTGTTCATAACAAAATAAGCCCTCTCGAAAGAGGGCTTATTTCATCACAGCCTATTTATGTTTCGCTTGGCCGGCAGCGAATATAATTAAGAGGGACAACCTCTTGATTACATTATACTATATAGTCTTATACATGTCAATGACTTTTTGAAATTTTTTGATTTTTATACGAAATTTTTATCTCACTCCGAAAAGCAACTCTCCGTATGACGGATAGGGCCAATACTCGGTGCTCGTCATCATCTCGAGTGCATCGGAATTCTCGCGCAGAGAATTCATAGCCGGGATGACTCGGTCACGGTAATAATCCGCCCTCTGCTGCGCATCGGTTATGGTCTCTGCGTGCGCCGAAGTCTCCTCCAACTCACACACTGCCTCATAAGCCTTGTCGGTCAGACAGGTGAGCCGGGCAAGGAGTTTTTCCTCATACACCGCTCCGGAGGCAATGTACGATCTCTTTGCCGTAAGTGTGTCCGCAACATCGCGTGCAAACGCGCTCACGGCCGGCAATATGCCCTTCTTTGCCATGTCAAGCATGGTAAGCGCCTCTATATTGATAAGCTTGGAATAACTCTCTAAGCGAATCTCATATCTCGCGTGCAGCTCTGTCTCGGAGAACACCTTGTGTGATGTAAACAAATCTATATTTTTCTTTGCAAGCAGACACGGAAGGCAATCCGGGGTTGTCTTCATGTTGAGCAAGCCTCTGCGCTCTGCCTCCTCCACCCAGGAATCGTCATATCCGTTGCCGTTGAAAATGATCCTCTTGTGCTCCTTTATGGTGTTGCATATAACATTGTGCAGTTCCTCGTTAAAGTCATCCGCCGCCTCGAGTATGTTCGCAAACTGCCTCAACTCCTCGGCAACAGCGGTGTTTATGACCGTGTTGCACGCCGATATTGACGCCGATGAACCGAGCATACGGAACTCAAACTTGTTGCCCGTGAAGGCAAACGGACTGGTTCTGTTGCGATCGGTGGTGTCGCGGTTGAACTTGGGCAGAATGTGCACGCCGACACGCATAAGCACCTTTTCCTTGGCGTCATAGTAATTGTCATTCTCCAGTGCCTCGAGGATGTCGTTAAGCTCATCGCCCAAAAAGATTGACACAATCGCCGGCGGTGCCTCGTTGGCACCGAGTCTGTGGTCATTGCCGGCACTCGACACGGACACTCTGAGCAAATCCTGATACTCATCCACGGCCTTGATGACCGCGCAGAGGAACAATAGGAACTGTGCATTTTCATGCGGAGTGTCGCCCGGTTCAAGCAGATTGACACCTGTGTTTGTGGACATGGACCAGTTGTTGTGCTTGCCGCTGCCGTTCACTCCGGCAAATGGCTTTTCGTGCAGCAGACACACCATGTCATGCTTTTTTGCAATCCTCTGCATCAGCTCCATGGTGATCTGATTGTGGTCGGTGGCTATGTTTGTTGTGGTAAATATCGGTGCAAGTTCGTGCTGAGCCGGAGCGACCTCGTTGTGCTCCGTTTTTGCAAAAACTCCGAGTTTCCACAACTCCTTGTCAAGCTCCTCCATAAATGCCGCAACACGGGGTTTTATGGTTCCGAAATAGTGATCATCCATCTCCTGTCCCTTTGGAGCACGCGCACCGAAAAGAGTTCTGCCGGTGTAAATGAGGTCCTTGCGCCTGTCAAAGAGTTTTTTATCCACAAGGAAATACTCCTGTTCCGGTCCGACGGTAGTCTTTACGGATGTGACATCGTCATTTCCGAAAAGCTTCAATATTCTCATTGCCTGTCTGTTGATGGTCTCCATGGAACGCAAAAGAGGAGTCTTGTTGTCCAGTGCCTCGCCGCCGAAAGAGCAAAACGCAGTCGGTATGCACAATGTGTTGCCCTTTATGAACGCATACGACGAAGGGTCCCACGCCGTATAGCCGCGCGCCTCAAAGGTCGCCCTAAGACCGCCCGACGGGAACGACGATGCGTCCGGCTCACCTTTGACAAGCTCCTTGCCCGAGAACTCCATAATAACCTTGCCGCCGTCTATCGGCGTGATAAAGCTGTCGTGTTTCTCCGCCGTAATCCCGGTCATCGGCTGAAACCAGTGGGTGTAGTGGGTGGCGCCTTTTTCTATTGCCCAGTCCTTCATAGCATTTGCAACTACCGAGGCAAGGCTGAGCTCAAGGTGTTTGCCGTCTTTAATCGTCTTTTGAATAGCCTTGTATGTCTCCTTTGGGAGTCTCGATTTCATCACACTGTCGTCAAAGACCAGTGAGCCAAACATTTCAGATACTTTATCCATGTCTACATCCTTTCATTATGTAAAAAAGGACTCGGGCATTGCACGCCCGGTCCGACAACTGAAAGGACGCCGCAAAACAGCGCCCCCGGCAAACGAAACTCGGACCAATATGGTTTCGGGTCCCGTTTGCCTAACATATTATTACTCCTCGGAATCATCCGCATCGAAATCAATCTCGATGGGTTTGCCGCAATTTGGGCAGACTATATCGTCATCTCCGTCAAAGCAATCCTCATCTATGCAGATGACATCGCCGCAATTGGGGCACTCCAGTTCGTAGTACTCCACATCACCGTCGCAGTCCTCGTCGCAACAGTCGCAATCGCCGTCGCATCCGCCGATAAGCTCCTCCTCAACCTCTGCAAGATCATCGTCAATGAGATCCACCGTCTGTGCAATCTCGTCCTGATAATCATACAGATCGTCCAGGGTGTCGTTTATCTCGTCGAGAGCATCGACAAGCGCGTCAAAAATCTTTGCCTCGTTAGTCTCGGGGTCTATCTTAAGACCTGCCATGAGACCCCTGAGATATGAAATGCGGTTAGAAACATTCTCCATGTCGGGTTCCTCCTTGTGCACTTGACAAAAAATTAAACTCTCTCCATGTATTCGCCGGTTCTGGTGTCAACACGGATGGTGTCCTCCTGGTTTACAAACAGCGGAACGCTGATGGTTGCGCCCGTCTCCAGTGTAGCCGGTTTTGTGGCGCCGGTAGTGGTGTCTCCCTTGAATCCGGGTTCTGTTTCGGTGACAACAAGCTCAACAAATGTGGGAGGCTCTATGCCAAACACATTGCCCTTGTATGAGAGCACCTTAACAACCATGTTTTCCTTAACGAATTTGAGCGAATCGCCGAGCTGATCCTTAGAGAGCGGCATCTGCTCAAATGTCTCCTGATCCATGAAATAATAAAGATCTCCGTCGTTGTAGAGATATTCATAATCTTTTCTTTCGATATGAGCCTTCGGCATTTTTTCGGTCGGTCTGAAAGTTTTCTCGACCACGCCGCCGGTTATAACATTCTTAAGCTTTGTTCTTACAAAAGCTGCGCCCTTACCGGGTTTAACATGCTGGAACTCTACAATTTGAAATACATTTCCATCAAGTTCAAATGTTACACCGTTTCTGAATTCACCTGCTGATATCATAGTTTAACCATTCCTTTCGTAGTTGAGGGGATTTTTTTCTTTTTTGCATTAGCTGATGCCTGTCCCGAAAAAACGAGCGGACATACTCCCCCAATCAGTCAATATAACAGATACTATCATTTTACTGTATTTTCGGCAATAATGCAAGCCTTTTTTATAAATTTAATGTATTTTTACCAACTCTTTAGTAGATTTCGATAAAATTCTATATCCTTCTTTGGTAACCAACACAAGATCTTCTATGCGAACTCCGCATTTTCCCGGAATGTATAGCCCCGGTTCCACAGTAACTATGTGCCCCGGCTCCAGACGAACATCACATCTTGTGCTGAGTGTGGGACGCTCATGAATCTCCAGTCCCACTCCGTGACCGAGTCCGTGACCGTAGCACCCGGGGTATGATCCGTTTAGGGTATCCCACGAGTATTTATGAATATCGGAGCAGACGGCACCGGGTTTTATCATGGCAAGGCAGTCGCTCTGCACATGTCTTACGAGGTTATACACTGCAAGCGAATCCTCCGGCACATCACCCATTGCCACGGTACGGGTCATGTCGCTGCAATAGCCGTGATAGGTGCAGCCGTAGTCAAGCACCACAAGGTCGCCCTCGGCGATTACCCTGTCGTCCGGCTCGGCGTGCGGCATGGAGCCGTGCTCACCTGCGGCGACGATAGTGTCGAATGAGAGTTTTTCCGCACCGTTGGTTCGCATGAACATCTCCAGTTCAAACGCCACTTCACGCTCGGTCATACCCGGGCGCATATAGCCGACTATATGGTCAAATGCCGCATCCGCAATCTGCGCCGCCTTGGCGATGCATTCGATCTCTGCGTCGTCTTTTACGCTGCGGATGTCCGTCAGCATCATGTCAGTCGGCACAAGGCTGTCGATTTTTTCGGCAAAGCGCAGATAATCCGCATATGATATGGTCAGATTCTCAAACCCGACTTTTGCGCACGGATCAAGCACACTTTTTATGTCAAAGTCAGTGATATTTTTAACATAGAATCCGTCCGTCTGGATTTCTGCCTGCTCGGTGTAGCGCGAATCGGTTATGACAAATGATGCTTTTTCACTTATGAGCGCGTACCCGTCCGACCCTGTGAAACCGCTGAAATAGCGCACATTTGTCATGTCGGTGATGAGCATGGCGTCTATGCCATGCTCGCCCATTTTATCAAAAAGTTTTTTTCGGTTGTCGTTCATTTTTGTCATTCCTTTATAATTAATTGCAGCCAATGCGCCGGCTTGCGGCGATTTCCGTAGGGGCAACCCTGTGTGGTTGTGCGAAAAGTTCACACGGGCGAGAGGCATATGTTGTATGTCAGCGAGATCCATAGCGCCGTCAGAGCGCGTGTCGAGCAGATATACAACATATGTCACGAGCCATTTTGAATATTATATTACATTTCTTTTTCAAGCTTTTCGCCCATTGCGCAGACACTCCTCGCCGGGCAGTCGGCACACTTTGGTTTGCGTGCCGTGCAATATGCCCTGCCGTGAAGCACCAGTTGATGGCAAAACCGTGACTGGATGTCCGGCGGAATAATTTTTTTCAGTGCAAACTCAATCTTCACCGGGTCTCGCTCTTTGGTAAGTCCCATGCGACCCGACAGGCGAATGCAATGAGTATCCACCACCACGCCCGGCTTGCCGAACACATCGCCCACTATGAGGTTCGCAGTTTTTCTGCCCACCCCGGGCAGAGTGACAAGCCCATCTATCGTGTCAGGTAATTTTCCGCCGAAATCAGATATAATCTTGTTTGCTGCGGCAACGATGTTCTTTGCCTTGCTGCGGAAAAATCCGCACGACCTTATGCACTCCTCAACATCGGCAACATCTGCGTGTGCGAAGGAATATAGCGTGGGATATTTTTCAAAAAGCGCCGGTGTGACCAGGTTCACCCTCGCATCGGTACACTGCGCCGACAGCATAACGGCTATGAGCAGTTCATAGTCGTGATTATACACAAGTGAACACTCGGCGTCGGCATAAACCCTATCGAACACCTCGGCTATCTTTAACACTCTTTCACTCTTGCGCATGGCTCAGCCCAATTCCTCTTCAATGAGTTTGGCAAGTGCGGTTGCCTCGGTTCGCAGTTTTTCTTCATCGTCACCCTCTATCATCACACGCACAAGCGGCTCTGTGCCGGACGGACGAATGAGCACTCTGCCGGCGCCGTCAAATTTTTTCTCCAGTTTATCTATCGCAGCGGCGATCCTCGCATTATCCATGTAGGTCTTTTTGTATTCATTACCGATCTTGGCGTTGACGAGCACCTGTGGATAGATTTTTATAAACGACGCAAATTCGGACATCTTCTTGCCCGATGCGAGATATGCGCTCGTGAGCTGAACCGCCGTCAAAAGTCCGTCTCCCGTGGTGTTCTTGTCAAGGAAGATGATGTGACCCGACTGTTCGCCGCCGATGCAATAGCCGTTTGCAAGCATATTCTCGAGCACATATCTGTCGCCGACCGCCGTCTGTTCATAAGATATGCCCTCGGCATCGAGAGTTTTGAAAAAACCAAGGTTACTCATTACGGTTGCAACAACAGTATTCTTTGCAAGTTCGCCCTTCGACTTGAGGTACTTTGCACACAGAATCATTATCTTGTCACCGTCTATTATCTCTCCGTTTTCGTCTACGGCAAGCAGTCTGTCGGCATCGCCGTCGAGCGCCAGACCGAAGTCGCACTTCTGCTCCACAACAAACTTCTGCAAGCCCTCCATGTGGGTGGAGCCGCAGTTGTCGTTGATGTTGATTCCGTTGGGCACATTGTTTATGAGCACCGCCTCTGCGCCAAGCTCCTTGAACGCAAGTTTTGCACAGCCTGATGATGCGCCGTTTGCGCAGTCTATCGCTATCTTGAGCCCGGCAAAGGATGTGTCAACGGTGGATTTGACAAAATCCACATAGTCTCTCCTGCCCGTGTCCACACGGGTCACCTTGCCCACGCCTGCGCCGACGGGCAGTTCGCCTATGCTCTTGCCGTCCAGGATGTATTCTTCAATTTCATTTTCTATATCATCACTGAGCTTGTAGCCGTCTTTACTGAAAAACTTTATGCCGTTGTACTCCATGGAGTTGTGCGACGCAGAAATGACAACTCCGGCATCGGCTTTATATTTCCTTGTGAGATATGCTATCGCAGGTGTTGGAATAACGCCTATGCTGATAACCTGTGCACCCACAGAGCAAAAACCTGCCGTAAGTCCTGCCTCGAGCATATCGCCCGAGATGCGCGTGTCTCTGCCGACAAGAATTTTCGGTTTGTCCGTTGCGTGCTTTGTGAGCACAAGTGCGCCCGCCCTGCCCAGCTCAAACGCAAGTTCTGCGGTGAGTTCTTTGTTGGCGATTCCTCTCACGCCGTCTGTTCCAAATAATCTACCCATTGTATTGTCCTCCGGTTACTCTGTTTTTTTGTCATCGGATTCCTGTGCGGAATCGTCGTTATTATCCCTATCTGCGCCGCCGTCACCGCCGTTTTCCGTCGGTTCGGGGCGAAGAACAAGCGTGGTTTTGTCTACACTGTCCGTGACGGACACACCCTCGGGCAGCTGCGACAAATCGAGCCGCACCTCCTTTTGGGTTTCTTCATAGATCTTCGCCACATCCGTCTCTTGTGTGTACACTTCGTTTATGCCGTCAACTTTGTCCTTATCACCGGACACGGTGAGACTTGACGGCTGAACGGACGAGACGGTTATCGCCTCTCCCCTGTCGTTTGTCTCGGCGGAGAGCAGCGGAGTAATGTTCACTGTCTTGGCGTATGAAATGTGACACTTCACATCACAGTATTCTATGTTTTTGCTGATGCGCTCGTCGGTTATCTCCTTGTTGTCGCTGTCATACAGCTTTATCATATACAATCCCTGCACATCCTCCGATGCGTCGGTGACATCGACAACGGCAGACGCCGATGAAACATTTCTTATTAAACTCTGTGGGCCGGTGAGCTTTATTATCTGCGGCTCGGATTCTATGCGGTCAAGCACATAGCCGCTCTTTGGCTGACCTGTGCCGCTCACGGTGACACGGCGCTCCTCCGTGACGACTTTGTCCACGGTCAGCGTCACGCTGTAGGGGCTCTTTTGCACAAGCTCGACACCGTCCACACCTGTGTTTACGCTGAGAGGTATGATGTAGCTGCCGTCTTTGGTGACGGCGCTCATGTCCACACTGCATATAACGCTCGATGCCTTGGCGGCGGATAGCGCGCTGCGCCTGCCCCTTATCTTTAGGTCGGCGGTCTTTTCCTGACCGTCCAGTATGACGAGTTTGCCGCTCTCAAAATCGGCAGAACGGTTTATATATTCTACCGGAATGTCGCGCAGCCATGTCTCGAAAATAGGGTTTTTGTCATAAACCACATATATCCATAAAAGCACAGCGATAAATACCGATATTACCATCAAAAAATATTCGGATTCCCAAATTTTCTTCATTTTCTGTTCACCGTCCATCTTTTGAGTTTTCTCTTTTTGCCCAGGTCCGCAACACCCTTGTCGGAGAGCATTATCTCATCAAGCTTTTCGCCCAGTGCCTTTGCGGTGAGGTTGCGCGTTATTTTGCCGTTTTGGGCGATGGATATCGTGCCCGTCTCCTCGCTGACCACTATGGCAACGCAGTCGGTTATCTCGGATACACCAACCGCCGCGCGGTGGCGCGTGCCCATCTCTTTGCTCAGGCTGTTGTTTTGCGACAGCGGCAAAAAGCACGCCGACGCCTTGATTATGTTGTCGCCGATGACGGTGGCGCCGTCATGCAGCGGTGTGTTCGGAATGAAGATGTTTATCAAAAGCTGCGGCGAAACCTTGGCGTTGAGCACAGTGCCGGATGTCATTATGTCGCCCAGCTTGGTGTTGCGCTCCATGATGATGAGTGCTCCGATTTTTCTCTCCGCCATATACTCCACCGCCTCGCAGATCTTCGGTGTGATGTTTTCCGCCTCATATTCCTGCGAAAAAATTCTTCCGAAAGTGGTTGTGCCCATCTTTTCCAGCACGCGGCGCAGCTCCGGCTGAAACACTACGAGCAGCGCAAATACGCCCACTTGCATGGTGTTTGACAAGATATAGTTTGTCGCGTTGAACTGCAGCCAGTCGGACAGCTGAGTGAGGATGATGAGTATCAGCACACCCTTTACAAGCTGTGCCGCCCTTGTCTCCTTGACTAATTTTATGCACTTGTACACCGCATACGAAACTATGGCTATATCTATAAAATCTCTTATTCTGAGCATACGGATGTTATCCATCAAAAAACTCATTGCGTCAGTCATATCTCAAAGCACCTCCCGATTTTTTGCCTCAGCCGCTCATAGAGCATTACAGAGCAGCAAACGGCTACATTGAGCGATTCAGCTCCGCCCGCCATGGGCACCTTGATTCTCTCCGTGCACAGCTGCGCGGTTTTTTCGCATATTCCGTTCGCCTCGTTACCCATCACGATAACCGTTCTGCCGGCAAGATCTGCATCCTGGCAATAAACATCTCCGTCAGGGAAAGTTCCGCACACCTTGAATCCGCTCGCACCCAGGCGCCGCAGCAAAGAAGAGTCCGCATCGTCGGCATAGGCCGGTATCGCGAACAGGCTCGCCATTGTGGAGCGAACCACCTTTGGACTGTAGATGTCCGCACAGCCCTTAGAGAGCACAACGGCGTCCGCACCGAATGCGTCCGCACTGCGAAGTATCGTGCCCATGTTGCCCGGGTCGCACACGCTGTCGAGATAGACTACTGTGCGCACGGACTCATCAAACAATTTTTCGCTGTCCGGAGTCGGATACGCCGCCACGGCGATTATCCCCTGAGAGTTCACCGTGGATGATATCGAGTCAAAGAGTTTTTCGTCAAGTTCATATGTCCTGAACATCTGAGAAAAATCCTCGCCGTCGTAACCGCGGCGCACCATTATGTATTTCAAGTCCGCTCCGCGGCGCACAGCGTCGCTCACCAGACGCAAGCCTTCGGCAATGAACAGGCGTGCCTTTTTTCTGTCGTGGGCGGAGAGAAGTTTTTTTGTGTTTTTATATATTGAGTTTGAGTTGCTTTCTATTTTTGTTCTCATGTCGGTTTACCTCAACCTAAATTATACATTATATCGGGGCAAAAGTCAACCAAAAACGCACCATTCACCGTTCGATTAGGATATCATCGCTTCTCAGCACGGTTTTGTAATCTTTTCATTAAGTTTCAAAGGGTGATTTCTAACCTTCTTTGCAAAATTATAAGGAGTTTTGCAGCATTGTCCGCAAAACGACAAAAAAATAAATTCCACCGAAAAGACGCTGTAAAAGCACAATAACCGCCCGAACCGGCGATTATTGCAAAAAACAGTTTTCAATTATTCATCATTCATTAATTCATCAGTTTTAATTTTTAATTATCGGGTACAGCTGAATCATATTTCCACCGTCGACAACCAATTCCGCACCGGTTGTGTTTCTTGCGTGTTCGGCAAAATACCACGCCGCCTCGGCAATATCTTTGCCGACGGCAACATCGCCTATCGGAGTGTAGCGTGACGGAACATTTTTATAGAAATCGGGATTCTGCTCCCATCTGTCGGTTTTTATCATTCCGGGCAAAACCGCATTTACTCTGATATTGTATTTTCCGAAATCAAGCGCCATTGCCCGCATCATTCCGAGCTGTCCGCTCTTTGACGATGAATACGCAATCCTGTCGGGAATGGCTCTGTATGCGGTGTTTGAGTTGATAAAAATTATATTTCCGCCGCCATTATCTTTCATTCTCCTTGCCGCCTCTACAGACAGGCAATAATCCCAAATCATGTTCGTGTTAATGACACGCACAAAATCCGAAAGCGGATTTTCAAATGCCGTAATTCCAAGCCCCTGGTCTGCTGCATTCAAAACCAATGTTTCAACAAATATCCCGTTTTTATCAAGATAGTCAAACATCCTGTAAACAGCCTGCTCATCAACTTCATTTTTCTCCGTAACGGAATTAATTGTGTAACCGATAATTTGTACGCCGGGGAATTTCTCGGTGTATTCCTCCTGCGCAATTTTAACTTCTTTTTCATTTCTGCCTGTAAAGACCACCGTTTTGCCATTTGCGGCAAATTCATCAACAATCGCCACTCCGGTGTTTTTGCAAGCTCCCGTAACCAATACAGCGTTCATGATACAACCAAACTCCTTTTCTCAAAAATAAAATTCCGTTTTGGGCGGACGAATATCCGTTAAAGCACCCGTGTAGTGCCGCAAAGTGTGCACCCGGTAAGGATGCTTGAGACATTCTTCCTCATTTATCTCTATGCCGAGGCCCGGCTTATCCGGAATCGTCATATATCCGTCTTTGTATTCAAGGTTTTCTGTGGTGATGTTTTTTCTGTAGTCCACATCAGAATACATAATCTCCAAAATGCTGAAATTGGGGCAGCTTGCCGCAAGCTGGAGTGTGGCCGCATTTGCCACGGGACCGGAAGGATTGTGCGGTGCAAAAGGAATATATCTGCACTCCGCTTCTGCCGCTATTTTCTTAAGCTCCGATATGCCCCCTGCGTGAGAAATGTCGGGTTGTATGTAGTCACAGGGCATTATGTCGAACAGCTTTTTGTAATCCCATCGTGTGTACAGACGCTCTCCGGCGGAAATGGCAACGGGAGATTTATCCCTTACTGCCTTGAGCGCATCCAGGTTGTCGGGCGGAACGGGTTCTTCAAAGAACATCGGTTTGAACTGCTCAAGTTCTTTTGCGATTTTTATTCCCGTGGGTATATTGAATCTGCCGTGACCCTCTATCAAAAGGTCAACTTCATCCCCCACCGCCGCTCTTACTTCGGCAACGCACTCGAGCGCCGTGTTCAAATCCCTGTTGGAAATTTCAAGATAACTTTTTCCGAAGGGATCCCACTTCATCGCGGTGATTCCCTTTTGAACGGCAATCTTTGCTTTTTTGCCGAATTCTTTCGGCGTTTTTGCGCCTGCAAACCAGCCGTTCACATAAATTCTCACCTTGTCGTTCACTTTGCCGCCCATAAGCTGATAAACCGGCACACCCAGGCTCTTGCCGAGTATATCCCAAAGCGCCGTCTCAACGGCGGAGAGCGCACTCATGAGCACTGCGCCGCCGCGCCAATAGGCGTCTCTGTAGATGCTGTGCCAATGCTGCTCAATATTGAAAGGGTTTTTGCCGATTAAGTATTCTTTAATATGCTCAACCGCACCCAGAAGAGCTTTTTCTTTGTATTCAAGAGTCGCCTCTCCCACACCGTCAATGCCCTCGTCTGTGTAGACTTTAACAAAAACCCAGTTTGTCCTGAAGCAATCAACCACAAATGGTTTAATATCTATGATCTTCATTTTGTCCTCTCCTCAAAATTTATTTGTTCATACAGTTTTGGAATAATCGCATTGTCTGCGTCAAATCCGCTCGGGTCAATATCGTCAAACATTCCGAAATGAACCGGAACAGCATACTTTGAACCTGTCTTTTCGGCAAATTTTTTGGCATCGGCGATATTCATGTTGTTCCCCGCACCGTTTATGGGAAGAAAAACCGCATAAATATCATTAGGCAAATCCCTAAAAATTTCTTTGTTGTAAAGCGTATCGCCGGTTATATAAATCTTGCAATTCCCGTCATCAATAATGCACCCCACCGCCGTCCTGTCAGAATGTTCCGCACGAACCGCCGTAAATGTGACATCACCCTCTGTCCACACCGTGCCGCGGTTAAACATGACATAATTGTGTTCACCTCCGCATTGCCTTGATTTTTCCCAGGCATTATACGGTGCAAGCACGGTTATGCATCTGTCGGTATCGAGAAACAACGGCAATGTCTCGGGGTCCAGGTGATCCATATGGTCATGTGTCAGCAAAATCACATCCGGCTTCTCGCCAAACAATTTTTCGTTTACGGGAATTTTGCGGTGATTTTTCGGATTGATTTTTGCCACGCTGTCGGACAGATATGGGTCAGCCAATATCTTCAGCTCCCCCGTGTCAATCAAAAGTCCTGCCTGACCTATCCATGTAATTTGCATTTTGCATCAACTCCAAGGCTATTTTAACACACCGTATTGACAAGTTAAATATAAAATGTTATCATATTTTATAGAAATATTATTCTATGGAGCTGACAAATATGAAAACCATGCCGCAAATAATAAATTTAGGTCTGTATGATGCCGCGTCTGTGCACGGAAATGTGAAATCGACAAAGCCGAGAAGGACTTCAATATATGAAATTGAATACATAACCGAGGACGGCGGATTAAGCTACATAGGAGACAAAACCTACCCCATAAGGCAAGGCGGCATCATCTTTGCCAAGCCGGACACGATCCGTCATACCGATCTGCCGTACAGGTGTATGTATGTTCACGCCGTCATACAGGACGAGACTCTGCGCACCCTCATGCAGTCCGTTCCGGATCATTTTTATCCGGCAGATTCGGGAAAATTCAAAAACGCTTTTCATGCTTTGTTTGATGAAACAAAGATACCGAAATACAAAAACGATATTGATATTTCAATAAATTTTTTAGAGATTTTATCTCTATTGGCAAAAGAATCCCCGGCATATGAAAACGAACTGCTGAGCTCAGCCAAAAATATGAATATCATAAACGACGCAGTAAAATTTATCAACGAGAATTACACTCAAAACATATCTCTTTACGATATAGCCGATCATGTGCATTTAAGCAAGATTTATTTTCACAACCTATTCCTTAAAGCAACGGGTGAAACGCCGCACGAATATTTGATTTCCAAGCGACTAAACAATGTGAAGTTTTTGCTCACCGCCACGGATAAGGCTTTTTCGGAAATTGCGTCCGATTCCGGGTTTACATCACAGGCATATATGACATATGTGTTTAAGAAAAAAATGAACTGCACCCCCATGCAATATAAAAAGAGCCTGACCTCATCGCAATGATACGCCTGATTCGACGCCAAACCCACAGCCTTATTGCGATTTTGCACCTATTATAAACATGACATTATTCTGCAGCAAACAGAGACCGCCACCGGCAGTCTCTGTTTGTTTTTCAGGAAGTATTTTGCTAAAAAAGTTTGTTGCTTATTTCTTGTTTTTTTATTTGCTTACGCTTGCGCACAACGGTTTCATGGTGTCGATGCCGTCCCAGAGCATAGCGGTTACTGTGCCTTCGGCAGCCTTGAATGTATCGTCAAAATCAACCGTGTAATATCCTGCGCTCTTTGCTGTCACGCCGTCAAGCTGAACAGCGGTCATATTGCCGTTTGCATCGTGCTTTGTTGCAATGAGGATGCCTTTTGCGGCCGCACCGGTAAATGCGGCATCGGCACTTGTCTTGTCGTCAGCTATCTTAACCACAGGCACACCGAATGTTACTGTCTTGTATCCGTTTTCTGCAGCCTCTGTTGCCAATGTCGAAGTCGAGTTCGGGTTGAGCAAAACATATGCCACACTGCCGTCGTCATTGATGATTTTTGCCTCGTTTCTTCTGTATTCCTGATTAGCAGCAGTAAGCTTTTCTACCCTGTCGGCGTTTCTACCGAAAAGCATTGTCTCGCCGGCAGTACCTTTATATGCCGTTACAACAACATTGTCCGGAGCTTGATTATATGTGTTTGTGTGTCTTAAAATCGTTCCGACGCTCGTTGCCGATTTCGGAATAGTTACATTTGTAAGTTTTGTGCAATTGTTAAATATACCCGGTCTGAGTGTCGTTATTCCCTCGGCAAGTTCAACGGTTGTAAGTGCAGTCGAGCCGTTTACCGCAAATGAGAATATCTCTTTTACCGACGAGCCGAATGTAACTTTATTCAGAGCGTTTGCAGCAATAATGAGTGACGAAGAAACATATTCTATTCCGTCTCCGATGTTTATTTCTTTTATTGAACCTTGCATCCATGCATAAGGCGCGTATTCTCCGTGTGTAACTTCTCCCTTCTGGGTATTTTTGGTTGACCACGAATTGGTGAAAGTACGCATTTTGCCGTTTCCGATTCTGTTTCCGCTTTCGTCCTTGTTTGCGGATATGTTCATTACCATGGTATCGGTGTTGATGTCAATTTTTATTGCATTTTCCGTACCGTTTGAATCCCTTGTGAGTATCTCCAGGTTTCCCGTTCTTGCAACAGGATTAATATAGTCAAATTCGGCATACTTATTAACTATCTCTTTGTCCGTCTTACTGGACGGCCAATAGTGCAAATTAACACTTGTCGGATTTCTTTTGCCTGAGTCATCCGTAAACATATTTTGATTCATTGTTTCTATGCTTGCGGGAACATACACATCTTTGAGCGAGGTACAATATCTGAAATTCCTGCCTTGTAAAAATGCTCTGAATCCTTCTTCAAATATCGCCGTCTCAAGAGAAGTGCAGCCCTGGAAAGCTCCCCAATGTGCAATGAGAACATTTCCCGGAATAATAGCTTTTTTAAGATTAGTCATGTTCTCACACAACTGTCGGCCGACATTAACGATGTTTGATCCGAAATGAACCTCTGTAACTTCGCCGTTCCAACCGTTCGCAACCCAAGGATACGGGTTATTGCTTGCGACTCCGTTATCTTTGTTTAGATATTGAGGTAATTTATTGAAAGAAGCATCAGCGGTATTCATATATCTTGCTTCATCGGTTATTGCAGTCTTTGAATCGACAGTAAGCGTTCTCGTAACAGCCGGAGTGTTCGTTGTCCAGTCATATGTTGTATCGTCAAAGTCAGCTATAAGACTGTAAGTGAAAGTATCATTTTTGTCATCGGTAAATTCACCGGCATAGATATTATTTACAGACTTGTATTTCAAGTTTTTGTTTTGATTTATAAAGTTTGCATCTGTAGTAGTTCTGACAGATTTCAGTGCCTTTAACGGAGTTGTCAGCGGATAATGGTGTATCGTTGCGGTTCCGCCTTTGTCTTCACTATCACCGCCAAAAGCCTGAGGATGTATGTATGAAACGGTTCTTAAAAGATACACATCCTTCAGCTTCGGACAGTTATATGCAAATTTCGAACCGATTGATGCCACCCCATCCTCAAATGTTACAGTCTGCAATTCGGGACAATCTGTGGCAGCGCCCCACTCTGAGCCGGCCGTGACAGTTCCGGGTACGGTCAAATTTGTGATAGCAGTTCTTGACAAGAGCCGTCTGCCGAGTTTGTGTATTCCGGGACCTATGGTTACCGATTTTACAGATTCCTTGGCAAACTTTGTTCCATCGGCAAATGTATTGTCGTACCACGGAATGTATGCCTTAACAATAGCGTCTGTGCCTTCAGGTGTATCCAATGTCATCAAACCATTGTGAGTATAGTTGCCGGCAGAATCTTTTTCGGCATCAATTTCAAGAGCACCGCTTTCAGTATCAAATTCATATGTATATGTGTTTCCGGGTGTATAGGTATTGTCCGATGCCACATTTGCATCCGTAAATGTGCCCGTCTTTACCTCAGCACTTGCGCCGATGGCGGTAAAAAGGCACAAAATCGCCGTCGCAACAAGAACTTTCAGTAATGTTTTTGCATTAGATTTCATAATTAATCAGTCCTCCGTCTCTGTGTTTTATCTTGACTTGATTGTATCACCGGGGCGAGGATAATTAAAGTGTCACTTTGTTTGAAATGTACAAAAACAGGTGTCGTTTTCGTTGAATTTGATTTTTTGGGGATGATTTGACGGCGAAAAAGTGACAATTTGCCAGAACACCGTTAACAAATGATAAAAAAATAATTTCCGACCGCCGCATCGGTCGTTTGCGGCGGACAAATAATAATCGGTTCGCCGGATAACAAAGAATTGTGATGAGCGCATAAAATTTACTCACGACTCATATCAAGCGAAAAAATATAATCAAAATAAGCCTTTTTGGAATCGGCAAGATGTGTGCGTGAAATTTTCACACTCTTGCCTCCGCTAAGTTCAAATGTGTCGCCGTCTATCTTTTCTACATGCTCGATATTGACAAGATAGCTCTTGTGGCAGCGGCAAAAACCGTGGCGGAGAAGATAATCTTCAAAATCGGCAAGCTTGCCGCTCACCTCTATTTCACGGTTATCGGCAAGCGTGAAGATAACCTTGCGCAGGTTACTCTCAAGACACTGAATATTGGAAATTAACACCTCGGTATTGCTGCCGAGATAGTTTATGGTGACAAAGTGCTTTTTTCTGTATGAGAAAAAAAGTCTGTTGAGGCACGCGCGCAGCTGCATGACATCTACGGGTTTGAGCAGATAGTCAAATGCCTGCACGCGGTAACTCTGCACGCCGAATTCCTCTGTGGTGGACACAAAGACGATCGGCGTCTTTGTGTCCGTACGGCGCAAATGTGCGGCGGTGTCCATGCCGCTGATATTCGGCATGATGATGTCGAGAAAAATCACATCGTACGGGTGAGCCGCGTGGCTTCTGAGCAGCTCTTTTCCGTCGCAGAATTCATCAAGCGTAAAATTCTTTACCACTGAGTCAAGCGCATGGCGCATATTTTGTCGATCTTCGGGCATGTCGTCACATACGGCTATTCTCATAATTGCGGTTCTCCTTAAATATTATCATACCGTAATTATGTCATATTTTCGTCCGTATGTCAACACAAAATTATTGCTCGATTGCCGCTTTTCTTTCGTTTATTTTTCTAAAAATGCCGGGATCAAACTTAAATTTGCGGTCATATGTCATAAGCCCGTTTTTCTCCTGCTCCACATCATAGAGCTGAGTATAGCAGAATCCCATAATATTCTCGTTGTCGAGCAGCGCATCGGTAAGACCCTTGTAGCGTGCGACAAACTCCTCCGCGCTGCGCGGAGAATTGCCGTAACCCCAGCCTTCGCCGTCATCCGGTGCCCAACGCGCACCGCCGTACTCGCTGACGAACACCGGCAGATTGCCGTAATATTTCTGACAACCTTGAAGTTTTGGCAGATACTGCGTCTGGTCATTTAAGATGCCTTCATCTATATGCGCATAATTTTCGGCAAACTTTTTCGTGTCCTGCTCGTAATCATGCACATCATAAATATCCGTGACCACATGAACATAGCCGCTGGTGTCTATCACCGGACGCGTGGGGTCGGCAAATTTTGTGACATGATACACCATGGAGAGGATGTCACCGCACTGCAGATTGCCGGTGCCGCTCCATGTCTCGTTAAACGGGCACCAGCCGATGATTGATGGGTGGTTAAAATCGCGCTGCATAGCCTCAAGCCACTCGGGCAGAAAATGCCTTATCTGACCCGGCTCGGTTATGTTCAGCCCCCAGTTGGCGTGCTCTCCCCACACAAGGTAACCGAGCCTGTCCGCCCAGTAGATGTAGCGGGGCTCAAACACCTTCTCGTGCATACGCGCGCCGTTAAAGCCGAGTTGAAGTGAGTACAAAATGTCGTTTTTCATAGCCTCGTCGCTCGGCGCAGTGTAGATACCGTCGGGATAGAATCCCTGGTCGAGCACCCATCTGCCGAAAACCGTTTTGCCGTTCAGCCTGAACTTTTTGCCGTCCATGGCAACGGAGCGCAGACCGAAATATGACGACACATTGTCGAGTACGGAATTGCCGCCGCCAAGACTGATGTCGAGGTCGTAGAGGTTGCCGCAGCCGACATCCCAAAGATGGGTCTCGCTAAGCGGTATGGTGAACTCGGTGTAGGGCGAGAAAAGTTTTGCACACGCACTGCCGACGGATTTGCCATCCCACAGAGCATTCAGACTGACTGTCGCACCGAGTGCCTCCGCACTCACCTTTACGCCCACCGTGACGGACGGAGTGTCGATGTCTGTCGTCATCCTAATGCTCTCTATGTGCGCTGTATTGACATATTCCATCCATACAGTCTGCCATATGCCCGTGGTGCGAGTGTACGAACAACCAAACGAATTTAGCTGCTGACTTTGTTTGCCGGACGGCTGGTTGCAGGAGCGCACATCGTCATAGGCGCACAGGGTGATGTAGTTGCCGTCGGATTTGAGATAATCGGTGATATCTGCCGAAAACGGCGTGTAGCCGCCCTTGTGCTCAGTCACCTTTTCACCGTTTACATAGACAATTGCGTGGTAATCCACCGCACCGAAGTGCAATATTGTTCGTTTGCCGTCTGCCTCCGGCGGAATCTCAATGTCGCGCCTGTACCACACACAGGGCATGAAGTCTTTGCTGCCTATGCCCGAAAGTTCGCTCTCGGGGCAGAAAGGCACGGTGATTTTTTGACTTAAACTGCTGCGTTTGAAAAATTCTTTTTCCTGACCCGAGCAGGCGGAGTCAACCTCAAAGTCCCACTCGCCGTTCAGGTTTGTCCAGTCCGCGCGGACGAACTGCGGACGGGGATATTCGTCTCTTACCATTTGTCATAACCTCCGATATTGTTTTTATTTATAAATATATGATATACGCAACGCAGAAAAAAGTAAATGATTTATACGGGCAAAAAGTTGACTTATCCTATCGTTTGTGATAGTATGTAGAGGACAGATAAACACAAAATCGTGATAAGGCTGTAGACTGCGTTGCCCACATCGCCCCGAGCAAATTAAAAATCACGCTCAAATAAGCACTTGAATGCAGAGAACAGCCTATGTGTCGTTCCGCTGCGAACAGGTGTTAATGTGTGCAGAGATCGGGCGACCACACAGGGGCGCTCCTACGGGTGCATTAACGAAATGTTGCTGCAATTATGAATGTGCCCTTTAGCCGCGGGTCGATGAGGTCATCGACCCCTACCGCTTTCATTAAAAGAAAAGAATCTATCTCGTAGGCGAGGGTGGGTATATTTTATTTTGTGTGAGCGAGTTCTGCGCTACTGCACTGCTGTCTGAGCGAGCCAAGATAAAATATACCTGCCCGAGACGGTGCAAAAAAATTCACAAGAAGGAAAAAGCCATGGAATTTGAAATAATAAAACACCTATGGCGCGAGCGAAAGGGATTTTCGCTCAGCCGCGCAAGCATAGGTGACAGATACATATTCATACACTTCCTCACCCCCGTGACAGCGGTGCTGCGCGGATCCGAGGTGCGCATATTCCCGGGCGGCTGCGTCATATGGGCAAAAAACACGCCGCAGCAATTCCGCTCCGACGAATGCGAACTGGTGCACGACTGGTTCCACGCCATGCCCGACTGCGAGGAGCTGCTGAGCGAATTTTCACTGGAATGTGAGAGGGTGTACTATCCGCAGCGCAGTGAGGAGATAACAAATCTGCTCGCCGAGACGGAAGCGGAGATTGAAAACAAAAACATATTTTATGAGCGGATATGCAATGCAAACTCCGAAAAACTCTTTGCCATGCTCGCACGGTCAGCGGACGCAGAAAACTGCACCGCACCGTCGCCGCGCAAGCGGGAATTTGACCGAGCGCGCGCCGCGATTCGCTCCGAGTGCATGAACGACTGGACGGTGGCAGACATGGCGAAGCTTGCGAACATGAGCGAATCGGCGTTCTACCGCAATTACAAAACGATATACGGAATCACGCCGCAAAGCGACCTTGCCGCGGCGCGAATCGAGCGCGCGCAGATTTTGCTGATGCGCGAGAGATTGTCCGTAAGTGAAGCGGCGGAAATGTGCGGATATCACAACCAGTATCATTTTATACGCACATTTAAGAAATTAGTCGGCACAACGCCGGGAAAGTACAGAAATTCGTCGGGTCGATGAGGTCATCGACCCATACAACCTTGACACAGGTTCATCAAAAGAGAAAATTCATCTTATAGTCGAGGGTGGGTATATTTTATTTTGTGTGAGCGAGTTCTGCGCGATGTGCGTAGAAAGTATTCCGTCAAAGGAGGTGTATGTGTTTTTTTATTCTTAGACGGCGAGTTCAGCGCTACCGCACTGCTGTCCGAGACGGCAAGAATAAAAAATACATACACAGACGGCACAAGTTTTTATGTGTGTGAAATAAAATATACCTGCCAGAGACGGTGCACTGTCTTTGCGGAACGACACACATGTCGTTCCCGGGTAAGTGTTAATTTGTTCGGGCGACCACCCTGCCCCTACGGGTGCATTAACGAAATGTTGCTGCAATTATGAATTTGTCCTTTAGCTGCGTGACGGCACACAATCTCTCAAAGCATTCATCATGCGCTCAATTTTTCACGCAATATCCGCAAAATCTTCTTCTCCCTCCGTGATATCTGCACCTGGGAAATATGCATCCGCTCTGCAACCTCTCGCTGAGTTTTGCCGCGGAAAAATCGCATAATCACAAGCTCCCTGTCCTCATCGTCGAGCTCGTCCATCGCCATGCGCAGCGACAGCGAATCTATCATTGTCTCACCCGTGTCGAGGTCATAAGTTACGGTGTCGATGAGGTAGGCATCGCTGTCCGGCGCAAGCTTGCGATCAAGACAATCGCACGGCTGAGATGCCTCAAGCGCCATGACAAGAGTGTCGCGGTCTGCGCCGAGTTCCGCGGCAAGTTCGCTCACGGTCGGCTCTGCGCCGCGCTCACAGATGATTTTGTCGCGTACGACGGCTGCCTTTATGCCCAGCTCCTTTAGCGAGCGGCTCACCTTGACTAAGCCGTCGTCACGCATGAAACGGCGAATTTCACCCATAATGAGCGGCACGGCGTATGTAGAAAACTTCACCCCGAACTTCGTGTCAAACCTGTCTATGGCTTTGAGCATGCCTATGCAGCCGATTTGAAAAATATCCTCCTTGTCATAGCCGCGCCCGCAAAACCGCTTGACCACGCTCCACACAAGCGCGGAGTTGCTTTTAACGACGGCATCGCGCGCCTCTTTGCTGCCCGTGCGCGCCAGGCGGAGCAGTGTTTCGTTATCCATAAAAACGCCGCCTCCTACAGCCTGTTTTTGCCTATGCGCCGTTTCATGGTCACCTTTGTACCCACGCCGACTATGGAATCCACATCCACGGAATCCATAAAAGTCTCCATAACGGTAAACCCCATACCGGAGCGTTCCATGTCGGGATTGGTGGTAAACATCGGCTCGCGTGCCTTTGCCACATCCTCTATGCCCTTGCCGTAGTCCTTCACAACGATTGTTACATCGTCGTCCTGAGAATAGCACTCCAGGTAGACATAGCCTTTTTTGTCGCCATAGCCGTGGACTATGGCATTTGTAACAGCCTCGCTGACCGCTGTTCTGATGTCAGACAGTTCTTCTATTGTCGGGTCGAGCGGTGCGATAAACGATGCCGCAATCATACGCGCAAAACTCTCGTTTTCCGATTTTGATAGAAACTCCGCCCTTAATTCATTAGTATATTTTGTTCTTGCCAAACTGTTCATCATGATCCTCCATTCATCCAAGTAATTTTTCCGGCACATCCGTAAACGACGGATACACACCCATGATTTTAGGTATACCCGACATATGCAAAATTTTGTTTACACTGAGATTCGGGCAGACTATGGCGACTTCGCCGCCGCTGCTTTTTACAAGTTTGTATCTGCCGATGACAACACCTATCCCCGACGAATCCATGAAATTTAAGTCAGAAAAGTCGAAGATGAGGTTGCGCGCCCTGCCGCGCGCCAGGCGCGAATCGGTTTGGGTGCGCACCTGTACGGCGACATGGTGATCAAGTTCACCGGAGACTTTTGCCACAAGGCAGTTCAAACCTTTGGTAAAAAAATTGACCTGCAAGAATACCAACTCCTTTCGGGATTAATATTCTTGCAGGTCTGCGTAAATTCCTTTGACGGGAAATGGGTTAATTTAGCGAAGTGGTGAATTGTATTTGCGGGTCGATGAGGTCATCGACCCCTACCGCTCTATCAATAGTTCATCACAAGGGAAAACCCCATCTCAAAGGCGAGGGTAGGTGTATTTTATTTTGTGTAAGCGAGTTCAGCATAGGGCTCCCAAAAAGGTGGTAG
>CAKSFP010000038.1 GCA_934454585.1 uncultured Clostridia bacterium
CGCAAGATGCGCACAAATGGACAGTTATTGGTAGGGGCGACCCTGTGTGGTCGCCCGCAAATTACGCACAAAATGGCAAATAAGCGGTAGGGACGATGACCCCGTCGCCCCGCAAGATGCGCACAAGCGGACAGTTATTGGTAGGGGCGACCCTGTGTGGTCGCCCGCAAATTACGCACAAAATTGCATCAAGGCGGTAGGTGGCGATGACCCCGTCGCCCCGCGAATTTCGCGCAAATTAACAAACAACAGGTAGGGTTATATATTCTCTCACCGACCCGAGGCTTCTCCTTGAGGAGAAGCCTCATGCATGTATCAGGAGGTTTTGACATTATGACAGAAAAACTATATGACGCAGACAGCTACGCAACCGAATTTGACGCGTGCGTCACATCGTGCACGGCGTGCGACGGCGGCTGCGAATTCACTCTGGACCGCACCCTGTTTTTCCCTGAGGAGGGCGGTCAGTGCTGCGACGCCGGGGAGATAAACGGCGAGAAAATCATTCATGTGCGCATTGAGGGCGACGAGATTTATCACAAATGCGCCATGCCGTTTTCCGTGGGCGAGAGCGTTCATGGCAGCATAGATTTCTCCCTGCGTTTCCGCAATATGCAAAACCACAGCGGCGAGCATATATTGAGCGGATTGGCGCACAATATGTACGGATGCGAAAATGTCGGCTTTCACCTCGGTGCGGACATAGTGACGATGGACTTTGACCGTGAGCTGACGGACGAACAGCTGACCGAGCTGGAAATGTGTGCGAACGAAATCTCGGCAAAGAACCTGAAAATAACCGCGCGCTACCCGAGCGAGGGAGAACTTGCCGTCATGGACTACCGCAGCAAAAAGGAGATAGACGGCAGTGTGCGTATTGTGGAGATAGACGGTGTGGACAAATGCGCCTGCTGCGCGCCCCATGTGAGCCGCACGGGAGAAGTGGGACTTATAAAAATCATTGATGCGATTCACTATAAGGGCGGCATGCGGCTCGGCATACTTTGCGGACTTGACGCGCTCGCCGACTACAGGGCGAGGTGCGCCGCAAGTGCGGAAATATCAAAGCTCCTCTCGTCAAAGCAGAGCGAAATTGCCGCGGCGGTGCGCCGCCTGGCAGACGAAAACGGTGTGCTGAAACAGCAGAATGCCGAAAAATCGCGTGCGATAGCGGCGATGATCGTGCAGCGGATAGAGGACATCGATATGAGCGACAAGTGCATCTGCATATTTGACAACAACCTGAACAATGAATCCATGCGCAGCATAGTCAATGCCGCCAAGGCTAAGACAACGAAACTTGCGGCGGTGCTCAGCGGCAGCGACGGCGGCGGTTATCGCTATGTCATCGGTTCGGCGGCGGTGAACATGAGAGATGCCGCACACGGGATAAATGCCGCACTCGGCGGCAGAGGCGGCGGCTCGGCGGAGATGATATCGGGCAGTTTCGCTGCGGACAGGGCAAAGATTGAAGAATATTTTGACAAGTTCTGAGAAAATGACACTAAATGGTTGACTTTTGGCGGCGTTCGTGGTAATATTACCATGATGTATTGTGTAATTTATACGGAGGTTTGATTCAATGACAGCACCTATAAAAACAAAACCTGTTTTTAAGCAGTATATATGGGGCGGCAGTGCGCTCGCCGACAAATACGGCAAGCCGATAGAGGACAACTTTGCTGCGGAGAGCTGGGAGATTTCCTGTCACGACGACGGTCTTTCGCTCGTTGCGGAGGGTGAGTTTGCCGGCAAGACTCTCAAAGAGGTTGTCATGGCCGACAAAATGAACATGATCGGCTACGAGACTGACGAGTTTCCGCTCCTGGTGAAGATTCTCGATGCGAACAAGAATCTGTCCGTCCAGGTACACCCGGACGACGATTTTGCCCGCGAACACGAGAACGGCTCGCTCGGCAAGACCGAGATGTGGTATGTGATAGACGCAAAGCCGGACGCAAAGCTTGTGTACGGACTCAGGGACGGCGTGACGCGCGATATGCTCAAAACCGCTCTCGAGGACGGCACCGCCGAGGAGCTCCTCAACTTTGTGCCGGTAAAAAAGGGCGATGCGTTTTTCATTCCGTCCAAGACCCTGCACGCTATCTGTTCGGGACTTCTCATAGCGGAGATTCAGCAAAGCTCCAACACCACCTACCGCGTGTATGACTACAACCGCACGGACGCGCAGGGCAACAAGCGGCCGCTGCACATAGATAAAGCGCTTGCTGTGATAAATTTTGACAGTGTGAAGGGCAGAGAAAAATTTGCCCCCAAGCCGATAGAATGTGACGGGGCGAAAGCGGCGATAATCTCTGAGTGCGAGTTTTTCACCGTGATTAAGTACGATGTGGACGGCACTGCGGCGATTGAGCCGCCGCACAGACGGTTCGAGCTGCTCATCTGCACCGACGGTGAGGCAGAACTTGAGTATGACGGCGGCAGTATGCACATCGCCCCGGGCGACAGTGTTTTTGTGCCGGCGGCACTCGGTAACTATCGTTTGACAGGCAAGTGCGGCATACTGCGCAGTTATGTGCCCGTTCGTTAATCTAAGGAGAAAATTATAATGAATATCAGGATTTTGATACTATGCTATACCATGGCGTTTTTGATTACCCTGGGGCTCACCCCGGCGGCAAAATCTCTCGCCTATAAAATCGGCGCAATAGATGTGCCAAAGGACAAACGCCGTGTGCACAAGCGCCCGATTCCGCGGCTCGGCGGACTTGCGATATACTACGGATTTCTTGTGAGCATATTGCTCTTTTCAGACATAGACAGGCAGTTGATTTCCATAATTGCCGGATCTCTCCTCATTGTGGGAGTCGGCATTATAGATGATGTTAAGCAGCTTCGCGCCGGCATAAAACTTGTCGTGCAGATTGTTGCGGCGCTCATTGTCGCATTCGGAGGAGTGCGCATCACCGCACTCAGTATGCCGTCAATGATCGTGCCCGGCGGTATCATAAGCCTGGGTGTGCTCAGTCTGCCCATAACCGTGCTGTGGATTGTCGGCGTGACAAACGCGGTCAATCTGATAGACGGCTTGGACGGCCTGGCGGCGGGCATTTGCTCGATTGCCACATTTTCGCTGTTTTTTATAGCCATCCTCGCCGGGGAGATATCCGTGGCGGTGCTGGCGGCGGCGCTTGCCGGTTCGTGCATGGGATTTCTGCCGTATAATTTCAACCCGGCTAAGATTTTTATGGGCGACACCGGTTCGACATTTTTGGGATATATGCTCTCAATCATATGTATCCAGGGACTTTTCAAAGGTTATGTGATAATTTCGTTTATCGTGCCTTTCCTCATCCTGGGTCTGCCGATATTTGATACGACATATGCCATACTGCGCCGTATAAAAAACAAAAAACCTATAATGAGTCCGGACAGGGGACATCTTCACCACAGGCTGATAGACATGGGACTTTCGCAGAAGCAAACCGTGGCGATACTCTATGTGATAGCCATGATTCTTGGTTTGTCCGCGGTCATGGTTGTCGGTCAGGGGGCGTTCGCGGCGACGATATTCATTGCGTGCGTCATGCTCTTTGTATTCTTCGGCGGCAAAATGATTATCGAAAGACAGGTTGCCATTCACAAAGAGGCAATTGATGCGGAAAAACATGAAAAACAGGAAAAACAGGAAAAATCGGACCCGGAGGAAAAAGAATTTACCAAAAGCGGGCAAGAAGATACAATGTCGGGAGATTTCAAAGAAATCAAAAAACTTAAAAGGACTGACATAACGGAGGACGAGGATAATGATTAAGGTAATGACGGTTTTCGGCACAAGACCCGAGGCGATAAAGATGGCGCCGCTCATCAAAGAGCTTGAAAAGAGAGACGGCATACAGTCGATTGTTGCGGTGACTGCCCAGCACAGACAGATGCTCGATCAGGTGCTGTCACTGTTTGATATCAAGCCGGACTATGATTTGAATATAATGAAACCAAAGCAGACGCTTGCGCAGATAACTACCCGTGCCCTCGTGGGACTGGAAGAAGTGATAAGTGAGGCAAAGCCGGACATTGTGCTTGTGCACGGCGACACCACAACCACCTTTGCCGGTGCGCTGGCGGCATTTTACTGCCACACCATGATAGGTCATGTGGAAGCCGGACTGCGTACATACGATAAATATTCACCGTGGCCCGAGGAGATGAACAGACGGCTCACCGGGCAGATGACGGACTTGCATTTTTCGCCCACGGTGTCAAACAAGAACAATCTTTTGCGCGAGAATGTGAGCGCAGACAAGATATATATAACCGGCAACACTGTTATAGATGCGCTCAAGACCACCGTCAGGGCGGACTACAAGTTCCGCGACGACACACTCAACGATGTGTTCGCCTCCGGCGGCAGGGTGATCCTCATGACGGCGCACAGGAGAGAAAATCTTGGTGAACCTCTCGAGAATATATGCAGTGCGGTGCGCGATGTTGTGCTCTCACATGACGATGTGCACCTGGTGTACCCCATGCACATGAACCCGATTGTGCGCAGCACCGCCACATCGATTCTGGGCGGGCTCGACAGGGTGCACCTCATAGAGCCGCTCGATGTTGAGGATATGCACAACGCTATGGAGCGCTGCTACCTGGTTATGACGGATTCAGGCGGACTCCAGGAGGAGGCGCCGAGCCTCGGCAAGCCGGTTATTGTGCTGCGCAACGAGACGGAGCGCCCCGAGGCGGTGGAGGCAGGCACGGTCATCATGGGCGGTGTGCACAAAGCAGACATTGTGCACAAGGCGAATATGCTGCTTAACGACAAGCAGGTTTATGACAAAATCGCACACACTGCGAATCCGTACGGCGACGGAAATGCGTCTGCGAGAATTGCCGACGCGATCCTTTATGCGTTCGGAATGGGCGAAAGACCGGAGGATTTGGTTAATTCATAATTATGCGCGCAGCGCAGTTCCTGCCGACAGGCAATTCATTGTATCAGGAGGTTTTCTGCATGAAACATAACGGTTGGAGCAACTATATAAAAATCTTTGTTCTGGCGGTGCTTATCATCGCCGTGTACAAAACATTCGATAACCTGGGCTACCTTGCGCAGTCCCTGGGGTATTTTTTCAAGCTGCTCTATCCCGTGTTTTGGGCGTTTGCGGTTGCGTTTTTGCTGTATCCGATGTGCCTCAGGATAGAGAACCTCTACAAAAAATGCAATGTAAAATTCATTCATGCAAAACGGCGCGCCCTTTCAGTGCTCACCGTGTTTGCGGTGTTTCTCACAGTGATTGCCGTGTTGATTTCATCCATCATCCCGGCGCTTGTCAAGAGTGCGCGTGAACTCTTTGTGCAGCTTCCGAACATGGTCGACAACTTCATCCGCTACATCTCAGACCTCGGCATCGTGGATATGGAAAAATTCTATAATTCCGTGTCGATTGAAAAAATCATAGAAAAACTCGATTTTTCCGACGCAAGCGTCTATATCCACAGCGTCGCCGGGGCGTCAAGCTTTTTTGTGAACGCACTTATGACGATCATCATCTCGATATATATCCTTGCGGACAGGCACAATTTCAAAGTGGGTGCAAAGCGCGTGTGGAATCTCTTTGTCAAGGCTGATACCAGGGAACTCATTACGCCTTACCTGCGCCTGACATATGACTTCATGTACAAGTACATCGGCTGTATGCTGCTCGACGCTTTTGTTGTGTTTTGCATATCCATGGTGGTTTTGCTCTTGCTCCGCGTCAAATATGCGCCGCTGCTTGCGATTATGATCGGCGTGATGAACATCATTCCGTATTTCGGCGCGATAATCTCCGGAATACTTACAGCACTCATCACCCTTGTGACGGGCACTTGGTCCAAGGCGGTGATAGTCGGCGTCTGCCTGCTCGTTATGCAGCAGATAGATGGCAATATCATTCAGCCGCACATAGTCAAGGATTCGTTGCAGATAACGCCGTTCTGGGTGCTTGTTGCAATCCTCATCGGCGGAGGCTTATTCGGTTTTTGGGGGATTATTGTTGCGGTGCCGTTTATGGCGCTTTTTCAGACAATCTTCGGCGATGTGCTTAATTGGCGCGAACGCAAGATGGCGGAGAAAAATGAGTAATTTATGTGTCCTTACGGGAAAAGCGGGCACAAAAAAGCTTCAAAAAACGAAATAAATCGCAGTATTTCATCGATTTGCGGGAATAATGCGACAGTGTATGATGCGGAAATGAAACACAAATTGCCACACCATACACTGCCGTATTTTTTTTATTCAAATTTATGATTCTTGTCCTTCGGATTTACGATATCTCTCCAATCCAGATCACCGCGCTCAAGTCCGTGGATGAGCACTTCTGCTGTTGCAACATTTGTTGCAAGCGGAATGTTGTATATGTCACACAACTTCATAATGGAGGCAACTTCCGGTTCATGAGCCTGCTGACTGAGAGGGTCTCTGAAAAAAAGCACAAGATCTATCTCGTTGTACGCAATTCTCGCGCCGATCTGCTGATCACCGCCCTGAGATCCGGCAAGAAATTTATGTACATTCAGACCGGTTGCATCAACAATCAATCCGCCGGTAGTTCCCGTCGCTATCAGATTATGCTTTTCAAATATACCCTTGTATGCAATGCAAAACTGTACCATAAGTTCTTTCTTTTTGTCGTGAGCTATCAATGCGATATTCATTATTTATGCCTCCTGTTAAATATATTTCTTAAAAACTTTATAGTAGGGTGATCTGTAATTAAAATCAACCGAACAAACTTGCTCTCCCGATATGCGCCGTGCCATATTTGCCGCCGCGCGGGATATCTTCAGAGTCGTCTCTGCCGCCGCAGGTGCTCCGCGGCTTTGTGCTATTTCCGCTTCGGGTTCAAATGGGATTAGTCCGAGGGGCTTAATTCCGCAGTTGTCGCAGATGTCATCCGCATTTTCCCAAACTCCGCTCTCTATCAGCTCGGGGATGATTTTGTTTATGACGACATATGTCTTATTAAATGCGTCCCGATTTCCGCACATCCCGGCAAGGCATCGTACGGATGCGTGCGACGGAGATGAAACCATAATCATCATGTCGCACAGCGGCAGAGCGTCTTGCACAAATTCACGGGGTATGTCCGCTACAACATAATCATATGATGTCATTTGCATCAGCCTTTTCAGAGCATCGGTACAAAAGTTGCCGTCAGAGCCGGATGTTTGTGACGAAGTCACGAAGTCAAGCCCGGTCCACGCCGTATTAACGATTGCCTCTGACGGGTCACAGGTGTCCGACATGATGTCATTCAGGTTAAACACAGTATCGTTTGCCGTGCCGAATGTCAAGTCAAGCGTGCGCCGCCCGATGTTAAGATCTGCCGCAAGGCAGCTGCCGCACTCACGCGAGAGTGCATAGGCAAGATTTGCAGCGACGAATGTTGCGCCGTCTCCGCCCTTCGGTGAAGTTACGCATATCATCTTCATATATTATGCACCTCCGTGATTATTTTATCAAAGCATTTTTTACTTCGGCATCCTTGTCCGGAAGTTCATTCTCACCGAAAAGATCGAAGTATTTTTCATATATTGTTTTTGCAACAGGTGCGAGAGCCGCGCCGGAACCGGCGTTCTCCACGACTATCGCAACGGATATCTGCGGATTTTTATACGGTGCATATGATGCGAACACACCGTTTGCCGAGCCTTTTGCCACCTGTGCCGAACCTGTCTTGGAGCAGACCTCTATCGGAAAGTCGGCAAATATCGACGCTGTACCGTCTCTGTCGGACACAAGCCTCATGCCGTGGGTGACGGTTTGCTGAGTCTCGGGACTCATTGTCACTTTGTTGAGCACAACCGGGTCTTCGGTTACTATGGATTCGCCCGAGTAGATGTTGCGCACATTCTTTGTCAGCCTCGGTTTATAGCGTGTGCCGCCGTTTGCGACGGTTGCTATATAGTTTGATATCTGTACCGGGGTGAACAGGTTGTAGGACTGACCTATTGCCATCTGCAGATTGTCACCGGGGTACCATGGTGTGTTGAAGTTGAGCTTTTTGTACTCAGCGTTTGCCAGCACACCCTTCGATTCGCCGTCCAGCTCTATGCCGGTAAGCTCTCCGAGTCCGAATTCCTTTGCGTGATTATACATCTTTTCATAGCCGAGTCTTTTGCCGACTTCGTAGAAATAGTAGTTACATGAGTTTTGAATTGCGGTCTCCACGGTCATTTTGCCATGAGTGGTGTGGGTGTCTGTCCATATCCAGCAATTAAATTTCTGGTCGTAGTATTCGTAGACGCCTTTGTCCTCTATAATCTCATTTTTTGTGATGACCTTTTCTTCCAGTCCGGCGATTGCCGTAAGTATCTTGAACACAGATCCGGGGGCATACACGCCGCTTATGGCTCTGTTGAACATTGGGTTGAGCTTGTTGGAGAGCAGTTTGTCGTAGTCATCATCAAATTTGACTATGTCATATGTCGGGTAGCTCGCCATGGCAAGTATGTCGCCCGTGTTTACATCCGTCACGACAACCGCGCCGCCGCCGGCATCGGCACCGGAGTGATTTTTCTTCTCGATTCCCTTTGCTCTTATCTGAGCAATGGTATCTTTGAGCGCCTGTTCCGCGGTTTGCTGCAGGTTGATATCTATTGTCAGCACAACATTGTTGCCGGCAAGCGCCGGCACATCGCTTGTCTTGCCGTCTTTGTCTCCGACGGTCTGCAAGGTGCTGCGCACTCCGTTTGTACCCTTTAGGTATTTTTCAAGACTCTTTTCGAGCCCGTCTTTTCCTATCATATCATTTAAGCCGTAGTTGCTGTCCTTGAGTGCCTCGTATTCCTCACGATAGATTATTCCCACTCTGCCGAGCAGGTGAGAGGCAACCCCGGGATATGCGTATTCGCGCACCGGTCTTGTCACGACACCCACATTTTTGAATGTATCGTTATTTTCTTCAATCTCGGACACGGTGGAAAGTGACACATCGGACGCTATGGTAAACGGGGTGGCACTGCCGAAACCGCGGTTTTCCATCTCATACCTTACGCCGACTATGGTGCGCAGCTCGCTGTCGGAATAGCGTGCGGCTATTTCATATTTATTTGCAAGCACGCTTACGCAGTCTTTTGCGCTTGCGTTCTCCGCAGCCTTAATTGACGCCTTAAACTCACTTATTTTTTGCTTGCGCTCGTCGCCTTCGTAGCTTGTAAATTTGAAATCTCGGCTGTCTTTTTCTATCGGCAGAGTATCTGTATATTTCTCTCCGGCTCTGTCAAACAGAGAGACAAGCTTTAGTATTATATCGTTCAGTTCGTCATATGAAATGCCGCTTTTGTATATTTCCACCGCAAAGCCTTGCTTGTTTGTGACAAGCGGCTTGCCGTTGCGGTCCATTATTATGCCGCGCGGCGCCTCAATTGTCTCCTGCGACACAAGTCTGTTCTCCGATTGTACGCGGTATTCATCGCCCATGACGACTTGCAGCTTGACCAGCCGAAAGAGTATTGCGCAAAACAGGCACAGCGCCAATATATTCAAAATAAGTCGTTTGTTTCTGAAAAAAGCCATTAATCTAAAAACCCCTTACTTCATCTTCTCCCAAATACTTTGCCCACCACATCAGCGCGGCGGCAACCGCCATGTTGTACACTGCCTCAAGCGACACCACAGACCACATTGTGGCTGCCGTCAGCTTGCCGAATATGAAATACAGCAGAAAAGCATATATGCACTCATAGACCAGAGTAGTGACCCCGACGCATATGAGAACAGTAAATATGTTGCTCTTAACATAGCCGGAGGTCAGGCACGACAGTCCGAGCCCGATGTACATCATCATTATGGAGTTGAAACCGATGTTGCTCGCCTGATACACATCGAAAAGAAACCCTGCGGCTATCGCAAACACGGTTGCCGGCACAGGGTCGGCATACATGCTGTAGCAAACTGCGAACACAAGGACGAGATTGGGAATCACGCCCATTATGCGCAGGTGAGGGAACAGTGTTGTCTGCAGCACTATCAGTATTATCAGTGTCAGATATGTCAAAAACTTTTTCATGTAGGTTTCCTTACTTTTTTATTATCATTACTTCCGACAGGTCAATAAAGTTGACCCCCGGTTCTATGACTGCCTCTTGGGACAGTCCGGACACATCATCATGCAAATCGACAATTCTGCCGATGTAGAGCCCCTCGGGGTATATGCCTCCGTTACCGGCGGTTACGGCATAATCGCCCGTTTCCGCGTTGATGTCCTTTGACAGATACTTCATGGCACATCGCTCCTCATTCTGCAATGTCATATCTCCGCTGACAACCGCATTGACATTAAGTCTGGTTATCTTTGCGCTCACGGATACGGAGCTGTCTATAATCGTGACGATTTTTGACCAATTTCTGCCGACTTCGTATACATAGCCGACAAGTCCTTCGGGAGTGACTACGGCGCAGTTTTTTGTGACTCCGTCCACCAGCCCTTTATTTGCCGTGAAGGTCTTTGACCAGTTGGTCATGTCTGCCGCGATTATGTCCGCGGCGATATAGTCATATTTATCGTTCTTTTCGCTCAGCTCAAGCAACTGTCGCAGACGGTTGTTCTCGGAAATGAGCGAGTCGTTCTTTCGCACCTCGTTTTCAAGCGATGCGACGGTCTTGCGCAGCTCTTCATTTTCGCGTGCATAATTTTTGTTTGAGCCTATTACCGAGAAAAATCCTGCAACGCCCGAGTAGACATTGCCGAATGCCCTCTGAATCGGAGACACGACGAAACTTACCACATTGCTCACAATGGGGATTTTGCCGCCGCCGACGGATGACACCGCCATTATGAGAATCAGAACAAGCGTCACCGCGGCTATAATTATCTTAAATTTGTTCTTTGTAAAAAAATACATACGCTATCCTCGTCTTGCATTAATCATTACATTTCTCAGCATTTCCATTTGGTCGAGTACCGCACCGGCACCGAGTGCCACGCAGTCGAGCGGATTCTCGGCAATGTTGACCGGCATACCCGTCTGTTCTATTATGTGGCGGTCAAGTCCCCGCAGAAGTGCGCCGCCGCCTGTCAGGGTGATGCCTCTGTCCATTATGTCAGCCGCAAGCTCCGGTGGAGTCTGCTCCAGAGTGGATTTTATGGCGAATATCAACTGTTCCACAGGTTCGCGCAGTGCGTTTACAATGTCCGTAGTGGACACGCGCACATTCTTTGGCAGTCCCGTCATCAGGTCGCGTCCGCTCACTTCTTCGTATGCGTCCTCTTTTGTCTCATACGCCGAGCCTATGTCTATCTTGAGTTTCTCTGCGGTGCGTTCACCCGCCATGAGATTGAATTTCTTCTTAATATAATTGATTATTGCCTCGTCAAAGTCATCTCCGGCTATGCGCAGCGATTTGCTTGTGACAATGCCGCCGAGAGATATAACGGCAACTTCGCTTGTGCCGCCGCCGATGTCTACAACCATGCTGCCTGTCGGCTCCTCTACCGGGAGGTTTGCGCCGATTGCTGCCGCCATGGGTTCCTCTATGATGAACACTTCCTTGACACCGGCATTGAGTGTAGCCTCCTCAACGGCACGCTTTTCAACCTCCGTCACTCCGGACGGCACGCACACAATGACCCTGGGTTTGAGAAAGCCGTACCCTTGGTTTGCCCGGGAAATGAAGTATTTGAGCATAGCCTGTGTCACATCAAAATCTGCTATTACTCCGTCTTTCAGAGGACGGATGGCTATTATGTTGCCCGGGGTTCTGCCGAGCATTTCCTTTGCGGCGTTGCCTACCTCGAGCACTTCGCCGGTGTCCTTGTTTATTGCCACAACGCTGGGTTCATTCACCACTATGCCTTTTGACTTGACATAGACAAGTGTGTTTGCCGTGCCAAGGTCTATTCCTATATCTTTTCTTGCCATAATTATTCCTCCCCGAATTTGCGGATAAGCTTGTGCAGAAGATGCACCGGCAATCCGACAATATTGAAATAATCTCCCTCAATCTTCTTTATAAAAACACCTGCGTATTCTTGTATTCCGTATGCCCCGGCTTTGTCGAACGGTGCATAGGTGTTCACATAATACTCTATCTCCTCAAGAGGTATCTCGTCAAAATACACGGTGGTTTCCTCACAGGATGTCATGCTCCCGGCATTTTCCGCACTCACAAGCGCAACGCCCGTGTACACCTTGTGCGCCTTGCCGCTCAGCGACGACAGCATGGATATTGCCTCGCGCCGTCCGCACGGTTTGCCGATAATCTCTCCGTCTGCGCACACCACCGTGTCTGCACCTATTATGAGTGAATCTTTGTCACACTGTTTTACAAGTGACATCGCCTTGCACAGCGCAAGCTCCTGTACATAGAGCTGCGGCTCAATGTCTTTCGGTACGGTGCTCTCGTCAAAATCCGATGCCATCACTTCAAAATCCATTCCGATGTTTTTGAGCAGTTCGCGCCGCCGCGGTGATTTGGATGCAAGTATATATTTCATCAGTTCATACCCGTGGAGCCGAAGCCGCCGGCTCCCCTTTCGGTTTCGTCAAGCTCGTCAACAGGTGTGAGCTTGACTTGACTCACGGGCATTATGACAAGCTGAGCTATTCTCTCACCGTTTTTTACGGTAAATACTTCGTTGCTTAAATTTATCAGACCGACTTTGATTTCGCCCGTGTAGTCGCTGTCTATAACGCCCACACAGTTTGCAAGGGTGATGCCTTTTTTTATGGCGAGACCGCTCCTTGCATAGACAAATGCGCCGTATTCCGGGCTCGGCAGACTGATTGCAATACCGGTTGGCACAAGTGTGCGGCCGAGCGGCGGCAGAATGATGTCCTCGCTTATGCACGCCGAAAGATCCATTCCGGCAGACCCTTCCGTGGCATAAAACGGAAGCTTCTTATCTCTATTATGCTCAGTAAATTTGATTTTAACTTCAATGCTCTTTGTGTCTTTCATAAAATTCATTCCTTTCGGTTTTTCCTCTGCTCCACGCCACGATACCAGTGACCTCTTGTGAATGCCGCAGATGGGTATTTTTCTCTGTTTTGATACATTCTTAAAATATCGGCAATATCGGACGGAGATTCTGTCGTGAAAATGAATCTGTAAGTTCCTATTCCGCTGTGCCGCAGTTCGTTTATCCTGTCACCCAAGTAAACAGGCACGCTGTTGTACACGGTGTTTGTGCACGATTGCCTGTCCGACTTGACCGGAAAACACGCATTTTTCCTGTCTTTCAGAAAGAATAAATTGTCTTTGCAACCGCATTTTCCGGAGGCGCTTTTTATAAGGCAATTGCGCAGCGTCATGAGCGGAAGTCTGCCGTACACAACTGTTTCAATCGGTACTGGACTTTGTATGTGTTCAATCTGCGCCAGTGTAAGTTCCGCCGATACGCAAATTTCATCTGCACCGAGTTTTGCAAGCATTGCCGCCGAGTATTTGTTGAAAACATTCATGGTGAAATTGGCTATGATATGCTTGCCGGTGAATTTTCCTAATTGTGATATGTTCGATATGCACACGCTGCCGAGTCCGCAGTCGGGCACATCGTGTTTTCTGCCGTCTCTTTCGATTGTCGGCATCATGAGTGCAAACACATCGCGGTTTTCATCAAAAAAATCTCTCTCGGCAAGGTAAGTGTCACAGCCGATGTATATTCTGTCAAAGCCGGCGTCGTATGCGGCGCGTGCCTGTGCGGCACTGACAACCGATGCCGACATGAGCGGTTCGCGCTTCGGTGTCTTGAAGATTTCATCCTCAAAGACGGCATCCGATTTTCTCTGAAACGACGCGCACAGCTTGTCCGCAAGCTTGTCTGCGGCATTTCTGCGCAGCTCGTTTACGGTCTTTATCGGTATGTTTATGTTATCGTCAATCTCGCACGATATTTCCACGGCATGAAACGGAGTTCCGCCGAGCTTTTTTATTTGCGAGATGATTCTCTCTTTGTCGGTGGCGACCTTTTGCGCCGTTTCGACGGGTTTGTCTCCGCGGCAGAGTGCGCGGTATTCTCCGTGCGCCAGTTCAATCTCGGGCAATTCGCCGGATTTTATCTTCACGCGGCAATCCGCTCCGATCGTCCGCGGAGCGGACAGGAGAGATTCGGCATATCTTTCGACCTCCGGGCGGATGTCACGATAGATGTTGTCGTTGTTTTTGTCTATGTTGAGCATATGCGCGCCTGTTTTATCGTAGACATATCCGTTTGTAAAGCCGCTGCGCGAAAAGATGTTTTCGAGCATTTCTTTTTCCCTGACGGCGACCTTGCCGCCGCGGCGGTATTTATCGTACATATGTGTCACGAGGGCGACATACTCTTTGTTTTTCATTCTGCCTTCGATTTTGAGCGATGTCACGCCAATGTCTCTCAGGCGGTCAATGTCGTCTATCAGACAGAGGTCTTTAAGACTCATGTAGTATTTGTTTTCCTCACCCATGGGTCTGCCGTCCGCGCCGAGCACGGTGTAGGGCAGTCTGCACGGCTGGGCGCACGCACCGCGGTTGCCGCTTCTGCCGCCGAGCAGCGACGACATGAGGCACTGACCCGAATAGCACATACACAGCGCCCCGTGGGAGAAAACCTCGATCTCCGTATCGGTGTTTTTGGTTATATATTCTATCTCATCATATGACAGCTCACGGGAGAGCACCACGCGCCGAAAGCCGATTTTTGCGGCTGCCTTTACGCCGTCGAGATTATGAATGGTCATCTGCGTGCTGGCGTGTATGCGAAAATCGGGAAAGTACCTGCCGATTATGTACGCTATGCCCAAATCCTGCACTATGAGAGCGTCAACACCGATGCTGCAGCAATATTTTATGAAGTCAAATGCGCTTTTAATCTCGTTATCAAGTATGAGTGTGTTGAGCGCCACATATACTTTAACTCCGCGCAGATGCGCAAAGTTTACAGCGCTTCGCAGTGTGTCGTTGCCAAAGTTTGCAGCATTTGCCCTGGCGCTGAAAGCAGCACCGCCGAGATACACCGCGTCCGCGCCGCAGTTTACGGCTGCCGTCAGGCACTCAAAATCTCCGGCAGGGGAGAGTATTTCTATGTTTGTCAAATGAGAACACCCCATCGATTATTTTTTCATGTTTGCCTTGAGTGCGGCAATCTGTTCTTTCAGACCGTCTATTTCTTCCTTGAGGAAGATGTTTTCCTCAGCAATGCCGTTGAATCTGTCCTCGTCTGCGCCGAGCTGTTCGTTGTATCTCTTGAGTTCGTCCATTTCCTCTTTCAGCTTGGTGTATTCGTCGCAGAAATTGCACGCTGTGAGCACAGCCACCTGGAGCGGCTTGATCAGCGGATTTGCCGACAGCTCGCGCATCATTTTGTCCACATTGAAAGCAATGTTGTTTATATACTCCTCGGATTCGTATCCGCACAGAACATAATCCGTGCCGAAAATCCTAACCGTTACCTTGGATTTTTTGTCCATGTCAGACCCCCCGTAAGTCGTTTTTTATTGTTTTTGGGCACAATAAGCCGATTTTGATATATATCATATATTATACTACATATTTTCGAAAAAAAACAGTCTTTTTTTAATTTTTTTGATGAATTTTACTGATTTTTAATAAAATGGTAATAACTTTGTGAACTTTATGATAAAATACTTGTAATTTTCGTATAAAAGTATTAAAATATAAGTGGCGTGAGATGAATTTTGTCTCACGGTTCAGACCCAATGACAGGAGGAAGAACAATTATGAACGGCAAAATAGTATGGACGGCGGAAAATAAAGATACCGTCATAAAATTCAGCGACGAGTACATTCGCTTTCTGAACAATTCAAAAACGGAGCGCCTGTGCGTGAGATATTCCATGCGCATGGCAGAAAAAGCGGGGTTCGTAAACATTGACAGCCTCGACAGCGTGAAACCCGGCGACAAGGTATTCAAGATAAACAGGGGAAAGAACATTGTGCTTGCCATAGCCGGCAGCGACGATATCCTGAACGGAGTAAACCTGGTTGCGGCACACATAGACAGCCCCAGACTTGATCTCAAGCCGAATCCGCTCTATGAGGATTCCAACCTGGCGCTGTTTAAGACCCATTATTACGGCGGCATAAAGAAATATCAGTGGACGGCTATACCGCTTTCCATGATCGGCGTTGTGGTGCTCAGCGATGAGACGGTCGTTGACATAAACATAGGTGAGGACGAGGGCGACCCCAAATTCACCGTGACGGATCTTCTGCCGCACCTTGCAAAAGACCAGATGTCCAAAAAGATGTCCGAGGTATTCACGGGCGAGGAGCTTAATGTTCTTGCCGGTTCTATCCCGGCGGACTGCGAGAAGGACAAATTCAAACAGACGGTTCTCAATATCCTCAAAGAGAAATATAACATCTCCGAGGACGATTTTGTCAGTGCCGAACTGGAGATAGTGCCGAGTTTCCCGGCGTGCACAGTCGGTCTGGATTCGTCTCTCGTCGGCTCTTACGGTCAGGACGACAGAGTTTGCGGCTACACCGCACTCAAAGCGATATGTGACATGAGCGCACCAAAGCGTACATCAATCTGCTTCCTTGCCGACAAGGAGGAGATCGGCTCCATGGGCAACACGGGCATGAAGGGCAGATTCTTTGAGAACTTCCTTGCGGAGCTTATATACAAGATGAAAGGCGAGTACAACGATATGTTCATCAGAAAAGCGCTTACGGCGTCCATGTGCCTGTCGTCCGATGTCACCGCCGGTGTAGACCCGACCTACAAGAGCGTGAACGAGGACAACAACAGCGCATTTATCGGCTGCGGAGTGGCTTTCTGCAAGTACACCGGCGCACACGGCAAAGGCTCGACTTCCGATGCCAACGCCGAGTATGTGGGCAAAATCAGAAACATCTTCAACAAAGCCGGCGTTCAGTGGCAGATATGCGAGCTGGGCAAGGTTGACCAGGGCGGCGGCGGAACTGTCGCTCAGTATATAGCAAACCTTGATGTGGACACCATAGACTGCGGCGTGCCGCTGCTGTCAATGCACGCACCGTTCGAGATTGCAAGCAAGGCTGATGTGTACAGCGCATATCAGGGATATCTTGCTTTCTATAAGGCATAAAATAAACAAAGAGTGCGGCAAAACGAAACCGTTTTGCCGCACTTTTTTTGTTCGTGCGAAAAACTTCGACCGCATAATACAATTCCGAATATATCTTGACATTTATTGTCGAATTTGATATAATATTTTCCGTGGAAACCCACCGTTGTACAGTCGATTTTCAATCCTCCTTGCAGGCGGTGTGATGGTTAAAAAAGATGGTTGCCTCATGTTGTTCTTAAGAGCAGAGAGGAGGCGGAGTTGTGTTCGCTCTTTTGTCGGATTTTGCGGGAAAGGAGTGATGCGATGATATACTTAGCGGCTATTAGTCAAATATGCAATATCGTTAAATTTGCATACGGTATCATCAGATACATGTGGGCTAATAGAAAGAAAGTTAGCCATCTGCTGCAACAGGTGGCTAACAAGTTTCGTGGCTTACTGAAGTAAGTCACATATAGATTTGTCAATCGTTTGTTATGGCAACCGTCTTGGGTTTCCACACCTTTATTATAACATAAAATAAATAAATGTCAATAGCTTATTTGTGAGGTTTTTCTGCCGGTTGCCGACCGTGACATCCGACATACACAGACGGCACGATACTTTGTGCGTACAGGAAATATATACTCCTCGACTTTGCGGAAAGTTGCAAAGGGGATGTTTATTCCTTATCTTCAAGTTTAACCAATATCGCAATAGCCTGTCTGACGGTAGTCACGGGCAGCAGCTCTATCCCTGTTATCCTGTCGAGTCCTTTCATATTTGACTGGGGCAGAATACAGCGTGTGAATCCCATTTTCTTTGCTTCGTTTATGCGCCTGTCCGCATAGCTTACGGAGCGCACTTCGCCCGTGAGACCAACCTCGCCGAGAATAAGGATTTTTGAATGTATCACAAAGTTTTTGCAGCTTGACGCTATCGCCGTGATGACAGCCAGGTCCGTTGCCGGTTCGTTTATCTTTAATCCTCCGACCACATTTATGTATACATCAAGACTTTGCATATTGAAATTGAGCTTTTTCTCCAATATTGCCGTGAGCAGAATTGCCCTGTTCAGGTCAAATCCCGTGGACATTCGCCTTGCGTTGCCGAATCCTGTCGGCGTAGTGAGAGTCTGCACCTCGGCAAGCACCGGGCGCGTGCCCTCAAGTGTGCACACGACTGTCGAGCCGGATACCCCGGCAGGTCTGCCGGAGAGCAGCATCTGTGACGGATTCTCCACTTCTTCAAGTCCCGTATCTTTCATCTCAAACACGCCTATTTCATTGGTTGAGCCGAAACGGTTTTTCACCGTGCGCAGTATTCTGTACGACTGGTGGCGCTCCCCCTCAAAGTAGAGCACGCAGTCCACCATGTGTTCAAGCACCCGCGGACCGGCTATGTTGCCGTCCTTTGTCACATGACCGACAATGAATATGGATATGTTGTTCTCCTTTGCCAGCCGCATGAGAAAATGCGTCGCTTCTCTTACCTGACCCACACTGCCGGGCGTGGAGGCGATATCGGCTTTGAATATGGTCTGTATCGAGTCCACAATCATGACTTGCGGATGAATCTCCTTTGCCTGGAATATTATGTTGTCAAGGTTTGTTTCGCTCATGAGGTACAGCCTGTCTGTGGTGATGCCGAGCCTGTCGGCGCGCAGTTTTATCTGACTGTCCGATTCCTCGCCCGATACATACAGTATGTCGCAGCTTTTGCCTAAGTTGCCGCATATCTGCAGCAGCAGGGTGGATTTGCCTATGCCCGGATCGCCGCCCACGAGCACGAGTGAACCGGGCACTATGCCGCCTCCGAGCACTCTGTCAAGCTCCTTTGAGTGAGTTTTGAATCGTTTTTCTTCGCTTGTGGTTATATCTTTCAGCTTGCGCGGTGCCTGTGACATTGCGCCCGACGGTGAAACTGAGGCATATTTGGTTTTCGGCAGCTCCACTTCTTCGTTAAGTGTGTTCCATTCGCCGCATGACGGGCATTTGCCGAGCCACTTCGGTGATGAATAGCCGCATTCGGAGCAAACATATTTTGTGGTTGTTTTCATTTGCATTTTCCTTTCGGTCAAATCTACCATATAATTTTACTACATAGGCGATTGTAAAATTACGAACTAAAAAAATGTGTATAACTTTTTGCGTTTTTTGAATCCCTCAGTCACCTACGGTGACAGCTCCCTTTAGCAAGGGTGC
>CAKSFP010000039.1 GCA_934454585.1 uncultured Clostridia bacterium
TTATTTTGAGCGAGCGAGTTCTGCGCTACCGCACAGCTGCCTGAGCGAACCAAAATAAAATATATATCACCGAGCCGTCATACCGTTTCACATCGAGTGATGAGGTTTGTGCATTATGTGCGTTTTTTTACAACCTCTTGCTGTCAGGTGCTCGGAAAAAAGCGTGCAGAATGTGCAAACGGAGCCCGAAGGCGTATGAAGATACGCCGAGCGGTGAGGTTTGTGCATTATGTGCGTTTTTTTACAGCACCTGAATGAGTTCGGATAGGGCGGCAAGTATTATCCCTGTTCCGTGGTCATCGTTATCAATCGCTCCGAGGTTTACATAATACTCCTCGTCACGCGAATTGCTGCTGCCCATGCAGACATCGTACACATTGCCGTCGGCATCTATCTTGTGCCTTAAAAGTCCGTCATAAGCCTTTTGCGCAACGGCGCGGTATTCATCACCAAGCCAGCCGTGGTTGAGTCCGCGGCAGATGCCGAGGATGAACATCCCCGTGCAGGATGTCTCCGCATAAGAATCCGCACGCGTGAGCACCTGGTGCCACAAGCCGTCGTCATCCTGAAGTGCGGCTATACCCTCGGCAAATTCTCTGTAGAGCTCCAAAAGCTCGTCTCTGCCGTCAATATGCTCCGGCATATTCTCCAGCACATCGGACAGGGTGACGAACACCCAGCCGTTACCCCTGCCCCAGGGGATGTTGTTGGGCGACTGCGTATCGAGAAAATATATATGCGAGAAAATCTTCTTGTCCGCCATCCACAGGCGCTTTTTGAATCCGAGCAGTTGGCGCACGGCTTCGTCAAAATAATATCTGTCGTTTTTTATCAGTCCGAGCCGCACCAGGAACGGGCAACTCATGAAAGTGTCGTCCGACCACATATCCTTGGGGCGATGATAGGTGCCGTCCTCAAAGCGCGGGATATTCTCCTTTGCTGCTTTTTCAAGGATCTCGATGCACTCAAGCGACTCCGGACTTGATGTAAGCTTGTACAGCTCGCACATATTCATGCCCATTGTGCCGATGGAATCCAGATCGCCGAGGGCCATGCCTTTTTGAATAAAGGTTGTCTGCCCGAATGTCTCCAGTTCATAGTGCATATAGTCGCGGAAACGCGCCAGGGTCTGCATGCTCTCGGCGAAATAGTCCGTATAATCGCCGCGGTCGAGCGCACGCCCCGCCTTAAGCAGACCGAAATGCCCCACCATGAGCGCATAGAACCACTGCGAGTAAAAACAGGTGTCCATGTACGGGCGCACAAAATCGCTCTCTGTGCCGAGTTTCCAAAAAGTCTTTTTCCAGTCGGCGGTTATGTAAGGATTCTCAAACTGCAGGCTGAGTTCGGGGCCGTAGGGCGTGTCGAGACAGTATTCCGTGCCGAATGTACCCAATGTGAGCCATTTGTCGCCGACTCCGCGCGCCGAATCCATAAACGGAATACCTATCGGCGCATTCTTGTCAAACTTAAATCCCCATTTCACTCCCTTGAGCGACTTAACCAGAATGAAGTCGCCGCGCTTTACCTTGAACTGCTGCGGCAAAACCTCCTCGCCGTTTACGGTAACCTTGGTTTTGCAATAGGCGTCTACGGAGAGCTTGGCGTTTTTAAGTGCAACGGTGAATGCATAGGCGCACACGCCGCTTGCATCGGGGAAGATTTTTTCAAAATCCGTCTCATCCGTGTCGCTCACGGTCGGGTAGATGTATTTTTTCTTTTCTTTGCCGAATGCCTTGGCATCGTCCTCATCGTCATAGAGCCGCGAAACACCTATGCCGTCCTCATGGGCAAATGCGGTCAGCGGCGATGTGGCGCGCACATGAGCGATGTAATCCTTCGCCCACATTCTGTACACGCGCACGGACGGCATAAACTCAAAATAAAATCCGTCCACCGCGCACTGCACCATAAAGACTATCGGGTTTTCGCCCTCTTTCAGCGGCAAATCCGCCCTGACCCATTCATCACGCGGTCTGTCGGTGCAGTCGCACAGAAGTTTTCCGCCATAGAACACCTTTACGCCGCCGCGCACATTGAGCTTGGCGTCATAGTCCGACACGGACTCGAGCACCGTGCCCACAAAAGCAATGTTTCCCACGCGCGCATCGGGATAGAGCACAGAGAGGTCCACACACCGCGGCCCGAGGGTCGGGGCATCGCGCCACACGGGGTCCTTGCGGAACGGCCGATATTCCACCATTCCGCGCGGACGGGTTTTAATCATATTGTCGGCGATGATTGTCATCGCCTGCTTTATGTCGGTCGTCACCGACGAGAGAGAATTTTCGAATGTCATGTTTTTGTCTCCTTAACACAATGTATATTAGCCGTTTGTAGAATTACTAAAATGCACATCTTAGGCGCGTTTCAATTTCATAAGCAGGTTTAGTTTTCTCCACTTCATGAATCCCACCACCGCCTTTTTCACATGATTATTATTTTTTTACAAAAATAATAATCAGTGGGCGGTCCCCCTCCCTTTAAGGCAAGGGAGGCTTTCACCATAGCACAAACTATCGCCCGAGCGAAAGGCGCCCTTGCTAAAGGGAGCTGTCACCGTAGGTGACTGAGGGATTCAAAAAATGAAAAAAGTTATCCACAATTTTCAGTTCGTAATTTTACAATTACCTAACATGTCCACTGTAATTATACATTTTTTCGAAATGTTTCAACAGAAACAAAATTCGGTTTTTTTAGTCCGAATCTCATTTTAATGTTATCACGGATTTGCGGGAGATTCAACTGACATTATCTTTGTTTTGGGTGACAATATCGTTCGCCGCGGTTAATTAAGCGTTGCCGGCGTTGCAAGAATCGGTTTCAGGCTGTCGTATTCCATGACATATGCCGCAAAGCGGTTGTTCTCGTCAGCGCTGCCGAGACTGAGCGGAATTGTGTTTTCATATGCCGCGTCGGATACTTTGCCCATGTCGCACCGAACCATGCCGTTGCTGTCATATTCGGCGAGCACTGCCATGTAGGTCTTTTTGTTCGGCATGGCGGTCGGGGTGATTATCCTTGCGGTCGTGCTTGCCGTGCCGTCCGTAACGGTTATGTCGTCTGCCGATGCGCTGAGCGCGGCGTCATATTTGCCCTCGTATGCAAGCCATGAGAGGTTGTCGATGCCGACAGTAATATCGCCGGCATTAGTGGTTTGCGGAATCCTGAAACGAATTCCGGACATATATGCAAGCCTATCGCTACTGTCTGATGATGAGTATGAGCCGGTTTTGGCAACGGATGAATCCGCCACTGCACCATAGAATTTGTTATCAATATAAAAAGTCATATAATCATGTGCACCATTGCTGCCAAACACTATTTTTACATTGACATATTTATTATAAGACAAATTCCCGTAGCCGGTCGGGGTGGTAAAGTCCGAAATATCTGCTACTTTGTGCAATCCTTTCATGCAATTCTGCGTTGTATTAAGCATAAGCTTCCATGTATTGTCGGATTCACCTTTTGCCACTGCCAGCAATGTTGACTTACTGGCGGATAATTGATTTAATTTGCCGGTTTCGGATGCTGCTCCCCACATCGTCATATAAGCATCAGCATCGCTTATGGACGAGGCAACACTTTCTACCGTTATATCCATTGAGATAACATGGGTGTACTTGCGGAATAATGCTTTGTAAGTATTATTGTCTTGTACATACTGTTTTGTTTTATATGTGTCATCAAGATTGCCGAGCAATATTCCCGTGCCTAAGGCATATGTCGTAGATCTGAGATTCATGACACCACCGTCAAATGTCGTTGTTGCTTTTCCTATGAATATGTTATCCTTGCTGGCGGTGGCAGTAGGTGAATAAAACTCCGGCGCAGTCGAAAAATCCGTAAATGGCACAACCTCTTTCACAGCCGCCGCATTTGCGCCGACAGCGGAAAAACACATAATCAAAGTTATCAAAATTGCGGTTAATCTGAATTTTTTCATAATAAAACCTCCTTCATTGGTTAGGCGAGGGTTGGTGTATTTCATTTTGAATGAGTTCCGCGCAGATGTGCGCAGAAAGTACTCCGTCAAAGGATGTGTATGTGTTTTTTATTCTTAGGCGACGAGTTCAGCGCTACTGCACTGCTGTCCGAGGAGCAAGAATAAAAAACACATACACAGACGGCACAAGTTTTCTTGCGTGCAAAATAAAATACACCCGTCCGAGCCAATACACATTTTCAAAATCACTTGCCTACGGGCGCAAGGCTGCCCTGCGCCCACACGCAAACATCAAAATCATTTGCGCTGTCCGCCGCACTCATGCCGAGCGGCACATCGACCCACTCGTCACGCGACGGCACTGTAACGGGCACGCAGACCATGTTTTCGATAATCCTGTCGCCGCCCGACTCGCCGTACTCACCCATGAGCACATACAGAGCCTTTTGCTCGCCAGACACATTGCGTATGCGCACGGTGCACGACGCACCGTCTGCGCCGAGGATTACCCCGCCCGTGCGCACCGTCAGCGCATCGCCGCCGGTGCGGAAGCCGAACTCGCCCCCGCCGGACAGATATGTGCCGAAAACATCGCGGCAGTCTGCCGAGAGCGACACGGCGTAGTCTTTTTGCGAGTCGAAACCGCCGTCGGGCGGCGCAACGGCAAGCGTGCAGCTGTCCGTCTGAGAGATGCGCTCTGCACCCACAACTTCGCCGCCGACAGATATCATTCCGTCAAAATCGCCGAAGAAAACAGGCGAGGAAAATCTGATTTTCACACTGTCCGTCGGCTCGGCGGAATCGGTAAAACTCTCAACCTCAAACGGCGACACGCCGTCTATGTAGGCATACGCCTCAAAATCATCTATCCCCACGGAGATGTAGTTCTGCGCGCCGAGCCGTATCTCGTTGGCGGCGTTGAGCCCTGTCACGGCAATGTTTTTGTACGCCGCGCCGTCAACATAGTAGCTGACCGTGCCGCTGCCGTTTGAGCCGACATCGATAACAATAGTCACAGAGACCCATCTGCCCGTGCCGGCGTCAAAAATCGGTGTGCCCGTGCGCGGTGAGTTGACCGCAAGCGATTCTTCGCTGCCTATCTTAACCGTCGCACCCTTGCCGCAGATTGAAAAAAGCCTTTTGCGCGTTGCGCCCTCGGACGAACCCGCCACGGACGAATACGACAGACCGATCTCGCCGAACGATGTGTCGTCATCGGCAGAGAGAATGTTCATTTTGCCGCTTATCACAAGCTTGTACGGCTTGGAGTCCGCAATTGCGCCGAGCAACTCGTCCGGGTAGTGCAGAAGCAGCTTTGACATGCTGTTGGCGCTCTGCACGGCGGATATGTAGCCGTCATTCTGCGTAAACTGACAGTAACTCCAAAGCGACTTGTCAAAACCGTCGTCAAAGGTCTGTTTCGGCATGAGCACCGTCCTCTCGGCAAACTTCACCGACACAAAGTCATAGCTTTCGCCGTTTGAACAAATCCCTGCCGCATTCACGGCGGCATCGTCGAGCGATATGGTGAAATTCGGCTTTTGTATGCCGCTTATCACCACGCCGAACTGGTCGTCACATATGCGGATGTTAGCCGCGTCCGCCGGAGAGCCGTCAATGAGTATGTGCTCCCTCACACCGTCCGTCACCGCATCCGCAAAAGTTACGCGATACTCCGAGTTATCCGTTTTCTCTATATTTCTTATGCTCCACGCCGCGGCGGATGTGTCGTAAGCCATGTAGGACACATTCTCAAAGGTCGCCTTGGCGCCCGTTGCGGCGCGGAAACGAATGCCCGTCATGCGGTAGAGCCTGTAGTCGCCCGTTTCGTAAGCGTCGGTTGTGCCGTAGTACACCCCGTTCACGAAAAAATGCATATAGTCTTTTTCGCCCTCGGAGTGCATTACAACCGCCAGTGACACGCTCTCGCCGAAAGCGAGATTGTCGCACCCGTCCGGGGTGAGGTACGAATCAAGCTTTGCCATTTTGCCGTCCGCATCGCCCGTGGTGTTGAGCGACAGCCGCCAGGTGCCGTCCTCACTGCCGCGGCTTGCGCAGACAAGCGTTGAGCGCACATTGCTCAGGTTGGCTTTTGCCGCACCGCTGCTCACCGCTCCGTTGAATGTCATGCGCGCTGAGTCGGTGTCAAGCTGATTCACGGTAAAACGCGCGGTGAACACATGGGTGTACCTTGAAAAAACATCTTTCATTACATCGTCTTCCGGCGCATAGTTGGCGGTTCTGTACGCCTCGTCCAGTCCGCCGAGCATGAAACCGCAGCCGGACGGATAACTCTTGCCGACGGAATCCACCGTGAGTACTCCGCCGGTAAAACTTGAACTGCCGCTGATGAATGTTCCGCCGTCCGCAACGAGCGTCGGTGCGGAGGAAAAATCGGTGAGCGGCACTGCGGCTATTCTGCCGCCGTCATCGGCGAATACGGCATTGCCGCACGGCAGAGCCGTGAGCACAAGCGCAAGAATAAAAGAAAATATCCTTTTGGTTTTCAATATAAATCCCCCCTATCATCCCTTGACCGCGCCGACCATGATGCCCTTTACAAAATACTTCTGCAAAAACGGGTATACGCAGAGTATGGGCAGAGTGGCGACCACTATGGTGGCGTACTTGACCGTCTCGGACACACGCTGAGCGTCGCCGCTGTCCATGTTCATGCCGGCTGTCATGTTCTCGGTGCTGTTTGCTATGAGAATCTCGCGCAGAAACAGCTGCAAGGGATAGAGCTTTCTGTCGCGCAGATAGATGAGCGCGTCGAACCATGCATTCCACCGCGCCACGCCGTAGTAGAGTATCATAACCGCTATTACCGGCATGGAGAGCGGCAAGACTATGCGCAGCAGCACCACAACGCTGTTTGCGCCGTCAATCTCGGCAGATTCCTCAAGGCTTGATGGGATTGCCGCAAAGTTGGTTCGCATGATGAACAGATTCCATGTGCTGATCAGCGTGGGCATGATTATGGAAAGCCGTGTGTTGTACAGACCGATTTTCTTCACAAGCAGAAATGTCGGGATGAGTCCGCCGCTGAAGAACATCGTGAGCAGCACCATGGGCAGCAGCACTCTGTTCCAGAAAAAATCTTTCCGCGCGAGCACATATGCGCCGAGCGAAGTCATAAACAGGTTGAGCGCAGTGCCGACTATTACATAAAAGAGAGTGTTGGCATAGCCGAGCCACACCTCGGAGTTGTCCAGCACGGCGCTGTATGCCGCAGTGGAAAACCCGAGCGAACCCCACAGCGCGCCGCGGTGCACCTCCAGTGCAGCTGAATCCGAGAATGACGCAAACACGACATACAAAAACGGATACAGGCACAACAGCGCAACAAGCGTGAGCAAAATCACATTGACGGCGTCAAAGGTGACGCTGCCGATACTTTTTTTCCTTATCATAATATGTCCCCTCCTACCACAAGCCGTCGCCGCTGATTTTTTTGCTGAGCGAATTTGTCGCCGTGAGCAAAATCAGGTTTATGACAGAGTTGAACAGGCCGACGGCGGCGCTGTAGCTGTAGTTGCTCTCCACTATACCGCGGCGGTACACAAACGACGAAATGATGTCCGCCGTCTCGTAGGTGCCCTCGTTGTAGAGCAGGATAACTTTCTCTGCGCCCTGAGACATCAGTCTGCCCATGTTGAGAATGAGCATGACGATAATGGTCTGCGCGATGCCGGGCAGAGTGACATGAATCAGCGACTGAAAACGGTTTGCCCCGTCAAGAGTAGCCGCCTCGTAGAGCTGAGTGTCTATGCCGGCGAGGGCGGCGAGGTAGATTATCGCACCCCAACCGGCGCTCTGCCATATGCCCGAGCCGACATAGAGCCGCCGAAAATACTTGGGGTCGAGGAAGAACGATGTCCGCTCTCCGCCGAGCGCGGCAACGATGTCATTGAACAGACCGTCCTTTGCCGCGAAGTCAACAAGCATACCGCAGACAACTACCACGGAGATGAAGTGCGGCAGATATGAGATAGTCTGCACGGTGCGCTTGAACGGATCGCAACGGACTTCATTGAGCAGCAGCGCAATGATGATTGGCGCCGGGAATCCGAAAACCAGGTTCATCACGCTGATGCACAGGGTGTTGCGGATGGTGCGCCATGCGTAGAATCCCGTGAGGAAGTCCTTGAAGTGCTTGAGCCCCACAAAAGGACTGCCCGAGAATCCGCGCGCTATGTTGTAGTCAAAGAACGATATCGATATGCCGAACATGGGTATGTAGCAGAAGATGAAATACCACAAAAACACCGGTATCGCCATAAAGAGAATATATTTGTTTTTCTTGTAATCGGCTTTTATCATATAGCCGAGAGATTGTTTTTTGGGGGTATTTGTTTTACCTGACCGCATTAAATCTGTCCCCTTTCGTGTTTATGAGTTTTGAAAAGTCTGCCGTCTGTTATTTGCCGCAAACAATATCAAATCGGCTCGCGGTATATGTTGTGTATCTGCTCGACACGCATCTGCGTCGAAACAAGCAGCGCACCGTGCACTGCAAATCAAAGATTTACAGCTTACTCGCTTTGCTGTTTCTCCTTTTTCCCAAAAAGGCACGCTTACGCTACCACCTTTTTGGGAGCCCTGAGATACATGGATCTCGCTGACACACAACATATACCTCTCGCATTTGCGAAAGTATTATACCGCTTTTTAGGATTATTCCTGCCAGAAAATATCGGACACTTCAATATCCGTTTGATGTTTCATGTCGGGATATTTTTCAAAATACTTGTTCTGAGCCTCCTGATAGTAGCCGAGGATTTTTTCTATGCCCATCTTCTTTATCTGATCCACATATTCGTCAAATCCCGCGTCTATGTCCTCTGTACCCATCATCCATTTTGCAAATTTCTCCGAAACATAGGTGTTTATCTCGTTGAGCGACGACGATATCTCGTCCGTGCGCTCCGGGGTGAGCGTTGCATACACTGTCGGGTTGTTGGCGTTTATGGCATCAACCGACGATGCCCACACCTTGGTGGATTCCTGCTGACGCGGATTGCCGTAGAACTGCTCGCCGTACTTGCTGTCCTGAACTCCCGTCATGTAGGTGAACGATCTTGCATAGAGACTGCCTGCCTTGGACACATTGAGTCCGTCGGGATTGTGCATGATGAGGTCTGTGTACTTGGGATAGCCGTCCTCCATGGTGTAACTCTCGCCCTCCACACCGAAGTTGAGCGCCATGTGACCTTCTTTTGAGAAGCCGTAGTCAAGCACTGCCATTGCTATGTCCGGGTGCTCGCAAGCCGTGGTTATGACAGAGCCGTTGACCGTCTGCACAATGTCGTCTCTCTGCACAAAGCGGTTTTGCTCGCCGCTGTTCAAAACAGGATATTTGACCGGCTGAAGGTCAAAATCGGGGTCCTTAGACTGCATCTCCTGGAGATATCCGCCGATTGAATTGCCCGTTGTGCCGATGAGCGCGCCCGCGCCGCCGTTCATGATTTTGGAATCGGCTATCTTTTGGTCGTTGGTGAGTATCTCGCTGTCGATGAGTCCCTCTTTATACCACTGCGCCATGGTCTTTACATATTCCTTGTAGCCGTCCTCTATGGGGCCGAACTTGACGCTGCCGTTGTCATTGAAGAACGACTTGTTCACGCCGAATGCTCCGGCAAACACGGGGAAGTTGAAATATCCCTTTGTCGCGGTGAACGGATATTCAATGCCGTTGTTCTTAAATGTTGTGAGCATATTGTGCCAGTCGTCTATCGTTTCGGGGGCGGTGAGATTGAATTTTTTGAGATAATCCGCACGCACGGCAGGGCCGGTGTAAGTGCGCAGTATGCTGCCGCCGCGCATCATGGGCACGGCAAACATCTGCCCCTCGGCGTTGGACGCCGCGTGCTCCAGCTGGGGATATTTTTTGTAAATTGCGGAAAGGTTCGGCGCACATTTCTTGACAAGATCGCTCAACTCAAGGATAACATTGTCGTTCCACGCCTTGACGAATCCGCCTTTGTATCTGTTCTGGAACTGCTCTATGATGTCGGGATATTCTCCCGAGGCAATCATGATGTTGAACTGCTCCGTCGTCTGACCGGCAACAGGCGACACAAAGTCGAACTTGACGCCGGTGTTTTTGGTTATCTCTTGGTAGCAGCCCATGTCTTTCATGTTTTTGACAACCATATGGGTGTTGACCGCCCACACCTTGAGGGTGACATCCTCACTGACGGGAAAATTCACCTTGGAATAGTTGCCCGCAGTCTCGTTTGCTCCGGTGCCGCAGCCGCTGAGTGCCGCGGTCGCCGCAACAGCCAGTGCCGCGACAGATGCGATTAATTTTTTGTTTTTCATTTTTTACTCCTCCTTGTTTTCGCTATATACTCCTTACTTCACATACAAATATATTATCGTTGCCGCATTTGACGGCGAATAAACAAACACATTGCAATTCTCGCAGCACGCGACATCCACGGCTGTTCCCTGAGATATCGTCACCCCGTCACGGCTTTTCTCTATGAGCACAACCGTCGTTGACGATATGTCAAAATAATCAACCTCGTCCGTGCCGCGGTATCTCACTCGGATTATATCTCCGTCGTGCGCGTCCGCCACACCCATGCCGAAGCGGTATGCCTCGGTGTCGGTCTTTGCATACGGATTTGCCGTCGGGTAATACTCGTCTTTTTCATAGGAATATATCAATTCCGTGCCGGTTATATTTCCGGCGAAATCCTGATACACCCTCACGAGATCTCCCGCTCCCACTTTGGTCTTTGCGCCAGATTTATTCGGGAAATATTTGTCGGTGTAGTTAAAATCCACACCACTCTTGCCGATATAGGCAACCTCATTGCCGCCGGAATATGCCCCTATGCGCGACGCGCTCATGCCGTCGCTCCCCACACTCTTGGTTATGCTGCCGATGACTATCGGGCACACATCCTGTAGATACGGATTGAAACTCCTGTTATACAAAATCACATCTGCGGCAAGGGAATCCTCGTCAAACGAATAGAAGTACAGATCCGCATACTCGTTGTTGGAGGCAAACTTGCTCAAATCCGTATAGAGGAAACAATCCTCGTCATTCTTTGCCGCATCGTTCTTTGGCACAACTATCACCCTTGCGTCCGCCGCAGCTATAGCCTTTGCGCCGAAACTGCGTGTCGCGGTACGGTAGCGCTTGTTTGCACTGACATAGGCAATCTCATGCAGACCCTCGTCAGATCCGACAGAGTTTACCTCGCTGAGTTCACCATCCGCATTGAGCCGATAGGTGATGAGTGCTGCGCTGTTTCGGTTCTGCTCAAACCACGCCGCAGCCGATATACCGTCTATCCTTGAACTGCCGTCATATTTCAGATTCTTTGATATCACTATATTTTCAAAACCGCCGCTCGGCATAAGCAGGCGCACCTTAACCTCGCCGAGACCCGACGCAGAGATTATGCCGCGCATATAGCCTACCTCGCAGCGCCTTTCTCCGCCGTCGTCAAACCCTGCTATTCTGCCAAAAACATCGGCATAGAAATATGTCACCGTGCCGATTACCGCCGACGGCGCCTTTGCGGAGAAGTATTCATACACCGCCCGGGTCGTCTTGTATTCCTCGCCGCTTATGCGCAGGGTGAAGTCGTTCTCGTCAGCGCCCTCTGTGGCATCTATCTTACCGTAAAATCTGCCCTCGCTCACAAGGAGTTTTGCATAAGTGCCGTCAGTGCTGATTGCCGCGGACACCGCGGTGTTCTCATTGATGTCGGACAGGGTCGCCGCCTTGCCGCCTACATACACCGCCACGGCATCAAAATCCGTAAAATCGGGCAGCGTGTTTTTGCCGTATTTGCTCTTTAGCTTGTTGCCGCCGTCATATACCCCGGTGACAAAGTGTGTGTCGTAATCCTCCACTATGACCGCGTCATATTTTTTCGACTTGCCTATGCATCTTACCGTTCCCTCACTGCCGAGCGCCGGCAGTACAGCCACCGCTCTGCCGTTGTACACGGTGTAGGGCATCCGCTCTATGTCGGCGTTTCGCTTTTTGCCGCCGTCGTAGTATGTGAGTCTGCCGTTTGCCAAATCCGTGTCCTCTAAGTCGTCGAGGCTGATTTCGAGCACATCGTCATCGCCCGTCGCGACGGCAAACTCCGCCTTGGTGGGTGAATCCTTTTTGTAATAGATATCCGCCGTCATGCCGAGCATATCGGAAAGGTCCTCTCCGTCATATGAAAAAGTCCTTGAACCTGTGCCGATGACCCCCTCGGGCACAGCATATTCGTCCGACAGAGCGGCGCCGCCCACCGCATAAAGGCGCGCGGTGATTTTGTCAAGATTCATCAGAGTGCCGAGCACGGTGCTGTCCTTGTCTATCCTGAGTTCAAGACTGCCGCCGTAGGAATTCTGCACCATCATGGGCGCGTCCATGGCGTTGTACAGCAGAATGACCGCCTTGGTGTTGAGCGGTTCGTCGCCGCGTATGCCCTTTGTTATGCCCGAGCGCGCCGCGGATGAAACATAGCCGCCTATGTAGCCGCCGTTTGCTTCGGCGGCGGTCTCATAACCCAGTATTCGGGCAATCATGGTCAGCGCCGCCTCATAGGTAAGTTTTTCGCTCGGGTTGAACAGGTTGTTTTCGTCACCCTTTACTATACCGTAAGAGGCAAGCATATTGACCGCGGCGGCAAGTTCCCCATCGCCGCCGACATCGGCAAAGCACCCGAGGTCGGCAAAGGAATCTGCGCCGCCGAACAGCCGCGCCGCAATCAGCGCAAATTCGCCGCGGTTCATGTTGCCGCCGAGCGAAAAACCTTCGTCTATGATGTGCGCCTTTGTCAGGAATTCCACCGCCGCGGCGGTGTCATTTTCGCCTGCGGCAAGTGCCGACGGCAATGCGGCGGTCATGACCAGCAGTGCCGCAACAAAGGCTGAGATAAATCTTTTTAGCATCTGTTTTCCTCCTTGTATGTGTGATTATTTGTTAGGGCGAGGGACATATGTTGTGTATCAGCGAGATCCATAGCGCCGTCAGGTCGCGTGTCGAGCAGATACACAACATATGTCACGAGCCGATAAGCATTTCATCCTGCATTAACTTTAGGCAATGCGTGTTCGAGTCCCGTTTGCCTAACCACATTATATATAATCTGCGCCGCCTCGGCTCTGTCCGCGGTGCGCTCCGCGCCGAATGTGCCGTCCGGGTAACCGCTGATTATACCCTTTGACGACAGATAGCCGACTGCCGCGCGCGCATATTCGTCTATATGATCGCCAAACGGCGACGCCGTCTGCTCAATATCTCTTATGTCATAGGCGCACTTCATGGCGCGGAATACTATAGCCGCCATGTCCTGCCGAGTTATCGGTTCGCCCACTCCGAAACGCTCCGGCGACACGCCGTTGATTATGCCGTAGCTGACCGCCGCCGAGATATACGGCGCATACCATGACTGCACATCCACATCCGCATAATCCGCGCCCGTTGCGGCACTGCCGTCACTCAGCTTTAACGCGAGCATAATCATCTTTACAAATTCCTCTCTCGTCACCGTGTCCGACGGGGCAAACAACTTCATGTCCCCGCTCTTTCCGTTTATCACTCCTGCGGCGGTGAGCGCATTGACCGCATCCAGCGCCCATTCATAGCCGTCCATGTCGGAGAAATAATCTGTGCGCTGTGTGCCGCCCGGGAGCACGGGTGTTGCCGCGCCGGCGTTGTATCCGCCACCGCCGGATGACGAACCGCCACTACCGGCAAAACCGCCCGACGGTGCGGTCGAGCCGCCGCCAAGCTGTGCGCATATCTCCTTGTAGCGCGTGCAGAAGTCGGCATAATTCGTCGGTGCGGCGCGCAGCAGATTGCGCATTATCTCTTTTTGATACGCCGCCGCAGGGGCATCGATACCGAGCAATTGAGCGTTCTCGTTAAGAATTGCGAGCGATTTGTCCGTATCCGCCTCTTTCGGGTTGATTATCGCCGCCGTGACAACCTCTTTTGCGAGCGCCGCGGCAAATGCGTCAACGGTGCGGAAGTCTTTTGCTTTCACGGCGTTTGTGACATTGTCGCTCCCCGTCTGCGACAGATCTCTTTCATATATATTATAGGTTTTTTCGTCCAAAAACTCGTCCGCATAGGGGATCTCTCCGCCGCCGAGACTTTGATTGAAGCTTTCCGCAACCGCCGATTTTTTCATCAGAGTGAAAAAACCGTCAATATCCGCGGCGTCATCCTTGCTCCCGAGCAGAAATTCATACCACGGCTTTTTGCTCATCTCGACAAAGGTATCTACATTAAGGCAGGGGTTAAATCCGTCAAACGCCTTCTCCACAGCATCGGCGTCCTCCGCAGCGCGGAATTTGGCGAACACCTCGGAGAGTTTATCGGTATTTACTATCTCTATGTTGCCGTCGCGCGTTTGCTCATCTCTGAGCGCGATGCGATAGCGATAAGCTCCGCTGTCTGCCGTTCCGATGAATTTCGGGTTGACGGCAAAGGCGAAATCAAGCGTGCCGTCCTCGGGGGCGGTTTTCTGCTCAAAATATATTGGTGCAAATTTTTCTGACACATCCGATTCGGCATCCGTCACCGAGAACGACACATCTCCGCCGCCGCTCTCCTCCCACACGCCGCGAACGGTTATGTGCACCGTGCCGTCCCTGACCGTTGCGCCGGCGGTTATTCCGTCCGCCGCCGCGGCAAACGAATTGCAGGTCAAAAGCAGCGCCGTGCCGAGGGCAATTCTGCTCAGTATTGTTTTCATAGTCATAAATTCCTCCCCTTGCGTTGGTATTCAAACTCAAATATTTTTTACATTCCCCAGTCAACCGTGACAAATGATGATAATCGCAATACAGTGAACCGTCTCGCAGTATATGTTGTGTATCTGCTCGACACGCGTTCGCTATGGATCTCACAGATACACAACATATATCCCTCGTCTTTGGGTAAATCGGCACTCTTGCAAAGCCAGGATGCAGCCAAAGTTGTCACGGTGTGACTGAAGTGATGTAAAAAATCCGAAGTTCATTGCTTACCCCGATTTTATATGATAGAAACCGAAATTTCAATAGATTGTCGAGTATTCAATGTCAATATGCAAAAATCAATATGTGAACTTTTTGTGAAATGCGCCGCCGTGCGGCGTTTTCACAAATTCAATACAAAAATCCTGTTTTCAATATAGCCGAAAAAACAAAGCTGTAGTATAATTGAATCAGACAAATATGCTGATATTCAAAGGATATTACATCCTCTCAGACAGCTACGCCGCCAGCCGATTTATTGTTTTTGGTAAAATAATTAAGCAAAAAGGCTGACTGAGGGGATGTAAAAAAAACGAAATTCGCATATTAACACACTAATTAAAACAGGGAGTGACAAATTTGAAAAGGAAAAGTTTTTTCAGACGCTTGTCAATAATCACGGCAATCGCGCTGATGATGACCTCATGCGCATCGTCCGCAATCGCAACGCCGACCGACAACATCATAGTCAAACAGGGCGGCAAAGCACTGCAACTGTCATCTGCACCGTTTCGCAGCGGTGATGACATCATGCTGCCCGTCAGAGACATCGCCGAAAAATTCGGCTGCACGGTCATCTGGTCGGAGCCGGCAAACTCGGCAGTCATAATGAACGGCGTCAAGGAGATAGCCGTGATAACCGACAACAGCGCAAACTACACATATAATGAAGAAACACGCACGGCAAACAGGGCGGCGCAGACGGTGAACGACAGACTGTACTTCACCGCGGACGCGGCGGCGACCGTGTTCGGAACAACCCCGACATATGACGAAACGACAGCTGTGCTCTACCTTGACAACGCCGCGGATGATTCGTCAAAATCGGGCGAGATCACCGTAAAAGAGGACGCCTTTGTTGAGGGCGGTGCGTCCGCCGACAACAACCTCGGCTCGGACAAGCTGCTGACCGTGAAGAACGGCAGCGGCGCAACCTACCGTGTCGCCTACCTCAAATTTGACATCTCGTCAATCCCTGCCGACAACAACGGCGTGAGGCTGCGCATGGACATAGAGTCACTGGAAAAGCAGAATGTCGCCATCGCGTACAATTTCTATGAATGCGACCCCTCGGCGTGGGACGAAAAAACCATCACTTACAATACCCAACCGACCCTCGGCAGCCTGATAGCGAGCGAGACGATCGAGACATCGAAGGCGCTGATGACATTTGACCTGTCTGACTATGTAAATAAATCAATAGCGGACGGCAAAAAGGAGATAGCTTTTGCCATAAGCGGCTGTGCATACCGAGTGAACTTCGCAAGCAAGGAGAACACATCGAAAAAAGCTCCGGCACTGGTTGTGGAGAGCGCCGGCGGCGCATATGTGGAGAAAAATCTGCCGACAAAAGAGGGATTCGGCAAAAATCAAGACCCATGGGAATGGGCGCAGAAGATGTGGGATGAATCAAAATTCGAAAACAGGCAAAACAAGCCTTCGCAGACTGCCGAGATAAAGGCGGACAAAAGCACCTTTGCCACCGCCGGCACAAATATGTCAAAAAACTTCGGCGGTCAGGATGTGATAGAAGCAAAAAAAGGTGCGGACACAGCATCGACCGCACGAAAGACTTTTGTCGGTTTTGACCTTGGCGACATCGGGTTTGATGACATATCGAGTGCCACGCTCAGTTTGATGTGCACGGCTGTTCAGGACAACATCTCTCACAAGGTGACCGTCAGCGAAACGGACACAAAATGGTCGCCGCAGACGCTTACATGGAGCAACATGCCAAAGGGCGGTGAAAAAATTGCCTCGGCGACCGCCGCACCCAAAGAAACGGTGAAATTTGATGTGTCCGAGAGCATAAAATCCGCTCTTGCCGACGGCAGGACGAGCGTATCGTACCTCATAGAGGACACCGCGGGTCTGCGCACAACATTTATGTCGGATTCGGGAGCGAATCCTCCGACCCTCACCGTGAGAGCAAAGACCATCGTTGCGGACGCGCCGATCGACATTCCCAACGACAACGAGGACGAATATGCAATCACAACAGACGCCAAGACGAACAACAGCGTGTCCGCCTACACCGCTTTTCCGACAAGGGTTATGGAGAACCTTGACGGCTTTGCCATAAACGCCAAGGAGACAAAGCTTGACGAATACGGCGGCATAGCGGACAAGACATATGAGGCAACGGGATATTTCCGCACCGAATACACGGATGGCAGATGGTGGCTGATAGACCCGTTGGGTCACCCCATGATACACGCGGCGGTGGTGAACATAAACCCCGGCGGATCGGAAAACGAGATTGCCGGCAGAACCGCAAAATACGGCGACGAGGCGCAGTGGGCGCAAAAGACGACAGACATATTGCGCAACGACCTGAAATTCAACGGCGCCGGAGCGTGGTCTAAATTCAATTATCTTGATGAGGCGGAAAATCCGCTTGACGGCGCGCGCCTGGTGTATTTCCTCAGGTCATACATGGCGAGCATAGGCATGTCGGCGGACGGCGGCGGCAGCACGGCTTTCAAGAACGACGCGTTCAATGTGTTCGACCCCGATTTTGTAGATTTCTGCGACAGTTTTGCCGCAGAGAACATTGCGCCGTACAAGGAACAGAAACATCTTGTCGGCTGGATGAGCGACAACGAACTGCCCGGCTACAAGGATATGCTTGACAAGGCGCTCTACCTTGATCCGTCCGATCCGATAAACGCCTACAGCTATGCGACGGCATGGACATTTCTGCGCAACTACACCGGCAATGAGAACCCGAGCCTGACCATGCTTAACGACACCATGAGAGATGATTACCGCGACTTTATCTACGACAGATATTTCAATGTGGTGAGCGCGGCTGTCAAAAAGCACGACCCCAACCATATGTACCTCGGATGCAGATTCTACATCTATCACGCCGCATCCGAAGGTTGCTGGGCGGCGGCCGGGCGCTACTGCGATGTGGTGACGACCAACTACTATTCCACATGGACTCCCGACACCGCGCAGATGACAGACTGGTACAGCTGGAGCAAGCGCCCGTTTATTGCGACGGAGTGGTATGCAATGGGTTATGATTCCGGGCTCAAGTGCTCGTCCGGCGCCGGTTGGAGAACAAAAACGCAGAGCGACCGCGGAATCTTTTACGAAAACTTTGTGCTGAAACTGCTTGAGACAGGGTCCTGCGTAGGGTTCCATTGGTTCCAGTATCTCGACAACGACCCCAACGCCACGGGCAGAGATTCGTCCAACATCGACGGAAACAAAGGCATAGTGAACACGCAGTTTGAATTCTACACACAGCTGACCGACAGGATGCGCCGCGTGAACAGGAATATGTATCCGCTGATAGAGTATTTTGAAAACAGGAAATAATCTTGCAAAGGCGAGGGGGTATATATTATATTTCGAAAAACCGATAGCAGAAGTGCGTGGTTTAAGAAATATAATATATACCCCCGAGCCGGTACACAATTTCACAAGCCAACGCATAAAATTTTGTGCCGTCTGTATGCGTGTCAAAATAAAATATATGCCACTGAGCCAATATACAAGCTAATTCTTACATCCCCTCAGTCATTCGGTTTGAATCAACCCGAATGACAGCTCCCCTTGCACAGGGGAGCCTCGCGCACGAGCACAAATTCTGCACAAAGGCGAGGGGGTGTATATTTTATTTTGAGTGAGCGAGTTCTGCGCTACCGCACAGCTGTCTGAACGAGCCAAAATAAAATATACACCACCGAGCCAATATACAAGCTAATTCTTACATCCCCTCAGTCATTCGGTTTGAATCAACCCGAATGACAGCTCCCCTTGCA
>CAKSFP010000040.1 GCA_934454585.1 uncultured Clostridia bacterium
GTCAAAAGAAGTCTTGAATTTTATAATCTTGACGCTATTATTTCCGTCGGTTATAGGGTAAACTCCATTCGAGCAACACATTTCAGAAAATGGGCAACAAGTGTTTTAAAAGAATATATGATAAAGGGTTTTGCCATTGACGACGAGAGATTAAAGCAAGGGAAAACCGCTTTCGGAAAAGATTATTTTAAAGAACTGCTTGAACGCATTCGTTCTATCCGTGCAAGCGAGCGCCGTATTTGGCAGCAGATTACCGATATTTATGCGGAATGCAGTATTGACTACGATAAAAATGCACCCACAACAAAGGATTTTTATGCAATGGTGCAAAATAAATTTCACTATGCGATTGCAGGTCAGACGGGTGCGGAAATTGTGTATTCACGCGCCGATCACACAAAGGAAAATATGGGTCTGACAACATGGAAAAACTCCCCCGACGGCAGAATTTTAAAGTCTGATGTTAAAGTTGCAAAGAATTATTTGAATGAAGAACAAATTCGCCGATTGGAGCGTACTGTCAGCGGGTACTTTGATTATATTGAAGATTTGACTGAACGCGAAAACACTTTTACCATGCGGGAATTTGCAGACAGTATAAATGAATTTTTGGCTTTCCGCCGCTATAAGATTTTGCCCGATAAGGGAAAAATTTCGCGTAAAGATGCAGAGGAAAAAGCCTTTGCGGAATATGATATTTTTAATAAAACTCAAAAAATCGAATCTGATTTTGATAAAGAAACGGAAAAATATTTGAAGGGTGAATGATAGATTGGGGGTGATGTAGGTGGAAAAATATAGACTGCTTGAAGATGTTTGCGAAATACTGGATTCCCAAAGAATCCCAATAACGGCATCGGAAAGAAAAGCCGGAGGATATCCGTATTATGGAGCTAATGGGATACAGGATTATGTTGATAACTATATATTTGATGATGATTTGGTGCTGCTAGCGGAAGATGGCGGTAATTTTGGTTCAAGGGATAAACCGATTGCATATAGGGTTTCCGGAAAGTGTTGGGTCAATAACCATGCACATGTTTTAAAACCAAAATCAACTATTAATGTAGATTATCTATGCTACACATTAATGTTTTATGATACAACAGGGTTGGTAAATGGAGCTACCCGTCAAAAATTGACTCAATCAGCAATGCGGCAGATGAAAATTCCTTTTGTCAAAATGGATGTGCAAAATGAAATAGTCAAAAAAATAAATCTTGTAGTAGACTTAATTGGCAAACGAAAAAAACAACTCGAAAAATTTGACGAGCTCGTCAAATCCCGATTTATCGAGATGTTTGGTGATGGAAACCATCCGCACATAGCACTGATAGATCTTATAATTGAAGGTGCAGGGCTGTCCTACGGAATAGTGCAACCTGGCGACGATGGCACGGGAGATATGGGAGTTCTACGCCCTGTCGATATGGTAGATGGTAAGATATCGACTGCATCGATTAAGTACATTGATCGTTCTATCGGTGACGGATTCAAAAAAACCGAGCTATACGGAGATGAATTGCTTATTACCGTGAGAGGAACGACAGGAATAACTGCATTAACCGATATCCGCTTCAATGGGATGAATGTCACCCGTGGTATAGCAGTTGTCCGATATGATCGTAATAAAATCAATCCTGTGTATCTGAATGCCTATCTCAATACAGATGAGAGTCAGCGGTACATACAAGAGCATACAAGGGGTGCCACACTGCAGCAAATCAACCTATCTGATTTGCGGGTGCAGCAGATTATGGTTCCTCCATTGGCACTTCAAGAACAGATGGCGGCCTTCATCGAACAAACCGACAAATCAAAATTTGAAATTAAGCAAAGCCTTGAAAAGTTAGAAGTGCTAAAAAAAGCACTAATGCAAAAATATTTTGGGTAGGTGAGAAATTATGCATATATATGATATAATAGAATTGGTAATAAATGGACTTATTATGGTTACAGGATTTTCAGCAATTATTATTTATAAAACTCAACAACGTTATAGTAGGCAAACAGCTGCAACAATGGTAGTGGCACAAATTGACAACATTGAAAACAATTTAAAAAAACTAAAAGACAGTGATACTATTGATGAAATTTTGTTGTTCAAAACCAATCAAATTTTAGAACATAATTATTGGAATGACAGCCGACATTTATTATTAAGGTATTTAGGAACAAATAATGTGCGCATTTTGGACGATTTTTATTCGAGGGTAGAAGAAATCGAAAAATCAAGAAAAATAATATTTGATGAAATGTCGAAAACATGGGAATATAAGGAGCTTGTATATCAATTTAATTTAGCAAAAGAGTTGTCGCAAAAAGAGAATTTTGATGTGGATACATCGTGGCTGATTAATTTCAAAAAACATGGATCGTCATTCTCTGCAAATCTTCCAAAGGATTATTTATGTAAAAACATAAATTATATTAACTATGTTTCTGGAACAGTTGCATATGATATTTTAAGAAAAATGTCATACTGTTAAGATGTGAATTTTGAGGTATAAACAAATGACAAACTTTGATTTCTTAAAAGCCGAACCGAAATTTGCCGCATTCAGCGATGTGGCTATTTCTGCTGAAAAGATTTTGAATATTGATGTGGCTGCATCTGTATTAAACTGCCGCAGGGCTATGGAATTTGCGGTCAAGTGGATGTATTCGGTTGATAAGGATTTGGAAATGCCCTATGAGACAACGCTTGTGTCGCTTATAAATTCCGAGGACTTTCGCGATCTCGCCGGCAACGACATTCTTTTCAGAATGAACTATATACGAAAATGCGGAAATGACGCGGCACATTCGGGCAATAAAATCACGGTTGATCAGGCAAAGCTTTGCATAGAAAATCTCTACATATTTATGGATTTTGTGGCTTGTTGCTACTCGGAAAAATATAACGATATCATAACCCCCTTTGACAAAACACTTCTTCAAAATCCGGGCGAAGATGTTAGCGTTAAGCAAAAGGAGCTTGATTTTGAGAAACTAATCGCTGAAAACAAGGTGTTAAAAGATGAGCTTACCGCGCGCCGTGCCGCTCAGCAGCAGACTTATGTTCCTAAGCCGCTTGATTTATCCGAGTTTAAGACAAGAAAGATATACATAGATACTATGCTTCAAGAAGCAGGTTGGATTGAAAACGAAACTTGGATAAATGAAGTTGAACTTCCGGGTATGCCCAACAAATCTGAAGTCGGATATGCAGACTATGTTTTATATGACGATACACATAAACCGCTTGCGGTTGTTGAAGCAAAGCGCACATGTGTTGATGTGTCAAAGGGCAGACAACAGGCAAAGCTTTATGCCGATATTATAGAAAAGCAGTGCGGCAGACGCCCGGTAATTTTCCTTACGAATGGATTTGAAACAAGGATTGATGACGGACAGTACCCGGAAAGAAAAGTTGCAGCAATTTATTCAAAGCGCGATTTGGAAAAGCTTTTCAATCTTCGTAAGGCAAGGACAAGCCTTACGAATGTGAGGGTCGATAAAGATATCGCCGGCAGATATTATCAGGAGGGCGCTATCAAAGCGGTATGCAAGGCGTTTGACGAGAAAAACCGCAGAAAAGCACTTCTTGTTATGGCAACCGGTTCCGGTAAAACAAGAACGGTCATTGCGCTTTGCAAAGTCCTTTTGGAGCGTGGATGGGTCAAAAACATTCTGTTTTTGGCGGACAGAACCTCGCTTGTTACTCAGGCAAAACGTGCATTTGTAAATTTGCTTCCCGATTTATCGGTTACAAACCTGTGCGAAGAAAAAGATAATTTTGCGGCGCATTGCGTGTTCTCAACTTATCAGACTATGTATAATTGTATAGACGAAGTAAAAGACGATGAAGGCAAGCTTTTTACAAGCGGTCATTTTGACCTTTTAATCTGTGATGAAGCGCATCGTTCGATTTATAATAAATACAGAGATATCTTTAACTATTTTGATGCTCCGCTCGTTGGTCTTACTGCTACACCGAAGGATGAAATTGATAAGAACACTTATGAAATTTTCGAACTTGAAAGTGGCGTGCCAACTTATGGCTATGAATTGGCGCAAGCGGTTAAGGACGGATATTTGGTTGACTATATGTCGGTAGAATCAAAGCTTAAGTTTATTGAGCAAGGTATCACCTATGAAGAGTTAACTGATGAAGAAAAAGAAGAATATGAAAATCTATTCGAGGACGAAGATGGAGAAATTCCTGAAAGAATTAGTTCCTCTGCTTTGAATGAATGGATTTTTAACCGTGATACAATCCGTCAGGTGCTTAATGTCCTTATGACAGACGGCATCAAAATTGAATACGGTGAAAAACTTGGTAAGACGATTATATTTGCAAAAAATCATCTCCATGCCGAGAAAATACTTGAGGTTTTCAATTCCGAATATCCGCATCTTAATGGATTTGCAAAGGTTATTGACAACAAAATCAATTATGCGCAGAGCCTGATCGATGAATTTTCTGATCCTAAAAGGCTCCCGCAGATTGCCATTTCTGTGGATATGCTCGATACAGGCATTGATGTGCCGGAGGTTTTGAATTTGGTGTTCTTTAAGAAGGTTATGAGTAAGGCAAAGTTTTGGCAGATGATAGGCAGAGGAACAAGACTTTGCCCGGGATTGCTTGACGGAGAGGATAAAAACAGGTTTTATATTTTTGATTTTTGTGGAAACTTTGAGTTTTTCAGAATGAATCAAGGGAAACCTACGGCAAATCAGATGGCACTTCAGGGAGCAATATTTAATCTGAAATCGCAAATTATCTTTAAACTCCAAGATATTGCTTATCAAACGGAAGAGTTAATTGCTTTCCGCAGGAGTTTGGTTGGCGAAATGGTAACAAAAGTTCGAGAACTCAACAAAGATAATTTTGCGGTAAAACAACATTTAAAATATGTAGAACTGTATGCAAACGAAGAAAATTATGTATCGCTTACATACGAAGATACACTCATTATTAAGGAAGAACTTGCTCCGCTCATTATCCCTGATGATGACGAGGCAAGCGCCGTGCGTTTTGATGCACTTATGTACGGTATTGAGCTTGCATATCTTGCCGGAAAAGGTTATGCAAGGCATAGGAGTGATTTGTTCAAAAAAGTAAGCGGTATTGCAAGCGTTGCCAACATTCCGGAAATATCGGCGAAGTCTGAACTTATCAATAAAATCCTGCATACAGATTATCTTGATAACTGCGGAATTAATGATTTTGAACATATCCGTGAGTCTCTTCGTAATTTGATGAAATATATTCCGCATAATGTTTTAAGATATGATACCAATTTCAGTGATGATATTCTTTCAACAGAGTGGAATGAATCCGAGCTTGAGAGTGATGACCTTAAAAACTATAAAGCCAAAGCAGAGTATTATGTAAGACAGCATCAGGATAACAGTGTAATTGCAAAATTGAAGAGTAATGTGCCGCTTACAAAGGATGACATTGAAATGCTTGAAAAAATTTTGTGGAGTGAAGTCGGGACAAAAGATGAATATACCGCCGAATACGGTGAAAAACCCCTTGGCGAGTTTGTTCGCGAGATTGTCGGACTTGATATGAATGCCGCAAAAGAAGCGTTTTCTGAATTCCTTGATAATGCAAATCTTGATTCAAAACAAATTTATTTTGTGAATCAAATTGTAGAATACATTGTCCATAATGGAATGATGAAAGATTTATCCGTACTTCAGGATGCGCCGTTTACGGATAGAGGCAGTGTTGTTGAAATCTTTACAGATCTTTCTGTATGGGCAGGAATCCGCAAGGTTATTGAGACGATAAATATGAATGCAGCGGCATAAAAAGTTTTCAAAACCCCTTGCAAAACTACAGATATTATGTTAACATATAGATGCTAACAAATTGATAACAGATAACACCATAGACCAAATAATTAAAAGATTTTAAGCGGAATCGGCGAAGAAAACAGCTTAAAATCAGGCGAAACAACTAAAATCACACTATAACGCACCGAGTGGGAATAATGACGAAACCCTGAAAATCCCCATAACTACGGGCTTTTCGAGGTTTGAAAAGTCAAAAGCGTACTAAAAGCGTACTACAAAATTAAAAAGCTTTTACACGATATCGCTGAGTTTATCGGCAACTTCACGCTGTTTGTTTGGGTACAGGGGCGTGTGAAGTTTTTTCTGTAAATTAGATTTTTCTATGACAAAATATCTGTTTTTAGTGGGCAGGATAGCCGAGTTTAGGCTTTCCTGCATTAATTGTGCTATAACAGCTGTCGCTTTTCGCATCTTTGTTTTTGTCTTTAATAATTTACTCAAACATTTGCAGTACGGCGGACCGGACGGAGAGCTGGGGGCGTCACTCAGATATTTCAGTCAGCGATACACCATGCCGACGAACATGGCGAAGGGTTTGCTTAACGACATTGCGACCGAGGAACTTGCTCACCTCGAAATGGTGGGAGCAATCGTGTATCAGCTAACGCGCGGCACAGATGTACAGATTGTAAAGGACAGCGGATTTGGTGATTATTTTATGAATCACTCCACGGGGGTGTACCCTGCTGACAGCAACGGGGTACCTTTCACAGCAGCATATATTGCCGTCAGCGGAGATCCGCTTGCGGATCTTGCAGAAGATATGTCTGCCGAACAGAAGGCAAGGGCGACATATGACAATATTCTCCGCGTGTCCGATGACCCGGATGTGAATGATGTAATAAGATTTTTGCGCGAGAGAGAAATAGTGCATTTCCAAAGATTCGGAGAAATTCTGAATTCCGTCAATGAAGCAATTACGGCAAAGAACAAGTTTTTTATGAGTAAGTAAAAATCACAACGCGCCGGCCGCTTGATGTTATATGCGGTCGGCGCGTTGGCGTTTTTGCTGGTTTGATGAAAACTGTATGATTAATTTTGGACGGGTGGTTATGATTTCCGTTATATTTTAATAAAGCTTTGCGCCTGCGGGTATGCAGTCGTCAATTATGAGAAGATTTAATCTCTCTTCGCCCTCCTCAGAGTGAACCGCGGACAGAAGCATGCCGCATGAATCAATACCCATCATGGCTCTCGGCGGCAGGTTGGTTATTGCAACGAGCGTCTTGCCGACAAGCTCCTCCGGCTCATAGTATGCATGAATACCGCTGAGGATGGTGCGGTCCGTGCCCGTGCCGTCGTTGAGTGTGAACTGCAGAAGTTTCTTCGACTTGGGCACTGCAACGCATTCTTTGACCTTAACCGCGCGGAAATCGCATTTGCTGAATGTGTCAAAATCCACAAAGTCGGCAAAGAGCGGTTCTATCTCAACTTTTGAAAAGTCGATGAGCTTTTTCTCTGCGGTCATTTCCGCACGCGCTGCAGATTCCCTCGAACCCTCGCCGCCGAGCGGTTTCATGGTGGGGAACAATATCACATCTCTTATGGAGTAAGAATCCGTAAGGAGCATAACGAGTCTGTCAATGCCGATTCCGAGTCCGCCTGTGGGGGGCATACCATACTCCAGTGCGTTGATGTAGTCGGTATCCATCATGCCGGCCTCTTCGTCGCCGTTCTCCCTTGCCTCAACCTGTTTTTCGAATCTTTCTTTCTGATCTATCGGGTCGTTGAGTTCGGAAAATGCATTTCCGAATTCCGTTCCGTTTATGAAAAACTCAAATCTCTCGGTGTACTGCGGATTTCCCGGTATTCTCTTTGCAAGAGGGGAGACCTCTACGGGGTAATCGAGAATGAATGTCGGCTGAATGAGCTGCGACTCGACTTTTTCGTCAAACACTTCATACATAGCCTCGCCGACGGACTTGCCCGGTTCCACTTCAACACCGACGCTTGCGGCAAGCGCAATTGCGTCTTCGCTTGTCATAACCGTGGTAAAGTCAACTCCGGCATATTTCTTTACAGAGTCCATCATGGTGATGCGCTCCCAGCCTTTTTTCAGTTCTATCTCCTTGCCCTGGTAGCTTACGAGAGTTGTGCCGAGCACTTTTTCGGCAACTGTTGAAATCATGTCCTCGGTCAGCTCCATCATGCCTTTGTAATCCGTAAATGCTTCGTACAGCTCAATCGTGGTAAACTCCGGGTTGTGCTTGATATCCATTCCTTCGTTACGGAATATTCTGCCTATTTCATACACCTTTTCAAGTCCGCCGACAATTAGACGCTTGAGGTTAAGCTCGGTTGCGATGCGCAGATACATATCTATGCCGAGGGTGTTGTGATAGGTTATGAACGGTCTTGCGGACGCACCGCCGGATATGGTGTTGAGAACGGGGGTTTCCACTTCCAGATAGCCTCTGTTATCGAGAAAAGCTCTTATCTCTTTGTTTATCAGGCTGCGCAGCATAAATGTCTTTTTGACATCCGGGTTGACAATGAGGTCAACATATCTCTGGCGGTAGCGCAGATCGGTATCCTTGAGTCCGTGCCATTTTTCCGGCAGAGGCTGAAGGGATTTTGACAGGAGAGTCATCTCGGTCACATGGATGGATGTCTCGCCGGTTTTGGTTTTGAAAACCGTACCTTTTACGCCCACAATGTCGCCGATGTCCATTTTCTTGAATTTCTTGTACGGTTCTTCGCCGATGATATCTCTTGCAACATAACCCTGAATCAATCCGTCGCGGTCTGCTATGTGGCAGAACGACGCTTTTCCCATTACGCGTTTGCTCATAAGTCTGCCGGCTACGGAGACTTCTTTATCTTCGTATTTTTCAAAATTATCGAGAATGTCGCAGCTCATAGCGCTGCGGTCGTATTTCATTATTTCATAAGGATTGTTGCCCTCGTCGATAAGTTCTTTGAGTTTGTCGCGTCTTATCCGGAGTACTTCGCTCAGGTTTGTTTCGGTTGTGTTGTTCTTTTCACTCATTTGTTGTGTCCTCCTATCTCTGTATGTCAAGTATTCTTAGCTGAATCATTCCGCCGGGTGTTTCTATATCGGCGGTTTCGCCGATTTTTTTGCCGATGAGACCTTTGCCAATGGGTGATTCGTCGGATATTTTTCCCGATAGGGGATCGGATTCTGTTGAACCGACGATGATGTATTCGTTTTCTTCGTCCAGGTCACAATCGAGCACGCGCACCCTTGACATAATGCCTACAACATCGCTCGGCAGTTCGTCTGCGGACACGATTTTGGCGTTTTTGATAATGTTTTCAATCTCGGTCACGCGCTGTTCCATAGCAGCTTGCGCATCCTTGGCGGCATCGTATTCTGAATTCTCGGAAAGGTCGCCGAATCCTCTTGCCTCTTTTATTTTTTCGGTAATTTCTTTTCGTTTGGTTACCTTGAGGTATTCAAGTTCTTCTTTGAGTTTTTCAAGACCTTCTTCAGTAAGAATTGTTTGTTTTGCCATTTTTATCAATCTCCTTCTTTGTCGGCGGAGTCCGCCGGTAAATTCATTATATTTCGTGCCTGCCTTCTATGGCTTTCACAAGAGTTATCTGGTCGGCATATTCCAAGTCGCCGCCGACGGGGAGTCCGTATGCAATGCGCGTCACCTTGACGCCGAAAGGACGGATTAGCTTTGATACATACATAGCCGTCGCCTCACCCTCAATGCTCGGACTGTTTGCCATAATTACTTCATCCACATCGCCCTGAGCAACTCGCGAGAGAAGTTCTTTTATCTTCAGGTCATCCGGGGTGATGCCGTCCATGGGGGATATGGCACCGTGGAGCACATGATAGACTCCGTAGTACTCTCGTGTTTTCTCCAGCGCTATGACATCCTTTGGCTGTTCCACAACGCATATTACGGAGTGATTGCGCTTGGTATTGGAGCATATCTCGCAAGGGTCGCTCTCGGTCATGTTCTGGCAAACGGAGCAATATCGGATTTTTTCCTTTGCGTCCGATATGGCGGTGATTATTCCGTCTACCTCGGAATCCGACAGAGAGAGTATATAATATGCCATCCTTACCGCACTTTTATGACCGATGCCGGGCATTTTGCGGAAAACATCAATTAACTTTGAAAATGACGATGTGTAAAGCATGAAAATCCCCTTCAATATTTATACGGACAGTAAATCTACCCGCAATTAGTCTAATTATATCACAAATGAATCGTAAATGCAATCATTTTTTGTTGTTGCACACTTACATGAAGGAATTTTCAAAAAAATTTTCAAAAAAAGAACAAAAAAACATGAAAAAAGCATTGACAAAGACAGTCGGCGGTGGTATAATAACCTGGAAAGCAAAGCAGAAGTCCACTTCTCACCTGCAAGCAACGGCGTTTGCACGGTTAATACTTGTAATTGTGTTTTATGAGTGGGTGGATTTCGCCCACTTTTTTATTTGCAATTTTTGTTGCAAAAGTTTATTTTTGGAGGTGCTTTATCATCAGTATTAAGGAATGTTTGATTAATGACGAAATTAAGGGCAAGGAAGTTAGGCTGATTGATGTTGACGGCTCGCAGCTCGGCATTGTTTCCGTTAAGGATGCTCAGGCAAAGGCTTATGACAAAAATCTTGACCTTGTGGAGATTTCTCCTCAGGCAAAGCCGCCCGTGTGCAAAATCATGGATTACGGCAAATACAGATTTGAACAGGCAAAGCGCGAGAAAGAGACAAAAAAGAATCAGAAAATTGTCAGTGTCAAAGAAGTTAAGATGTCACCGTCTATCGATGTGCATGATTTCAACACAAAGGTTAATCAGGCTTCAAAATTTCTAAAGTCGGGTGATAAAGTAAAGATTACCGTTAAATTCAGAGGCAGGGAATTGCATCACACTTCTCTCGGGCAGGAGCTTTTGGAGCGTGTGGCACAGTCTCTCGCCGAGGTTGGCAATGTTGAAAAACAGGCTAAACTCGAAGGACGAAACATGGCAATGGTAGTTGCCCCTAAACAAAATTAAAACTAAAATATCGGAAGGAGTGTAATAATCATGCCGAAAATCAAAACTCACAGAGGTGCGGCAAAGAGATTTAATCTCACCAAAAAGGGAAAGGTTAAAATCAACCAAGCATTCAGAAGACACATTTTGACCAAAAAGTCTACAAAGAGAAAGAGAGCTTTGAGAAAACAGGCTTATGCAGGCAGTGCAAATGCTGCTACAATCAAGAGACTGATATTGTATAAATAAGATATAGGAGGAGGCATCGAAAATGGCTAGAGTTAAAGGTGCAATGGCAACCAGAAAAAGACGCAAGAGAGTATTGAAACTTGCAAAAGGATACAGAGGTGCAAAATCAAAATGCTTCAGAACAGCCAAACAGGCGGTAATGAAGTCTTTGGTATACGCATATATAGGCAGAAAGCAGAAGAAAAGAGATTTCAGAAGAATCTGGATCACAAGAATCAGCGCTGCTGCCAAGATGAACGGCATAAACTACTCTCAGTTTATGAACGGTCTTAAGAAAGCAGGTATTGACATGAACAGAAAGATGCTTTCTGAGATTGCAATAGCTGATCCGGCGGCTTTCACTTCACTTGTTGAGAAAGCTAAAGCGGCTCTTTAATTAAAAAATCAAGCGGCATACGGTCGCTTACGGGGCGATACATTTTGTATCGTCCTTGTGTTTTGTAAGGAGATATTTATGAACAAAAGAATTGGAATTTTGCTGACGATAATCGGCGGCATATGCTGGGGCGCATCGGGAGTCGCCGGGCAGTGTCTGCTCGAGATGAGCGACATAACATCACGCTGGCTTGTTCCGGTCAGACTTCTTATGTCGGGTATATTGCTCATCATATATCAGGCATGCAAGAGCGGCGCAAAGGTGTTTGACATTTGGAAAAACCGCCGCGACGCAATTGATATGCTGATTTATGCAATAGTCGGCATAATGCTGTGTCAGTATACTTATTTTTATACAATCGAATATTCAAACGCCGGAACGGCGACAATACTCCAGTATGTTGCGCCGGTGCTCATTATGGGTGTGACCTGTTTTATGCAAAGAAGAGTGCCGTTGATGAGCGAGGTGCTTTGTATTATTCTTGCGCTTGCGGGCGTATTTGTGATAGCCACGCATTGCAAAACAGACGAACTTGCAATTTTGCCCCGCGCTCTCATTGTCGGTTTGCTCTCGGCGGTTACTGTGGTTATATATAACATTCAGCCGATGAGGCTGATGCGCCGGTATTCAGCCGTGTATCTGTTGGCGTGGGCGCTTTTGGTCGGCGGAGCGGTGATTTCGCTAATCTTTAAGCCGTGGGAGTGTATGCCTATGCTGAATATTAAACGCATACTGCTCGTCTGTGTGACTGTCGTGGTCGGCTCTGTAATGGGATTTTCGCTGTATCTCAACGGCGTTAAGATGATTGGAGCGACATCGGCAAGCGTGATTGCAAGTATGGAGCCTGTCACGGCGGCGGTGCTCTCGGTGGCGTTTCTCGGTTCGCCGTTCACTGTGTATGATTTAATCGGCTTTTTGCTTATAATATCGACAATAATCATCCTTGCAATCGCAAAGGACAAAACAAGTTCGGAGGTGAGCGCATGACAGAATATGCATATGCAAAAATAAATCTTTCGCTCGATGTGGTTTGCCGCAGAGATGACGGATATCACGATGTAAACATGATTATGCAGAGCCTGGAGCTGAACGATACCGTGGAAGCGGAGCTGACTGACGGCGGCATAGAAGTGACTTGCGACAGCGCTTCTGTGCCCGGCGGTAAAGGCAACATAGCTTACCGTGCGGCTCGATTGATGATTGATAAATGCGGCAGGGATTGCGGAGTTCGCATACACATCAAAAAGCGGATTCCTGTTTGTGCCGGACTTGCCGGCGGCAGTGCCGACGGTGCGGCGGTAATAAGGCTCATGAACGCTTTGCTTGGGGCAAATTTTGACTCGGCAACGCTTGAATCGGTTGCCGCGGCGGTTGGTTCGGATGTGCCTTTTTGCATAAACGGCGGCACGGCGCTTGCGTTCGGGACCGGCACGCAGATTAAAAGTCTGCCGTCGTTTGGCAGCCACATTGTTTTACTTGTGAAACCGCCAATTGATGTGCCGACACCATGGGTGTACAAAAACCTGAAACTCGGCGAGGTCGTGCACCCGGATATTGACGGATTTATATCCGCACTCGAACGCAATGATGCGGACTCGGCACTTGCCACATCGGGAAATGTGCTTGAGAGTGTGACAATATCCAAGTACCCGATCATCGAAAATATTAAGTCTGAGATGATAAATAACGGCGCAAAGTTCGCCATGATGAGCGGCAGCGGACCGACGGTATTCGGAATTTTTGAAAATAAAGGTGATGCAGAAAATGCCGCAAGATTTTTCAAAAAAAGCTATGACGAGGTAATTGTTACAAAGACAGTATAAATAATTGAAAATAAGTCAATACTTATGTCGAGGAGGGATATGTATGAAAAAAATCATTCCTGCCATATGTATTGGCTTTTTATTATGCTTTTTTATTTCGGTTTATATGGATTCCACTGAAGCTGCACTGTCGGAGGGGCTTATACGCCTGCATGTGATTGCAAACAGCGACAGCGATGACGATCAGCAGCTAAAGCTGAAAGTGAGAGACAGGATACTGAGTGAATGTGCATCGCTTGCGAATGATACACAGATTGAGGCTGTGAGGGCAGATATATGCACAAATCTTGAATATATAGAAGAAATAGCACGCGATGAGATAGTAAAAAACGGCTATGATTATGATGTCAGGGCAAGTTACGGTATGGCGGATTTTCCCGAGAAACGCTACGGAAATATTACTTTGCCGTCAGGGTCATATCAGTCGCTCCGGGTGGAGATAGGCGATGCACAGGGCAAAAACTGGTGGTGCGTACTTTTTCCGCCGCTTTGTTTCGTTGATGAGACCTGTGTAAGCGTGAGTGACGAGAGCAACGACATTCTCCGCTCACAGCTGGGCAACCCGACATATGACATGGTGACATCTGATTCTGCATCTGTGGAATTTCGGCTCAAGTCTTATGAAATATGGCAGTTGAGCAAGATGAAGTTAAAAAAATATATGGCAGACATAGGGGAGAGCCTGTAAAAAACGGTTCCTTGTATGATTCTGTCACACGCATAAAATCTTGTGCAGTCTGTGTGTATGTGTTTTTTATTCCTGACGGCTGCGCCGAAACAAGCGGTATGGGTCGATGCCCTTGCATCGACCCGAAAAACGCACTCAAATTAACACGAAATAACGCGACAGTGTGCGATGCGGAAATGACCCTGTGTGGTCTCCGGAGCAAAATTCACCTGCCCGACAAACTGTAAATCAAGCTGCTGCAACCGGTCATAATTATTGCTATCAGACCGATTATTATTCCGAAAATCTGCATCGGTTTGAGGTTTTCTCTAAACAATACTTTACCCATTACGGTTGAGAGCAGAACCATTGAACCGTTACTTACAGGGAAGAATATCACACTCAGTATCTCTTTGGCGAGCATGACATTTAACCTTTGATACAGGCAGCTTGCGATTCCGCAAACTATTACATAAACCCATGCTCCTTTTCGTATTTTCGGATTCGGCTTACCGGCAGCTTTATTGAACAGAAATCCGACAACGGCGAACAAAACCGCCGTCACAACCGATGCGGTGAGCATCATTGCATTTACCTCGGTTGAAACATCGGATTTTCCGAACATCTTATTTATTATTCCCAGAAATCCTCCGGCAACAAAAAATGCAAATGCATAGGCAAACCATTTGAGCGTCAGTTTTTCACCGCTCTTTTTCGGATTGATGCAAAGTATAAGCGAGACAATAAGCAGAGCCATCCCTATGTATTGCACGGCGTTTACGGGCGGTTCATTGGCATATATCACGCCGAACCATGTCGCAATGATAAACGCACAGCTGCCGATAAGCGTGGTGAGAGATACGGGTCCTTCTCCGAGAGAACAGGTCTTTGTGAATAGAAATGCACACATGATAACGCCGTATGCCGCGCCGAAAACAAAAGCCGCCGGGCTTGCGCCGCTGTCCGGTGATGCAAGATACCAAATGCCGAGAACGACCGTCCACACAACGCTGAGTGCCGCGTTAAATAAAAACAAATCGCCGGAATTTGAGGCGAGTTTTTTGTTTGAAAAACTGCGCAATAGACAGCTGCTGAATACCGAAAGGCAAATTGAGATTGCCATTAAAACATATTTTATGTTACCCACTTTTGAAAACTCCTTTTATATTTGCAGAAAAATTATACATATCATTTATTAATCTTGCATGGATTTAGCCGTATGCAGTTCCGCATGATATCGCCCGGGGGAGATTCCGTATTTTTTTGAAAATGCCCCGGTGAAGTGTGCCGCATCAAAAAATCCTGTTGAAACCGCAATTTCGCTTATTGTGAGATTGTCGTGCTCCATCATCGCCTTGGCGCGCTCCAATCTGTATGAAATCAAAAACTGCGCCGGCGAGATGTTCAGATTTTTCTTGAAAATCCTGTACAGACCTGTCCTGTCTATGCCGACATATGCGGCAATGCTCTCAACCGTAATTTTTTCGGGATAGTTATCCTCAATGTATGATATCGCACGGCGCACATAATGCTGAGGCAGGTTTGTATTGGCGTTTCGCTGCGTGTTTGCCTTCACAAGACGGCTCATCACAAGCAGAAAGTACCCTGTCACATCATAGCCGCGCGCAGATTGATCTTTGCTTGCCGAATGCATCATCGTCAGGTCGTGCAGCATATCGTCGGTGAGGTCAAATTCAAAAATCATATTATCCTCGTTCAATCCGGCGCTGTGTACAAGCGTCTCATCATCCGCACCGCAAAAGTTGGCATAGATATATTTCCACGGCTCGTCAATGTCCGCGGTATAGGTGTTCGGCATATCGGGGATAATCATAAATCCCTGACCGGCGCACAGCGAATATGTTTTGCCGCCGCAGGTATATGTGCCTTTGCCGGACAAAATGAAATGCGCCGAATAGTGACTGTACAAAAACGGGCCGCAAGAATGTCCGTTGTCACAAATTTGCAAACCGCATTGTGTAACGGCGAGGCTTTGGTTCGGCAGTTTTTTTATATCATAACGGTCGGTTTTATAACCCAACTTATCGTCCCTCCTTGCAATTTTCAAAAACTAAAATCTACATTCTTAATATAACACCATGTGAAATGTTTTGCAATATGGATTTTGAAACTTGCAACAAATGTACAAGAAAGAAACAACATCTTTATATGGAATTTCGCAAAAAAAATGTTATTATAAAGGTATGATGTGACCGAGAGCATCAGTCGGTCTGATACAAAATATTGAAATATTGAAAGGATATGATCTGAATGCGTGAAAAAATCAGGATAGGTTTTGTGGGTTGCGGACAATTCTGCAAGTTTTTTGTTCCGCTGTTTAAGGCGCATCCGGCGGTAGAATTTGTGGCTGTCACCGACAAATTCCCCGAGAGGTGCAAGGAATATGATGAAAAATTCGGCGTGGACAGAATATTTGACTGTTATGACGATATGCTTGCGTCAGGCGACATCAATACGGTGGCGATATTCTCTCAGAGAAATCAGCATGGTGAAATGGCGATTGCCGCATTGAGAGCCGGCAAGAATGTATACAGTGCCGTTCCGATGGCAACAAGTATTGAGGATATAAAAGAAATTGTCCGTCTTGTAAAGGAGACGGGACTTACTTATTCAATGGGCGAAACAGGCATATATCGCCCGGCTGCGATCTTCTGCCGTGAAAAGTTTGCGTCCGGCGAAATGGGCGATATGGTATATGCAGAGGCACAGTACAATCATGATATGAGCAGCCTGTATGATGTGTTTAAGTACACTGAAAAAGACCAATGGAAGAAGATGGCGGGATTGCCGCCGTTCTATTACCCTACTCATTCCACATCTATGGTTTTGTCTGCCGCAAAAGCTCATGCAGTTAAAGTTGCCGCATTTGGCTATGAGGATAAAACCGACACCGATATTTTCGGCGAGGGTATGAACTATTGGGACAACCCGTTTTCAAACAGCTCAATGCTGATAAAACTCAGCAACGGTGCAATCGCAAGGATAAGCGAAAACAGGAGAATTGCGTGGGGTGTGCCGGAGACATATATCTCAAACTTCCATGGAACAAAAGCATCATATGAATGTTCGCTTATACATCATTCTTACATAAAGGTCGGCGATCCTAAACCCGAATATGAGGATGTGAGCGATCTGCTCAACCCGATAGAGCTTTCAAAGCATAAGGATGATCCCGAATTTGTTGCAAAGGCGGTTAAAGGCGAATGGGCAAGCGGTGAAGCACCCATACAGATAATTGACAGAATACCGGACGAAATCAAGGATATGGAAACAAACCACGCCGGAACACATAAATTTATGGTTGATGATTTTTGTCAGGCGTATATGTCGGGCAAACTTTCGCCGACAAACGCATGGCAGGCGGCAAGGTACAATTTGCCCGGTCTGACCGCGCATATAAGTGCTATGGAAGGCGGAGTGACTATGGATGTTCCCGATCTCGGAAATCCGCCGGAGGGAATGGAAGTATTGTCTGCGGACAGAAAAGAAAACGAGGTGAAGTATAAATAATGACTGTAAACACCAAGCAGGAACTTCCTCAGCTTTTTATGAGAAATAACGATATAACGGCTCTGCCGCCGCTGTGTCTGCCAAAGGGCGGAATGTCACTGCATACGCACACAGAGGGTGAAGAAGAAAATTGGGAGACACTTATTGAAAAGGCATTCGGAAGTTACTATTCTTTTGATGAATTTATAAGAAACGGCGGCGATTATGCCCCTGAACATATCCTTTACTTAAATAAAGACGGGATTGACATAGCAACTGCGACGGCGGTCGAAAAGGAAACATTTCCCGGTGAGGGATGGTTTAGGATGATCGGTACGATTCCCGAATCGAGAGGATTGGGTGCGGGGCGGCTTATTTGCCTTGCCGCACTGCACTCCCTTGCCGCACGCGGATATAAGACAGCCGTATTGTCAACCGACGATGAGCGCATCCCGGCGATAAAAATCTATCTTTCGCTCGGATTTGAGCCGATTTATACTCACGACAGTCACAAAGAACGCTGGGAAAAGGTTATGAAGATAATAAACGGATAGGCGCAGGTGACGAATCCGAACTTTTTTGCAGTCGGCTAGGAGCATATATTATATATTTGCAAAACACGCCCTACGGCTATGGATTTTGCAAATATATAATATATGCTCCAAGCCT
>CAKSFP010000041.1 GCA_934454585.1 uncultured Clostridia bacterium
ATAATCAAAAGACACTGATTTGAATTTCTCGACCGAATTACCATTTTCATCTTTGAGATTGTTTTTTACAATATTTCCGTCTTTGAATGCATATCCGTTTTCAAAGCTGTCAATTAAAACCGGCTCATATCCAATGTCTTTTGTGACCTGCTCTGCTGTCGGAAGTGATTTATAATCGGGAGTAGATGACGAAGAACTAAACCAAGTTGATACAATTCCGCTTGCGGCAAAAACAGTTATGCCTAAAACAAGGGTTGCCGCTATTGCTATAAGAGATATTTTCTTTTTTGATTTCATAGTATAAGACTTCCTTTCCGTATATGCGGAATCAAGTTTTGCATTGACATTTTGTTTGACAGCACGAATGTCGATGTCAAGCGGACTGCAAAAATCATTTTGCTCTTTATCAATATTCAATTCTTCAAACAGGTCATTTTTTCTATTCATAACATTTCCTCCGCATTTGATAAAATTATTTTCAGTTTGCGTTTTCCTCTTGAAAGTTTGGTTTTTATGGTAGATATGTTAATTCCGGTTACTTTTGAAATATCTTTGAGTTTTTCTCCGAATTTATAATATCTCACAAATATTTCATTGTCAGGCTCTCCCAAGCTCATAACAGCATCCCATAAAGCACTGTTTTCCATATCTTGCTGAATAGTTGATTTTTGGTCCGGAACTTCAATATCATCGAGGTTTTCATAGTCTTTTTTCTTATTTAATCTCTTTAATGCAAGATTTCGGCAAACAGCGGCGAGATATGACCTTATTGTTCCTTTTGCCGGATCTATGTATTCTGCATTTTTCCAGAGCGTTACGAATACATCCGATACTATTTCCTCAATGTCCTCTTTCGGAAGTCTGTTCCCAACCATATTATACAAAACTGTGCTTAAATATGGAGTATAAACATCTATTGCTTTGTCTATTGAATTTCGTTCCTTGTTTTTAAGCTGCGTAAGCAACTTCAATTCATCTGCCATTTCAAACCAACTTTCTGTTGCAAAGTCAAAAGCTTTTAGTCTTTACACTCTTATATATCCTAAAAAGGCCAAAAAAGTTTCACTAACGAAAAATTTTTTGTTTGTATTTATTATGCAACAAATTTATAGAGAAAGCAACTGTTTGCGGCTGCTTTCTCCCATTTGCACAAAGGTTATTTTATCCAAGTTTCGGCATTATCGTGAGAGTTTGCGAGGTGAGTGTTTGCACTCTCCATAACATCGGCATAATACCACATTGAATTATTGTGAATATCCGTAAATTTGTTGAGTACAGACACATTCTTTGTAATATAGCTTTCATCAGCTTTTCTGCCTGTTGCCCGGTTGACTACCGTCACCACTTCCGCACGGGTAATAGCGTTATCGCCTTTGAATGTTCCGTCAGCATAACCGTTGAGCCAGCCTGCGTGTTTTGCGTAGGCAACATCGGAATATGCCCAATAATTTGTTGCAACATCAGTGTATTTTACGGTGTAGCTGCCTTTCTTAACATCATTAAAGTTTGACTTACCACTGATTTTTTCGCCTTTCTGTTCGGAAATAAGCCTTGCAAAGATAGCAGCAGCTTCGGCACGGCTCATATTATTGTCCGGTCTGAAAGTGCCGTCATTATACCCGAAAATATATGCCTTATGCTCTGATGCCGGAAGTATCAGCATACCGTTTTTATCCGTTGTGCCGTTAGCGGAATTATTCTTTTTATCCTTTAAGATAATGGAAACATCAGCCTTTTCATTGCCCTTGCTGTCGGTTGCCTTAATTGTATAGTAATTGTCGCCTGTGAGATCAGCACCATTCGGAAGTGTCAGCGTGATTTTACCGTCCTTGTCGGTTGATTTTGAAACAGATACATTTTTTCCGTTTTTATCTGTTACTGTAATGTTTGTAATGTTGGAATTATCGTAAAAGACTTTTGCCTTAAGAAGATTGTCGGCTACTCCTTTTCAAGCCGCATTGACACCAATCTTACCGTTACTGCACTTAAGATGGCTGTAAATCGTCAAAAACCTCAGAATGACCTGATTTTTCATAGTGACCGTGGTGTTCATTATTCATCCACAGGTTACCGCGAAGCATTAGCAGAGTACAATATTACACAAAGCATGTCAAGAAAGGGTGAGCTGTATGACAATGCCGTAGCAGAAAACTTTTTCAGTTGTCTTAAGTGTGAACTTGTTCACCACAAGCACTACAGAACCAGGTCTGAAGCGCAAGCTGATATATTTGCTTACATTGAAGCTTATTACAATTCTGTGCGACCACAATCAGCACTCAATTGGCTTTCGCCGGTTGAGTATGAACACCTACTTAGCGTTTATGCCGCGAAAGTTGCTTGACAATGAGTAGCCGGTATGATAGGCTTGTGCCCGGGCGAATTGCCCTTGGGCTGCTTCGTTCTTTCGCCGGTACATCATGCCGGCAGAGGCTCGTTGTCAAGCAAACCGTGGAATAAATGCGGTCGGTTTCAGTAAATTAACGAAATACTGCGATTCATTTCGTTTTTTGAAGCTTTTTTGTGTCCATTTTTGCCGGGAGGGCACACCGACTGCAACGGCGCAACAGTTGGTTCTGTATTAGGAATGGCAAACGGGATTGCAAGTATATCCCAAAAGTGGACAAATCCGATAAAAGATACCCTGCACACATCTATTTTTGGCGTAGGTACCGTCAAAATATCCGACAGAGTGGACTTGACATTAAAGCATATAAATTGAACTGTTTTTCAAGAACATATAAGAGAGAAAGCGGTCAAAGCAGATTGCATCTGTTTTGACCGCTTTTTCGGGCTCTGAAAACAGCGGTTACGGTCATAAACTTCATGCCGCAAATTTCAGAGCAAGAGACTTTATCAGCCTCTGTTATGCATTATATTCCGGGCTGAACTGATGAAAAGCCTCCTGTTCAACCATGGTCGAATTATACTTTTCCAAAATTCTCTCCGACAACAGCTCCCGCATTTCTATGTTTATCGGGTGTGCAATGTCCTTAAACTCATTGTCGGGCGTCTTTCTGCTCGGCATTGCAATAAACAGCTTGTCCTGGCCCTCAATAATCTTTATGTCGTGCACAACAAAGCAATTATCAAATGTGACCGATACAACCGCTTTCATCTTTGCGTCCTGTGACATCTGCCTGATTCTTATGTCCGTGATTTCCATAATGTTACCTCCGTTTGTTATTGTTAGGCAAACGAGACTTGAATACGCATTGCCTAAGTAAGTTTTTATAAATATATTTTGTCTGCATTCACATATTTTATTCAATCATATAAGTGCTTGAATTTTTGCTTAAATTCGTATATAATATGAATATGAAATCTAAATTCGGGAGCAGGAAAATGATTGACGGCAAAAAAGTATGCGGAATAGTCTGCGAATACAATCCGTTCCACAACGGTCACAAATATCAGATAGACCAAACGCGCCGCCTAGGCTATGATTATATTATATGCGCGATGAGCGGCAGCATGGTTCAGCGCGGAGATGTCGCGGTATATGACAAATGGTTCCGCGCCAAAACCGCCGTTGAAAACGGTGCCGACCTTGTGATAGAGATACCGGCATATTATGTCCTGCAATCCGCACAAAACTATGCTCACGGCGCCGTGAGACTGATAGATTCTCTCGGAATAGCCGACGGGCTGTCGTTCGGCAGTGAGTCGGCAGACTTGCACCGATTGAATGAGATATCGGATATACTTTGCAACGAACCGCAAATATTCAAAGACACACTCGCCGCAGCCCTTAAAAACGGACTCAGCTACCCCGCCGCATGTGCGGCAGCTTTTGCGGAGACACTCGCTGATGCGCAGTTTTCTCTCATGCCGAACGACACCTTAGCGGTGAACTATATGTCCGCACTGAAAAAAATCGGCTCGTCCATAACTCCCGTTGCCGTGACACGCAGCGGCGGCTACCACGACACTGCCCCGCTGTCAGCCGACTGTGCAAGCGCCACCGCCGTGCGCGCGCTCATATCGGACGGCAAAGACATATCGGCATATGTGCCGAATATCTCGAACGAGCGTTACAACATAAACCGCATAGAAAGCCTGATCCTCGGCACACTGCGCCTTGCCGACGCATCAAAACTCGGCGATACAACCGGCATGGAACCGGGCCTTGCAAACAGGCTTATATCATGCGCAAAATCTGCGGCAAACCTTGATGAGTTTTTTGCTGCGTGCGTATCAAAAAGATACACCGCTCACCGAATACGCCGCACAGTGCTCTGCGCTCTGCTCACCATGAAACAAGGCTTTGTGCACGACTATATACGAGTGCTGTCATTCAATGAAAACGGCAAAAACATACTGGCACATATCAAGAAGAAATCCGGCCTCGCCATAGTTACAAAGACGGCGGATTTTGTGCCGCGAGAAAACAGTGCTTTTAGATTTGACATCGCCGCAACGGATATTGCTGCGTTGTGTTGCAACTTTCCCGAAAAAAGAAAGGGCGGCAAGGATTTCACAACCTCGCCGTCGTTTGTGAGATGATGCAAATTGTTTTAAGCAGCGGAACGGCTGCGTACCGTTTCCCTACTGCCTCAGCAGCTCCCTTGCCTTAAACAGAGCCGCAATTGTCTTGCCATCCTTTATCTCATTATTCATTATCATTTCAAACAATTTGTCAATATGAATTTTCTCCACAGCGACAAACTCGTCCTCATCGGGATCTGTCTCCCCTTGCGAAAGTCCCGTCGCAAGGAACATCCTGAGCCGCTCATCGCAAAAGCCGACGGAGGGGTAAAACTCACCCATGAATTGCAGCTTCTTTGCGTGAAGCCCCGTCTCCTCGCGCAGTTCCCTTGCGGCGGCGACGGCTATGTCCTCGCCCTTGTCAAGCTTGCCGGCCGGAATTTCGAGAATTATCTCATCATACGGTATGCGATACTGCCTCACCATATACACAAATCCGTCCTCATCCACCGGCACCACACCGACGCCGCCGGGATGGCGCACAATCTCACGCTTCGCCTGTGCTCCGTTGGGACATATCACCGTGTCAAGCGTCAGTTTGATTATGGCGCCGTCATATATTTTTTCGGAATCAATGGTCTTTTCACGCAGTTTCATCTGTCCGTCTGCCCCCTTATATTTTTTTGTGTTTTGTGGCGCCGATATACACCGCAATCATTCCTATGATGAGTCCTGCGGCGATTATGCCGACCGCAATTATCCGTCTGCCCGTTACAAATCCGCGGTCTATCGCTCCTATACCGCCCACGGGATTATTGGGATTGACAGCTATCACATCCTGTTTTTTGTCGGTCGAGACTATCTTGCCGTCTTTGTCGATATACTTTATCGGCAGTTGTGTTTTAACATCCGGCGGATAGAGTCTTATCTCCTTGCCTTCCTTGGTTATGCCCACAGTGCCGTCGCCAAAATTAAATTCCTTTTGCATACCGTCGGAGCGGATGTAATATGCCACCGCCACTATGTCATCCATACAATCTTTGTTTTTCATCTCGTCGGGAGCAAGAACGCTTAATGTGCGTATATCCACAGTGTCGGTCTTATACACCGCACCGACAGCCTCATAGAGGGGTTCGGTGCCGTTTTCTTCGCCGGCATTTAAGGAGATGAATATGTTGTCACCCACCTTGGGTGTGTTGTAATCCTGAGCGTGTTCGCTGCAATATGTGTATCGGAATTTTTTGATTTTCACAGAATGTGCAAGCTCGGTTTTGTCTCCCGGCAGCACACCGACGGAATTGTACACATCCGCGGTTATGCTCTCATCGTCAATATCGCTTATCGTTGCGAGCACCGTCATGTCGTGCTCATCGTTTATCGTGGTGAGCGCAAGGTCGCGCGCAGATACTCCAAAAATGCAGCAAAGCACAGCGGTAAGCACAGTGCACATCAAAAATTTTCTCATATCCATACCTCCTTCGTCATGCTAATATTAAAAGGGCGTTCCGTCAGGACCGCCCTCTTTGCAAATCAAAAAATATTATTCGGCAGCTGTCTCCTCGGCAGTCTCCTGCTCTGCAGCTTCAGCCGGAGCCTCTGTCTGTTCGTCCTGTGCAGACTCGGTGTTTTCATCAGCCGCTGTCTCATCTGTAAGAAGCGCTCTGATGCTGAGACCAATCTTCTGTTTTTCAAGATCAAGCTCAACTACCTTAGCCTGTACATGCTGACCAACGGTAAGCTCATCCTCTACCTTGCCGATTCTTCTGTCGGCAACCTGAGAGATATGGATAAGGCCATCCACACCCGGGAAAATCTGCGCAAAAGCACCGAACGGAACGATTCTGACAATCTTGCAGTCAACAACCGAGCCGACTGAAAGCTCCTCTTTAACCTTGTTCCACGGGTTGTCCTCGGCTTTCTTAAATCCGAGAGATACTTTGTTTTTCTCTTTGTCGAAGTCTATAACATAAACATCTACAACATCGCCCTCTTTAACAACCTCGGACGGATGCTTGATTTTGGACCATGAAAGCTCGGAGATGTGGATGAGTCCGTCTACACCGCCGATATCAGCAAATGCGCCGAAATCGGTTATGGACTTGATAACACCCTTATATCTCTTGCCTACTTCAACATTCTCCCAGAACTCTGCGCTGAGAGCCTCTTTCTGCTCTTTGATAACAGATTTGATTGAACCTACAATTCTTGTCCTGCCGCGGAATCTCTTTATGTCTATGATTCTGAAAGATACGGTTGTGTTCAAAAGCACGGAGGGATCTGCAAGGAATCTGTCACTTGCCTGCGAAAGCGGAATGAAAATCCTTACACCCTTTGCAACAACAATGACGCCGCCGTTTACAAGCTGTGTCACCTTGCCTTCGAGAATAGCTTTGGACTCAAAAGCCTCTTCTATTTCCTGCATTCCCTTCATAGATTCAATCTTTTTCATTGAGAGTGTAACTTCGCCTTCAACATCGTTAACTCTGACAACGAATGCTTCTACCTCATCACCGGGTTTAACCAGTGTTGTGATATCTGCGGAGTCATCCTCTGTAACCTCACTTGCAGGGATGAAACCGTCTGATTTGTAACCGAGATTGACGCTTACGCCTTTTTCGGTAACCCCAATTACAGTTCCCTTTACTATATCCCTTGTATGTAAAGCGATCAGAGATTTTTCGTACTCCTCAAATTCTTTGGCAAAAGTCTCGCCGTTCATCATTTCTTCCATTCTTGAAACTACCTCCTTAATTATCCACGACGGTGTTGAGGCACCTGCCGTGATACCAATTTTCCTTGGTATATATATATCTTGAGGAAAATCCTCAAAATTTTCGATTTTATAAGTATTTCTGCAATACTCAGAGCATATGTCAAACAGCTTTTTTGTGTTTGCGCTGTGACTGCCGCCGATGACAATCATCAAATCGACATCTTCGGCTATCTGCGCGGCCTCCTTTTGTCTTTCGTCGGTCGCACTACATATTGTATCAAATATTATGGGGTTTTGGCAAGTGTTTTTTAGAAAAAATATTATTTTTTCAAAAGTTTTTCTGTCCATGGTCGTCTGACTGACCGCACACACCTTTTCACCCGGCGCAATTTTTCCCAAAAGCTCGCTCTCGTCCGTGACGATGAGCGCGCTGTTGCCGCACCAGCCGTTTATGCCTATCACCTCGGGGTGGGTTTTGTCCCCAACTATCACTATGGTGTACCCCTCAGCGTGCTTTTCACTCACTATTTTGTGAATTTTCTTCACAAACGGGCAAGTCAGGTCTATGCACTCACTGCCGCTTTTCTCTATTGCGTCGACGGTAGCCTTGTCCACACCGTGGGTGCGGATTGCCACCCTGGCACCGCAAGGCAGATCGTCAATACTGTCTATGGCAGTAACTCCGCGCTCAGATAAACGCTCCACGACATCGTTGTTGTGAATAATAGGTCCGAGCGTTGCCACGGGCGACTTTGCCGATTCTTCCTCCAGTGCGGATATGGCACGGTTGACTCCGAAACAAAAGCCGGCGCTTTTTGCAACAATTAAAACCTTATCACTCACAATTGCGATACCACCCTTACAATATTTCAACAACCTCTATATTATATCACACATTTTCAAATTACTCAATAGTTATTTTTAATTTTGTCATAAATTTCTTCCGTCATTTCCGCAAGTTCATCCGAAGACAGCTTTTGACCCTTAAGTGACGAATAATCAATCGGCTTGCCGATGTTGACTTTCACCTTTGAGAACAGTCTGTAATCGGCCTTTATGGACACAGGCACCACGATTGTCCCCGTCTTTGCGGCAATGAGCGCCGCACCGGATTTCGGCTTGGCACCGGGGTGTTTTTTCTCTCGCGTGCCGGTCGGAAATATGCCGAGCGCTCTGCCCTCGTCTATAGACTTCATGCACGCGCGCATCGCTCCTATGTCGCCCTTGCCCCTCTTTACAAACACGGTGTGCTGCGACCGGAGCAATGAGTTTATGAGCGGAATATGCGCCATTTCCTCCTTACACATAAAACTTATCATACGCGGCAAAAAGCACTGCAGCAGAACCGGATCCCAGTTGCTGATGTGGTTTGAGCAAACCATACAGCCGCCGTTCTCGGGCAGATTCTCTGCGCCGTTTATCTCTATGCGGAATATCAGTTTCATAAATCCCTTTACAAGCTGTGTGGCAAAACCTTTGTTCATGCCCTCGCCTCCCGATTGGTTATGATGTCCGTTATGCGTCTCACCGTCTCGTCAAAGCCTATGTCGCTTGTATCCACGGTGACGGCGTCGTCCGCCGCCGCAAGCGGTGCACAGTCGCGCGACGAATCGGCTCTGTCACGGTCTATCATGTCTCGCAGCACCTCGTCAAAGTTCACGCTCTGCCCTTTTGCGGTCAGCTCGTCATACCGTCTGCGTGCCCTCGCCTCGGGTGACGCAGTGAGGAATATCTTCACATCGGCATCGGGCAGCACCACAGTACCTATGTCTCTGCCGTCCATTATGCAATTGCTCTTTGCGGCAAAGGCGCGTTGAGTATCGAGCAGCCACGACCTCACCTCAGGTATTGCGGCAACCGCCGACGCCCCCATGGATATCTGCGGTGTGCGGATTTTGTCCGTGACATCCGCGCCGTCTGCGAACATATGCTGACCGTCGGCGCAGTGTTTTATGTCAAGCTGCGTATAAGGCAGCATGGCGGTGACAGATGCCGCATCCGACGGATCTATACCGTTTGACACCGCCTTATAGGCAACGGTGCGATACATTGCGCCGGTGTCTATGTATATATACCCGAGCGACGACGCCACCGCGCGTGACACGGTGCTCTTTCCGGCGCCGGACGGGCCGTCTATTGCTACATTAATCATATATATATTCTCCTTGTTTTCTCCTCGATTTTTTCATCCACTCAATTATATACCATAATCGCCGGGAACACAAGTAGAATTTTTCGTTTAATATAATTTTAATTTTAGTTGCAACAATTCTTTTTTCGTGGTATAATAAATTCAAACACACATATGATGTTCGTGTGCTTGAATTTTTTAACGGAAGAAGGTGAATCAGTGGACATTCGAAAGCAAGTAAAAGAAGTTATTGTCAATAAAGGCGGAATTGCTAAATCTGCTGATTTTATCGCTGCCGGGATCAAAGCGGCAGATGTTGTAAATCTGTGCAACGACGGCATGCTTTCGCGCGTGCGACACGGATATTATAAACTTACGGAAAAGAGTGAAGTTTCCGAGGAACAGCTTCTTACAACCCTCGTTCCTAAGGGAATCGTTTGTGTTGAATCGGCGCTTTTCCATTACGGCTACAGTGATTTTGCTCCGCGCAAGTGGTCAATAGCTGTCCCTCGTTCCATGTCAAGAACGAAACTTAATGTGGATGTTCTCGCTCTGAACCCTTACTATGTGCAAGCAGAATTGTATGACTTGGGTAAAACCACAGGTAATTTCGGTGGTGTTATTCTTCCGATATATGACCGTGAGCGTACAATTTGCGATTGTTTCAAATACCGTTCAAAACTTGACAATGAGATTTTTAATAAATCGCTCAATGCTTACGCAAATGATACAGAGAAAAATCTGAGCAACCTTTCTGCATACGCAAAAAAGCTGCGTGTATATAAAAAGGTTACCGAATTGATGGAGGTATTGCTAAATGGCTGATATAGCGGCATCCGTGCTTGCACGACTGAAAAATAAAGCTAACGAAAGCGCAAGGAGCTATCAGCTTTGCCTGCAACTGTTTTGTCAGGAGGAATTTCTGCGCCGTTTAGAAAAATCCGGATATTCAGAAAACCTTGTGCTCAAAGGCGGCTTGTTTATCTATTCCATCACCGACTTTGACAGCCGAGTGACAGTTGATGTTGACTTTCTGCTTCGACAAATTCCAAATACTCCCGAACACTTAAAAAGTGTGTTGGAGGAAATTATTGCCACGCCAACCGCAAATGACTATATCACTTTTGAGATTAGAACCGTTTCACCAATCACCGTTGCAAAAAAATATGCGGGTATCGGTGCATCAATAGTTGCATGCATTAAGAATACCAAGACACCGTTCAGTATTGATTTTGGTGTAGGCGATGTCATCGTGCCGAAACAGGAAAAGCGAAAAATCCCCACACAACTATCCGGCTTTGACGCACCTACAGTAAATACATACTCTCTTGAAACTACTATTGCCGAAAAGATTGACGCTATTCTCAACCTTATGGAATTTTCAAGCAGAATGAAGGATTATTACGACATTTATTACCTTGCAAATAAGTTTGATTTTGACGGCAAGATATTGACAGAAGCACTCGAAAAGACTTTCGCTAATCGGGGTCATAGTTTTACTGTTGAACAGTTTGAACAGATATTAACATTTGGCAGCGATGATGCTATGCAGAAAAAATGGAAAGCGTTCTGCAAGAAGATTGATACAAAGACTGATGACTATAACACGGTCTTGAAGACAATAAACGAATTCTTGACCGAACCGTTTACCGCTGTGGCAGATGGCAACGAATATGTCAAACAATGGTTTGCTGCCGACAGAAAGTGGACGAAATAGGCGCAAACCTATTGCCGGAGCAAAACCAATCTGCAAGAGCGAAAAAGCAAAATAATTTTTCCGATAGGGCAGCCGATTCTGCCCTATCTTTTTTATGAGAAAAAGGGAAGAAAAAATTTTTCATCAAACCTATTGACAAACCACAAAAAAAGTCGTACAATACATTTGAACAATTATTCAAATGAAAGGATGTTGTAATGTGAACGATATACCCCGCTGCGACGAAGTGCAGGTGCACGATAATGTAGTCGCAAGAGCAAAAAGCATTATGCCGGCAGAGGAAGAACTGTACGACCTGGCAGAGCTGTTCAAGGTATTCGGCGACAGCACCAGAATAAAGATACTCTATGTGCTCTTTGAGGAATCGATGTGCGTGTGCGACATAGCCACCACCCTGGGCATGACGATATCTGCCATATCCCATCAGCTGAAAATTCTCAAGCAGGCAAAACTGGTCAGCTTCAAGCGGAGCGGAAAAAGCATCATATATTCCCTTGCGGACGACCATGTAAGGACAATCATCAACCAAGGCATGGATCATATTGAAGAATAAAATCCGAGCAAAAAAATTTTAAGGAGAGAAAGAAAAATGAAAAAAATCATGAAAATCGAGAACATTGACTGCGCAAACTGCGCCGCAAAAATTGAGGAAGGCATCAAAAAAATCGACGGTGTAAATTCCTGCACACTCAGTTTTTTTGCCGAAAAGCTTGTAATCGACGCGGACGACGACAAGTTTGACGCTGTGATGAAAGAGGCAGACAAGGTGGCTCACAAGGTAGAGCCTGATTGCGAGATAAGTTTCTGATTTCACTTAATTTATTTTAATACCGAGGTGCCCCATGAACAAGAAACAAAAAAGACAGCTCAAAAGAATAATCATCAGCGCAATACTCATGATAATTGCCGCGGTAATATCAAGATATATTGATTCAAAGCTGATTAACCTTGCAATTTTTGCGGTGCCGTACCTGATAATCGGCGGCAAGGTGCTCAAAGAATCACTCTCTAAAATCACCCACGGGCAGATGATGGACGAAAATTTCCTCATGACAATTGCAACCATCGGTGCATTCGCCCTGGGCGAATATCTCGAGGGCGTTGCGGTAATGCTGTTTTTCAATATCGGAGAGCTTTTTGAGAGCTATGCCGTCGGCAGCAGCCGCAAATCCATATCCGCACTCATGGACATCCGTCCCGAATATGCCAACCTCATAAAGGACGGCAAAACCGAGATCGTGGACCCCGAAATGCTCTCGGTGGATGATGTGATCCTGGTTAAGCCGGGTGAGAGAGTGCCCGTGGACGGTGTGGTAACGGGCGGAACCTCCACCCTTGATACCTCTGCCCTCACGGGAGAATCGGCACCGAGGGAGATAACCGTCGGCGACCCCGTGACAAGCGGCTGCATAAACATAAGCGGAGTGCTCAATGTGCGCGTCACAAAAGTTTATGCCGACTCCACAGTAGCAAAAATTCTTGAACTTGTGGAGAACTCCGGCCTTGTGAAATCGCGCTCGGAAAACTTCATTACCAAGTTTGCGAGAGTCTACACTCCCGTGGTGGTGTTCTCTGCCCTTGCGCTGGCGCTCATTCCGCCGATATTTGTCGGCGGCATTGCCGAGTGGATATCGCGCGCGCTCATATTCCTGGTTGTGTCGTGTCCGTGCGCACTTGTAATCAGCGTGCCGCTGTCGTTCTTTGCCGGCATTGGCGGAGCGTCGAAAAACGGCATACTCGTAAAGGGAAGCACCTATCTTGAGGCGCTGTCAAAGACGAGTGTAATGATGTTTGACAAAACCGGCACTCTCACCGAGGGCAAATTCACCGCAGAAAAAATCTGTCCGAAAAACTGCGTGGAAGAAAAACTCCTCATGCTCGCGTCGGCGGCGGAGTACTACTCCAACCACCCGATTGCGCAGTCGATAAAATCCGCTTACGGCAAGGATATCGACAAAGACAAGATAGAATCTCAGGAGGAAATCACCGGCTGCGGCATACACGCGGTGTATGACGGCAAAGATCTGCTCGTCGGCAACTCCGGGCTCATGGACAAATTCGGCATTGCCGCCGACACGGTAAACGAGACGGGAACAGTAATACACGCGGCTTACGGCGGTAAGTATCTGGGATATATACTCATCAGAGACAGCGTAAAACCCGATTCCGCCTCAGCCATCAAAGAAATCAAAAAATGCGGCATTGACAAGTGCGTCATGCTGACCGGCGACAAAAAAGAAATCGGTGAGTTTGTCGCAAACGAGATCGGCATTGATGAATGTCACAGCGAGCTCCTCCCGGCAGACAAGGTAAGCTATGTGGAAAAATATCTGAAAAGCAAAAAGACCGGCACAAGCGTTGCCTTCGTCGGCGACGGCATAAACGACGCACCGGTGCTCGCCCGTGCCGATATAGGCATAGCCATGGGCGGCATAGGCTCCGACGCGGCAATCGAGGCGGCGGACATAGTCCTCATGGACGACATGATATCCAAGATTCCCGTGGCGGTGCGCATATCGCGCAAGACACTGCGCATCGTCAGCGAAAACATCACCTTTGCCCTGGCGGTGAAAGCGGCGGTGCTGATCCTCTCCGTATTCGGCTTGACGAATATGTGGGCGGCGGTGTTTGCCGATGTGGGCGTATCCGTCATTGCGATTCTCAACGCTATGCGCGCTCTGAAATAATGTTGTGACAAAGCCGCTCTCCGTGTCATATAATGACAGTGGAGGTGAATGTCAAATGGCAAAATGCAGTTGTTCCTGCAAATGTGATTGCACCGGTATCGGCATAGTCCTGAGCATCATCGTGGGCATAATAACCGCTGTCACAGTTTACAACGGTCTTATAGATGTTACTCCGGCGTTTCTGTGGGCGATATTCGGCATAGGCACAGTTTCCCTGTTTGTTGCGCTCATTGCGGCTATCGAAATCCGCGCCGCCGGCATAGAGGGATGCATATGCCCCGTTGTGTCAACACTTCTTATCGGCATAATCGGCACGATAATCTCGTCCGCATTTGCCCTCGGTTTCGGCATAGCGGCGGCAAGCATTCCGCTCGCGATTTTGGCAGCGATTGTGACTATTTTTACACTGATAATGATATCATCATTTGCGTGCCTTACCATATGCGTCAGCGGTTGTGATTAATTAAAAAAGTTGCCTGTGCGCCGCACATAATGCCCGGCGCACAGGCTTTTTTTTGCACAGCGAGGAAAATTTAATATAGTAATTACATACAAAATGCATTTTACCCCTTGCAAAGAATAAGAATATGTGATAAAATATATTACATATTGTAACTTCGGATTATGGAGGTGTGTGAAGTGCAGACAGCATTGACAATTGTACATGTAATTTTGTCAGTAGTTCTCATAGCGGTTGTATTGTTTCAGTCCGGCAAGTCGGCAGGTCTCTCCGGCTCTATCGCAGGCGGTGCCGAGACTTTCTTCGGCAAGAATAAAGCAAGAACAATGGACGGTATGCTCGAAAAGCTCACTACAATAGTGGCAGTTCTTTTCGTTGTGACATCTTTCGTTCTCTCGCTGATACTGAAATAATTTACTTCAAAAAAGCAAAAAACGCTCACAAAATGAATTTTAACGATTCGCTTTGTGAGCGTTTTTTTATTTTCTCTTTGTTGCAAGTAAAGCCGCAAGTATACCTATCGGAAACACAACCGCACAGAATATGCCGAGCTTGAGGTTGTCCCCCGCGATGCCGCTCACATAGCCCACAAGCGTCGGGCCGCTTGTGCAGCCGATGTCACCGGCAAGCGCAAGCATGGCAAACATCGCCGTGCCGCCGCCCGGGATTGTCGCCGACGCACGGCTGTATGTGCCCGGCCACATTATGCCTACGGACAGTCCGCAAAGCGCACAGCCGAGAAGTGACACGACCGCCGACGGAAACAGAGCTATCATCAGGTATGACACCACGCAGAGCGCACTGCTGATTATCATAAAATTGTCTATTTTTATATTCTCGCCGAATTTTCCGTAATACGCACGGGATGCCCCCATTGCGGCGGCAAACATCATGGTGCCGCAAAGGTCGCCGAGAGTTTTTGATACGCCGAGCCCCTTTTCCGCAAATGCGGACACCCACTGGCTGACCGCCTGTTCACTCGCTCCGGCGCACAGCATCATGACAAAGAACACCCAAAAAATCTTTTCACCGAAAAGTCCCTTGAATCCGAGTTTAGTCTCATTTTCGGCAACCAATTCAGCCATGGGAACCTTGGCAAAAATAAATGTATTCAAAATCGGCAGAATTGCCCATGCAACAGCGAGATATTTCCATTTTTCTATACCAAAAGCGGCAAAAAAAGCCGTGGAGATGAGAACCACACCCACATGACCCCAGCAATAGAAGGAATGGAGCAGGCTCATGGTTTTTTCCTTGTTGTCGGACGGGCAAGCCTCTACAATCGGGCTGACGAGCACTTCGAGCAATCCTCCGCCGCAGGCATAGAGGAAAACCGAGAGTAAAAGTCCGACAAACGGATTAGGCATAATCTCCGGCAAAACCGCCATGCCGATGAGCCCAAACGCCGCCGCTATGTGCGCGACAATCATGGACGCACGGTAGCCTATCCTGTCAACAAAGGCTGTGGACGCCATGTCCACGACAAGCTGAATGAAAAAATTAATGGTGATGAGCGCCGTTATTTTCTCCAGACTTATGGCATATGTTTGCGAGAATGTGAGGAAAAGCAGCGGCGCAAAGTTATTTACTATCGCCTGTATGATGTAGCTGATAAAGCACGCAAATATTGTTTTTTGATATTTTGTTTCCATAAATATATACCTCGCATTTCATAAGGTGTATTCTAACACAAATATTTTCCCGTGTCAAACACTAAATAAATTAAAAACGACAACGGAATACGATTTTTGAATATTGCCGCGTCCATGACGGCAGTAGTATACTTAATAAAAAATGATGAGGTGAAAGACATTGAAAAAAATATTATTGCCGAAAGCCAACGGTGAAAAAACATATTACAAAGCAAATCTGCACTGCCACTCCACATTCTCGGACGGCACAAAAACTCCGCAGGAAATCAAGGATTTTTACATGGCGCACGGCTACAGCGTGGTTGCATACACAGATCACAATGTATACATCTGTCACGACGAGCTGACGGACGAAAACTTTGTTGCCATGCACGGAGTGGAGATTGACGCATTTGACGAGCACGAGCCCGTCGCCTGTTGTCACAAACACACTGCGCACATATGCCTTGTTTCCATGGACAAAAACAACAAAAACGCTCCGTGTTGGAACAGACACAGATATCTGTTCGGCAACAATTGGAATTGCCTTGACAAGGTGCAGTTCGACCCCGACAAACCGGATTTTAAGCGCAGTTATACAGTCGGGTGTGTAAACAGCATCATAAAAGAGGGCACAGACAACGGATTCTTCGTGACATACAACCATCCGCAATGGTCGGTTGAGGGGTATGAGCAGTATATGCAATACAACGGCATGAACGCTATGGAGATTACGAACTACGGCTGCGTTCTTGACGGATATGACGAATACAACGGTCACTGCTACGACGACATGCTAAGGGGCGGCAAGCGCCTTTACTGCATAGCGACCGACGACAACCACAATGCCTATGCCGATAATGATGTCAGGAGCGATTCTTTCGGCGGATATGTCATGATAGCCGCGGAAAAGCTCACTTATGACAACATTGCCGCCGCTCTTGAAAAAGGAGACTTTTACTCGGTATCCGCCTCAAACACACAGTGCGGTCCGGAGATAAAAAGCCTTGTGTTCGAGGACGGAAAGATAAAGATTGAGACATCCGCCGCAAAACGGATATTCATTATGACCGACTGCCGCGCCAACAAAATGGTGAGTGCGCAAAAGGACGGGTTTATATACGAGGCGGAATTTGAACTGTCGGACAAAATAAAGTGGTTTCGGATAGAAGTTGCGGACGAGAGAGGATTTAAGGCATATACAAACGCATACTTTACGGATGAATTGAAATATTGAGCAGACCCCTTTACAATTCTCCATATATGTAGTAAAATTATATAGCCGTTTGTAAAATTACCGAAATGCACATTGCAAGAGTATTTCAATAGCATAAACAAGTTTAGCTTTCTCCACTTCATGAATCCCACCACCGCCTTTTTCACATGATTATTATTTTAATATTAAAATAATAATCAGTGGGCGGTCCCGTTCTCACCTGCCGGTTCGGTCGGCGATAAACGGTTGCCACAGGCAACCATCGCCCCTTTAGCAAGGG
>CAKSFP010000042.1 GCA_934454585.1 uncultured Clostridia bacterium
CCTGTTTGAGCGAGCAAGAATAAAAAACACTTACACGAGCCTATTAACAAGATAGTTCGAATTCGTCGCTTTCGCTTGCGAGACTATTGTACCACATTATGTCGAAAAAATCAATCCCAAACTGAAAACGAAAAAGTGAAAATGCGTAAGGGGCAAAAATCATAAAAGTATTCTAAAATCGCTTTTGTTAACATACTGTTAATATTGTCGGACAAGGAAATTTTTTTGCTGTAAATTAGTTTGAAATTTGTCGCATTTTGTGTTAGAATTATTACATATGTATCTTTGGGCGATTTTGCGCCGGAAGGAGTAAGAAACATTGATTAAAGAAATGAAACTCGATATACAACCCACAACGCTCGGCATAGATGTCGGCTCGACTACGGTCAAGCTTGTGCTCATAAAGGGCGGCAGTGTGGAATATGAATGTTATGTGCGTCACCACTCCAAGGTGCGCGAGACCACCCTGGAGCTCGTGCGCGGCATAAGGGAGCTTGCCGGGGACAAACCGATTAAGCTTGCCATATCCGGCTCGGCAGGTTACGGTCTTGCTACAGAGGCGGGGTTGCCTTTCATACAGGAAGTGTTCGCCACCGGCGAGACGGTCAAACGGCTGGAGCCCGACACAGGTGTGGTGATAGAACTCGGCGGTGAGGATGCCAAGGTTATATTTTTCACCGGGGTGACCGACGAGAGGATGAACGGAACCTGCGCCGGGGGCACCGGGGCTTTTATAGATCAGATGGCGTCGCTGCTGAATGTTTCGGTGACAGAACTCGATGAACTCAGCCTCAACCACACGAGGATATACCCTATAGCATCGCGCTGTGGCGTGTTCGCCAAGACGGACATTCAGCCGCTCATAAACCAGGGCGCGCGCAAAGAAGACATAGCGGCGAGCGTATATCAGGCGGTTGTGAATCAGACGATATCCGGCCTTGTGCAAGGCTATGACATAGACGGTAAGGTCATGTTCCTTGGCGGACCGCTGTACTATTGCAAGGGATTACGCGAGCGCTTCAAAGAGACGCTGAATCTCAGTGATAAAAATGCGGTTTTCCCGGAATACGGTTTGCTCTCCGTTGCGCTCGGCGCTGCCATTTACGCATCGGACAAGACAAGTGAATACACATTTGACGAGATTGTCCGTCTGCTCACCGAGGCGGCAAATTCTACTGCGGATTTGTCTCAGGAAGAACCACTCTTTGCGTCGGGAGCGGAATATGACGAATTTGTCTGCCGCCACTCCGGCTCGGATGTGCCCGAGGGTGAGCTTGGCGAATATGAGGGCGGGGCATACCTCGGCATAGACTGCGGCAGCACTACCACAAAACTTGTGCTCATCGGTGATGACGACAGCATACTCTACAAGTACTATGGCTCCAATCTCGGCAGCCCCACTCAGATAATAAAAAAACAGCTCGAGAATATATATTCGCTCTGTACTGATAAGATGAAGATAAAATCGAGCGCCGTGACAGGCTACGGCGAGGAACTTGTTCTGCACGCATTCGGCGTGGACAGGGGTATAGTGGAGACGATGGCTCACTTCTTTGCGGCAAAGCATTTTAATCCCGATGTTGATTTTATCATGGATATCGGCGGTCAGGATATGAAGTGCTTTAAGATAAGAAACAATTCCATAGACAGCATTCTGCTCAACGAGGCGTGCTCGTCCGGCTGCGGCTCATTCATAGAGACTTTTGCGCATCTTGCAGGTTATGACGCGCCGGAGTTTGCAAGACTCGGACTCAAGTCGAAACACCCGGTGGATCTCGGATCGCGTTGCACCGTGTTTATGAATTCATCGGTAAAACAAGCGCAAAAGGACGGCGCGTCGGTGGAGGACATATCCGCCGGACTTTCCATGAGCGTTGTCAAGAATGCTATATATAAGGTACTGCGGGTAAACTCGGCGGACGAACTGGGCAAAAATATCGTCGTCCAGGGCGGCACATTCTTAAATGACGCCATATTGCGCAGTTTTGAAAAAGAGGTCGGAACAAATGTCATCCGTCCGAAGATTGCGGGACTTATGGGCGCATACGGTGCGGCGCTGTACGCCAAGAACAACACTCCGGCAGAATCGACACTCATTACCCCGGAGGGACTGAAGAACTTCACCCACACCGTAAAGGCGGTCAATTGCAGCGGATGTGAAAACCATTGCAACCTTACTATAAACATCTTCGGCGACAAAAAATTTGTTTCGGGTAATAAGTGCGAGAAAGGCTCGGGAGTGAGAAGCGACGGTGACAAGCTGCCGGATATCTATGAATACAAGCGTGATAGATTGACCGCCATAGGCGATGGCGACTCCAAAGGTCCCGGGGCGACGGTCGGTTTGCCCATGGCTCTGGGTATGTATGAACTGGCACCGTTCTGGCACGGCATTTTTGCCGATCTCGGGTTTAATGTAATCTTCTCTGCGCTCTCGAGCAGAAAGACATATATTAAGGGTCAGCACACCATTCCATCTGATACGGCGTGCTATCCGGCTAAGCTTATGCACGGCCATATTGAGGAACTTTTGGAAAAGGGTGCAGACATGATTTTCTATCCGTGCCTGACCTACAATTTTGATGAGCACACGGGCGACAATCATTACAATTGCCCCGTCGTGGCGTACTATTCGGAGCTGCTCAATTCCAACATCAAAGCGCTCGGAGGCAAGCTGTTTATGCCGTATCTGAACATAAACGACAATTCGGCACTTGCCAAGGAACTGCAGGCGGCGTTTGGTAAGAGGGGTTACAGGTTTACCCGTATGGAACTGAAATCTGCCATAAAAAAAGGACTTGCGGAATATGGCGCATATATGGACGGCATACATCGCACGGGCGAGGAATATATAGACTACGCGCGCAAGAACGGCAAGCGGATTCTCGTTCTTGCCGGCAGACCGTACCACACCGATCCGGAGATATGCCACCTTATAGACAAGCTGGCGACTTCGCTCGGATTTGTTGTGGTAAGCGAGGATGCCGTGTGTGATATGACCGCCCCGGCAAAGGTGGATGTGCTTAACCAGTGGACATACCATGCGAGGCTCTATAACGCTGCAAAATATGTCACGGAGCATGACGACTGCAATCTGGTTCAGCTTGTGTCATTCGGATGCGGCATAGATGCCATAACCACGGACGAGGTGCGCGCCATACTTGAGGACAAGGGCAAGATATATACACAGCTTAAGATTGATGAGATAAACAACCTCGGTGCGGTGAAGATCAGATTGCGCAGCCTCATTGCAGCTCTGGAGGAAAGGGAGGGCAAGATATGAAATATGCAACATTTACGAATGATATGAAAAAAGATTACAAAATACTTGTGCCGACTATGCTCCCGATACATTTTACTATGGCGATAAGCGTGCTGCGCGCCAATGGCTACAATGCCGAACTGCTCACAAACAAGGGAGACAAGGTGCGGGCCGCCGGACTGAAATATGTGCATAACGACACTTGCTATCCGGCGCAGGTGGTTATCGGTCAGTTGATAGATGCCATAGAGCACGGGGGCTACGATAAGCATAAAATTGCACTGCTCATCACTCAGACGGGCGGCGGCTGCCGTGCGTCAAATTATATTTCCTTGCTGCGCAAGGCGCTGGAGAAAGCCGGATATGAATATATTCCTGTGCTCAGCCTTAATGTGTCAGGACTGGACAATGCGGTCAAGCTTACTCTGCCGATGATAAAAAATCTGCTTCATGCGGTGTCCGTGGGCGATTTGCTCATGCATCTGGGCAATCAGTGCCGCCCGTATGAGGTAAAACACGGCGAGTGCGATGTCGTTATCAACAAGTGGACACAGATCTGTGCGCGCCTCTTTGCCAATAAAAAGGTCAGCCGCAGACAGATAGAGGCGAACATGGCAAGCATAGTTGACGATTTCAACAAAATAGAACTCTCCGGCGACAAAAAGCCGGTTGTCGGTATAGTCGGCGAAATTTTTGTGAAATTTTCGCCGCTCGGCAACAATGATCTTGAGGATTTTCTTGCCGCTCAGGGTGCGGAGGTGCGCATGGGCGGTCTGCTCGATTTTTGTATGTATTGCGTGTTCAACAGCATTGTGGACGCCAAACTGTACGATATCGGCAGACTCAAGGCGAAGTTCGCCAAGCTTATCTATGACTATCTCATAGCGCGGCAGAACTATGTTATTCGGCTCATAAAGGAGAAGAGTTCTTTTTCTCCGCCATCGAATTTTAATCATGTGTACAAACTTACGAAGGGTTTCATCGGTCTCGGCGCCAAGATGGGCGAGGGGTGGCTGCTCACTGCGGAAATCCTGGAGCTTATCGAGCAGGGCGTGAAGAATGTCATCTGCGCTCAGCCTTTCGGATGTCTGCCGAATCATATTGTCGGCAAGGGTATGATGAAGCATATCAAGGAGAAATATCCCGATGTCAACTTGGTTGCGATAGATTATGATGCCGGTGCGTCCAGGGTTAATCAGGAGAACAGGATTAAACTTATGCTTGCAAACAGTGTGGTTTAATGGAAGATTGATAATTTGTGCAGTGGCAGAGAACGGTCGTGACCGTTCCGAAAAGAAACAAACCGCTTTTTGTGCACACAAACTCCTTCTGCGGCATAGTATGTTAGTGAAGTTTATTCAAGCTTTAGTAGTATAGGAGGAGTTATTATGAGCGACAGAGCTTTAGGCGGATGCAATCCGTGCAACGGCAACTCACCGGACAGCGTGTGCATAGAGACATACAAAGTGTACGATTCATGCCGGGATAAGGAATGTGTCGAGAATATCAGAGTGTATCTTACGGAGGCAGGTCAGAGCATTGTTGACAGATCCATCAACATCAAGTGCCGCAAGTCGGAGATCATCTGGATATATTCCGATGTGGAGCCTGTGCCCTTTAACCGCGGATATTACACCGTTGACCTTAAATTCTTTTTCAGAATTACGCTCGATGTATTCACCGGCGTGAGCCGTCCAACGGTTGTTGAGGGTTTGGGCACCTTTGACAAAAAAGTTATTCTTTTCGGTTCCGAAGGCAACGCACGAACCTATTCTTCTAAATACAGGTTTAATGATGCCGATGTTCAGCTTTGGCACAAAAACAATCTTCCTGTGGCACAGACTGAAGTGGTTGACCCCATTTGCCTTGCCGCAAAAGTTCTTGACAGCTGCGAAAATTGCTGTTGCTGCGGTGAACTGGATGTTTCGTCCATCCCGACAAACATCTGCAGAGTGTTTGATGATGTGATTGTTGACCCCGAGTCTTGCAAGAGGGTGTATATCACACTCGGTCTGTTTACAATTGTTCGTCTGTTGCGCGAGACCCAACTGCTCATTCCGGTTATCGATTATTGTATACCGCAGAATGAGTGCGTATCTTCCACAGACAACAGCCCGTGCGATCTGTTCGACAGACTGCGTTTCCCGACGGATGAATTCTTCCCGCCCGAGAAACAGGCCTTTGATTCACTCGAACCCGACAGACATGATTGTTGCTGCGGCGATTGATTAGTTTCAAATCCAAAAACAGGGTGCTGCCATTTTGGCAGTCCCCTGTTTTAATTTCTAATCACACCATTTTTCAACGAACAGTGAGCATATTTTAATCGATTTTTCCGCCGCAATTTTACAAAATGCCGGGTAATCCATATCGGACAAGCCGTCCGCATTGTCTGATATCATGCGCAGTATCCCGTACGATACCCCGTTTGCAAACGCCGTGTGACCTATTGCGCCGCCCTCCATCTCGGCGGCAATTGCTCCGAATTTTTTTCGTATGTTAATTTTTATATTCGGGTCGCTTAGGAATCTGTCTGCCGTGGCTATTGTGCCTTTTTTGACAACTCCGCCGCCGTTTGCCGCCCTTGCGCACCCGGCGAGCAGGGAGGATATTCTCTCATCACATGGTATGCGCACCATGTTTAAGCCGCTTATGTAACCGAGCGGTTCGCCAAGGGCGGTTGTATCCATGTCATACTGTACAGAATCCGTGCCTATCGCTACATCACAAATGTTCAGTTCCTCGTCCACTCCGCCGGCAACTCCCGTGTTTATAATTATATCCGGGGAGTATTTCATTATAATCGTCTGCGCGCATATCGCGGCGTTCACCTTGCCGGGGTTACACTGCGCCGTAACGGTTTCCTTGCCGCACAGAGTGCCTTTATAAAACTTCATAGAGGATATCGTTTCGACGGTCATGTTGTCCATCATCGCCGCTATTCCGTCTACTTCCATCGCCATTGCTCCTATTATTCCTATCATAATCAATTCTCCTTTGGTAATGCAGTGCTTATTGCAATTCTTTATAAAACTCATATTGTCGTTTTATTATAATAATTTTAACACATTTTTAATATAAAATAAAGTCAAATTCACATAAATCCGAAAATCTATTGACATAAAAATTGTTTTGTTATAAAATATAGGTAAATATATAATGGAGGTTGAAATTATGAGAAGGATTTTGAGTGCCGTACTGGCAGGCGTAATGTGCTTTAGCCTTGCAGCTTGCTCTGACGGCGGCAACACGGCAACAAAGGAAGGGAAAGTGACCCTCGCTGCCAAGACCAGCACCATGAGCGCAGAGCTCACAGAAAAATATGCGAGCGAATACGGCTTTGAAGTGGTATACTATGAGGATTCCCCCACGATGTACCAGGCTGTTATCAACGGAACCAACGCAGCTTGCTTTGAGGACCGTTCGGTTATCGGCTGGGCGATTAACAAAGAGGACCTTCCGCTCAAGACCGCAGGCGATATCGAAAATGCGGCTTTCTATGGTTTTGCGGTTAAAAAGGGTACTAACGAAGAACTTATCAAGATGTTCAACGCAGGTCTTGCCAACATAAAGGCAAGCGGCAAGTATGACGAAATTCTCGATAAATACGGTTACGGCGGTGAGAAGAAATATAAAGACGAGAGCGCGGCAAGAGTAGACAGCGGCGTTACTCCGTCCAAGAAGTACATCATCTATTCGGACAACGCTTTTGCTCCGTTTGAATTCCTCGACACGGCTACGAACACATACACCGGCGTCGATATGGACATCCTTGCGGCAGTCGCTAAGGACCAGGGCTTTGAGTACGAAGTGAAGAACGAAGGCTTTGACGCGTCCATGGGCGCTGTTCAGTCGGGACAGGCAGACGGCATGATTGCCGGTATGACAATCACAGACGAGAGAAAGCAGACATACGATTTCTCCGACGGCTATTTTGAGGACGGTCAGATTTTGGTCGTTCCCGCCGACAGTTCGGTTACATCGGTTGCGGATCTCAAAAAATAATTGACACTTTACATCCGGTGCGGCGCTGAGAAAAAAAGCGCCGCCCGGATGAATAATATGCGTAAGAGAGAATATTATGGATTTTATAAGAACAATTAATGAATCAACACCGCTGCTTTTGCAGGGCATAAAACTAACTGTTATAATTTCTCTGATATCCTTGGCAATAGGAATGGTGATAGGTTTTGTAAGCTGTCTTATGGGACTTTCCAAAAACCCCGTGCTCAAGGCTCTGTCCGAGATATACATCTGGATTATCAGGGGTACTCCGATGCTTGTTCAGGCGTTTATTATATATTTCGGAGTTCCGCAGCTTTTTCAGCTGCTCATCAACCCGAATTTCCGTATAGATGCCTACACGGCAGGAGTCATCACACTCAGCCTGAACGCCGGGGCATATCTGTCGGAGATATTCCGCAGCGGTATATCCGCAGTGCCGAAAGGGCAGATTGAGGCAGCAAGAAGCCTGGGACTCGGCAGTGCACGCACAATGTTCAAAGTTGTGCTGCCGCAGGCAATAAAAGTTGCCATACCGTCTATGGTGAATCAGTTCATAATCACGGTCAAGGATACATCCATTTTGTCCGTCATAGGACTTGCCGAGATTGTGAACCGTGCTAAGGTATATGTGGGCAAATCGTATCAGTTCTTTGCCACTTATATATTGGTTGCGGCGTACTATCTGATAGTCATATCAATACTTATGTTGGTTTCAAAATATTTGGAGAAAAAGTTTAATTATGAACGAAAAGGTAAAAATTAAAAACTTAAAGAAAAGCTTTCACCACAATCATGTGCTAAACGGCATAGATTTGGTTATAAATGAAGGCGAGGTCGTGTGTATCATAGGCCCGTCCGGCAGCGGAAAATCGACAATGCTGCGCTGTCTTAACAAACTCGAGACCGCCACGGAGGGTCAGATAATCGTTGACGGACATGACATTACGGACAAAAAAGTAAATATCAATAAAGTGCGCGAAAACATCGGCATGGTGTTCCAGAGTTTCAACCTTTTTTCGCATCTCACTGTCAAGAAGAATATCATGCTTGCACCGGTGGATCTTAAAAAAATGTCTCCCGAGGACGCCGAGAAGAAGGCTATGGAACTGCTTGAGAGAGTGGGACTTGCCGACAAGGCGGACAGCTATCCGCATCAGCTCTCCGGCGGACAGCAGCAGAGGGTTGCCATAGCGCGCGCCCTTGCAATGTCGCCCGACATAATGCTCTTTGACGAGCCTACATCTGCTCTTGACCCCGAAATGGTCGGCGAGGTGCTTGCGGTTATGAAAGAGCTTGCCAAGGCAGGCATGACCATGGTTGTGGTAACTCACGAGATGGGTTTTGCACGCGAAGTTGCGGACAGAGTCATATTCATAGATGAGGGCGTCATCATGGAGGAAGGCACTCCGGACGAGGTGTTTAACCACACCAAGAATCCGCGTGCCGTGGAGTTCTTGCAAAAAGTGCTGTAGAAAAAGTGCATCGATACGGATGTCGGACGCATATTGATAAAATCGCAAAAAGCGCAAAAAATCAATATGTGTTCGAGAAAACCGTTGGGAGGAATTATGAATTTTAACTCAAAGTGGATTACAACAAGAGAATTTGCTCCTCTTGAACCTATAAATGTGTTTCACAAAGAACACTCCCCGGGACGGGCAGACGGCAAAAAAACGCCCGACGAACTTTTGAACAGTCATTGCATATTCAGAAAGAAATTTGCCGCTCACAGCGGTGAAAAGTATTTTGTGAGGATATCTGCGGATGATTATTACAAACTCTATGTAAACGGGCATTTTGTGTGTCAGGGACCGTCCGAGGGTTATCATGATGAATATTATTACAACGAAGCGGACATAACGCCGTTTATTGTGAGCGGCGACAATGTGATTGCCGCTCATGTTTATTATCAGGGACTCATAAACCGTGTGTGGAACAGCGGCGACAACCGACAGGGGATGATTGCCGATGTTTACTGCGATGATTCGTTTGCTTTCGGCACAGACGAATCGTGGAGATATTTTTATGCGCGCGAGTATGTGAGCGGCGGCAAGATAGGCTATGACACTCAGTTCCTCGAGAACATCGATTTCAACCTTGCCGAAAACGGCGCTTTGCTTGTCGGTTGGGACGACTCGGCGTGCAATGCGGCGGTTGCGGATGAGAACGACGACCACCGTTTTGCCGCAAAGGCGGACACCGTGAGTGTGTATTCGGTCAAACCGACGGAGATTGTGCAAATCTCCCCGACCCATCTTTTTGCGGATTTTGGCAAAGAATACACCGGGCAGATTCGCCTGACCGCGCACGGCAAAAAAGGCGAGAAAGTCATCATCCGTCTCGGCGAGGAACTTGAGTACGGCGAGCAGTACAAGGTCAGATACAATATGCGGTGCAACTGCAGATATGAAGAAGTCTGCACACTCTCCGGCGGAGACGATGTATTCGATTTTTATGACTACAAGTGTTTCCGCTATGCCGAGATAATCAGCGAGACGGAATGTGTGGATAAATCGAGCGTAGAGTTTGTGGTTCGGCATCACAAATTCGATGTGAACGCGGCGACATTTTGCAGCAACAATGATGTGCTGAACCGCATTTGGCAGATGTGTGCTCACGGCGTAATGCTCGGCACACAGGAGGTCTTTGTCGATTGCCCCTCGAGAGAGAAAGGACAGTATCTCGGTGATTTTTGCGTCACGGGGTTATCATATATGTACCTTACGGGCGATTGGCGGATGTATCGCAAGACCCTTCTTGAATTTGCCCGTTCATGCAGAGTGTGCAAGGGCATGATGGCTGTTGCGCCGGGAGCGTTTATGCAGGAGATAGCCGATTTTTCACTGCTCTATCCCCACGCTGTCGAGAATTATCTTAACTACAGCGCGGATGAAGAAACAGTGCGAAAACTCATGCCGACGATAGACGGCATTATTGATTACTTCGGCAAATATCGCAGAGCCGACGGACTGCTGGAGGGTGTCGACGAGAAATGGAATCTTGTGGACTGGCCCGACAATCTGCGCGATAATTACGATTTTGAACTGACAAATCCGCCGAAAAGCGAGGGCTGCCACAATGTGATAAACGCTTATTACTGCGGAGCGCTCCGCACGGCGGAAGACTTAAAAAAACGCCTCGGCATCGCCTTTGAACCCATGGCGGACGCAGTTGCGGACAGCTATGTAAGAGAGTTTTTTGACGCAGACAGCGGATTGTTTACCGACACGGCGGCATCGACTCATTCGTCGCTCCATTCAAATGTGCTTGCACTGTATTTCGGCATGGCGCCGGAGAGTGCGCACGAGAGCATAAAGCGGCTTATCATGAGCAAGGGTTTGTGCTGCGGAGTTTGGTTTGCGTATTTTGTGCTCAAGTCGCTCGCGTCAATCGGTGCGTATGAGGAGGAACTTGCGCTTATCCTGGACAGGAGTGAACATTCGTGGTATAATATGCTCAGAGAGGGCGCAACTTCGTGCTATGAGGCGTGGGGCAAGGAGCAGAAATTCAACACAAGTCTGTGTCATCCGTGGGCAAGCTCACCCATAATCGCACTGGTTGAGGATATAGTCGTCGGCTGTGACGATGTATCGTCTGCGTCAAAAGGTGTGCATTATGAGAACGACGGTTTGAAAATATTCCTGAAAATCGCTGAAAGACAATAAAATCAGGAATATATCAAATATTTCGTGTATATAATTGTTATAGAGAGTTTTTTTAATTTTATACAATAGAAAGGATGAAATGAAAATGACTTTTATCAAGAAATTTGAGGCGCTAAGAAAGAAGTTTATCGGTGCCGACACAACTCCGCTCGAATCTAAAATCGCAATGCAGGTCAACATGACCGACGAGGACTGCGGAGGTACATTTTATATCGAGGCGGACAAGGGTATGCTCAGTGTGGAACCGTATGATTACTATGATCACACAGTTATGATCACTCTTTCTGCAGATGATTTTGCTGCACTGGCAGACAAAAAAGAATCTCTTGCCGAGCTGTGCGAACGCGGCAGAGTAATGCTTGAGGGAGATTTTTCTCACGCTGAGGCGGTGTTTGCCATAGCTGTACAAAAGCCCAAGAGGGCAACAAAGCCGCGCACCGCAAAAAAGGCGGATGACACCGAGAAGAAACCTGTCAAAAAGACGACAGAGAAAAAAGCTGCCGCAAAGAGAGGCACAAAGAAAACCGCCGCAACACCGACAAAAGCGGCCGCAGAGCCAAAGACTGTGACTGCAAAGGCAGACACAATCAAAGTTGCATCTGTGAAAACACCGTCATCAAAAAAGAGTGAAAAATAAAATAATGCGGATAATATAACGGGGTATCGTTTTGTGATGCCCCGTATATTTTTTGTCGGGAGGTCGGGCACTGTGGATATAGCAAAAAAATATGCCCGCTTTGCAAAATTCTGCGTAGTGGGCATAGTGAACACCGCCGTTGATTACGGCTTGTTTTATCTTCTGATATCATATTTCGCTCTTGCCAAAGAGATTGCCAATGCGCTCTCCGTATCCGCAGCGGTGAGCTGCGGATATTTCCTTAATAAATACTGGGCATTTTCGTCCGGCGGCTCGGCGGATAAGTTTGAAGTGCTTCGTTTCGTTGCGATCAGCATCGTCTCACTTTTTGTGAGCAATTTTTTGATACACATTTTCTTTGATGTTTTGGATACGCCGCTTATGCTTGAAAAACTTTGCGACAAATTTTCATTGCCGCGCATAGGCTTGCACGGTGCGCTCGTTATTTGCAAGCTGATTGCCGCACCTGTTGTCACGGCTGTAAGCTATTTGGGGAACAAACATTTTGTGTTTCGTCAATGATTTGAATATTTATATATCGGCATAAGACTTTCAATGCTTTTCCACAAAAAGTGCTTAATCATGCTGTCCGCACTGTTTACGGCGAATGTTGATTTATATGATGAATTCGGTTCCACAGTCGCATTTTTCAGCCCGTAACCGGTGTCCGTGCCCCATATGTCTGCAAAACTCATCGGCTCCTCACCAAAATTGGTTATCACCTGAAACGCATTTCCGTTGTATATGCTCACTGGTGAGTAATACTCGGTTTTGCCTTTCATCATGTAGTTCATTATGTTCTCTATGTTTAGCATGCCGGCGCCGAGGTAGTATGAATTATCTTCAAGCGGAGTGCAGGTGGAGTTGAGTATCGCCATAAACTCGCTCTGTGTCATATTCGGGTTTATGTTCAGGCACAGCGCCGCCGCGGCAGATACGCACGGTGCGGCGAACGAAGTACCCTCCCAGGGAAACCTGTAGGAGTTCTCGCCGTTTATGTAACAGCTTTTTAAGGAGCTGCCCATCGCTGCGAGGTTTACCCCCGTTCCGTAGTTGGAGAAAGAATCTTTTTTCTCGTTCAGATCAAACGACGCGACCGATATCACATTGGAATACGCGCCGGGGTAGGACGAGCTGTTTCGGTTGTCGTTGCCTGCCGCGGCAACGAGGATCGTTCCCTTTGAGTAGGCGTCGTTGATTACGGATGCGAGCGAACTGCTGTAGGATTCAAATCCGAAACTCATGTTTATCACCTTGCAGCCGAAAGTGTTCACGGCGCCGTTTACAGCGGATATAATATCGACAAGTTTTCCGGTTCTGCCGGTAAAACACTTGAGCGAATAAAGCTTGGCACGCGGCGCAACGCCTATTCCGCCGAAATTGTTTGCCTCTGCGGCTATTATTCCAGCACCGAAAGTACCGTGACCGTATGTGTCGCCGTAGTCGTCGGTTTTATCGTCCTCTGTGCCATCGTCGGTTTTTGCGGAACTGTCGTCTCCGTCCGGGGTTATGTAATTATGTCCGCCGGCTATGGCTGCTTTCAGTTCGCTGTGGGGATATATTCCCGAGTCCACATAGCCTATTTTTACATCGTTTCCGTATATACCCAAATTCCACGCGCTTATTGCGTTTATCTTGAATATGTTCACCTGTGACGCAGGGTAGTCGGGGTCGTCCGGCTGGCCCAAGTCGTCGCACAGAGTGACGGTTTGGTCCGGTTCGGCATATTCCGCAGTGCCCGTGGCAATCAGCTCGTCGCACAGTTCCTTTGTCTGCACGGTGTACAGCTTAAAACTCCCTGCTATCGGAGTGATTGCGTCGTTTGCAATGCTGTCGGATGTTGCGGCAAACAGAGCAACTTTGTTGCTGCTTTTGAGTTTTACAATGTATCCGTTTGCGGAATCCGCACGGCATACCGCCGCAGTCATGCACAGAACAACGGCAAGAATTACTGATATTTTTTTCATCTTAAATCTGCTCCAAATAATTATACACCCTAATTATAAATAATTTGTCGCAAAAAGTCAATGGAACGAAATATTTTGTTGCGGAATATTATAAATTCAGGAGGTGCTTATTATGAATACGAATATGCCCGAGAAAACATATCTCGGTTTTTGCTATGTACCTGTTCAAAAATTTGAGAATCTTTATGAAGTTAACGACGCTTTGGCAAACGGAACAATATTCACGGATTTGAATATTCCGTTCGATGCGTATAAGAATGAAACTGTCATGAATCCGTTCAAATAAGGGAGGAATTGCATATGTATTATCCAAATTCGCCGTATTGCCCAAACTGCGACAAAAATAACTGCGGCTCTGACGGCGGCAATAATGGAAATAACGGTAGTAACGGAAACAACGAAAACAACGGAAACGGCGGCACAAACCTGTCGCAGAGCGCACTTTTGAGAAAAATCCGTGAGATAGAGTTTGCAGCGTATGATATTCAGCTGTTCCTGGATACACATCCCTATGATGAGCAAGCACTCGATTTATTCACTCAACTGAGTGCTACTGCCAAGAGCCTGGAGCAGGATTATGAAAACACATACGGTCCGCTCATGGCAGGCGCATCGCCGAATGAGACACCGTTTGTATGGGTTGCTGACGATTATAACTGGCCGTGGGTCAAGGAAGGAGATAATTAATTATGTGGGACTATGAGAGAAAACTTATGTACCCTGTTAAGATAAAAAATTCGAATCCCGAGCTTGCGAAGTATGTTATCAGCCAGTACGGCGGACCGTACCCCGATTGTTTGAGTTTTTTGTCCTTATCTCCAAAACACGCATTTCAGCGTCTTTCCGTCATCTCCGCATTTTACTATCTCTTTGAAAATCGTCCGCGCAATTCTGTTTTTCTCGGTATTGCTTATACCGTCGTCCCCTAAGATTTCTTTCAGTCTGCGCAGTTTTTCCTCGGGAAGAGGCTCGCTTTTCGATACTTTGGCATTTTTGGACTGAAGCAGATTGTTCAGATTGTCCATTTCGTCAAGAATGTTTTTTTTGCTTGCTTTGTATTCATCAAGCGTGTCCGCACCGCCCTCATAGGCGTTTTTCACGCGTTCCAGACGAATTTTCAGTCTTTGAATCCGCGCTGAGATGATTTTTTCATCATCATTTGAATGTGTTTCCGCATTCACCTCGGTAAATTCGAGAGTGGCATTTGGGAGCGTCAAGTCGGACAGGGCTGATAAGATTATTTTATCCAGTTTCTTTGCCGAGATATATCCGACGCCGCCGCAAGTTCCTCTGCCGCGGTTGGAACAGCCGAAATATCCGCCCTGGTTCGACAAAACCGCGCCGCATTTTCCGCACCTGGCAATGCCCGTCAGCCAGTGGGACAGATTCTTGCGGTCACTGTTGTAATACTTGCCGAATCTGTTTTTTCGCTCTTTCACTCTTTCGCGGACTTTTTTCCATGTCTTTTCGTCAATTATGGGTTCGTGCGTGCCGTCGCTTATAATCGGCGAGCCGCTGTCATAATTCCTCGAGAGCTTGCCGTCCGGGTTCCAGCGGGTTTTGCCTATGTAGACCGGGTTGTTCAGCCAGTATTTGACGGTTCTGTTCTCTATTCTGTTGCCCCTGTGCGTCTTAACTCCCATAGCGTTCAGTTCCTTTGCGATTGTCAGCAGTCCCTTGCCCTGTGCATAGTCGGAAAATACCTTGCGTATAATTTCCGCCTCCTCGGGCACTGTTACAAAAGCATTGTTCTCCGTCCTGTAACCGAAAGCCGGAATCGAGAGCACGCCGCCTCTCTTGGCTTTTTCGGTCATGCCGCGTTTTACCTCCTCCGCGAGGTTGATGCTGTAGTATTCATCCATCGCCTCTATCATGGCCTCAAAAAGTATGGACATCTTGTCGTCGCCCACATCTTCACTGACGGATACGACATCTATATTGAGGTCTTTCCTCAGCATTGATTTGTAAACAACGCTGTCCTCACGGTTTCGCGCAAATCGGCTGTATTTCCACACCAATATCACATCAAACGGTTTCGGTTTGCGCTTTGCCAGACCGATCATTTCGTTAAATGCAGGTCGTTTTGCCGCATTTCTTCCGCTGATTCCTTCGTCCAGGAATATAAATTCTTTTGGCAACAAAATTTGGTTTCGCTCCGCATAGAGTTTTATTTTTTCCAACTGACTGTCAGGGCTGAATTCAACCTGGTCGTCGGTGGAAACTCTTATGTAAGCTGCCGCTGTTTTCACTGAAATATCCACCCTCCCCGCGAAAAAACGGCAGCTGTTTATTTGCAGACAGGCAATGCGTCTGCCTGCTTTGATTATAGCAAATCCGTTTTTGAAAATTAAATTTTTTTAATTGTGACTTTTACTTTTTTGTAGTATTCGTTCAGTGCCCGTGTTTCCATATCCCTTTGCCATTGCTCCGTTTCTTTTTCAGTCATATTCGAAAGACTTTTTTGCTTGCCTTTGTCATCCTCTATGAAATATTCAATGCGAAAATCATCCATTCTTGCCACCTCTCATAATTTTATGATTCTAAAAGTCATTAAATAACAAATTCCGAACGATTTTGTTGCATAATAAAACGGCACCATGAGATTATGTTATAATAAGATAAGAAATCGAAAACCCGGTAACTGCAAGGGTTAGAGTGCTGTCCGTCACAGATTAATAATATGGGGAGTATAAAGGGATTAAGTAAAACCATTGAAGTTTAGATTATTTGCCGGTATAATAATCTCACAGAAAAGGTAGAATTGCTAATTCTGTATTATGAATAGTATTACAAGCGGAGCTTCCGCTGCATCGGGAACATGTGCAAAGAACGATCAGCGGAATCAGCCGTACACAATGCAGATTGTAAAGCCGACAGGTGAGGGTGTTACCCGAACAACGGTGCTGCTATCTTTATTTCAATCGGACAATGGTGGGGCGGTAATCCGAAAACAAAGAAACAGGCACAGATTGATGTGGTTGTTGCCTCATCGGACGGAAATCGGGGAATTGTCGTTTCATGCAAATTCAAAAATGGTAAAATAGGTCTTGATGAGCTTTCGATTATGAGGGAGTATGCAGAGGCTATGGGAAGATTTGATGAAAAGTACTTTTACTTTTTTCAAAATCCGGTTTTACCGATGATATGCTGGAGAGCAAAGGTGATCACACGCTCGAAAAGGCGGCGCATTTGCGCGCCTAAATGCTTTGTAATATACTAAGCCTCTTTTTGAACATATCAAGTTTTTTTATGTCGCTACCGAATATGCTTTCGTCTATCGGTGCGGTTTGGTTAAGCGAAAGCGACGAATTCGAACTATCTTGTTAATAGGCTCATGTAAGTGCTTTTTATTCTTGCTCGCTCAAACAGGCAGTGCAGTGGCGCTGAACTCGCTCACTAAGAATAAAAAACACTCACCCTCGCCTTACGCACAATTCTCATGAGGCTTGGAGCATATATTATATATTTGCAAAATCCATAGCCGTAGGGCGTGTTTTGCAAA
>CAKSFP010000043.1 GCA_934454585.1 uncultured Clostridia bacterium
GCCCCACCCCGTTATACGCGCATTTTTTACGCATTTCTTGTATAGTTCGGTGCTTCTTTTGTAATTGATATGTCGTGGGGATGGCTCTCGCGCAGACCCGCAGCGGTCATTTTGACAAACTTGCCGCGCTCTTTGAGCTCGGATATTGTCTCTGTTCCGCAGTAACCCATGGAGGACCTCAGTCCGCCGATGAGCTGGAACACTGTGTCGGAGAGTGCGCCCTTGTAGGGAACACGACCCTCTACGCCCTCGGGCACAAGTTTCTTTGAGCCTGTCTGGAAGTATCTGTCCTTGGAACCTTTCTCCATTGCGGCGATGGAACCCATTCCGCGGTATACCTTATACTTTCTGCCTTCATATATCTCGGTGTCTCCGGGACTTTCTTCACAACCGGCAAAGATGCTGCCCATCATGATGACATCGGCACCTGCCGCAATAGCCTTCGGAAGATCGCCGGAATACTTGATTCCGCCGTCCGCAATGACCGGCACGCCGTACTGCTTAGCCACTTCGTACACCATGCTGATTGCCGTAATCTGCGGCACACCGACACCGGCTACTATTCTGGTGGTGCATATCGATCCGGGGCCTATGCCGACTTTGACCGCATCTGCGCCTGCTTCGATAAGCTCTTTTGCTGCCTCGCCCGTGGCAATGTTTCCCGCTATAACGGGTACATCGGGGTATTTCTCCTTGACAAGCTTGAGGCATTTTATGATGTTCTCTGAGTGACCGTGGGCGGAATCAAGCACAAGCACATCCACCTTGGCTTTAACCAAAGCATCAACCCTGTCGAGGACATCGGCGGTGATGCCGATTGCCGCTCCGACGAGCAGCCTGCCGTTTTCGTCCTTTGCCGCATTTGGGTATTTAACCGATTTTTCAATATCTTTTATGGTGATAAGACCTTTAAGCTCACCGTTTTCATCTACAATCGGGAGTTTTTCTATCTTATGTCTGCGAAGTATCTCAATTGCCTCGTCAAGACTTGTACCCACCGGTGCGGTAATGAGATTTTCGTGTGTCATTGCCTCTTTAATTTTTTTTGTGTAGTCCGTCTCGAATTTGAGATCTCTGTTTGTGATTATACCGACAAGCTTTTTACCCTCGGTAATCGGCACTCCGGAAATTCTGAATTTACCCATAAGTTCATCGGCATCTTTAAGTGTATGCTCGGGAGAGAGAAAAAATGGGTCTGTGATTACGCCGTGCTCCGAACGCTTAACCTTGTCAACCTCTGTTGCCTGCTGTTCTATAGTCATGTTCTTGTGGATAACGCCAATACCGCCCTCTCTTGCCATGGCTATGGCGAGTGCGGATTCCGTAACGGTGTCCATTGCGGAACTCATCATGGGTATGTTGAGTTTGATTTTTTTTGTAAGCTGTGTTTCAAGGTTAATCTGGTTTGGAAGTACATCCGATTTCTGCGGTATTAACAGCACATCGTCAAATGTAAGACCTTCGCAAACAATTTTTCTGTCCATTTTCTTATCTCCTTTGCAATTTTATCATTTTAGCCGTTTGTAAAATTACCGAAATGCACATTGCAAGCGTATTTCAATAGCATAAACAAGTTTAGCTTTATCCACTTCATGAATCCCACCACCGCCTTTTTCACATGATTATTATTTTAATATTAAAATAATAATCAGTGGGCGGTCCCCCTCCCTTTAGCAAGGGAGGCTTTCTCTAACAGTGCAAATCTTCGCCCGAGCGAAAGGCGCCCTTGCTAAAGGGAGCTGTCAGCCGATTTATATTTTATTATTAATAAAATATAAATCAAAATGGCTGACTGAGGGATTCAAAAAACGCAAAAAGTTATCCACATTTTTTAGTTCGTAATTTTACAATCGCCTAAATTTTATCATTTCTCTTGTATTTAATATTTCTATTATACAAAAAACATCAGATAGTGTCAATCGTAAAATTAACAAAAATATTGGGGCATGATATCGTTATATTTGATATCATGCCCCAAAAGGCGTTAGGCAAATGAGAAGCGAACACGCAATACGGGTTCGCTTCCCACTTGTCTATTGAATTATTCTTCTTGCAAAACGGAACCTGCCGTTGTAGCTGCCGCCCGAGAGGGGAGCAATGCACACGCTGTAGCCGGTCCTGGGCGAATGGATAAACTGCCCGTCGCCGACATATATGCCCACATGGGATATCGAGCCGGAGCCAAAGCAAACTATGTCGCCCGGCATGAGGTCCTCATATGCCACATAGGTGCCCTCGTTTGCTTGGGTATACGATGTACGCGAGAGTGATATGCCTATCTGACCGTACACATATTTTACAAATCCTGAGCAGTCAAATCCGCTCGGTGTCGAGCCGCCGTACACATAGGGTGTGCCGATGTAACTCTTTGCCGTATCGATGAGACTGTTAATCTGTGCATCTCTTGCTGCCGCGGCAGCCTCTTGAGCCGCTTGCTCTTGTTTTGCCTGTTCCTGTGCCTCTTTTTCCTCTTTAATCTTTACATAGTCGCCGAATATGTATCCGACTTGATCCATAAAGTCAATTTTGTACCACGAGCCGACTTGCTCATAGAGAGCCACGCTTGAACCGTAAGGCAAAAGCCCCAGCGATGCGGATTCGGTGGTAGGCTGAGTGCGCACATTCAGTGCGTCCGCCGTAACCGTGCCTACATTATTGTCTGCGCTTGCTGATGTTGTAAACAACGATACGGCAACAGCTGTCGCTGCGATAAATCTTGCTGTTCTTTTCATTTACAATCCTCCGATTTTTTAATAAATCTGCGCTGAAAAACACATTTGTTTTTGTACTACGAGAGGTATTGTAACATATTTTTTGAGGTTTGTCAAATATTTTTAACATTTTCTTAACAACTTTATTTTTGACGGCATATTTGTTTGCAAAAAGCCGCCAATTGCATTTGCGGCAAAAACCGCATAAATACCGGACTTTATGGAGATTATTCTTTTAATTTGCGTCCGAAAATCACGAAAAATATTTTTTTGGGCCGGACAAATCGCAAAAATTCGTCTTAAATGTTACGAATTGTTACAATTTAAGACGAATTTTCGACTAATATTTCTTAACTTTTATAATTGCATCAACTACTGTGCCTATGAGTTTTATGTCGGTGTCATATATGCTTGTCTGGATGACTTCGTTTTCCTCTCCGAACCCGTTTGCCATCAGGGTGATCATCGGGCCGTCGCATATGCAGTTGCGCACTATCATCCTTTTGTCATTATTATCTGCCGCAAGCGCAATGTCACGATTGGACGGAGTGAGTCCTGTGTCGACTATTACATATGTGCCGGCCGGCAAACCTTCGTTTGCCATGGAGTTGTCGTCAAGCTTTGTGCATATAAGCGACGAGGTGTCACGATGTGCATCGGACGGCGCAGTCATGTATCCGTCGCGTATCACCGGATCACGGTTTATGATGCCGGGTATGTTTGTGATTTTATAAAATGGTATAATGTTTGCCGATACGCCCTGTTGCAGCATGTGTTCATCAACTCTGTCGTCTGCATAGAACACAGATCTGTCGACGCCGAGTGCATCGGCAAGTTTTTTAATTTTTGCCGGATTCGGCGTGCTGTATGCAGTTTCATAGTTGGCTATGGTTGTCGCACCTACTCCGATTTTCTTGGCGAGTTGCGCTTGTGTTAAGCCGAGCTGTTCGCGAAATTTTTTGATTCTGTTACCCAATATGTTATCATTCATAAATACCACCTGCCCAAAAGTATGATGAAACTATTATATCATATCTTTCGTATAAATGACAGTAAAAAAACTGTAGTAACATTGCGCCGCTATGTGACATATTATACAATAAATCAGATTTGAGGCAGATTGCGTTCTCCTCGGCTCTGAGAGATATATTTTTCGGAGGTGTGGAAGTTATGTTCGGTAATAATAACTGCTGCAGTGGATTGTTTGGTTCTAATGACGGCATCCTTTTTTTCATTCTTGTGTTCCTTCTTTTGTTCGGATGCTGCGGAAACACCGGCAACGGTGACGGATGCTGCAATAACTGATTAAATTCCGGGAGGTAAAAGTTATGTTTAATTTGTTTGGAAATAACGGTTGCTGCAACGGCGAGAGCAGCACTATACTCTGGTTCATAATTCTTGTTATTCTTCTTTTTATGAATAACGACAACGGCGGCTGCGGCTGTGACAATAACTGCTGCTGATACGGAGGTTAATACAAATGGGAGACTACTGTAATCCTTGCAACCCCTGCAATCCGTGCGGCAATAACGGCGGCGGATGGCTCGACGGCTACGGCATATGGATAATCATCGCCATCATCGTTATCATATGGCTCTTTGGCGCCAATAATAACAATGAGTGTTGCTGAATTGACTAAAGGAGCCGCCGTTTGGGCAAAAAACTTGAATGTTCATTGCCTGAGGCGGCCGTAAAAGCCGAGTCGTCGCAACAAAGGTATGGTAAAATGCCTTTTTTGCGGCGGCTTTTTTTGCTTTGTGCCGAAAAAATAAAAAATTGCGAAAAAATTATATTATTGTTCAAAAAGGCTTGACATTTGCGTTAAGGTATGATAAAATTTTCTTGCTGATGAAAAGGTCTTTTTTTTTGCGCACATTTTTTGCGCACCTTTTCATAAATCGGTACGGAAAAATCTAAGGAGGTGCCTACAATGAGGACAAAAATCACATTGGCATGCAGTAAGTGCAAACAGAGAAACTACAATACTATGAAGAATAAGAAAAATGACCCCGATAGAATTGAAATGAAAAAATACTGTCGCTTTTGCAGAGAACACACAATGCATAAAGAAACAAAGTAATTGAAAGAGTAATTTCGTTTTTGTCGAAAGCGCCGTTTACGGCGTAAAGTGAGAAACGGTGTGCCGCACCGATTCATGATTATTAGTGAGGTGACAGACGGTGGCAGAAGTTGCAGAAAAGAAAAAAGGCGGAAACAAATTCGTTAAGTTTTTCAAAGAGGTTAAATCCGAGATGAAAAAGGTTGTGTGGCCTTCGAAAAAACAGGTTGTCAACAACACTCTCATCGTTATAGCGTCGGTTCTTATCGTCGGCGTTGTAATTTGGCTGCTCGATCTGGTGTTCCAGTATGGTCTGTATCAGTTTATTAAATAAGACATCTGTCTTTGCGAAATTTTTTCTTTCGCATGTAAACTGTACGGATATTTACCAGAAAGGGAGGCCGGAGATATGGGCTCGGACAGCATAAGCAAAAATGCTAAGTGGTATGTTGTGCATACCTATTCCGGATATGAGAATAAAGTTAAGACGAATCTTGAAAAGATTATTGATAACAGAAGTCTCCATGATTATATAGTAGACATCAGGGTTCCCACCGAAGATGTCGTGGAAACCAAGGGTGACGAGAAAAAGACAGTCACAAGAAAAATATTTCCCGGCTATGTGCTCATCAAGATGGTTATGACCGATGACACATGGTACATCATCAGAAACACAACCGGTGTCACCGGTTTTGTGGGTCCCGGCTCCAAGCCGGTTCCGCTGTCTGAGGATGAAGTTGAGGCTTTGGGGGTAGATGTCAGAGAGATTGTTGCCGATTACGACATCGGAGATAATGTCAGAATCATATCCGGTGCCTTCGTGGACCGCATAGGTATTGTGGAAGGCATAGATAAACCGAACCGCAAGGTTAATGTCGGCATAGTAATGTTTGGCAGAAAAACGGTGCTTGAGCTTGACATCAACCATGTTGAGTCGATATAAAGTTCATTTGTTTTTGATATATATCCCGTTTGGCAGGTTGGGGACAAACCCTTTATTCTGCCGCGGCAAGGGTTATATATAGAGTGGGAGGATGCGTTTGCATTCCGCTTATTTACCACATTGTTTTAAGGGAGGTGTTCTTAAATGGCACAGAAAGTAACAGGTTTTATTAAGCTTCAGATCGAAGCGGGCAAAGCCACACCGGCACCGCCGGTAGGTCCGGCTCTGGGTCAGCATGGTGTCAACATCATGCAGTTCTGCAAAGAGTTCAATGAAAAAACATCGAAGGACGCAGGTCTTGTAATCCCGGTTGTAATCACCGTATATCAGGACAGGTCTTTCAGTTTTATTACAAAAACTCCGCCGGCAGCTGTATTGCTTAAAAAAGCATGCAAAATCGAAAGCGGTTCGGGCGTTCCGAACAAAACTAAGGTCGCTACAATCGGCAAAGATGCTCTCAAGCAGATTGCCGAGCAGAAAATGCCCGACCTTAACGCAGCAAGTATCGAATCTGCCATGAGCATGATTGCCGGTACAGCAAGAAGCATGGGAATCGTTGTCGAGGACTAATGCTTGTAGTCAGTGGGAGGAATTTTAATTTATTGCAAAATTCCGATTAACCACAGAAGGAGGAAACGAAATGCATAGAGGTAAGAAATATTTGGAGGGCGCGAAGCTTATCGAAAAATCTAAAGCTTACGACCCCACAGAGGCTTTTGACCTTGTAGTAAAGGCTGCAAAAGCTAAATTTGATGAGACTGTCGAGGCTCATATCAGACTCGGCGTTGATTCAAGACATGCCGATCAGCAGGTTAGAGGTGCTGTTGTACTTCCCAACGGAACAGGCAAAAAGATCAGAGTGCTTGTTTTTGCCAAGGGTGACAATGTAAACATTGCACTTGAGAACGGCGCAGACTATGCAGGCGGCGAGGAGCTTGTAGACAAGATTAAGAACGAAAACTGGTTTGAATTTGATGTTGTTGTTGCAACACCGGACATGATGGGCGTTGTCGGCAGAATCGGTAGAGTGCTCGGTCCTAAGGGACTCATGCCTAACCCGAAAGCAGGCACTGTAACACCTGATGTTGCAAAGGCAGTTAAAGACATCAAAGCAGGTAAAATAGAGTACCGTCTCGATAAGACAAACATTATCCATTGTCCTATCGGTAAGGTTTCGTTCGGTCCCGAAAAACTCAACGAGAACTTCACAACTCTTATGTCAGCTATCATTAAGGCTAAGCCGGCTGCCGCTAAGGGTCAGTATCTCAAGAGTGTATCTGTAACATCTACAATGGGTCCCGGAGTTAAAATCAATTCCTTAAAACTTACTGACTAAAAAGTATTGACAAACATATATGTTTGTGGTATAATTCTTGTCAGTGTCCTGAGACAGTAGGTGCAAACATAAATCCTACCGAGGAGCGATAATACTTAGTTTATTATGGGTTTCTCGCGTCTTGGGTGAGGAACCCTTTATTTTTGGCTTTTGAAATTTTATGGGAGGTGAAACTATGCCAAACGCAAATGTATTGGAACAGAAAAAGACTGCAGTTGCAGAACTCGTGGAAAAGCTCAAATCAGCTCAGGCCGGTGTTGTGGTTGACTACAGAGGTCTCACTGTTGAAGAAGATACCAAACTTCGTGCAAAGTTCAGAGAAGCGGGTGTTGAGTACAAGGTTATAAAAAACACTCTTACAAGATTTGCAATCAAGGAAGTAGGCTTTGACGCTATGGATGAACAGCTCAACGGACCTACATCTCTTGCAATCAGTGCAGATGACCCCGTTGCTCCGGCAAAGATTATATCCGACTTTGCAAAAGAGAATGAAAACATCAAAATCAAGGCAGGTTTCCTGGACGGTAAGGTAATTTCTCTCGACGAGATTAAAACTCTTGCCAACACGCCGTCAAGGGATGTTCTTATCGCAAAGATTATGGGCAGCTTGAACTCGCCTGTATCCGCACTTGTAAGAACACTGCAGGCGTTGGTAGACAACGGCGTAGAGCCGGCTGATATCAACACAGGCGCAGCCGAAGCACCGGTTGAGGCTGCTACAGAAGAAGCTCAGGAGCCGGCGGCCGAGGCTGCACCGGCAGAAGAAACCGCTGCACCGGCTGAGGAAACAGCTGCTGCACCGGCTGAATAATTAAATTCATACCAGGGAGGTAAATAATAATGGCTAATGTAGAGACAATTTTGTCAGAAATCAAAGAACTTAAACTTTTGGAAGTTGCTGAGTTGGTAAAACTCATGGAAGAAGAATTCGGCGTAAGCGCTGCTGCTCCGGTTGCAGTTGCAGGCGCTGCAGTTGCAGGCGGTGAAGCTGCTGCAGAGAAGACTGAGTTTGATGTTGTACTCAAAGATGTCGGCGCTGCTAAGCTCAAAGTCGTTAAGGCTGTAAGAGAGGCTACAGGTCTTGGTCTTAAGGAAGCAAAGGACATCGTTGACGGTGCTCCTTCAACTCTTAAAGAGGCTGTTGCTAAGGACGAAGCTGAAAAGATTAAAGCTGCTCTTGAAGAAGCAGGCGCAACTGTTGAATTGAAGTAATTTTTGATTCACTGATTCGGAGTGTCTCCCGTGTGGAGGCACTCTTTTTTAATTAATAATTATTTAATAATTTATCGGTTGACTTTACCTTGAAAGGATATTATAATCATCATATAGACAACTGTTAGGCAAACGGGGGATTTTACTTGGAACTCAACGGACGACTCAAACAAATAGCAAGTCTTGTTCCGCACTGCCGTACTTTGGCGGATGTCGGCACAGACCACGGCTACATACCTATATATTGCGCATCACACGGAATATGCGATTACGCTCTTGCCATGGATATCAACCCCATGCCGCTACGCTCAGCGCAGAGCAATATTCTCAAATACGGCTTGGACGACAAAATCACCGTTCGTCTCTCCGACGGCTTGCAGGCGCTTGCGGCAAATGAGGCGGATGTTATAGTCATTGCCGGGATGGGCGGACTGCTCATGCGCGACATATTGCAAAGCGGTGACTCGGTAATCGGCAAGGATACTTTGCTGATTCTACAACCCATGCTTGCTGCACGCGAATTGAGGGAATATCTCTATTCAAGCGGATTTGACATCTTCGATGAATATGTTTGCCGCGAGCAAGATAAATTTTATAATATAATAACGGCGCGTCGCGGGGAAGGCAAACACGGCGAATACGATATGATTTTCGGCAGAAATTTGAGAAAAAATTCACCCGAGACTTTTGAGGCATATGTTGATTACCGCCTGAGGGTGCTCGGCAAGATTGCAAACGGTATGAGAAAATCTGCGCATTCGTCGCCGATTGAACTTGCGGCAGTTGAGAATGAACTCAAAATATTGGAAAAAGCGAGGAATATACAATGAAGATTAAGAAAATCGCGCGCATGATAGAGGATAAATGTCCGCTTAATTACGCTTTCGACCGCGACAATGTCGGCCTTATAGTGGGTGATTCCGAGAGAGAAGCCGCAAAGATCCTTGTCACTTGCGATGTTGATGAATTTGTGGCGCAAGAGGCGGCGGATATCGGCGCCGATATGATAATATCGCACCATCCGCTCATGTTTAACGCCATAAAACACCTCAATGAGGATAATCCGGAGCAGAGGGCATTGCGGATTATGGTCAAAAACGATATCGCCATGTATGCGGCGCACACCAATCTTGATGTGGCGCGCGGCGGACTCAATGACTTCATGGCGGAAAAACTCGGTCTGACCGACACGGAAGTGATAGATTTCGTCTGCGACCGTGACGGGGCGGCACAAGGCTACGGAAGAATAGCAAAGCTTGATGAAAAAATTACCCTTGGCGAGCTTATGGAACGCTGCAAAGCGGCTTTTGACCTGGACGGAGGCAGATTTGTGGGCGAACCCGACGACATTATCTCCACTGTTGCCATAAACACCGGCGGCGGTGCCGGAATAATGGATTTGTGCATAGAGAAAAAGGCTGATGTTTTCATAACAGGTGACATAAAATACAATCCGGCGCGCGATGCATATGAGCATGGCATGGATTTAATTGACATTGCGCACTATGATACGGAGAAAATCGTCATGGAGTATTTTGAAAAATTTTTTTCCGATACCGATTTGCAGATTGTCAAATCAAAGGCGAATAAGCGAATTTTCAAGATATTTTCATGATTGAATCGTGCATAGGTGATGAACCTGTCATTAAGTTTGTGCACCGTCTCGGGTAGGTATATTTAATTATGCACGCAAATAATTTTGTGGTGTCTGTGCATGTATTTTTTATTCTTTGCTCCTCGGACAGCAGTGCAGTAGCGCTGAACTCGTCGCCTAAGAATAAAAAACACATACACATCCTTTGACGGAGTGCTTTCTACGCGCATCGCGCAGAACTCGCTCACACAAAATAAAATATACCCACCCCGCCTTTGAGACAGTTTTTACTTTTTCGATTGTTTTTCAATAAGGCGGCAGGGGTCAATGCCTTCATCGACCCGGGCAAATTGACAACTTCGCATAAATAAACGCTTATCGGAATATGATGTTTAGAGGTTTTATATTATGAATAATAACACACAAAAATCAATAAAACAAAAAAATCGCAAAAATATATATGTCATAACAGGCGTCATTCTCGTTGTGCTCATCGCCGTGTTCACAACCGCTGCGGCATACACTGCGACTGTTACCGGCGGTGACCGCATACTGGACGGGGTGTATGCAGACGGGGTAAATCTCTCCGGCATGACAGAATCCGACGCTCAATCGGCACTTGCCGGAAACGCTGCGAAGATGCGCGAAGTGATTGACTTTGTGTGCGATGATGTCAAATTCTCTATCACCGCCGCCCAAATCGGATTGGAGCCCGACTTTGAGGCGAGTGCAAAACAAGCCTATGAATACGGCAGAGACGGCAATGCTATTGAGCGTACGAAGGCCGTCCTTGGGGCGAAATTCGGCAAAAAGCGCTTCGATATTATATATAAATGTGATGAAAATTTACTTTTCGCCGCAATTGACGATAACATCGCCGACAAGGTAGTCTCCGTAACTCCCTATTCCGTTGAAATAGGCACAGATCGCCTTGTGGTGACAAACGCTGTCGGCGGCAGAGAGCCGCAGACGGACGGACTTGTTGACAAAACGACAAAATACGCTTCTCATGCGACAGATGAACCGGTTGAGGTAGTTTTGCACGATGTGGCTGCACCCGAAATAGATTTTGGCGAGTTTTGCTCTCAGTATCTGCGCAGCGCGGCGGACGCAACCTACACCGAGAAAGACGGCGGATATGTATTTACCCCCGAGGTGCGCGGCATAAGTTTTGACAAAGCCGAGGCTAAGAAAATAATCGAAGAAAACCGCGCAAACAGCAAACCGTACGAAATACCGGCGGTCATCACCGAGCCGAAAGTTACAGTTGCGCAGCTTGAAGATATGTTTGTCTCAAAGTCAATTTCCGAGTATTCCACAAGCTATGCATCCAGCGATGCCAACCGCGCATCAAATGTGGCTCTTGCCGCATCGAAAATAAACGGCAAGGTGCTTAACCCGGGTGAGAGATTCTCTTTCAACGGAGTTGTGGGCCCGCGCACAGCCGCAACGGGATTCAAGATTGCCCATGTGTATGAAGGCGACAGAGTCGTTGACGGCATGGGAGGCGGCATATGTCAGGTGTCGTCAACTCTGTACAATGCTGTGGTGCTTGCGGACCTGAAAATCATCTCGCGCAAAAACCATTCCATGCCCGTCGGCTATGTTCCTCTCGGCAGAGATGCGACGGTTTCTTACGGTACGATAGATTTTGTGTTCGAGAACAACAAGCCTCACCCGATAAAGATATCCGCAGTTACAAACAACCGCAGACTTACCGTGTCTGTGTGCGGTGCGGCGTCCGACAAGGCAGAGGTTGACATAATCACGGAGAATGCCGGATATACTCCTTTTGCGACCAAGGAAATCCCCGATTCCGGTATGAAAGTCGGGGAAAGGAAGATTGTTAAGAATGGTACCAACGGCGCCATTGTCAATTCATACAAGGTCTATAAGAAAAACGGCGTTGCCGTGTCAAAGGAGTTTCTCGCTAAGAGCACATATGTTGCAATTGCGCGCGAAGTGAAAGTCGGCACTGCGCCGACAGCTGAGAGTGCGCCGGTGCAAAACGATACTCCGCAAACTCCGCAGACACCTCAGCCGCCGCAGACCGTGCCTGAACAGCCGGCCGATACGGATGGCGGCAATGATGCGCCCGCGCCCGAGCCGACCGAGACGGAGAAAAACGAATCGACCGAAGTTGAGGGCGGAACAGAATGAATATTATTTTTAATTAAAATTAATGAAAAGCCGGATGTGAAAAAATTCTTGACAAATTGAATGAAAAATAATATAATAGAAACATATAAGTGATGAAGGTGTGTAAGTAGTCTGCAAAGAATCCGTTTGAGAGAGAGGGCGCCGTCGGCTGTGAGCGTTCTTAGCGGAGTTGCGGATGAATTTCAGCATCGGAGCTTTCTGCGAAAAGTGCGGAGCATGAATTTCCGAGCGCTAAGCAGATGTCACCGCCGCATCAAGGCGGACAGAGTGCGGAAAAGGAGGTTTGCCTTTTCCGAAATAGGGTGGTACCGCGAGCAATCTCGTCCCTTTTGGCCGAGGATTGCTCTTTTTTTGTGCAGTCTCATCTGACTCAAAAATATTTTTTCGGAGGTAGTTTATGAAAAGCAAAATCGAACAGCTCAGGGCCCAGATTGCAGGTGAGCTTGATGCCCGCCCTGATCGCGAGAGGTTCAAAAAGCTCAGAGAAAAATACCTGAGCAACAAGATCGGCGAAATTCCCGGTCTTATGAAAGAAATGAGAAATGTGCCAAAAGAGGAGCGCCCTCAGTTCGGCAAGGTGGTAAACGAGTTCAAAAACTGGGCGGAGGCGAGATTTGACGAGCTTGATGCGCAACTCAGGAAAGCCGAGCTTGCCGCTAAGAACCAGAAAGAATCCGTGGATGTGACCATGCCGGCGGTAAAAAACGAAATCGGTTCGCTGCATCCCACAACTCTTGTGAAACAGGAAATAATAAACATCTTTGCCGGAATGGGATTCGATGTATTCGAAGGTCCGGAGATTGAGACGGACTACTACAACTTCACTGCGCTCAATGTGCCGGCAGATCATCCGGCAAGGGCAGAGCAGGACACATTCTACATCACCGATGACATATTGCTGCGCACCCAGACATCACCGGGGCAGATAAGGACAATGGAGGCGAAAAAACCGCCGATTAAGGTGCTTAGCCCGGGCAGAGTGTTCCGATCGGACGACGATGCGACTCATACACCTATGTTCCACCAGATGGAGGGGCTTGTTGTTGACAAAAATATCTCCGTGTGTGACCTGTACGGAATGTTGGATCTGCTTGCGAAAGAGATTTTCTCATCCGATACCAAAACAAGGCTGCGCCCGTCATATTTCCCCTTCACTGAGCCGAGCGTTGAGGTGGATGTCACATGCTGCGAGTGCGGCGGCACGGGTTGCAGACTCTGCAAGGGCACAGGATGGATAGAGGTTCTCGGCGGCGGCATAGTCAACCGCAGAGTTCTTGAAAACTGCGACATAGACCCCGATGAATATTCGGGTCTCGCATTCGGCATAGGCATTGACAGAATTGCCATGCTCAAATACGGAATCAACAATATTCACATACTGTTTGACAATGACATCAGGACGCTCAGACAGTTCAAACAGCAGGGGAGGTAAAAAATATGTTAGTACCGCTTAGTTGGTTAAAAGATTATGTAGATATAGATGTAAGCGCGGAAAAACTACAGGAAATGCTGTTTTCAAGCGGATTTGAGGTAGAGGAATTGATATATCTCGGAAAGGATATCGACCGCGTTGTCACGGGCAAAATCACCTCGATAACAAAACACGAGGACTCCGACCACTTGCAGATCTGCAAGCTTGACTGCGGCGAGAAATACGGCAGAAACATACAGATAGTAACCGGTGCACAAAACATCTTTGATGGGGCAATAGTGCCTGTGGCACTGGATAAATCCACACTTCCGAACGGTGTAAAGATAAAGAGCGGCAAGCTGCGCGGAGTTGAGTCGAACGGTATGCTCTGCTCGGGCGAGGAGCTTGGTATTACGGACGACTGGTACGAGGGCGCCGATGTATACGGTATACTCATACTTGCTGACGACACGCCCATAGGAGAGGATATTTGTAAAATTGTCGGTCTTGACGACTATATTTTCGACATAAGCATAACCGCAAACCGCCCTGACTGTCAGTCCATAGTCGGCATGGCACGCGAGGTTGCGGCAATCCTCAAAAAAGAAGTTCGTGAGCCGGACATCACCTATACCGAGGACGAGTCCGCAAACGACGATGAGATAAACATTACCGTGGAGGCAGGCGACATCTGCCCCAGGTACATTGGTCACTATGTAAAGAACACCACGGCTGTCAAAGCGCCGCAGTGGATGAGAAAACGCCTTGCGCTTGTGGGGCTCAACTCCATAAACGCACTTGTTGACATCACTAACTTTGTGCTCATGGAGCTTGGTCAGCCGATGCACGCATTCGACCTTGCCGACCTTGAGGGCAAGCGCATAGAAGTTCGCCGCGCTAAGCAGGGCGAGAAGATAGTCACACTGGATGAAAAGGAATTTAAGCTGAGCGAAACAAATCTCGTCATCTGTGACGCAAGGAAACCCGTTGCGCTCGCCGGAATAATGGGCGGACTCAACAGCGAGATCAAACCCACCACGCACGATGTGGTGTTCGAGTCGGCAAAATTTGCCCGTGACAGCGTGCGCAAGACATCGCGCAGCCTGGGTCAGTCGTCCGATTCCAGCGCTAAGTTCTGCAAGGGTGTGGACGAATACACCACCGGCTGTGCCATAGGCAGAGCGCTGCATCTGGTGCAGGAAATAGGCTGCGGAACGGTGTCGGCAACGCATTTTGACATTATGGCGCACGGCGAACCCAAACCCACCGTGGTTACGACCACATTTGACAAGATAAACAAAGTGCTCGGCATTGAGGTGCCGAATGACGAGATAGCCGACATACTGAGGAGACTCAGATTCACAGTGACCGTCGACGGCGGGAACATCACCGCATCAGCACCGCTTTACCGTGAGGATGTGGAGGGTTATGCCGACCTGGCGGAAGAGGTTATCAGAATATACGGCTACGACCACATCAAACCGCAGCTGCTTAAATTCGCCGCAGTGACAAACGGCGGACTCAGCGAAGCGCAGATGCTTGAATATAAGCTCAAGAACGCGGTCCGCATGCAGGGCGCATTTGAAACTATCAACTACAGTTTCTATTCGGCAAAGGATCTGGATATGCTCCACATACCCGAGGATGCGCCGGAGAGAAAGTATATCAGGATAGACAACCCCATAAGCGAGAATTACTCCGTGATGTGCACCACGCTTGCGCCGACCATGGTGAACACCATAGTCAAAAATTACCGCAGCGGCAATGCGTCGGGCAGATTCTTTGAAGTGGCAAATGTGTTCCTTGCGCAAGAGATGCCGCCCAAATCGTTGCCTCACGAGAGAAAAACTCTTGTCATCGGTGCTTACGGAGACGATGAAGATTTCTTCAAGTTCAAGGGCATACCCGAGGGCATAGCGGACGAGTTTGACCTCACATTCGCTTATGAAAAATGCGAGAAACCGTTCCTGCACCCGGGAATAAGCGCAAAAATTTTGTGCGGGGGCGAGGAGATAGGCTATATCGGCAGACTGTCACATGAGATAAGTGACGAACTCTCACTTATAAAGCCGGTGTTTCTTGCCGAGATTGATTACGAAAAACTTTCGTCGTTCTTCAAGCACACCATGAAGTATAAGCCGATTTCGGAATTTGCCGATGTGGTGCGTGACTTCGCTTTTGTGTGCGATGAGGGGGTTACCTGCGGCGAGATAGAGGATTGCATAAGAAAATCATGCAAGTATGTCACGAGTGTAAAGCTGTTTGATATATTCCGCGGCAGACAGATAGGCGAGGGCAAAAAGAGCATGGCGTTTAATGTCGTAATCACGCCCGAGGATAAGGAATTCTCCGATAAGGAGATAGAAAAGTTCACAGCAAAGATTCTCAAGGACCTTGAGTTTAAGCTGGGAATAGCATTGAGATAAAGCAAATAACGAAAAAAGGGTGTATCGGGCAAAAGTATTGATACACTCTTTTGTAATTTTTTGATAAGTGTGTTTTTCGTTGATATAGTATTATAGTAATAACATTAATTTTTTTAGCACTTGCGAAATCAAATTTTTTGTTTTTTTGAAAAAAAGTCGAAAAAAGGCTTGACACCGCGCCTCCGTTGTGGTATTATAATAGGGCACCTTGCGTGAGGGAATCACGAAAGTGCATATGTCAAAAAAGTTTTTTAAGAAATTTTCAAAAAACTCTTGACAAACCG
>CAKSFP010000044.1 GCA_934454585.1 uncultured Clostridia bacterium
GGTGTTGATATTCCGAAAGCAAATTCAATGAATTGCCCGTCGGCATGAATTGAAATCGGTGATTTCATGAATTGTGCCTGCGCACACCCGATTTAATCGAATTACGATGGTCGTCCGCAAAACCAATGTCGGATGTCTGTACGGTAGGGAACGGTCCATGACCGTTCCCTACCGCCTATTTGTCAATTTGAGCGCGGTGTTAATTACCTCGGGCGACCACGCAGGGTCGCCCCTACCAATAACTGTCCATTTGTGCGCGACCATTCGTTAATCACGCATTTTTGCCGGCCGATCTCCGTAGGGGCGGGGTTCTACTCTGCCCGTTGCCGCGGACGGGTGTTGATATTCCGAAAGCAAATTCAATGAATTGCCCGTCGGCATGAATTGAAATCGGTGATTTCATGAATTGTGCTTGCGTACACTTTAATTATAATACAACCGAGCAAAAATTTCAACATAATAACCAAATAGTTCACAGTATATTAACAGTTTATTTGTTCATCTGTAAGTCATCACCCTCGCCGTCCACGATGTCGATCACCTCTTTGGCGGCGGCTATGAGCCGCTGGGTGTCTATTCTGCCCTCGGTAATGATGTACGCCACCGCCGGCAACACCACCATAAGTATGCTGCCGACGCTGTTCACCGTCGTGTCCGCCATGTTGAACATACCCAGTATGCCGCATATCACCGATATCAGCGACATCATAAATTTTCTGCTCTTAAATTTTTCTTTCATTATTGATTACCTCCCTCAAATAGATTTTATATACCACAGCAAAAATCCCACAAGCGTCGCCACCGTGGTGCCGCACACGCCCCACAGCGCCTTTGTCAGACTGCTCATCGTCTTGATGAGGCTGTTGACATTGTTCTGCAGCACCGCTATGTCGAGATTGTGCTTGTTTATGGTGCGGTCGCCCGAGGCAAGCCGCTCCTCTATGCGCGCAAAATGCTCTCTGCACTCGTTGCGGATCATCATGTTCTCGTCCATGTCTGCCCCTCCTTCCCGTCAGATTTTGTTTGCAATTTTAACTACCAGATGACGGAAATCCTCGTCCGTCCACTCGCCGCGATACCATATTTCCGGCGTGTTGATAACCCCGGCGCTGCAAAGTGCACTCACCGCCGCCGCAGGAGATTCCGCCCTTTTGCCGCCTATGCGCTCGGCGCATTTTGTCAGCAGATGTTTGAAATCCCCGTCGCTCCATGTGCCGCCGTACCAGATATCGGGAGTGTTGATTATCCCTTTTTTCACCAGGTGCGATATGGCAGCCGTCACGGTCGTGATTTGATTTCCGCTCATTTCCTTGTATCCCGAAAAATCACTCACGGCAACCTCTGTGCCGAAATTCTGCCACCGCGCGCGGCTCTTTCGCACATCTATATGCACAAATCCGTTGTACAAACCGATGCCGCCCGACTTCGGCATGAGAAACTCGCCATACTCTGCCACGGCGCGCGGCTCAATTTTACCGAGCGTGATGTCCGCAGCGGTGCCGAGGGTGTGTTGGCTGCCCGTCACTCCGCCGATTTTTTTGTTGTACGCCGCAGTTCTGTAGGCGCTGTTGATTGTGACCGCCGTGTCGAAACGGTCGCGGATTTTCTGCAAAATTTTCACCAATTCGGTGTCTATGAGTATGAGATCACTCCCATCCCGACAGGCAAATTCACCCACGGTGAAGTTTTTGCTCAGCGCGTGGGCGCTGTCTTTTCTTGAATATTTTTCTACCATTGTTTTTCACTCCTTGTTACAAATTATGAATCGCACCTTTCAATCCCCACATTATCCGGATATTCCTCTTTAAGCAACCGAAACCCGGTGAGAATCGCACGGACAACCGCAACGGCGCCGAGGCTTCCGACGGTGTTTTTGAACCCGATGTGCGCGTAGCCGTCCGCATAGCAGATTTTTTTGTCGCGCAGCGGCATATCCTTTATGGTCTGCATGAGCGTGAAAGAAAGCATTGACGCCGCAGCGCAGCACAGGTCTGTGCCGTTGGCGTCCGCAGCCCCGGCGTGGCCGGACACCGTGAGTTCGATTCGTTTGCCGAATGTGTATGTGATTTTTGTCATTTTTGTTTTCTCCTTTTTTCCCTAAAACGCTCCCCTTGCCGCAGCAAGCCTGTCTCTGCCGAGCATCTCGCTAAGCGCCGCTTTTTTTATCACATCGCCGCCGCCTGATCCTTCTCCGCCTTGGCGGCTCTGCGCCCCTCTCAGCGCACCGCTGCCGTAGGCATACTCAATTATCTCCGCCATCTTCTGCATCTGCTCGTTCATCTCCCCGATTTGGTTCTGTGCGGCAAGGTTTGCGCTTATCTTCTCCATAATCTCACTCTTGCCGTCAAAATCCATCATGTCAAGACAAATGAGCGCTTGCTGTGCATTTGCCGGATTGAAAATTCCTGCCGCAAAAAGCTCTTTTGCAAGCTCGTTCTGCGCCGTCTTTGAGAAAGGCGACGCTTTTTGAGAAGTGACCGACACATCAAAAATCGGTCGTCTGCCCGAGAGTGCGTCTGCCGCACCGTTGTTGACATACTCCACATAGTCCGCCTCGCCGTTCGGCGCGGTTATGCGAAAACACCGCGCCCCGTCATAGAACTGACGAATCAGCTCAATCATCATGTAGTTGACCGCACGGAATGCCCGATACGACCCTTTGATCATATCGCGGCTCAGCTTGTTTCCTGCCTCCTGAAGCGCGGCAATGGCGCTCGCCGCCGTAACTCCGTTGTAGGTGCCGCCCGAGAGCACATCACGATTTCCGCCGACTTCTTTAAGCTCGCCGATCTTCTGATTAAGCAGCGATATCACCCCGGAATCAAGCTGAGAGACTGTTATCTCCCTCATGTTGCGCTCGTCTATGTTGCCGGCGACATGCACAAACTCGCGCGACCAATCGGCAAATTCTTCTTCATTTATACCCGTGTTATCGGATATAAAAAACCGTCTGCGCCCCGCCTGCATGGCGTTTTTTATGATGATCTGATTCAGCTTGTCAATGTAGAGCTGCACATCCTTCATGATGTCGATGTAGCCGAAGCCGCACGGCGTGCCCTCCTCCACAAACAGGGTGTCGAACACAAACGGATAAAGCCCGTGGTCGTAGTAACCGCGCTCAGCGTAGTACGGATCGTTTTGCGACGCATAGAGCACAGTGTTGCCGACATATTTGCAATAATGCACAACTTCTCTCGTGCCGACCCTAACCTTGTAGTACCAGTCGATGACGGCGCTCTTGCGTGATGTGTCCACCGCGTCGTCGTAGAGATAACGCTCCACATCCACCGCATTTGAACCTATGCCGTCGCCGAGCTGCGGATACATATCCTTGAGGAGGTCGTTGTCCACAAGCTCCACGGTAAAGAGATTGCGGCTTTTTTGGATGTCCTTGATGCCGCCCTCCCAGAAGATGTTGAGGATGTCCATCTGACGAATGTCAATGTCTCCCCTGCCGCCGTCCGCGCCGTTGTTCCAGAAAACTCCGTAGCAGCCGGTTCCGGTCTTCAGCTTGTACCACCACACATCGGAATAGGTTTTTTCAAAATCATTGCGTTCCAGCACGACGGGGAGAATCTGTGAGAGCGCCTGTGCCTGCTGCTCGTCGCTGCGCTCGCGCGGGAGCACGGCAGGCTCCGGGTAGTTGTCCATGGCGTCTGCGTGCTTGTTGGCGATGGCATTGAACAGCCATGCCGACGCCGGTTCGGGATCGGCAGAGTTCTGCGTGCGGATGAGATCCCAGTGCTGCATCTTCCACCATTGCTCGTTCTCGACGATTCTGCGCTCAAGATTCATCTTGCAGCGCTTGTATTCATTGAGGATTTCTGTTGCCTTTATCACATCATCTGATGTGATTGCACGGCGGTATTTTGTGCTTTTTTTCTGCTCTTTGCTGTATTCGGTTTTTTTCTTTTTTGTTCCGAACATTTTTTTCATCCTTTCTTTGTTTCGGCATCGGGGCAAGCGGAGACGGATTTCCGTTCGCACCGCAAATTTGCCGTGTTTTTGTGTGTTTCCGCTTTAATTGTATCTGTTTTTGCGGCAAGTTTCGCCTACTATGGAGAAAAAAATTTAATATTAAATTAAATTTTTTCAATGAATTGCCTTGCGGCGCAGATTTAATTATTTTTGATTTTATGGATTGTGAACGGGCAAAACCGGGCAAATAAGATTAAAAGGCACCGGTTGGCAACGGGTGTTTGTTTTTTGCGGAACGACAAATTTAACACCCAGCAGCATAATTTGCGGCCGACCGCCGTAGGGGCAGGGCTCTGCTCTGCCCGTTTTGGGCAATTCCGTAACAATCGGGCGGAGTAGAACCCCGCCCCTACAAGTGCATTAACGGAATGTTGCCGCAAATGTGGGTTTGTGCGCAATTCGCGGGGCGATGGGGTCATCGCCCCCTACCGCCTATTTGTCAATTTGTGCATATGGCATAATTACATTTGCAATTCAATAAACATCTTTGCGGCGGAACGACACACAGGTCGTTCCCTACCGACTGTTGATAAATTGCAAAAGGGTGTTAAAACACATTCATCGCCCGAATCACTGTTTGATAATTGCGCACTCGCTGCAATTACCGTAGGGAACGACCTATGTGTCGTTCCGCAATGCACATCTTGGCACGGAACGGTCACGAACCGTTCCCTACGGATAATTATTAATTTGTGCGTAATTCGCGCATTTTTGCCGACCGACCGCCGTAGGGGCAGGGCTCTGCTCTGCCCGTATTGGGGAAAATTCCGCACAAAAAAAGAACATGGGCACTGCGCCGATTCGGGGTGCAGTGCCCATGTTTTATTTGTCGATCATTACATCGATAATTTCATAAATTTTATTACGCTCATCTTCGGGTAAGGTGTTTAGTTTGTCGGATAAAATCGAATCCTTAACGCGATATCCGTTATAATTGGTATCGGCAAGGAGCATATCGGCAGACACATCAAGCGCCTCGCATATCTTCAAAAATGTCTCAAGTGACGGAATTTTTTCTCCTCTTTCGATCATCCCTATATAATTTGTGCTCAGATCTGCCATTTCCGCAAGTTTGTCTTGGCGAATGTCCTTTTCTTTTCTGTACTTACGAATATTTTTACCGATTGTTTTCAGATTCATATCACACTCTCCAACTGTTGATAATGATAGTATAGATGAATTTTGAAATTATATAAACAAACTATATGGTTTGAATAATAACTAATAGTATTGATTTTTATTTATAAAAATGATATTATTTTTTTGGAGAGTGATTGAATATGAAAAAAATGTTATTTGTGTTTTTTATGATTTGCATGCTATGTTCATGCAACAATTCTGTTGGAGAGAAAAAAATCGACACCGCAAGAGCCACACATGTTTATGAATCGGAACAGGAAATACCAAAAGAAGGAAATGAAATCAAAAAAGAATATGTTTGTAATAAAAGGACAAAAAAATTTCATAAAAACTCTTGCATCAGTGTGCCTCGTATCAAACCAGAAAACAAGGAAAAGGTTTTTGACACATACAACAATCTTATTGAAACGGGATATAAGCCATGTAAAAATTGCAATCCGTGAATTATGCCTTGTTTGTCAATATTCTTTGCGGAACGACACAATTAACACCCCACCAGTCACATATGGTGTCGGGGTAGCTTGTCAAGTGTTAATTTGTGCGGAATTTGCGGGGCGATGAGGTCATCGCCCCCTACCGCCTATTTGTCAATTTGTGCATATGGCATAATTACATTTGCAATTCAATAAACATCTTTGCGGCGGAACGACACACAGGTCGTTCCCTACCGACTGTTGATAAATTGCAAAAGGGTGTTAAAACACATTCATCGCCCGAATCACTGTTTGATAATTGCGCACTCGCTGCAATTACCGTAGGGAACGACCTATGTGTCGTTCCGCAATGCACATCTTGGCACGGAACGGTCACGGACCGTTCCCTACGGATAATTATCAATTTGTGCGTAATTCGCGCATTTCTGCCGCCCAATCGTGCGTAGGGGCGACCCTGTGTGGTCGCCCGTTTTTGGGCAATTCCGTGATTCCGCCAATCGGGCGTAGGGGCAGGGCTCTGCTCTGCCTGTTTTTGGAAAATTCCGCAACAATCGGGCGGAGTAGAACCCCGCCCCTACCGCCTTGATGCAAGATTCATCAAAAGAAAAGAATCTATCTCATAGGCGAGGGCAAATTCAATGAATTGCGCTGCGCGCATGATTACAATTTCCGCATCATCCCGTCCGCCGCAACTTCCGCAGTATAATAATACCCGATTGTCGTGTATGAATTATACAGCATGGAGAGCATATAACTCTTGATGTTGCGCACGCGGCTGCCGCTGTTTTTGAGCCGTTCGATGACATACTCAATGTGCGAATAATCAAGTTTCAAAAACCGCGCCCGCACCGCCGCTGTCGGCATCTGCCGGCATGACACCACCATAGTCGGCTCACGATTGCAGGCAACCTCTGTCATCAGCTCAAGCACACCGTCCGCCATGTCCGCTCCGTAGCTCTCCTTCAGGCACTCATAGTCAATATTTTGTGAGATGATATTTCTGTATTTATCAATCTCATCCATCATATCCGATTCACTCTCCATTGTATGTCCGCGATGTGGTGAGATGGGATAAGTATTGCTCAGATCAATATTATTTATATTATTATAATTTAATTTATTATAATTACATTCCGATTTGCCGACCTCTTGAGGTACGGTTTCGGGTAAGTCTTGAAGTCGGTTTTGCGCAAGGCTTGAGTTCGGATTTTCGTAAGTCAGACAATCGCCCGACTCGCCGCAGCCATCATCTTCGCTCTCCTGCGGAGAATCGAGCGCGCCGAAATTCATCACATAGATAATCGCCGGTTTGCCCTGACCGCGGCGCTTGCGGCAGATGAGCCCGCAGCCGTTTTTGTCGTCAAGCTCGGCAAAGAGCTTTATTGCCTTTTCCTTGCCGACGCCGAGCATATGCGTGACTTCATCAAGCGTAAAATATATGTACACCCTGTTTTCATCGTCGATCCAGCCGTTTTTCATCGACAGGCTCATCCGGTCGAGCAAAAGTCCGTAGAGGATTTTTGCCTCGGGCGATACTGAGGAAAAATCGTCGTCGGTAAAGAGAAATTTCGGCAGACGGTAAAATGTGAATTTCTCCGCGTCATTTCCGCGGAAGTAGTCAAGATTTTGTTTTTGCATTTTTGGGTTCTCCTTTCTTAATGCGCACAGCGCAATTCATTTTTTGTTTTTGATTTTGCGGGCGACCACACAGGGTCGCCCCTACGCACTAACCGAGGAATTCATGTGACAGCATAGCAGAATCGAATCCCTCCGCCGCCTTTTTCATTAAAATATTATTTTATTAAAAATAATATTTTTATGGGCGGCACCTCCCTTTAGGCAAGGGAGGCTTTCCGTCAAGCGTTAATTTGTGCGCAATTGTTTATTTGCTCGGAACGACCTATGTGTCGTTCCACCGCGAAGATGTCTGTCAGTTTGAAAATGTAATCACGCCACACGCACAGAGTGACAAATCATCTGTAGGATCGCAAGAAAACAACCTAACCGAGGCAGTGCGCAATTCATCCTTTTTTTCATTTTACCACAATCACCACGACAATTCGCCTACCGGACCAAAGCGAAAAATGCGCAAAAAAATACCGACGAACCGCGGTATAATCGGTTTCATCGGTACTTTCATTATTTTTATTGTTTAATTTTGTTTTTGTTTCTGTATTCCCCGGGAGAGACGGAGACTTTCTGCTTGAATCGCCTTGAAAAATAAAATTCGTTTTCATAGCCGCATCTGCGCGCTATGTCATACATATTCATATCCGTGGACAGAAGCAGCCGTTTGGCATGGGTCAGACGAATCTCGGTGAGTTTGTCCGACACAGACATACCCGTCTCCGCCGCAAACCTGCGCGCAAGCGTGCGATAACTCACATTCATTGCGTTGGCGATATCCTCCACCCTGACAGCTCCGTAATATTCCTCCAGATACATAATAACCTGCGCCGCAAAGGTGTTGACAGCCGCCGGGGCAGGCACATCGGTGCACCACAGGTCGTACAACCTCATGAGCCACGCGGTAAACTCCGCCTGAATCCGGTATATGCCCCCGTGCAGTTTTATGCGCTCAATGTGTGAATTAAACGCCGCAGCATGAGGAGTGCACAGCACCTTGGCGATGTCGTTGCCGTCATCGGCGCTGATGCTGAAACGGATGCAGATGCCGTCGTCACCCGTCATGTTGTGCCTGTGCGAATGGGGCACGCCTGGCGGTATGATGTAGGAATCACCGGAGTTTACAAGAATCTCGCTGCCGTTGATGCTTGTGAAAAGAGAGCCGCCCGACACATAGTTGAACTCGAACCAGGGGTGATAATGCTCGGCAATAGTCCAGTTTTTGGGGTGTTTTGCCCTTTGGGCATAGTTGACCTCAATCTTCATGCCGTTAAATTCAAACGGGCGCATGACTATTGCGTCAAGACCGTTTACGATTTTTTTCACTTTTGCCGATGTCAATGATATCACCACCATTAAACAAATTGCCTTGCGGCATGGATTGAAATCGGTGTATTTCATGAATTGCGCTGCGCGCAATATTACGCAAGCATTTCATCGGCAAGTTTATCGAGCTGCGCCTTATTTTCGTCCGTCAGCGCAGACTTAATGCTGACAGTCGTGTCGGCAAACCCAAGATTCTTGCCGTCCTCGAGCAATTGGCGCATAATGCGCGCCGCCGTCGGCGCCCAGCTGCCGTTTTCCACAAAACCAATGCGGCGGTTCTGATATCCCCTCTCACGCAGCGCCTCGATAAATGTGCGCATAAACGGGAAGATATCGCCGTTGTAAGTGGTGGTGGCAAGCACGAGTCTTCCGTAACGGAAAGCGTCCTCGACCGCCTCTGCCATATCGCACCGCGCAAGGTCATTGAGCGCAACCTTGGAGCAGCCTTTCTCACGCATTTTGTTTGCAAGGTACTGTGCCGCCTGCTTGGTGTTGCCGTAAACGGAGGTGTAGGCAATCGTTATGCCGTCCGATTCCACTCCGTATGACGACCAGGTGTTGTAAAGGCCAAGATAATATCCGAGATTATCGGCAAGGACCGGTCCGTGGAGCGGACATATTTTTTCTATATCAAGCTTGGCGGCTTTCTTGAGCAGAGCCTGAACAGGCGCACCGTACTTGCCGACTATTCCGAAATAATATCTGCGAGCCTCGCACGCCCAGTCCTCATCCACATCGAGTGCGCCGAATTTGCCGAAGCCGTCTGCGGAGAAAAGCACTTTGTCGCAGTCGTCATAGGTAACGATGACCTCCGGCCAGTGCACCATGGGCGCAGTGAGGAAAGTGAGGGTGTGTCTGCCGAGACTGAGGGTGTCCCCGTCGCCGACAACAAGCTGTCTGTCAGCAAAATCCGTGCCGAAGAACTGTTTCATCATGACAAAAGCCTTGGCGCTCGCCGCGATTTTGGCGGACGGGTATTTTTGCGCAAAAGCCGCTATATTTGCCGAGTGGTCGGGTTCCATGTGCTGGACTATGAGGTAGTCCGGAGTTCTGTCACCGAGTACCGATTGCAGATTAGAAAGCCATTTGTTGCCAAAATGTGCGTCCACAGTGTCGAACACGGCGATTTTTTCATCGATTATGACATATGAATTATATGCCATGCCGTTTTTCACAATGAATTGACCTTCAAAAAGGTCTATGAGCCGATCGTCTACACCGATGTACTTTATGTCGTTTGTGATTTGCATGATTTTAGCCTCCATAATATTATTTAATGAATTGACGCAAGAAAATTCATGCACCGCATGGTGCAATTCATGACAACGGAGTTGTCGATTTATTTCGTGTGTTAATTTGCGCGTAATTCGCGGGCGACCACACAGGGGCGCCCCTACCAATAATTGTCCATTTGTGCGCGGTCATTCGTTAATCACGCATTTTTGCCGACCGATCTCCGTAGGGGCAGGGCTCTGCTCTGCCCGTATTGGGACAATTCCGCAACAATCGGGCGGAGTAGAACCCCGCCCCTACAAGTGCATTAACGAAATGTTGCCACAAATGTGGGTTTGCGCGTAATTCGCGGGGCGATGGGGTCATCGCCCCCTACCGCCTTGATGCAAGATTCATCAAAAGAAAAGAATCTATCTCATAAGCGAGGGCAAATTCTCAAGCGTTTATTTGTGTGCAATTTGCGGGCGACCACACATGGTCGCCCCTACCAATAACTGTCCATTTGTGCGCGGTCATTCGTTAATCACGCATTTTTGCCGACCGATCTCCGTATGGGCAGGGCTCTGCTCTGCCCGTATTGGGACAATTCCGCAACAATCGGGCGAAGTAGAACCCCGCCCCTACAAGTTCATTAACGAAATATTGCCGTAAATGCGAATTCAATGAATTTCGCTGCGCGCATTATTATGCATTATACATTACTTCAGCACCGACACGGCGTCGGCAATGGTTTTCTCCAGCGCCTCGCGCCCGTACTTATCCACCTCTGCCTTGTCCTTCGGTCCGTGGGTAAGACACCCGGCGCCGCCTATGCAGCCGCCGACGCAAGCCATGCCCTCGATGAAATTCGCGTCAAGCACGCCCTTACTCTTTTTGAGCAGAGCCACCTTGCACTGCTCTATGCCGTCGCACGACACCGCCTTGAGTTCAAAATCATCCAGTCCCTGTTCCTTGAGACCCTGAGCCACGGCGTCGGCAAGTCCGCCGCACCGCGCAAAGATTCTGCCGAAATAAGACGCATTGTCAAGCACCCCTTCGGAAAGTGTCGTGATGTCTATATCGCAGCTGTCGAACAGCGCCTGGAGTTCCTCAAAGGTAAGCACTGCGTCAACATACGGTTTTACACCGGGAAGCTTGACCTCTGCTTTCTTTGCCGTGCACGGACCTATGAACACAATCTTTGCGTTCTCCGTGGTGTCCTTGATGTACTTGGATATCGTCGCCATGGGCGAGAGGTTATGCGATATGCTCCCGCTCAGCTGCGGAAAGGCTTTTTCTATATAGCTGACAAATGCCGGGCAGCACGAGCTTGTGAGAAAACCCTTTTCCGCAAGTTCCATTGATTCCGCCTGCGCCACCATATCCGCACCGAGAGCCGCTTCTATAACGGTGTGGAACCCAAGATTTTTGAGCCCCGTTATCACCTGGCCGAGGTGCGCATATGTAAACTGACTGGATATGGACGGTGCAACCACGGCGTATGTCTTGCCGTTGCCCTCTGCCCCGGCATTCTTTAAGAGTTCCACAACATCCACAATCTGCGATTTGTCCATAATTGCGCCAAAAGGGCACTGATAGACGCATGCGCCGCAAGAGATGCACTTTTCGTTATCTATGACCGCCGCCTTGTCGTCATTCATGTTTATTGCCTTTACCTTGCAGGCGTTCTGGCACGGGCGCACATGGTTTGTGATGGCGTTATACGGACAGACCTTGGAACAGGCGCCGCACTCCTTGCACTTGGACTTGTCTATGTGGGCAACATGGTGTTCATCAAAAGTGATTGCACCGAAACGGCAGGCGTTCTCGCACCGATGGGCAAGGCAGCCCCGGCACGACACGGTGACTTCATATCCGCCAACGGGGCACTCATCACAGGCGATATCTATCACCTCTATGACATTTGGGTTTGTCTCGTCGCCGCCCATGGCAAGTTTTACGCGTTCGCCCAGGATTGCCCGCTCTTTGTATACGCAGCAGCGCATTGTGGGAATCTTACCGGGGACTATCATTTGCGGAATGTCGATCGAGTGTTTTGCCAGGGTGTCGTTCCATGCCATTTTTGCAACTTCGCGCAGCACACGGTATTTTATGTCCTGCACGGTTGTATCAAATTTTCTCATTTTTCACTCCTCCTGTCGGGTGGGTATTATTCTTTTCAACAGCCCCTCCACCGCCTTGAAGCAAGATTCATTAAAAGGAAAGAATCTATCTCATAGGCGAGGGTAGGTATATTTTATTTTGTGTGAGCGAGTTCTGCGCAATGTGCGTAGATAGTATTCCGTCAAAGGATGTGTATGTGTTTTTTTATTCTTAGACGGCGAGTTCAGCGCAGGGCTCCCAAAAAGGTGGTAGCGTAGCGCGCCTTTTTGGGAAGAAGGAGAAACAGCAAAGCGAGTAAGCTGTAAATCTCCCGATTTGCAGCGCACGATGCGCTGCTTGTTTCGACGCAGACGGCAAGAATAAAAAATACATACACAGACGGCACATACCTTTGTGCGTGCATAATAAAATATATCTGCCAGAGACGGTGCACTGCCCTTGCTGAACGGCACACAGGGTCGCCCCGTTCACGGTGGTTTGCGTTGTTCATGCAAAAAGCCGACTGAGGGGTTGTAAGGATATTCAACCGCAAACCCGTCACTTAAAAATAACTGATCTTAATCCTCTTGCCCATTTGCCGCAGACACTGCGACAGTTCCTCGACAAGGTTCATCTTTATGTTAAAATTAATCGGAAGCTCCGGGTTCTGATGCGCCGGATTGACCGCCCTGCCGACATAGAAATTTATGTCGGTAGCCTCCTCAAACAGCAGCCTCGCTATCTGTGACGCGCCGTCATGCTTGAAGCACCACTGAGTGTAAGTCTCGTTGTCCTTCAAGTAGTCCCTGGCGTAGGTAAGCACCTTGTTTATGGTAATTACGCCCTCGGTCACAAGGTCGACACCCTCAATCTCGCCCATTGGCGGCACATCGGATTCCTCGTAGCTAAGGCTGGCGCGCAATGGTTTGCGCAGATATTTCGCCGCAATGTTTGAAGTGGTGCCGCCGCAGACGATGTGCTTGCCCTTCTTGGAGAAGAACAGCGACATCATGCGGTTGCTGTCGTCACGGTTTGACGGCGGACCAAAGAGGATGTTCATCGGCTCTCTCTCCCGGATGCGGATGACGCAAGCCGTTGCGTCGTCGCCCGGCTCGCCGCCGTAGAGCCTGTTGCACTCGTCAACGATTATGGTGGAGAGTGTCTTTGCCGTGTAACCGGCTACCGACACCGGCTCCAGAAAATCGATTATATCGTCTCTTGTCCAGCCGAAATTATATGAAGTGCCGATACCCGCATGGGGACAGCCGTCGCTCATGGCAACGAAGATGTCCTTGTTTTGCAGGTCTATCTCGGTTTTATAGATCTTTTTTCCGTCTATATTAAGCTCTGTCTTGGGATAGTCAAAGTTTTTGCCATCGCGTATGAGTATCAGCTGGGGATTGTCATACTGGATGATCTCGGCAATCTCGCTGTCTATAAGGTGCACAATGGTGAATGTGGAGTACGCCACACCGCGCACCGAGCACACCGGCAGAGTCGCCGCAATTGTCTCCACGCAGTCCTCAATCTTGAGTCCCTCGGCAATCATAGTCGAGATTATCTTTGAAGTGAGCGTGGAAAGTATGCTCGCCTTGACTCCGCTGCCGAGTCCGTCCGCAAGCACCACCACGGTAGAGTTTTCGTCGTGGTCTATTATCTCCACATGGTCGCCGCAGAGTTGTTCTCCCACATGGTTTACGCTCTTGTAGCCTATCTCGGCACACAGGTTATTCATCGTTTATTGACTCCTTCAGCTTGGAGAGGGCGATTTTTGTCTCAGCGGCGGTCTCACCAAGCAGAGACGCTATCTCCTGGACGATTCTCATCTGCTTATCGACAACCTTGTCTGCGGTCTCGATTGTCTTTTTGCTGATGATCTCCTTGCGTTCACGCTCGCTCTCCTCGTCGGATACATCGCGCATGATGCAGATGAGCAGCCTGTTTCCGCTGTCATACACAACGGTCTGCTCCACATATTTTTTGTATTCGGCAAGGTAGGACCGCTTGTTGCGCACCTCTTTGCCCGTCTCGAGCACCTGAACGAAGATGTCCGGGTCAAGTATGCGCACCACCTGGTCGCCCAGAACATCGCTCACGGAGCGAATGCACATTATCTCACGCGCAGCCTCGTTCACCTGCTGAACCTCAAGCCGCTCGTTAAGCACGACAATGCCGTTGGGCGTGTTGTTGACGATGTTGTCCGAGAAGCTCTCCGCCTTTTCCATGAGGTACGGCAGACACATGGATATCTCCGCCTTGCCCTGGAAGATGGCAACGGCTTTCTCGCGGCAGCTGTCATAGCCGCACGAGCCGCAGTTGAGCTCATCTGACGGTTTCATCTTGCCCATCTGGTGCAAAATGTCGGTTATCTCGTCCTCGGTGGGCATCTTCAGCTTGTGCTCTATGTATTCAAAATTCTTTTTGATGTCGACAACCTCGGGCTGTTCAACGGAGAAGTCTTTTTCTCCGGCAAAATCCGCCACAGCCATGTAGTCATGCACCGGAGAACGGTGATATTTTTCCATGACGGGACCGCCTATGCAGCTGCCCACGCATGACGACATCTCTATAAAGCACTTATGAATCTTGCCGCTCTCTATATCACGCAGAGCGGCGATACAGTTCTCGGTGCCGTCTATAGCCATATAGGTGTAGCCGGGGATATCCTTCGTCATGGTCTTGAGTATGCCTCCGACGGTCGGGAAAAACCTCGCACGGCTCTCACTGTCGGAGTCCATCTCGTGCTCAAGCTCTATGCCTGCTTCGGAGAGCATATTGCTGAGCTCCTCAAAAGTGAGCACAGCATCGACTATGCCGGCGTAGTGCTCCGCCTCGTCCTTCTTTGCGACGCACGGGCCTATAAATACCGTTTTTGCATCGGGGCAGCGGCGCTTGATGTCGAGACAGTGCGCCTGCATTGGCGACACCACATCGGCAAGATACTCAAGTTCGGACGGAAAATACTTCTGAATGAGCAAATTCACTGCGTGACAACAGGAGGAGATGACAACATCTCTCTCCTCCTGTTCAAGTATGCGCTCATATTCATTTTTTACAATTGTTGCGCCAACAGCAGTCTCCTCCACCTCAAAAAACCCGAGTTTTTTGAGTGCGGAGCGCATAGCGCCTATGCCCACGCCGTCGTAATTAGCAACAAACGAGGGTGCTATGCTCACATATACGGGTGAGCTGCCGCGCAAAAAAAGTTTTACTTTTTCTGTTTCGTCAACAATCTCCTTGGCATTCTGAGGACAAACCACGAAGCAGTGTCCGCAGAGAATACATTCGTTGCCGACGATGTGTGCCTGATTTCCCGAAAATCTGATTGATTTGACGGGACAGTGGCGGATGCATTTGTAACAGTTCTTGCAGTTTGACTTTTTGAGGGTCAGACAATCCGGCATACTCGTCACATCCTTTCCGAATCAGGCAAGAGCCTTAAGGACATTTTCTTCGAAAAAGTCCTTAACCGTCTCGGGGGTAACGGAGAAAAACTTGTCGTCAAGTGTAAGACAGACGCCGTCCTGGCATCTGCCCATGCAGAATGTGCCGCCGAGTTCAACTTTATCTTTAAGTCCGTTTTCCGAAATGAAATGCTGGAGCTGCTCCACAATCTGTCTTGAACCTTTGATGTGACATGAGCTGCCGATACATACAGTTATTTTCATGACAAATCCTCCTTATAATTTGCCGAAGGCGAATTCAATGAATTGCCTGACGGCATGAATTGTAATTTTCAATTTCATGAATTGCGCTGCGCTCATTAAAAGGCAATTCAATTCATTATTCGTTTTTTGTTTTTCGCAACGATATCAATTCGTGCGTGGCGATGAGGTCATCGACCCCTACCGCCTATTTGCCGATCTGTGCGTATGGCATAATTACATTTGCAATTCAATAAACA
>CAKSFP010000045.1 GCA_934454585.1 uncultured Clostridia bacterium
ACAAAGCAGGGAATAAGCAGCGTGAGAGTATTTGCCACATTGGTGTGTTTAAGCAATATTCTTCCGAGGGATAGACATTGGAATGATTTCATTGATCTAATTGAAACTTTGCTTGATAAGTATCCAAATGTTAAAATGGAACTTATGGGATTCCCGGCTAATTGGAAGGATGTTCTTAGATAGAAATTTATTGAAGTGATTCAAAAAGCCAGACACTGTCTGGCAAATTGTCTTGGTCTCATTATTGCGAACTTTTAAGCATATCAGATAAAAATAAAAGAAGCTTTTACGAAAAAAGAGGCTGAAAATGCAGGATGGTCTATCAGAGAACTAAAAAGACAAATTTCAACATCGTTATATGAGCGTTTGTTGTTATCGGATGGCAAAGGGAATAAAGAAACGGTGTTGGCACTTTCGCAAAAAGGAATTGAAATGACAGAGCTGAAGGATATTATTAAGGATCCGTATGTGTTTGAATTCCGAATTTCAGTGGGTTCAAAATAATACTTGACAAAATGAGGATTATGGCGTATAATATAAATGTAATCTGATGTGTTTCTCAACGATGAAAATCGTGTCGGGTTATTTTGTATTGAAAGCTGATTAGTAATTTTAATATAAAGAGCATTCAAATAGGTGTATGGCTGGAAAGAAAATATTAGTCGTTGGTTCGAATTTTTGAGGCGAAAAGTCAAAACAGAAAATGTGTTTTGAACAGGCTCGCAAACCTTGATAAAATAAGGCTTTTGAGGCTGCATCTATAATGAACGCGAAAGCCAGAAAAAAGCACACCGTTGGTGTGCTTTTTTCAACGAAATTTGCCGCTGCGCGTCAAGTGAAATGGCTGCGCCGTGAAATGCACCTATGGTGCGTGAAATATCCGCTTACGCGGATGTTAAAAGGCAAATTTCATTTCACAGAGAGCGTAGCTCACTATTTCACAATTTGCGTCAAGCAAATTATTTCACTGTAAAATCATTAATATGTGTTATCAATAAGATGATTTTATGCATCTATAATGAACGCGAAAGCCAGAATTCGCGGTCAAAATAGATGTAATCTGTTTTGACCGCATTCTTATGCGGTTTTTTAGCATTTTTGAAAAATTCGATTTGACTAAAAAACAGTAGATGCACTATAGCGTTTGACCGGACTTGAACCGGTGACGATCTCGCAATGGGTTAATTTGTCAATTTGTCATATTTTTTCCTGTATTCTCTCGGTGTCATTTTTGTGACTGCCTTGAATTGTTTCATAAATTGAGTATCGCAGCTGTAATTAATTATGTTCGAAATTTCCGAAATCGAATAGTTTGTTGAATTCAACAATTGCTTTGCATATTGTATTCGACTCAAAATCACATCGCTCATCGGTGTAGTATTAAAATATTGTTTATATAAATGTGAAAAATGTGAAATACTCAAATTGCTTTTATGAGCTAAACTTTCAATGGTATATTTTCCGGTTGGAAAGCTATATATCATATGTCTTATAGTTGTAAGCTTGTTATAATAAAGCAATTTAGAATTGTCGGGCAAACTGATTTCCATATATTTTTTCAAAAATGCAGTTAATAAATCACTTAATAATGAGTTGTAAGAATTTGTATTGTTTAGGCGAAATTCATCACTCATAAGATTTATAATATCTTCAAAAAAACAAAAAGACGGTATATTATAGAATTTATTACTTGTTATTCCGGATGAACGAAACAGCAAATCTTCATCCTTGTTTAGTGAAAATGATATCCAGTCATTTGTATAATCATCGTCTATCGCACCGAAAAATTGCGGAGTTCCTTTATCAAAAAAGATAATTGATTTTTGATGAAGAAATTTTTTATCGCAACCGTCGAGATAATATGCATTGGAGCGTATGATTAAAAAAAGATAATAATTTAACCCTTGAGGTCGTGATATTTGAAAGTTTCTGTTATGGTGAAAATCGTATCCTATTGATATAAATCCCATTTTCTTCTCCTGATTTGCAGTATTTGATAGTTTTATAACATTATAACATCTTGAAAAAACAATTGTCAAGTGTTAAAATTAACAAAACAAGCTTGTTAAGAAATATTTGCGAAGGGAAGAAAATGAATGTATAAATATGGCAAAAAATTATTTAGGGGCGGAGATCCTTTTCTACTCGAACATGATGGCATTTATTATGTTTATTGTACAACCGAAAATGACCTGCCTGCTTTTACTGATGAATATCCGTTCTTTGAAACATACAAAGAAAACGGTGATGATGGAATTGAGGTGCATATTTCAAAGGATTTGACTAACTGGGAAAACTGCGGATTTTGCTTAAAAAAGGAGGAAGTTTTGGGAAACCATGGATTTTGGGCGCCTGAGGTGTCATATTATAATGGGATGTTTTATATGGTTTATGCTGCAGACGAGCATCTTGCAATAGCAGTATCCGACGGTCCGGCAGGACCGTTTAAGAAACTGACAAATGATTGGCTTCGAGAATTTTCAGCTATTGACGGTCATCTGTTTTTTGATGATGACGGAAGTATATATTTATATTTTGTCGCCCTGGAAAACGGTAACAGAATTAAGGTTGCAAAAATGTCTGATGATCTGACAAGAATTGAACATGAATATGAATCTGTTCTGATTTCGGCTGATAAGGATGTGCAGCGGTGGGAAACGGTTGATTGCTGCATTGCTGAGGGACCGTTTGTTTTAAAACATAACAGGGTGTATTATTTGACATATTCTTCAAATCACACCCGCTGCCCCGATTATGCAGTAGGCTATGCAGTTTCTGACAAACCGTACGGACCGTTTAAGAAGTATGATAATAATCCCATATTGCACAAGTTTGATAATATTGTTGGAACAGGTCATCATAGCTTTGCACCGACAGAAGAAAATAACAGGTATCTGTGCATTTATCATTGTCATAGTGATGCTCACAATAGCTTTAAGCCGAGACAGATTTGTTTGGCAGAGGCGGAATTTGCCAAAAACCCTGATGGTGGAGCGGATATTTTAGTTGTTAACCAATGATATATTTATGCACCTATAATGAACGCGAAAGCCAGAATTCGCGGTCAAAATAGATGCAATCTGTTTTGACCGCTTTTTTATGCGGTTTTTTAGCATTTTTGAAAAATTCGATTTGACTAAAAAACAGTAGATGCACTATAGCGTTTGACCGGACTTGAACCGGGGACACCGTAAAAATCAAATATAAAATCAATTCAAAAAACGCTAATGTACAAAACAGATGCAATGTATAACATAATGGTTTTGAACCGTAACACAACTTAATATGGATAAATTAAGACGATAGTTTCTAAAAAGAGATTATCGTCTTTTTGGTGTGCCGAGCTTGACACTTAACTATGCGGTGAAAGCTCGCCATGGAACTAACAATCTTTGAAACCGGAATGCACGGATTTGATGGAAATCGCAAAAGTAAAGTACAGAAAAAAATCAGCAATGCCCAAAGTGTCAGAAAGCCGCATATGCGCAGCCGCTCTATCTCATGGCGGAGGCAGAAGGCGACAAGGCGTTGACTGACAAAAATTCCGGCAGAAACGACAGATATTTTTAATATGAAATATTACAAAACTTTGAATTTTGCAACGAAACAGTAGATTTTTATTTTTATATGGTGCATAATATAAGATGAGATAGATTATTTAACATGCGGCATCATATGCCGAAATGCCGACTGCAGTTGTGTGCGGCTTTCGATATATGCACATACCGTGCGCAAAAAATATATACAAGGGGAGAAATATTGTGAAGTACATAGTTATTCTTGGAGACGGCATGGCAGATTATCCGGTGGACGAGCTGGGCGGCAAAACTCCGCTCGAAACCGCAAACAAACCCAACATAGACTATATGTGCGCTCACGGAACCGTGGGACTTGTGAGCAATGTGCCCGAAAACCTCGCACCCGGCAGTGATGTGGCGAATCTTTCCGCAATGGGTTACGATCCGCAGAAATTCTATTCCGGCAGAAGTCCGCTTGAGGCGGTCAGTATAGGTGTTGACATGAAGGACACCGATGTGGTGTTCCGCTGTAACCTTGTCACCGTGACAGAGGATGAGCAAAACTACGATGACAAGATAATCACCGACCACAGCTCGGACGAGATAACCACGGACGAGGCAAAGGTGCTTATGCAGGCGATAGAGGAGAACTTTGGCAACGATATGTTCAAATTCTATCCCGGTGTCAGCTACCGCCATGCGCTCGTGTGGGACAAGGGTCCTATGAGTTTTACGCTCACTCCGCCGCACGATATACTCGAAAAGCGCATCGGCGACTATATGCCCAAGGGTGAGGGTGCGCAGTATCTGTATGACATGATGAAACGCAGCTATGACATTCTCAACAATCACCCGATAAACCTCGACAGGGCAAAGAGGGGACTCAACAAGGCAAATTCCATATGGATATGGGGTGAAGGCAGAAAGCCTCAGCTCGAGAGCTTTGAAAAAAAATTCGGCATAAAGGGCAGTGTCATATCTGCGGTTGATCTTATAAAGGGCATTGCAATATGCGCCGGAATGGACTCTATAGATGTTGAGGGCGCGACCGGTAATGTGCATACGAATTTTGACGGCAAGGCACGCGCCGCTGTAAAGGCGCTTACGGATGGCAGCGACTATGTATATGTACACATGGAGGCGCCGGACGAATGCGGACACAGACATGAGATTGAGAACAAAGTGAAATCGATAGAGCTGATAGACGAAAAGGTTGTGGGCTACATCAGGGAAGAACTTAAAAACCGGGGCATAGATTACAAGATGCTCATAATGCCCGACCACCCGACTCCGCTGAAATTGCGCACACACACGCGTGACTCGGTGCCGTTTGTCATATATGACAGCTCCGCAGAGCGCAATAGCGGAATTGACTCCTACACTGAGGTCAACGCCGCAAAGGGCGGAATCAACATAAAGGACGGATACACGCTCATTAATATGCTTATTGACAGGAAGTGAAACGATGAAATTGTTGCCGAAAGAGCCGGTTAAACCGCTCATAGTTTTTGCGTATATATTTTCCATACTGATACTTGTGCTCTATGTGTTGCCGCAGACAGTCAAGCTGTTTTTGCCGGCGATACTTGCGCTGGTCATATCCATGCTGATAGAGCCGTGGGTCGGATTTCTTGAAAAAAAGGCGCACATTCCGCGCAAGGTCGGCTCAATCATTGCTATATTGCTTGTGATAACGCTTGTCGGACTGATTATGTTCAATCTGGTGTATCAGGCAGTGTATTTCCTGCAGAGCTTTGCACTGAAAATTCCGTCGCTGATTACCGGGGAGCATGAATTGCCTGGATGGCTGGCATCGCTTCAGGATTATCTGATAAAACTGCCTGACCCCATGCAGAGCTTTGTGGATGACATCAAGGGTAATTTAATCAGCAATATATCGCAGCTGATAAGCCCTGCGACGCGCGCCACATTCAGTGCGGCGGCAGATATTGCGGCGCGTCTGCCAAGAATTCTTATCTTTGCCGTAGTGCTTATATTGTCAACATATTTCATCAGTTACGATCGCGGCAGAATATCGGAATTTATGATGAAGATTATGACCAAAGAGCGGTTTGAAAAAATAAGCCGCATAAAGAAAAAACTCTTTGAAGCTTGCGGCGCGTATTTTCGCGCACAGCTGATACTTATGTGTATAATTTTCTGCGTGCTGCTCGTCGGCTTTCTGATACTGCGCGTGGACAATGCTCCGGTGATTGCGCTTGCCGTGGCGTTTGTGGACGCAATACCTATTCTCGGCACGGGCACTGTGCTCATCCCATGGGCTATAGTCTCTCTGATAGAGGCGAAGTATGCGCTCGCCCTCGGTCTGGTGATAGTGTATGTGTGTGCATTGGTCGTGCGCCAGTTCACCGAGCCTAAGGTTGTCAGCACGCAGATAGGTCTGCATCCGCTCATCACCATAACGGCGATGTATGTTGGTCTGCGTGCCGTTGGTATTGCGGGAATGATTTTCGGACCGATAATCGCCATATTGATTATAAAAATAGTAGAGATAGAAAACGAATTTGAACAAAAGGAGAATGGGAGTGATATACAATGAGTGACGCAAGCAGAATACTTGTCGTGGACGACGACAAAAATATATGCGAACTGGTGAGACTGTATCTTAAAAAGGACGGATACGATGTGATTACCGCGAATGACGGTCATGCGGCGCTTAAGGTATTCCGCGAGAATAAACTTGCCGCGGTGATACTCGACATCATGCTGCCGGGAATAGACGGCATAGATGTGCTCAAAGAGATGCGAAAGACGAGCAGTATCCCTGTCATCATGCTCACAGCCAAGGGTGAGACGCTTGACAAGGTACTCGGATTGGAACTCGGTGCAGACGACTACATGGTAAAGCCGTTTGAACCGAACGAACTTATGGCGAGGGTAAAGGCGGTGCTGCGACGCTCCGAGCCGAAAGAGGAGAAGAAGAACGAAGTCTCCTTCCCCAAGCTTAACATAAACATGGATACCTTTGAACTGAAGCTTGACGGCGAGGTGGTGAAGGTGCCTCCGAAGGAACTTGAACTGCTGTACTTCCTCTGTTCTCACCCGAACAAGGTTTTCACGCGCGATCAGCTGCTTGACGAGGTATGGGGATATGAATTTTTCGGTGACAGCCGCACTATAGATGTGCACATAAAGCGTCTGCGCGAGAAGATAGAAAAATATTCCGACCTGTGGGAGCTCAAGACCGTGTGCCGCGTCGGCTACAAATTTGAGGTGAAGTGAGTTGAAAAAGAGTATTCTCAAAAGTATGCTCATAGGCAGCGCGACTGTGGTTATGATGACTTTTGTTATCATGACGCTTGTGTTCACCCGATATGTGGAGACAAACGCCATAAGGCAAAAGACTGAGCTGCTCAGCAACAATGTGGTGCGCATAGGCGAGATATCGCGCGTGGCGCTTGCCAATCAGTCAACAAACATGAATATAATCTACCGCACTATGATAGACAACATCTCGTACAACCTCGATGCGTCCGTCATAGTGTTCGATACCGACGGCAGAATAATCACCGTGTCGGGTCTGAGCAAGGATAAGTATATAAACCGCACCTTAAAGGCGGATGTGTACAAACCCGTCATAGCCGGTCACGAAGTGAGCGGCACAGGATTGCTGGACGGGCTGTTTGACGGGCAGTCCATGCTCACCGTGGGCGCACCGCTAAAGAGCAACGGTGAAGTGTTCGCCGGGGTATTCCTCTGTCAGCCGGTGCCGGACATCAAGAGCACATACAACGGTATGTTCAACGAAATCCTCGCCATGATGCTGCTGTCGATGTTCATCTCCATGATACTGTTCTATGTGATATCAAAGAAGATCACAACGCCGATCCATCGCATGAACGAGGCTGTAAACGAGTTTGCCAAGGGCGATTTTTCGCGTCGGGTGGAGTATGACGAGAGAGACGAGCTGGGCGAGCTTGCCGCCAACATCAACAACATGGCAAAGAGCCTGGATAATCTGGAAAAAATGCGTTCAAGCTTCGTGTCCGATGTGTCGCATGAGCTGCGCACGCCTATGACATCCATATCCGGCTTTGTGGAGGGAATCCTTGACGGAACTATCAGCGATGAGGACAGAGACAGATATCTCGAAATAGTCCTCTCCGAGAGCAAGCGGCTCTCACGGCTCGTGACGGATCTGCTGAGTCTGAGCCGAATGGAGAACGGCGAGACGCCGCTCAACATATCCGAGTTCGACATAAACGACCTTGCGTGCCAGGCACTTATAAAATTTGAAAAGCAGATAGATGAAAAACACCTTGACATAGAGACGGACATCCCCGACGACAGGTGCATGGTGAGGGCGGACAAGGATGCCATAACCCAGGTGCTGATAAATCTGCTTAACAACGCCATGAAGTTTACGCCGGACGGCGGAAAGATATCCGTCCGCATATGGACTCATCAGATAAGGGCGTATGTGGAGATAAAAAATACCGGCCACGGCATAGAAAAAGAGAAACTCGACTTTATCTGGGACAGATTTTACAAGGCGGACAAGTCGCGCAGCATGGACAGGAGCGGTTTCGGACTTGGACTTTATATAGTGAAGAACATCATTGCGCGCCACGACGAAAAGATATGGGCTGACAGCGTGGTGGACGAATACACTTCGTTCACATTTTCACTGCGGCTTGCCTAGTGCGAAATTTGTGCACCGTCTCGTGGTGGTATCGTCTCGGGAGTGTATATTATATTTTGAAAACACACGCACTACTGCTATCGGTTTTCAAAATATAATATACACCCCCTCGCCTCTGTGCGGAATTTGCGTCCGTGCGTGAGGCTCCCCTGTGCAAGGGGAGCTGTCATTCGGTTTGATTCAAACCGAATGACTGAGGGGTTGTAAAATCTTGCAATTTAATATTTTAAGATTTTTCACATTTTATTCACACTTTATTCAAATCGATGTGTTATTATATAATCACAGAAAGGAAATAAAGGTGTTCAGGAGGTTTTAACAATGGATGAATTCAAATGGTACAACGATGATTTCCAGAATAACAGTCAAAACTTTAAGGATTCCGAAAATCACGAAAATTATGGAAATGAAAATTCTGCGGAGCAGGCTCCGAAGAAGAAAAAAATAAATTTCAATTTCTTTAAGAACAAAAAGAAGGCGGCAACGGTTGCACTCGCAGTTGTGCTTGCCGGGGTTGTGTCGGTATCGGGTTATTCGCTCGCGACAAATCGAAGCGGCGGCTCGGATATGTCGGCGGCACTCAAGACCAACCTTTCCACCACGGTGTCGGACGGCGGCAACGCATCCAAGGACACCAACACGGCGCAGAACCTGGTGTCGTCATCGGACAGAAAGGTGTACACAACGCCTGAGATAGTCGATATGGTCGGTCCGGCAGTTGTGGGAGTCATCAACAAGACGACTTACACCAACCCATATGCAGGGCTCTACGGAGCACAGGGCGGCAATTCGTCACAGGAGGTTGAACAGGGCAGCGGTTCGGGCGTAATCATCAGCGAGGACGGCTACATCGTTACCAACAACCATGTTATCGAGGGCGCGACCGAGATCGGCGTTATCCTCAACACGGGCGATCAGTACACCGCAAAGCTTGTCGGCAATGATTCCAAGACAGACCTTGCCGTGCTCAAGATAGATGCAAGCGGACTCACATATGCAAAACTCGGCTCAAGTTCCGATCTGCGTGTGGGCGACACGGCGATTGCCATAGGCAATCCGCTCGGTCAGGAGTTCGCCGGAACAACAACCCAGGGTATCATCAGCGGACTTAACCGATCCGTTACCATAGCCAACAAGACTCTTAACCTGATTCAGACAGACGCGGCAATCAACCCCGGAAACTCCGGCGGTGCGCTTGTCAACGCATACGGCGAGGTCATCGGCATAAACACGGCAAAGATTTCGTCATCGCAGTATGAGGGTCTCGGATTCTCAATTCCGATTGATGACGCAAAGCCGATTATAGAGGACCTCATATCCAACGGCTATGTGACAGGCAGACCTGTTATCGGAATTGCCGGCAGAGCTGTGACCGAGCAGGACGCAAAGGCATACAACCTCAAAGTCGGCGTGTATGTAGTCAGCATGACGGCTGATTCGCCGGCATATATGGCAGGCATAAAGATTGGTGATATCATCACGGAATGTGACGGCACCAAGATAGAAACAGTGGATAATCTCAATGAGATTAAGAATAAGCACAAAGTCGGCGATACCCTAACACTCAAGGTGTACAGACAGGATAAATTCGTTGACATCAAACTGGTGCTCGGAGAGGAAACTCCGTCAACAAACAATTGATTTACCATCTCTCTCTTTTTTCAATAGATTTCCCCCTTTGAAACGGCGGTGTGCACTCGGCACATCGCTGTTTCTATGTGTGCCGTTCCGCAAAGATTGTGTATTGGCTCGGTCAAGGTATATTTTATTATGCACGCACAAAGGTATGTGCCGTCTGTGTATGTGTTTTTTATTCTTGTCTCCTCAGACAGCAGTGCAGTAGCGCTGAACTCGTCGCCTAAGAATAAAAAACACATACACATCCTTTGACGGAATACTTTCTACGCACATTGCGCAGAACTCGCTCACAAAAAATAAAATATACCCCCCCTCGCCTATGAGATAGATTCTTTTCTTTTAATGAATCTTCCATCAAGGCGGTAGGTGTCGATGACCTCATCGCCCTCAAGGAGAAGGCTTTGCAATACGCACAAATCAACACCTGACAATCCGAAACTTTTATCTGAGACATAGACATTTTTTATTTTACTTTCAAAGGCAGCACTGCTGTACTTCTTCACGGATATACAAAAAAGACGGAAAAGGCTTCGACATCCGAACTTGATAAGGCAATGAGATATAAAGAGGACTATGAAAGAAGGTGTGATGAATGAGCAAAGCCGGTGTAAAGTTTTCTGAAGTTAAGGATTTGCTTATGAAAGATGCTGAATTCAAAAGCGAATACGAAAAATTAAAACCGAGATATGATGTTATATCACAAATTATCGAGGAACGGGACAAACAAAAGATAACGCAAGAAGAATTGGCACTGAGGGTGGGTACTCAAAAGTCAAATATATCCCGACTTGAGAGCGGAACATATAATCCCTCACTGGATTTTTTGATAAAGGTAGCCCATTCGCTCGGCAAGGAAATGCAGATAGTATTAAAATAAAGCAAAGCCTGTTGATGAAAAATCATCAGGCTTTTTGTCAACAACTTCAAACCCTAAAAAGAGAAAAAAGACATTATGACAAATTGCAAATAACATTTAACTGATTATCGATAAATATAATCAATCAAAGTTGGAATAATAGTATAAACAAGTTTAATATAAAACGAAAGTTGGAAATGCATTTCAAACTATTGACCGATTATAACGAATGTGATATAATAGTTCCAAGAAAGGCGGTGATAAAATGATACAAAGAACCGAATATTTGAATTTTCTGACGGAGTGGCGCGAGAAAAATATAATAAAGGTTGTAACCGGGATCCGACGCTGCGGAAAATCAACACTGTTTGAATTGTATAAAGAAAAATTACTTGAAAGCGGAGTCGGCGAAGAACAAATAATATCCTTGAATTTTGAAGATGTGGAGTATGAGCCGCTTTGTGAGTACAAGGCTTTGTATGAATATGTTAAATCCAAAATGATAAGCGGAAAAATGAATTACATTTTTCTTGATGAAATACAACATGTGCAAAAATATGAAAAAGCGGTTGACAGCCTGTTTATTCAAAAGAATGCAGATGTATATATCACCGGTTCAAACGCCTACTTTATGTCGGGCGAACTTGCAACATTGCTTTCGGGGAGATATGTGGAACTTAAGATGCTTCCGCTGTCATTTAAGGAATATGTGAGTGCATTTGACGAAGGCAGAAACCTTGAGGAACTTTACCGAAATTATGTGTATAACAGTTCTTTTCCGTATACGGTAAGTCTGAACGACAGGAGAAATATTTATGCTTATCTGGACGGATTGTATAATACAGTCGTGCTGAATGATATTGTCGAGAGAAAACATATCAGCGATCCGGCTATGCTGAAAAGCGTTATCAAGTTTATGTTTGATAATATCGGAAGCACCTGCTCTGCCAAAAAAATTGCGGATACAATGACAAGCGCGGGGAGAAAGATTTCAAATCATACGGTTGAAAACTACCTGGAGGGCATTACGGACAGTCTGCTTATGTACCGTGTCGGAAGATATGACATAAAGGGCAAAGAGCACTTGCGTTTGCTCGACAAATATTATCTTGCGGATGTGGGTTTGAGATATTATTTGCTCGGAACGGCAAATGTCGACATGGGGCATATTTTGGAGAATGTTATATATCTTGAACTGCTGCGAAGGGGGTATAAAGTCTTTGTCGGAAAATCCGGCTCGGCAGAGGTTGATTTTGTCGCACAGGATTGTGACGGAAATATTGAGTATTATCAGGTCGCATGGTCTGTGAGAGACGAAAAAACATTGAAACGCGAGTTGGAATCGTTGGATATTATTGCGGATCACAATCCCAAGTATCTTATTACAATGGATAACGATCCGCCTATATCATATAACGGGATAAAACAAAAGTATGCTCTCTCATGGTTGCTGGAAAAATAAAACACCGAAAAAAGCCTGTTGATGAAAAAATCAGCAGGCTTTTTGTTATGCACATCATCAATCACGGGCGGAAAATCTGCACAACCACCGCACATTCCTCAACGCCGTAATACTTCATGCACTTTGCCGTGTCTTCGTCTATAATCTCTCCGCACACCGCAAGCGGTATTGCCGGGGGGCAGCTTATGACGGACGCGGCGCACACTCTGCCGATGCACCTGTCAACCGGCAAAACCTCGCTCGGGGCAAGCAGTGCCTCCCGGGGTGTCATTGCCGCTTTCGGGAAACACCGCGGCGGTTCTTCCGCCTGTTTTGGCTCTCTGCGCGGCAGTGAGCAGATCACATCGGCGCATCTTAGCGCATCGTCTGCACGAAACGGCGAGAGCATGAGCACCGCAAAGTCGGAATCATAGTATTCGGGATAGATGTTGTTTGATTTTAATATCTCTGCCGTCTCCCGTCCGTCATAGCCGAAAGACTTGGGCGCAACGGTGATTTTCAGCGGTTCGCCGCAGATTATGTCTATGCCTCGTGCGCTTATCCTCTGTCTGATTTCATCAAATATCGGCAGCGACTCGCAGAGCGCCGCCGCATATTCGCCCATGCGTGCGTTCGCCGCGTCGAGCGACTGCAATATGAGGTATGACGGACTGCTTGAACCGAAAATCGACATCGCCGTCTTTGCCTTTTCTGCAAAAATTTTCGGCGCATTTTCGTTTATGTGCAGATAAGCGCCGCCGGTAATCACCGGGAGGGTCTTATGTGCGGAATCACAGCAGATGTCCGCTCCGAGGTCACAGGGGTGGAGCGATCTCGGCAAAAATTTGAGATATGCGCCGTGAGCATTGTCTATTGCGAGGATGACTCCGTGTTTTTTGCAAATCTTCGATACGGCGGCGAGGTCGGACATTCCGCCGAGGTAATCGGGGCTTGTGAGATAGAGCGCCGCGGGGTGATATCTGCGAATCATTTCATCAAGCCGCTGCTCGTCATCGGCAGTTAGCCGACAACTGTGGAATGTGCCGCCGAGAGGAAATATCCACTTGACATCTGCGCCGACGAGTGCCGCTGCGTTTACAAATGCTCTGTGGGCGTTGCGCCCCGCCAGGATGAGCGGTTTTTTGCTCTCACTCTTGCTCTTGTTCTGATCTGCGGCGTATTGAGCAATCAGCCACAGCATGGCTTGAATACAAAGTGTAGAACCTCCGGCGGAGTAGAGCGTGTGCGCACCGAAAAGTGCCGAGGCGTTTTCCTCGCTCTCGGCTATTATTCCGCCCGGCGCGAACAGCTCGTCCGCGCCGTCTATCTCCGTTATGTCATATTGCTCAAACCCGAGGATATCAGCACCCTTGTGACCGGGCATATGCATCCTGACAGGGCGGCTTGCCGCGTAATTTCGCACAAAATCACATATGGGTGTGTTCATTATTTATCACCGATCTCCCGTGCGACTGCCACCGCTATGGCACACTCCATGCGCTTGCGGAACAGGTCGCAGCCGTATTTGTACACGCCTTTTACAGAGCCTGTGGCATGGTAAGCATTTGCCGCACAGCCGCCGGAGCAATAGAGTTTTGCCCAGCAATCGCGGCACTCCGGGCGCGCATACACATTGCATGAGAGAAATTCGTCCTGAATCGCCGTGTTGGACACACCGTTCCATATGTCGCCGAGTTTGAATTTCTCCTCGCCGACAAACTGGTGACAGGGGTAGAGATCGCCCTGCGGTGTGACCGCCATATACTCCGTGCCCGAGCCGCAGCCGGATATGCGTTTGTATATGCACGGACCGCCCTTTAAGTCTATCATGTAGTGATAGAATGTGAACGGCTTGCCCTCTTTGTCTCGCTGCAACATAAGCTTTGCCAGATCTTCGTACTGTTGCATGACTATCGTCTTGTCGTCCTCGGTGAGAGCGGCGGCGCTGCCCTCTGCGGCAACGACGGGTTCCATGCTAAGCTCTGTGAAACCGAGGTCGAGCATAACTTTTATGTCCTCCAGAAAATCGGGGTTCTCGTGGGTGAAGGTGCCCCTTATGTAGTAATTTTTATCTCCGCGCTCGCGCACGAATTTTTGAAACTTGGGCACTATGACATCCCAGCTGCCGCGCCCTGCGTGGTCCACGCGGTATCTGTCGTGCACCTCTTTTCTGCCGTCCAGGCTGAGCACCACATTGCTCATTTCGCGGTTGCAGAAATCTATCACATCGTCGTCGACCAGCATGCCGTTTGTGGTGAGGGTGAAACGGAAATTCTTGTTTTTCTCTTTCTCTATGCTGCGCGCATACTCTACCAGGCGTTTCACCACATCGAAGTTGAGCAGCGGTTCGCCGCCGAAGAAGTCAACCTCGAGGTTGTGTCTTGTGCCTGAGTTTTCTATGAGAAAATCCAGCGCGCGTTTGCCCGTATCATAGCTCATGAGGGCGCTCTCGCCGTGATACCTGCCCTGACCGGCAAAGCAGTATGAACAGGTGAGGTTGCACGAATGGGCGATGTGCAGACACAGCGCCTTGACAACGCCGGCGGTCTTTGCCTTAAGTGCGCCCGCCATGGGTTCAAAGCCGTCGTGCACAAAGAGTTTGCCGGCGTCTTTCAGCTCGGATACGGCGTCGTAGCACTCAGCTATTTCTTCTTGGGGTATGTCGGGGTATTTTGCCGCGGTGTCGGCTATGACGGCATCTTTCGGCGAGTTTTCGAATGCGGATATTATGTCGTAGGCGATGTCGTCCACCACATGCACCGAGCCGGAGCAGATGTCGAGCACGATGTTGTAATCGGCAAATTTGTATTGATGAATCATTGGTAAATCTCCTTGTTATAGGGTGTTTGGGCATTACATCCCCCTCGTCTGTCTGACATTGCGAATTGTGCGCGGGGCTCGGGAGATATGTTATATATCTGCTCGACACGCGACCTGACGGCGCTATGGATCTCGCTGACATACAACATATCTCCCTTGCCTGTCTGACATTGCGAATTGTGCGCGGGGCTCGGGAGATATGTTATATATCTGCTCGACACGCGACCTGACGGCGCT
>CAKSFP010000046.1 GCA_934454585.1 uncultured Clostridia bacterium
CGACTTCTGTTTTTGCAACCGGTGAGCCGGCATATAAAATGGGTTCGTGGTATGATTTGCGTTGGAAACAAAATATTGCAGAGCCTTATGAAGAAGGGAAAACTCCCGAAGATTATCCGAATATAACGGGAACAAGAGTTGTTTCGTATATTACGCACTATTGTTGTCATACCGACGAAACAAATAAAAAAGCGCACAAAAAATCGTTTTATTCAAATTTAACCGAGGATATTATCGATGAACACGCGCTAAACGAAAATGGAATATGTGCGCATTGCGGAAAAGATTTGAGAACGCCGATTTTCTTAATAGACGCACTTCCCGAAGCAAAGGCAGGAAAATCGTACAATGTGAGAGTCGGTGTAAGCGATGATCCGCCAAGCTTAAAAGATTACATAAAGGCGGTTGTCAGTGAAACAGATGATACGGCATACAGCTTTACGCATGGGCTTACCGGAAAAGCGGATTATAACTGGCGTTACGGTTATTATTATGATATTTCCGGAGTCCCGTCCGAAAGCGGAATGCTTGTCTTCACTCTTTGCGCGGAAAACGAAAACGGTGTAACCAAGAAGACATACACATTAAAAATAAACGAAAGCGATCCGCTTGAAATTACAACGCAAAATAAGTTGGATAATGCAACGGTCGGTTCTGAATATTCGCGCAGTTTATCGGTTAATTCGGATATTGCCGCAACATGGAGCGTTGCGGACGGTTCATCGCTTCCGGCAGGGCTTTTGCTTAACCGGGAAACGGGTACAATCGGCGGAACACCGACAGAGAGCGGCAAGTATACCTTTTTTGTGAACGCCGAATGTGCAGACATGACAGCAACCAAGGAGTTTAATATAACGGTTTTGCCGGAGGGCGGCTGTTTGCATGAGGAATTGACATGTATTCCGGGTACGGCGGCAACATGCATGAAAGACGGAATTGCGGATTATTATTACTGCGGATTTTGTGACAGGTATTATAAGGACGGACAGTGCAAAAATCAGATTTGGGATATCGGGTATGCGCTGAAATCGGAACTTAAAACCGCCGTTCGGCACACAGACGAAAATAATGACGGCATTTGCGATTTTTGCAGCAAACCCATGCCGATATTTGTAAAAGTAACAGACGAAAAGGATATCGTTTACGGCGGTACATATATATTTGTCTCCGAAATCGGCGGTAAATATTATACTCTTGAGGCGCCGCCGGAGGATGGGAAAACCGGGGAGCGGCGATACCGCAATGTTATGGGTGTTGCCGAGATAGTACCCGGCGCAAACGGCGACTTTGATTTCAACTCGCTTTGCGCAGCCGATGCTATAATGCTGAAAACGGAATTTGCCGCCGAATGCGGTCCGCTGGACGCAGGAAAACCGCGCTACGGACTGAGTACGGTTTTCGAAAATGCCCGATACGGACTTATGGGCGATTACAATGTTTACAGTATGTATCCCAACGAACCGGCAAAATACGGTTATCGAATTGCGCTTGAACCGGATAAATCCGCAAAGATTGCTTCTGTATATAACGAATGCTGGAATATTGGCTCGGACGGAAAATCGGGCGGCAAAGGCGAAGATGTATTGCCATATGGAATATTACGCACATTCGATATGAATTATAATGCAGAGAACACAAAATTCATGACGATGCAGACAGAAAGCTATTACAACGGTGAAAAGCAGATTTACAGCGGTGCGCAAATGACTCAATATCCGGTTTATCTGTACAAAATGACCGTGAGCGGAACGGCCGGCGGAAAGAGCTATACGGTATCCGACAGTCAAAATAATGTTAACATATCGGAACTTCCGGGGATGTTTTCCAATTATCAGGGATTGGGACTTTCAAATGTCAGCGGACTTACGAACGCGGTAAATATTGCGTTTGTCACCGATACGGTCGCTAATGTGCAGACGGACGCAACCGCACTGGATACAAGAGCATATGCCGATATATCTGTAAACGGGTATACAACCGCAACCGATGAAAAGGGCAATGAAATCGCTTCGTCGATTACCTATTCGGTAACTCCTCATTTAAGCATAACCGATGCGGACGGAGCGGTAATTTCAAGTTATGAAATTACCGATGAAAATCTAAACGGCGCAGAGCTGACAGTTAATTTGCATACCGTCGGCATTGAACCCCGGCAGGTCATCCATTACAAAAAAGACGAAACAAAGGAATTTTTCTATCCGGCGTACTCCGAACAGGCAACAAACGGCGCAAAAACCTTTGAATATGAATCAGACGGTCAGGGCGGCGGTTTTGTGACAATCCGCATTACAGACTTTTCGGAGATCAAAATTCTTGCACAAGCCGAGCCGGAAACGGATTATGCAATACGCTATGACGGGAAAACGCTTGCGATAGATTGTAAAGAGGACGGTGCATACACAATTGCATTTGCAAGTTATGATACGATCGGTAAAATGACAACGGTCAAAATTGTTGCAACCGGACTTAATGCGGGAGTAAATTCGGATGTTAAAATTCCGGAGGATGTAACGCTTGAAGCCGGCGACAAAATATTTCTTTGGAAAAATCTCAAGACTCTCAGACCGCTTTGCAGTGCGTATACGGTAAATAAATAATCGTAATATCCATTTCGAAAATGTGGATATAAATAAAATTTTTTAAGGAGGTTTATTATGAAAGGGAGAAAGTTTTTGAAGGTCACTGGTATTCTGATGATTATCGGAGGAGCGTTCGGTATAATCGGAGGTATTATTGCAATGATCGGAGCAGGAGCTTTGGCGGCAGTTCTTGAAACGAGCGCCGGCGGACTTATGCTTGCAAGTGCTCTGATTCTGGCAAGTGCAGTATTTCAGCTGATTGCCGGAATTATGGGAGTAAAACACTGTGATAACCCCGAAAAGGCACAAAGCTGCCTGGTTATGGGTGTCATTGTGGCGATTTTAAGCGTAGCCGGAAATATTATATCAAATGTGCTTGGCAGCGATTTCAATATTTTCAGCTATGCTACCGGCTTGGTTATTCCTGTTCTGTACATAATCGGTGCAGTCAAGAACAAAGAGCTTGTATAAGTAAATATTCGGCAGCTCCCGCCGTCCGGCTTTTTGAGGCGGGAGCGCAGCCGGACAAAGAGGAAGTGAGACAATGGACATGGTACAGAACTATAAATGCCCTTGCTGCGGCGCTTCGCTGATTTTTCAGAATGAGTCGCTGCACTGCGATTCTTGCGGAAATAATTTTGAAATTGACGCAATGCGGCAAATTGACGATGTCGGAGCGCAAATGCAGGGTGAGTCAAAATATGACTGGGAACATTACGAACCGAGAAACTATGAGGCAGACGGAGACATTGAACTGGCAAGCTATACCTGCCCTTCCTGCGGTGCGGAAATAACCGGTGACGATACGATGGGGTCGACCGTCTGTCCTTACTGCGGCGATGCAACGGTGATCAAGGGACAGTTTGAGGGAACGCTGCGCCCTGATTATATCATCCCGTTCAAAATGGAAAAAAAGGCGGCAATGGAGGCGTTTGAGGCAGATTTCAAAAATGCGCCGTTTTTGCCGGACGAATTTAAGGTTAAGAAGAAAATAGAAGAAATGACAGGCGTTTATGTGCCGTTTTGGATGTTTGACTGTGACTGCAGTGCTGCAATAACTTACGGTGCACAAATGGTTACAAGTTGGAGTGATTCTAATTATAATTATACAAAAACAGACTATTACAGACTTTTCAGAAGCGGCAGTGTGGGTTTTGCCAACATTCCTGTTGACGGTTCAAAAAAAGCGGATGACGCATATATGGAGGCGGTAGAACCTTTTTGTTATGATGATGCGGTGGAATTTAACGGTGCATATCTTTCGGGATATATGGCGGATAAATATGATGTTTCGGCACAGGAAAGTATAGAACGCGCAAATGAGCGTGTAAAAAATTCAACGGTTTCGGTATTTAAGGAGACGACAAGCGGTTACGCTGCGGTGATTCCCGAAAGTACAAAAATCAGCTTCTCCGGCGGCAAAATACGCTATTCGCTGCTTCCTGTATGGATGCTTAACATCAAATACATGAACAATCTGTATCGGTTTGCAATTAACGGACAGACGGGCAAAGTTGTCGGTGAATATCCGATTGACAAAAGGAAAAAATGGCGGTATTTCGGAAAAATTGCAGGTTTTGCATATATTGCGGCGGCAGTCATAGCATATTTTCTGCTGCGTTAGGGGGTGTGGGTGATGAAAAGAATTATTGTACTTATTGTATCCGTTCTTTGCTTTTTATCAGCACTTCCTGCCTATGCGGAATTTAAGCAGTCCCCTGTTTCGGATGCGGCAGGGTATTTGACAGAGGAGCAAAATGCGGAACTGACGGAAAGACTTGATGAAATCCGCAGGAAATACAGTTTTGATGTTGCATTCGTTTCGGAGGACAGACTTTCCTCTTATGACGCACAGAGTGCAGCGGACGATATTTACGATTATGACGGCTATGGTTACGGCAAAAACTATGACGGTATTCTGTTTTATATAGCAGATTCCGAAAGAAAATATCATTTTTCCGTCTGCGGCAGCGGTGAAACGATATTTAACGAAAACGGTCTTGCCTATCTCGAAAAAAAGACTGTTCCGTATTTGAAGAAGGACGACTATTATGCCGCAGTCAAATCATACGCCGATCACACGGAAGAACTTTTGGAGATGGCGGCAGAGGGTAAGCCGTTCAACAAAACTCAGCACAGCACGAAGTATATCCTGTGTGTGGTTGCCGGGGCGCTTCTTATTCCGCTTGTCCTTGCGTATTTTATGATGCACAAAAAACTCTGCGCAATGAAAACTGCGGTCAAAGAGGACAATGCCGGCAATTATATGAAGCCGAACAGTATGAATCTTGACTTTTCAAGGGATATATTCCTTTACAGCACAGTGGCAAAAACGGAAAAACCGAAATCTGATTCCGGCAGCCATACATCGTCTTCGGGCAGAAGCCATGGAGGAAGGGGCGGAAGCTTTTAATAAAAAATTTTAAGGAGGAGAAAATTATGGGATTCGGTGATTTTTTTAAGAACATTTTTGGCAAGAAAAATTGTGCGTTATGCGGCAAGGAATGCGGCATGATGCACCGTTCAAAGATCAAGAACAAAGAATTTCTTTGTTCTGATTGCGGAAATTTGTGTTCAAAATATATCAGATTGAGCGAACTCACATTAGATGAAATCAAGGGGCATATAGAGTATATGAAGCGGCAGAACAGACTTTATGAGGAGGTTTACTCAAAAGAGGGCAAAAAAAGCACCTGCCCGTCAACTGTTAAGGAGATGGGAATTGAGTTCTGTGACGACCTGGGAATGTTCCGCATTGTATACAGAAGCGATACGAGCAGAGGTAAGCTCAAGGAGCTTTTCCGCTACGATCAGGTGGCGGGCTATGAGGAGTACATAGAGGAAACGCCTGCAACCGAGCAGGGAAAAAATCCTGAATTTAAGGAATGCGGATTAAAAATCAAGCTTTTGGGCGGAAATATGAGTAAGGTGAATACAGATAATAAAAAAGGACTTCGTCCGCATCCGTATATTAAACGGGAAATTAAAGTCTGCTTCAGCAAAAAAAATCGGTCTGATATGCAGTATGTACTTAATGCAAAGCGCCATTTTGATTATATTTTCGGTGTTCATGATGACGAAAGAGGCTTATTCGGCTTCGGCAGAAGCAAGGCGGAAAAAAGAGAGGATGCGGCAGCGATCGGAATGGCGGCTGCATTCGGTACGGCGTTTAAGGCGGCAACAAAGGGAGAGGACTCCATAACGGATGAGGAAAAGGAAAGACTCAGGGAAGGCATGGATGCGTTAAACGATGCTGCAACAGGCGGCATGGCGGTTTACACAAGACGCGCAGATGAAGCGGAACAAAGAATCAAGTAACGGGAGGTCTGACATATGAAAAGAATACTATTGTTGACTCTCATACTGCTGACATTTAGCTGTACGATTGTCTGTGCGGAATGGGAAACATTCAAATCGGCAGACGGAGTGTATGAATATACCGGTGATGGGGTAATTACCGCTTATTATGGTGATGAAATCGCAGATTTTCCGGCGGAAATAGACGGTACAAAAATTCATGAAATAGGCGTTATGGCATGCCTTGACCTCGATATTATATTCATATCAATTGATGAGGGAATCGAAACGATCAACACAAATGCTTTTGAGGGCTGCAATGCCGAATATGCATATATTCCCGCAACCGTGAAGGATGTCGGGGAACGCGCCTTTGCAAATTGTGTAAATCTTGAGGAAGTTACAATATGCTCGGAAAACACAGTTTTTGAACATGATGCCTTTACAGGTACGGGGTATATTAAGTTTGATATACCGTGCACGGCGGACGAACAAGCGATGTACGAAAAAATATCCGCTGCAAAGGGAGACGACTATTTTGAATTTTCAACCATGCACACCGCCCTTGCTGAGAGTATGGAGGAAAAGGACATATACGGGGCAAACATGATTTACTGCAACGACTGCGGTTTTAAGGGAAGTAAGTATATGGAAGCAACGCCGCTGCCGTTTTTCGATGTATCGGCGGATGCTTGGTATTATCCTTATGTGCAGACATCTTATGAATTCGGCATTATAAGAGGAAAAAGCGAAACTGAATTTGATCCGGATGCCGGTCTGACCTGTGCGGAAGCGGCAAAGATTGCAGCCGTAATTCATGACAAAAACCGTTATGACCGTGAGGAGCAGGGTTTTGTCCTTACCGGTGAAAACTGGTATGACGCTTATGTGAGCTATTGCTATGACAACGGAATAATCGAGGATTATATTGTTTTTGATTGGGATAAAAACGCAACGCGTGCGCAGATGGCATATCTGTTTTCGCGGTGCGACACCGATCCGTATTTCATAAATGATGTTCCTATAACCGATATTCCCGATGTTTATGATACAACGCCGTTTGCTTATGAAATTTTGGACCTTTACAATAAGGGAATTGCTGTGGGAAGTGATGAATTTATGGCATACTATCCCGATTCACAGGTTAAACGGAGCGAAGCTGCAACGCTGATTTCGAGAATTCTTTGCTTTGATATGAGGATCGAATTGCCGAAAGGGTGATTAAGGTGAGGCTGATGAAAGTAATTGCGATATTTGCGGTTATTGCCGGTCTTTTCGGATGCAGGGCTCCCGGAGAAAAACCTTTTATGCTGGACGGACCGGGCATGGTGTATGTTGACAGTGAGCATCGGACAGAATACGCAAATACTCTTGCGTTCGATGAAATTGATGATTATCCCTATTGGGCGGTTGCATATCTCGGAAATGGAGATGAGGGAAAAAGCGCGGCAACGGTATACATAGAAAAGCTTTTTTCGGAGCTTTCCGAGGAAAAACGCCGGGCAATCGGTCATATTGATTACGGCGGCGAAAAATGGTATCTTGTTATTCCGCGGTACGGGGATGAAAACGAGCTGATCCAAAACGGCGATGAGAAAAATTCGCAAAAAGTATATGACGGTACGCCCTATATCATAAACTGCGGCGGCGATGTGCAAATTTATATCGTCATACGCGGCGGACACAAAATCACGCTTGATACGGATGAAAACGGCAGACTGATATGTACACCTGATATATGGGATATAACAGAATATAAAGAATAAAATTTTGAGAGGAGAACATTATGGGACTTTTGAAAGCAGGAGCAGGGGCGCTTGGCGGTGTTCTGGCTGATCAATGGAGAGAATTTTTCTACTGCGAAAGTTTAGATGCCGACACACTTGTGGCAAAAGGCGAAAAACGGGTCGGAAAAAGAAGCTCCAACAAAAAAGGTGATGACAACATTATTTCAAACGGCTCAATCATTTCGATAAATGAGGGTCAGAGCATGATTATCGTGGAATCGGGCAAAATTGTTGAATTTTGCGCCGAGGCCGGGGAGTTTGTTTATGATAATTCAACAGAGCCGAGCATTTTCTGCGGCAGTCTGGGAGAAACGGTTAAGCAAAGCTTTGCGCAGGTGGGCAAGCGTTTTACTTTCGGAGGCGAACCGGGCAAGGATCAGAGGGTTTATTATTTTAACACAAAAGAAATAACGGGAAATAAATTCGGGACTTCTTCACCTGTGCCTTTCAGGGTAACAATAGATGAGTCTATGAATTATAAGCTGTCTGTGGATTTAAGATGCAACGGCGTGTATTCCTATAAAATAGCCGATCCTGTTATGTTTTATACAAATGTAAGCGGCAATGTGGAATATGTTTACAGCCGTTCGGAAATCGACGAAATGTTAAAGAGTGAACTGTTGGATGCTCTCAGACCCGCATTTGCACAAATTTCGGCAATGAAAATAATGTATTCCGAAATACCGGCGCACACAAAGGAAGTTACAAAGGCTCTTTCCGAGGAGCTAAAAGTTGAGTGGAAGGAAAAACGCGGAATTGAGCTTTTTGCCGTAAGCATTAACGGCGTGTCTATCCCGGAGGATCAGAGAAAGAAGATTACCGAGTGGGAGGAAAACATTATGACAACCGACCCGAACATTGCGGCGGCGCGCATTGTCGGCGGCCAGACAGACGCCATGAGGACGGCTGCGGCAAACGAGGGCGGAATGGGAGCAATGGGTGGATTTTTCGGAATGAATATGGCGCAAAATGCAGGCGGTATGAATGCGGGCAATCTTTTTGCGATGGGTCGGCAAGAGCAGCCTCAACAACAGGCACAGCCGCCACAAGCGTCGGGCTGGAGCTGCGAATGCGGTCAGACGGGCAATACCGGAAAATTCTGCACAAATTGCGGAAAGCCGCAGCCGGTATCGGACGGATGGACCTGTTCGTGCGGTGCAACAAACAAGGGCAAATTCTGCCAGAACTGCGGAAATCCAAAGCCGGCGGGCGCACCGTTGTATAAATGCGACAAATGCGGCTGGGAGCCGCAGGATCCGCAAAACCCGCCGAAATTCTGTCCGGAATGCGGCGACATATTTGATGATAATGATAAACAATAAAAACTCGGAGGATTCAAAGATTATGAAAAAATTATTGACATTGATTTTAACAATAGTAATGATATTTACACTTGCATCGTGCGGAGGGGACAAAACAGGAAGCAGCGGAGCTAAAAAGATTGACTATGCAAATATGACAGAGGATGATTTGATAAAAAAGTTTATCAAAGATGAGCAGAACATAACCTTGGATGAATTTGTAGATCTTGCTTCCACATATTCATACACAACAATCAATGATAAGCTTGAACTTGATGAAAATATAACAGACAAAGCAATTAAAAAGCTTAAGGACAACAAGGCAACGCTCCCCGCGGCAAAGGAGTATGTCGAGCCGCTTTTGAAAAGTGATTCACCGCAGGTAAGAGGCTATGCTTTTTCAAACATCGCCACATTTTTAGGGGCAAGTGATGCTCATGTGGCTCAAGCAAAGGAGATTTTGAAAAACGAAAAGGAGCCTTATGTTATTAAATGTGCGGTAAGGGCTCTTGGCAATGAAGGCGGCAAGGATGCGGAAATCGGCAAATTCCTGCTTGACGCGGCAAAGAATGAAAACGCAGTTGTAAGAAGACAGGCGGCGGTTTCTCTCGGAAGCACATGGAACAAAACCCTTGACGGCGCAGTGGATGCAGAAATCGAGCTGATGAAGGATTCGGATACCGAGGTTCGCAAAGCTGCATATGAGTATGCCGGCCTGCTCGGTGATGACAGGGTGGTTGCGCCTATCTCTGAAATGCTGAAAAACGAGGCTGACGCAGACCTCCATTCAAGCGGTGTAAGAGGACTTGTTTGGCTGTGGTACGATTATCCGTCGCACGAAAATACAAGCGAAGCGGCATACAGGGCTACAATAGACTATTTCAAAACCACACCGGGCAGCAACAAGGTTCCCGCATGGGCAGCCGTGACAAGCTTTACAAACAAATCCGAGAAGAACTATGCATCATGGAGAGAAAGAGCAACATATTTCAATACGGATGAGCTTTATGAAGTTATGCTCGGACTTGTAAAGAACGAAAACTTGAGCCACCTGGCACGCGGCTATGCCTGCAAGCCTGTTGCGGTGCACTGCACAAAAGAGCAGTTTGAGGCTTTTGGCGAGGTTGTAAACGCTCTTACCGATAAGAATGCGAAATTTATACAGGATGAGTATCAAAATCAGGCAAAAAAGCTTGAATAGCCACAGAACGGAGGAATGACTATGAAAAAAATAATCGGCGTTATACTGATTATAGGAGGCATATCCTTTGCTTTGCTTGCTGTAAAAGCTCTTGTGTCAGCGCCGCAGTCCTACGAGAAAATCAGAGCTGCGGCAACGATTGAGGACGGCAAGGTCACTCCCGAAAATGAGGGGAAGCTTGTGGTTGTTTCGGGAACTCTTAAACCGGCAGAACAGCTCCAGGACCCGATAACGGGCGTTAAGCTTCCCGGAGTAACGGCGAAAAGAACGGTTTGGACTTATAAGCAGGATACCGGCAGCGGTGATGAAAAAGTGTGGGACTGGTACCCGGAGAATACCGACTACAGCGAAAAGGCGAATTTTGGAATAAACGCCGAGATACTTACATCAACCATGCTTGCCGCGCCTACTTTGCTCGGTGAGTTTAAGGTGGAGAGCGAGCTGCTTAATCCCCTTATAAGAAACACCGAATTTACGCAATATGACGAGCAAAGTCTTAATGCGGGCTGGAAGGTGCTTTCGGGCGGAAAAGAAAGCCGCTACTGCGTTTCGAAAGAGAATAATTTGCCAAAGAAAACAAAGGGTATGTACTCAACGACGGGATATGGATCTCAAAAAATATCCTACGGCATCGTTTCGCCCGACGATCCGCTCGAATATACGATTATCGGCGTACAAAAAGGCGATACCCTGATAAAAAGCGAAGATGTAGATTCGGTTACAACCATTAAGGGAATTATGACGGCACAAGAGTTTGCCGAGGAGAACAAAAAAGGCGTGCGCGGTGGTTCGATTTTCGGCATAATAGCCGGTATACTGCTTGCAGTAATCGGCGTGGGTATGCTGGCATTTCGGAGGCAGTAAAAATGAAAATAGACAAAAAAGTATTATCGGGCGGCGGAACATATATTTCAAGAGTGGCAATTGCAAGGCTTACATTAAAGAAACACATACAAATGATTATAGGCGGATTCTTCACGGCGGTTTTTCTGTTTGGAATTATTTCGGGGGTTACGGGGTACAACGAAAAACTTCGTGATAACCTGATTACCAATGTAGTCATGATTGTTCCGTCCGCACTCCTTTTGTTAAACGGCATTAAAAACGGCACAATGGCGGCGCGTGCATATCGCTATAACTCGATCTTCATGTGCGATATTGACGGCACGGTGACAATCAATGAGCTTGCAAAGCAATCCGGAAAACCGCCGTTCAAGGTACTTTCAGAACTTGATAAGCTTTTCGGAAAAGGGGTATTCTGTGGATGTACTCTGCAAAAGCAAGGATCTCCGTGTGTTATTCTTTCGGGCAGAGAAGGCAGTAAAACAAGCTTTGTTAATGTTGTGTGTGAAAAATGCAACGGAACAACAAGAATCCGTGCCGGAAGCTCCGGTAAATGCGAGTATTGCGGAAATGCAATCTCAGACCGCAATACCGGAGGAGTGTAAAATATCACATCAAAAGGAGGATATAAATGTGAAAAGGACAAGACAATTTTTTTCTGTTTTACTGACACTGGCAATGCTGCTTACGCTCGTGCCCGCTGCGGTAAATGCGGCAGGCACATACCCGGCTACCTCTGCGGTTTCCGTTGACGGCAAGCTTGAAAGAGAAGCAGGCGAAAATGTCGGCAATTATAAAATTCTCCTCGGCACGCTGGCTCTTAAAGACAACGGAGCCTTCAAAGCATCAAACTATATACTAAGCCTTGATACGACCGCAGTGTACTTTGAGATCAAAAAAGCTCCTGCTCCGTCCGCTCCCACAGGGTTAAGCGGTATGAAGGGTAAAACGCTTGCAACCGTTTCTCTCACAGGCGGCTGGGCTTGGGCTGACGACACGACAGTTATGAACACTGCCGGAACGCAGACCTTTAAGGCAAATTACACAGATACAACAGGCAATTATGAAAATGCGACAAATGTTGATGTAACAGTAGAAGTTATTGATAAAACGAATGTCAGCGCAAGCATCACCTTCGCCGACGGCGAGCTGACATATAACGGCGCAGGGCAGGCTTATGAAACCGCAAGCATTTCCGGCATTACGGCAGGCGCTAACCCCGGCTGGACTTATGCTTATGTACCCTCCGGCACAGGCTCGCTCTATGCTTCGGGCAAGCCGCAGAACGCAGGCACATACACCGTAACGGCAACCTATGAGGATGATGACAATTACGGTACAAAGAGCGCCGTGCCCGAAATCAAAAAGGCTGAAACAAAATAACACTAAATAAAGATTTCCGAACAGGAAATTGGTGACGGCACAGCATGCCGCCCGGCACAGAGGCAAAACGCCTTTGTTGCCGGGCGGCTTTTTTTGACTAAAAGGACAAACGGGCGGATATGCTTACGGCGATTAACGCCTGTTGCCGATAACGCAATATATCTGAACTATGTGTTTAATCACGATGAAGAAATTTGTAAAATCCTCTATTGATAATCAAACCCTGTTATTTGCTGTTTGTGAATACTTTTAGGGAATATGATAAAATATATTTCTGAAAGGTCGTGATAAAATGCAAGAAAGAAAAATAACAAATGAACTTATAAAGAATTTTGAACTATATCTGTATGATGAAGAACGGAGCAACAACACGACAGAAAAATATATGCGTGATATTCGATTCTTCCGTGAATGGTTGAAAAGCAAAAGCATTGATAAATCGGTTGTTATCGAATACAAAAAAGAGCTTTGCGAAAGATATGCGGTAAGAAGCGTAAATTCCATGTTATCTTCTGTCAACGCATTTTTTGTATTTGTTGGTTGGCATGATTTGAAAGTGAAAACATTGAAAATTCAAAGGTGTATATTTTCGGATAAGTCAAGGGAATTGTCAAAGACAGAATATGAACGGCTGCTCAATGCGGCGCAGAACCGACGAAACGATCGGCTCTATTACCTCATGCAGACTATGGCGAGCACAGGCATCCGAGTGTCGGAAGTGAAATATGTCACCTGCGAGGCTGTGCGCAACGGCATAGCAATAATAAATTGCAAAGGAAAGATACGACGGGTTTTTCTGCCGAGAGAACTCTGCAAAATGCTGAAAGGATATATATGCAGGCAAAAAATCACCGGCGGCGCAGTGTTCGTCACGCGCAGCGGCAAACCGCTCGACCGCTGTGCCATATGGCGTATGCTAAAAGATTTATGCGACGGGGCACATGTGGACAGAAAAAAAGTTTTTCCGCACAATTTTCGTCACCTGTTCGCAAGGACTTATTATTCACTGCAGAAAGATATTGTGCGCCTGGCGGACATACTGGGACATTCGAGCATAGAGACCACCCGCATCTACACTATGGAGAGCGGCAGTGAGCACATGAGACAGTTGCAAAAACTCGGCTTGCTAAGGTGCTGAACGGCGAAATAAAAAAGACGCGCACGGCGTCTGCAACATAATAAGAATTATGTTGTGGTTAAAAACACAATTTACATAAGTATAACACACATTTTACCGTTTGTCAATTATTTGCGACCAATTTCGTCAATTTTTTCAACTTCAAAGCATAGTAAAACAGACCAATGTGTTTTCTTGGCAAGCATTGGTCTGTTTGCGATGCAAAAATACTTTTAGTTGCCATTTGTTTATCGTTTATTTTTTCATTACCTATCCTTAAACCGATTGCAAAATTTCCTAAAATATTAATTGTGGTTACAGCTTATGAAAAATCACTTCACGAATCCCTCCACCGCCTACGGCGGTCCCGTTCTCACCTGCCGGTTCGGTCGGCGATAAACGGTTGCCACAGGCAACCATCGCCCCTTTAGCAAGGG
>CAKSFP010000047.1 GCA_934454585.1 uncultured Clostridia bacterium
CATCTTGGCACGGAACGGTCACGGACCGTTCCCTACGGATAATTATCAATTTGTGCGTAATTCACGCATTTTCGCCGTCCGCCGTAGGGGCGACCCTGTGTGGTCGCCTGTTTTTGGACAACTCCGTGATTCTGCCAATCGTGCGTAGGGGCAGGGCTCTGCTCTGCCCGTTTTTGGACAATTCCGTGATTCTGCCAACCGGGCGTAGGGGCTGCCCGTTTTGGGCAATTCCGTGATTCTGACAACCGGGCGTAGGGGCAGGGCTCTGCTCTGCCCGTTTTGGGCAATTCCGTGATTCTGCCAATCGCTCGTTTTTGGGAAATTCCGCCCCTACATGTGCATTAACGGAATGTTGCCGCAAATGTGGGTTTGTGCGTGATTCGCGGGTCGATGAGGTCATCGACCCCTACCGCCTATTTGCCGATCTGTGCGTATGGCATAATTACATTTGCAATTCAATAAACATCTTTGCGGCGGAACGACACACAGGTCGTTCCCTACCGACTGTTGATAAATTGCAAAAGGGTGTTAAAACACATTCATCGCCCGAATCACTGTTTGATAATTGCGCACTCGCTGCAATTACCGTAGGGAACGACCTATGTGTCGTTCCGCAATGCACATCTTGGCACGGAACGGTCACGGACCGTTCCCTACGGATAATTATCAATTTGTGCGTAATTCGCGCATTTCTGCCGCCCGACCGTTTTTGGGCAATTCCGTGATTCCGCCAATCGGGCGTATGGGCAGGGCTCTGCTCTGCCCGTTTTGAGAAATTCCGCCCCTGCCGACCGTCGATTCATGTTAATTATGCATTATTCATAGTCCACAACATCAACCCACGAAAGCAGGAACTCTCTCTCCTTTTCGTTGCCCTTTACGGACTGTGATGCCGCAACAATCGGCATCCACTTCTGCACATACTGCTTAGCTGTGTTGCTCTTTTTGCAGAAAATGTCCAGATACTTCTTGGCGCCGTCTATATCGCCCTCCAGCCAGAACAAAAGGTAGGTCCTTGCCGCGTCTGCCGACGCATTTCCCTGAGTGGCGTGTGACCAGTCAATGATAAATGCCTTGCCGTCATCTGTGATGATGACATTGCTCGGGTTGAAGTCACCATGGCACACCTTGTTGTGCTTGGGCATTGCGTTAAGTCTTGTGTGAAGCTCATATCTTGTAGTGGCGTCGAGCTGTGTCTGACTGATTTTAGACTGCATCTTGTCGCGCAGTTTGTTCAAAAGCGGGCATTCCTTTGAGTTTACCTCAAGCTGAAGATCCACCAGCTTTTCGATATACTCGTCCTTCTTTTCGGGGTGCTCCTCCATGAGCTGTGCGAGAGTTTTACCCTTGATGTAATCGGACACAATAGCCCACTTGCCGTCAATCGTCATAACCTCTTTAACCTTCGGTATGTTAAGTCCCGTCTCCTCAATGCGCGCCTGGTTAAGCGCTTCATTGAGGACATCGGCCTTTGAAAAATCCTCGTCAAATACCTTTATGCAAAGGTCGCCGTCACGATAAACCGTCTTGGAATTTCTTACTGCAATTACTTTGTCCAGCTTCATATCAGCTGCCGCCTCCTATTTTATTTAGTTCTTTTTATTTTTTCCGCCCTTTGCGGTGCGGCTTGTTGCTTTCTTTTCACTTCCGGGCAAATCCGCCTCGACAAAGTGTTTTCCGCCGTAGTATGCGTTCAGATACATCTGTTTGATCTCGCTCATGAGCGGATATCTCGGGTTAGCGCCCGTGCACTGGTCGTCAAATGCCTGCTCAACCATTTCATCCAGTCTGTCAAGGAAGTCTTTCTCGTCGATGCCGTAGTCCTTTATGCAGGGCTTTATGCCGACTCTCGCCTTGAGATCGTTGACAGCTTTGATGAGGTTTTCAAGTTTCTCCTCGTCGGTGCTGCCGCCAAGACCGAGATAATCTGCAACCTCGGCATAGCGCGCCAGGGTGTGCGGATGGTCATACTGCGGGAAGGTACCCATCTTTGCCGGAGTCTCGCTTGCGTTGAAACGGAGCACTTCTTCAAGCATGAGCGCATTTGCCACACCGTGCGGCAGATGGTGGAACGCACCGAGCTTGTGCGCCATGGAGTGGCATACTCCCAGGAACGCATTTGCAAATGCCATACCTGCCATTGTGGCTGCGTTTGCCATCTTTTCGCGTGCAACCGGATCGTTCTGACCGTTGTCATATGCACGGGGGAGATATTCAAATATAATCTTGAGAGCCTTAAGCGCAAGGCCGTCGGTAAAGTCTGTCGCAAGCATTGCGGCATATGCCTCGAGGGCATGGGACACCGCGTCGATACCGGATGCGGAAGTAAGGCCCTTGGGTGCGGACATATGGAAATCTGCGTCCACAATAGCCATGTTAGGCATCAGCTCATAGTCTGCCAGCGGATACTTAACGCCGGTCTTCTCGTCCGTGATAACTGCGAACGGAGTAACCTCGGAACCCGTACCTGCGGATGTCGGAACAGCTATGAAGTAAGCTTTCTCGCCCATCTTCGGGAAGGTGTATACTCTCTTTCTGATATCCATAAAGCGCATAGCCATATCCATGAAGTCAGCCTCGGGGTGCTCATAGAGAACCCACATAATTTTGCCGGCGTCCATTGCGGAGCCGCCGCCGAGTGCGATGATGCAGTCCGGCTCAAAATCCTTCATCTGCTTTGCGCCTTCTTTTGCGCAGGCAAGAGTCGGGTCGGGGGCAACATCAAAGAATGTGGTGTGTGCTATGCCCATTTCATCCAGCTTATCTGTAATCGGTTTTGTGTAGCCGTTATGATAGAGGAAGCTGTCGGTAACAATGAAGGCTTTCTTCTTGCCCATAACCGTCTTAAGCTCGGTAAGTGCAACCGGCAGACAGCCTTTTTTCAAATAAACCTTTTCAGGCGCTCTGAACCACAACATATTCTCTCTCCTCTCGGCAACTGTTTTTATGTTTATAAGGTGTTTTACGCCGACATTCTCGCTGACAGAGTTGCCGCCCCATGAGCCGCAGCCGAGTGTGAGGGACGGACTGAGCTTGAAGTTATACAGATCGCCGATACCGCCCTGGGATGATGGTGTGTTCACAAGGATTCTGCAAGTCTTCATGCGCGCCTCAAATTTTTCTATCTTTTCTCTGCCGTTTACGGCGTCGAGATATATAGACGATGTGTGACCGTAGCCGCCGTCTGCGATGAGGTGCTCCGCCTTTGCAAAAGCGTCCTCAAGATCCTCTGCCTTGTACATTGCGAGCACCGGAGAGAGTTTTTCGTGTGCAAATTCTTCCGAAAGCTCGACAGACTCTACTTCGCCGATGAGAATCTTGGTGCCCTCGGGCACATCAACACCCGCAAGCGCAGCGATCGTGTGAGCCTTTTGTCCGACTATCTTTGCATTGAGTGCACCGTTTATAATGATGGTCTTGCGCACCTTCTCGGTCTCCTCGGGATCGAGGAAATAGCAGCCGCGCTTTGCAAACTCGGCCTTAGCCTCGTCATACACATTTTTGTGGACTATGACAGACTGCTCCGATGCGCAGATCATGCCGTTGTCAAATGTCTTGGAGTGGATAATCGAGTTCACTGCCAGTGTGATGTCGGCAGACTCGTCTATGATTGCCGGGGTGTTGCCGGCGCCAACGCCTACAGCCGGTTTGCCGCTGGAATATGCAGCCTTAACCATGCCGGGGCCGCCCGTTGCCAGGATGAGGTCTGCCTCTTTCATGATGAGGTTTGTCATCTCAAGGCTGGGCACATCTATCCAACCGATAATATCCTCCGGTGCGCCGGCAGCCACAGCTGCGTCAAGAACGACTTTTGCAGCCGCAATGGTGGAGAGCTTTGCTCTCGGGTGGGGGCTGATGATGATGCCGTTTCTTGTCTTGAGGCAGATGAGGGTCTTGAATATCGCGGTGGATGTCGGGTTGGTGGTCGGGATTACCGCCGCAACAATGCCGACAGGCTCTGCAATCTTCGTCACGCCGTATGCCTTGTCTTCTTCAATCACACCGCAGGTTTTAACATCTTTGTATGCATTGTAAATGTACTCGGCAGCGTAGTTGTTTTTAATAACCTTATCTTCCACAACTCCCATGCCGGTTTCTTCTACTGCCTGTTTAGCAAGCGGGATACGCATTTTGTTTGCAGCAGAGGCAGCCGCCAAAAAAATCTTGTCCACCTGCTCCTGAGTAAATGTCGCAAACTTTTTCTGTGCTTCTCTTGTGCGTGCGAGAGCTTCTTCCAGCTTCTCAACGCTGTCTACATAAATCTTTTCCATAAATGTTTCCCCTTTCGCTTTGTTTGTTAAAATTTTAACACACTTTTTTCGTGTCGGGAAATGTAAAATATATATATCGATATGTCATCGGCGATATATCCATTTCCAACTGCGATTGACTCTGTTTCGAACATTATTTTGTGCAATAAACTCAAATATATTTTCTTTTTGAGCTGCACAGTTCGGTAATGAACAGTTCATCAAGCTGCGAAAGCTTGTAGTCCTTGCGGTATATCAGTAAATCTTTGTACATTTTTTTGTTTTCGTCACAGCGTTTTTCCACCAAACGGTAGCAGTCAAGCAGTGTGCTCGGCACGGGCGACATCCACATGAAGGTGTCCGTGTTGGTTCTGAGCAATTCAAACTGACTTGCCCGTTCAAAAACGAAAATCCGCCGCTGAATATTGTCCGGCAGTTCTTCCTTCTTCACCGCCGCAAACGACAGACTCGGCACATACGGGTCGGCATGAGCAATCTCCGTATACGGTTCCAGATCAGCCATCTTCACTTGCTCCACGCCCGCCAGAGGATGTTTTGCACTCATTACAAGCACATATTGAAACTCGGTAATCATCTCATACGCAAGCTCTTTTTCGTCGAGCATATTTTTGAAATACTTATCATAATTCGACGCATAGCGAATTATTCCCAGTTTGTAGTCCGAGTGAAGGATGTTGTTTATGGCGCGCATGGAGTTTGTCTCTTTGTAGAACAGTTCCATGGAGCCGCCGCCGATTTTTTTTGTAAACCTGGCAAAGGCGTCCGAAATGTAGCACGCCCGCGGCACGGATATGGAAAATCTCTGCTTGCCGCTTCTGCCGTGCCGATAGATTGATTCCACCTCGTCTATCTGCTTTAAGATTTTGCGCGCATATCCGAGAAATTCCTCACCGTCGGGTGTGACCTTCATGCCCTTTGATGTGCGCTCAAACACCGTTATGCCGAGCGAATCCTCAAGCTCCTTTATGGCGCGGCTTAAGTTCGGCTGATTCATGTACAGGTTTTCGGCCGCTTTGTTTATCGAGCCGGTGTTTGCAACTTCCACCGCATATTTTAAGTGCAATATGTTCATTTTACACCTCCCAACGAATTTTCGATAAATGTTTATTTTTGCGATGTTACAGATTTTCTCGGGTGATGATCGAATCCTCCTATCACCTTTTTCGCATGATTATTATTTTAATGTTAAAATAATAACATATAACTGCCCGGCAATTATGAATTATGAATTAAATTTTCAGTTTCCCCAGGCTCACCACAATCGCGTCTGCCACCGCGGCGGCTATCTCGTCAAGCTTTGCCGTGCTCATGAGCACTTCCCGGTCCTTCTCGCAGCTGACAAATCCGCACTCAATGAGCACCGCCGGCATAGATGTGTACTTGAGCACAACAAGATTCGGTCTGTCCACCAAACCCCTGTTCGCAAGCCCCGTTGCCGCCACAAGCGGCCCAAGGATATTTTGCGCAAGCTCCTTGCTCGTTATTCCGCTCGCACCCGTGCTCTCCGATGTGTAGCAAATCTCCGTGCCCGTTGCATTGGGACTCGCCGCCGAGTTGTTGTGCACACTGACAAAAAGCTGTGCACCGCCGCTGTTCGCCATCTCCGCGCGCGCAAGCAGATTTTCCATATTCGTGCCGACAAAGGTGTCGTCGTCACGCGTCATTATCACTTTTACATTTCTGGCAACCAGGTTGTCGCGTATCTTTCGGGCGATGTACAGATTCACGGTTTTCTCCGTGAGTATCGGGTTGCCGTTCGAGTCCGTTATGGTGTCGCCGTTTTCATCCTTGGCTATTGCGCCGACATCCTTGCCGCCATGCCCGGCGTCAATCGCTACGATGTATCCGTCCGACACCGGTTTTGATGTGCCCGGGTTACTGCCCGGCTTTGACGGATTGCCCGCAGGCGGGGTTTCGTTCGGCTTTGACGGATTGTCATTGCCCGGCGTGCCTCCGCTTATTCTCACCGTTATGCTGTCTGTGCCGCTGCCGGTTATCTCATATTTCCTGTCGCCGTTCGGCTCTATGACTATCCTGGAGTAATCATCGTGCAGCGCCCAGCGCAGCTTGTGGATGTACACTCCGTCCACTGTCTTGTCGGTGTCCTTTCCGTTGATGCTTGCCGCAGCAAAATCGAGTACTATGCGGTACGGCGACTCCAGGGTCATGACCTTCGGAGCTGCAGCCGATGCGAGCTTTATCACCACAGAGCTGCTGCTTTCTCCGTCGCTTACATCCACGGATTTAATCTCATTTGTATACTTGGGCAGCGGTGCGCTGATGTACACCGATTTCGATGTCGGATTCCAATTGACATCATAGCCTAAGTTTTCGGACACAAAACGAATCGGCAGCATGGTTCTGTCCGACAGTATCATGGGCGCCACATCCATTGTCACCGTTTTGCCTCCGACGGCCGCCTGCTTTTCGCCTATCGTCAGCACAATGTTCGTTCCGCTGCTGCTTTTCACCGTGACCTGCCTTGTGTCGGGGTTCCAGTCTACCGTGGCGTCAAGGTTTTCAAAAACAACCCTTGCCGGAACCATTGTGCGGTCGTTTATAATCATCGGCGGCACATCACTTTGTATTTCATTCCCGTTTATATAAAGTCGTATTCCGAAGTCGGCATATGCGGCTGTCGCAATCAGGAGCGTCACGATGAGAAAAAGCGCAAAAATTATCTTTTTCATCTGTTCTTCCTTCCGTTATCGTTTGTTAGTTTCAATTTGATTATATTATATATGATTTTTAGGAGAAAATCAAGAAAAATAAAGAGTATAAATGTTAAGAAAAGATAAAATAATTGACTTTTGCCGAAAAATGCCGCAAAATAACCCTGCCGATATTTTTTCACCAAAGGCAAGGCCGGAAGCATCATTAAAATTGCGCTTATCGTTCTTATAAATTCCATAAAAAAAGCGCCCAAATAAAGCAAAAAACAGGGATCACATCATGATTCCCTGTTAAATCTGCTTTAGCCAATCTTATCAAACGGCTCTTGTAACCTTATTTGAACGCAGGCAACTTGTGCAAACATGAATTCTCTTGGGTGCTCCGTTCACGAGCGCCTTAACCGATCTTACATTTGCTTTCCAAGTTCTGTTTGATCTTCTGTGTGAGTGGCTGACCTTTATGCCGAAAGTTACACCCTTTCCGCAGATATCACACTTTGCCATATATATGCACCTCCCAATAAATTATCCAGTCTGATTATAAGCACAAGCTATATTGTATCAAATTATAAATCATTTTGCAAGTGTTTTTTCAAAAAAACTTATTTTTTTCGTATTTTTTTGCAAAATTAATCTTTCCGGACCGTTCTGCCGCACTTTTTCATATAAATTGCCGCATTTATCTCACCGCCGAGCAGCACCACAAAACTCGTCAGATAAGTCCACGAAAACAATATGACTATTCCGGCAAACGACCCGTAGAGTATGTGATAACGCGAAAAATTGTTCACATAGAACGAAAAGGCATATGACGACGCAATCCACACCGCCGATGTGATGAGCGCACCCGGCATGACATCACGATATTTCAGCCGTTTGTTGGGCACCGTCTTGAAGATGAACGCAAAGATCAGCGTCACAAACACAAAGCCGACGATATACCTGGCATATTCCCAGAGCATGATGAGAAAATCCGCCGCAATGAACCTCTCGAACAGCCGCGCCATAACGCCGCCGAACACGAATGCCACCAGTGACACAAGAATCATGGAGAGCAGCAGAAAAGCGTGACCGAAGGCATATATGCGAAACACGAAGAAATTCCTCGTCTCGTCCGCCTCATAAAAAATATTCAGCGATTTGGCAATGGTTATGAGCGCATTGGACATGGTCCACATGGTGAGCACCGACGACATTATGACAAGGTGACGCCCCATGGAGATGTTCGTGAGCACATCGTCTATTACGCCGCCGACATCTGCCGGAAGCATATTCACAAGGCGCACAAGCATCTCCTCGGCATTTATGCTCATGTACCCGGCGGCGATGAAGATTATTATCACGCACGGAAAAAAAGCGGTGAGAATGTAAAAGCTTACGCCCGCCGCACGCACGGCAACATCGTCCGCCGTGATTTTTTTCAGAAAAATATTTATGTTTTTCAGCCGATCGGCTGCCGCAGTGCTTAAACCGCGCATATAATGTCCTCCGTTTTCTTGAATCTTTGCCGCTCATGCTTTTTGCAAAAATACACAAAATCGAGTGGGTATATATTTTATTTCGGACGCAAAAAGCTTGTGCCGTCTGTGTATGTATTTTTTATTTTTGCTCCTCGGACAGCAGTGCGGTAGCGCTGAACTCGTCGCTTAAGCATAAAAAAACACATACACCTCCTTTGACGGAATATTTTCTGCGCACCATGCACAGAAGTCGCTCACATGAAATATATACCTCTTTGCGAAAAATTTTGCAGTTGCATATATTGTATCACAAATATATGTTTTCGTCAATCTGTTGTGGAAATATCCCATATATTCCGATTAATATAGTTAAATTTGTACATATGCAATTCGGCAAATCTGTGGTATAATTAATATAGTATGAATTTTTGTATCCAGGCAAAAAATACTGTTTATTCCAAACCGTGCCCCGGGCACCCACCAATTTTAATTAACGGAGATGTAATATGAAAAATCAAACCGGAGCTGACTTAAGCTCAATGACACTGGCGCAGATTAAAGAAATCGCCAAAGAACACGGAATCAAGTACATAAGCAAATACAAGAAAAATGAACTTATCGAAAAAATTTTGCAAAGTGACGAAAATCAATCCAAACCGCAGCACGCGGAAAAACCGAGAAAGAGAACCGTGAAAAAAACTCAAACCGAGAAAACAACTCAAGAAAGAGAAACACCCCCCGAACAAACCGATGCCGAGCCCGCGCCGAGCACAACGCACAAGCGCAGACCGAAAACGGAAATTGACGGAGAAAAAGCTCTCGCCGAGCCGACACAAAACACAAAGTACGCAGAGAACGGCGAAGAACCGGCTCAAGCGGAAACGGCGCCGGCCTCCGAAGAAGCAGACGACGGCGAAAACGGGGAAAAATACGAAAGATACGAGAAAAACGACAAAGAGCCGAGACAAGACGGCGAACACCGCGACCCTCAGCGCAACAATACATATGAAGTAACCGGCATCCTGGAGCTGTGCGAGGACGGATACGGATTCTTGCGCGGCGAGAACTACCTGTCCACGGACGAGGACACCTTTGTTTCGCCGATACAGATACGCAGATTTCATCTGAAAACAGGAGACATGGTTCATGGCATTTGCCGTCCCAAGGGCATCAAAGAGCGCTCCGCACCCATGATATTCGTAAAAGATATAAACGGCGATACTCTCGACAAGGCAATCAACCGAAAGCCCTTTGACACTCTCATCCCGGTGTACCCAAACGAAAGACTGCGCCTGGAGACGACCCCGGATAACTATGCAATGCGCCTCATCGACATCATAGCCCCCATAGGCAAAGGTCAGCGCGGACTCATAGTTGCGCCGCCGAAAGCCGGCAAAACCACGCTCCTAAAAGATATCGCAAACAGCGTGAGCCGCAACAACCCGGACATAAACCTCATTGTCCTGCTCATAGACGAACGCCCGGAGGAAGTGACAGACATGAAACGCTCCATAGACGGCGAAGTGATCTATTCCACCTTCGATGAGCTGCCCGAGCACCACATAAAGGTTGCGGAAATGGTGCTCGAAAGAGCTCAGAGGCTGGTTGAACACGGCAGGGATGTAGTGATACTTCTCGACAGCATAACGCGCCTTGCGCGCGCCTACAACCTCACCGTGCCGTCCACGGGCAAGACCCTCTCCGGAGGCATAGATCCGTCCGCACTGCACAAGCCGAAAAAATTCTTCGGCGCGGCGCGAAACATAGAGAACGGCGGCAGCCTGACCATTCTTGCCACCGCACTCATAGAGACGGGCAGCAGAATGGACGAGGTCATTTTTGAGGAATTCAAGGGCACGGGCAACATGGAAATCCACCTCGACCGCAGACTCTCCGAGCGAAGAATCTTCCCGGCGATAGACATCTACAAGTCGGGCACGCGAAAAGAGGAACTCATACTCAACAACGACGAGAAGGAGTTTGCGTGGTCACTGCGCAGAAGTCTTGCAAACAACAGCAACGATGTGACGGAGTACATCATCTCCACGCTCATCAAGACTCATACCAACAAAGAATTTATGGATAGGCTCAGAAAGAAGAACTGAGGGGAATAAATTCCTCAACATCCCCTCAGACGGCTTTTTCATACGATATTATTTTCAACAGAAATAATATCGTATGCGCCGCCAGCTCCCCTTGCACAGGGGAGCCACACGAAAGGCAAAGATTTTCGAATACTCTAAAAAAACCGTATGCGCATCATTTTGAAATTGTGTGCAGCTAAACGCCGACGGGAAAGGCTCCCCTGTGCAAGGGGAGCTGGCAGCCTGCTTGGTTGTTTTATAGATATAAAACAACCAAGCAAAACGGCTGACTGAGGGGCTGTAAAACTTCAGATACAAACACATTTTCGTAGTATGCAAACTTAAAGAAAGGAACTACAATGGCAGCGAAAAAAACAACCAAATCCGCGGCAAAACCCGCGAAACAAAAAAACGCCGAAAAGGATATGTCGCGCTGTTACGAAATCATCGCAATCTGCGTGACCGCTCTGAGCATATTTTTCGGCATAAGCATATATTCCAACGGCGGCGGTGCCGTGGGCACTTTCATATCATCGGTACTGCTCGGGCTGTTCGGCACCTGTGCCTATCTGCTGCCTGTGCTGCTCGCAGCGGCAATGATATATTTTCTCTTTGCGCGCGAAAAAGGCAGTGTACGCAAAAAACTCATAATGTCGCTTGCGGCGTTTATCGACCTTACGGCGATATTCCATATGTTTTTCATGCACATAGAGGTCAGTGAGTTTCTCGACTATTACCGCTATGCCGCACTGCGCACCGGCGGCGGACTCATAGGCGCGTGCCTCAGCGAGCCGCTCAAGCCGGTCATAGGCACGGTGTTCACAAACATAGTGTTCATAGCCGTGTTTATCATCCTGTTCAACTGCATTTTTGACATATCCGCAGTAAGATGCATAAACGGCTTGGTAAAACTGGTGTCGTCCGCAATGAAATCCATCCGCGACGACATAGACATAATTAAGGAAGAAAACAAAAACGCGGCGCAGTCAAAGGCAACCGACGATGACGACGAAATCCGCGCCGTCGCCCACACCGAAGTGAAGGTTGACCCACGGAAAATCAAAGATGCCGAGCACCACATCCGCAATGTGGAAAGCCAATTTGAATCCATGCCGCACGACCTGACGATAAATCTGCCGGACGGCAAGGAGATAATCAAGAGCAACGGCGAAAAAGAATTTATCGACCGTGAGATAGAAGTGACCGGCGGAGAGAACCCCGAGCCGAAACTCAGCGAGAAAGAGAAGCAGCAGCTCGACAACGAGATAAAACGCGAAATGGAGACCACTGCGGCAGAGCAGAGCGACTCTGTTATGGAATACTCATACCCTGCCACGGAGCTTTTGTCCAAACCCAAACAGAAGAAAAACGCCGACTCCACGGAGGAACTTCAGCAAAACGCCAAGCACCTGATCGAAACCTTGCACAGCTTCAAGGTGGACGCCCAAGTGGTGGAGATAAGCCGCGGGCCGACGGTCACGCGCTATGAGATACGCCCGGCAGAGGGTGTCAAGGTAAGCCAGATAACCTCGCTTTCAAAAGACATCGCCCTCTCTCTCGCTGCGGAAAAAGATGTCATGGTGGCGCCCGTCCCGGGCAAGAGCACCATCGGCATAGAGCTGGCGAACAAGAACCCGAGCGTGGTGTCGCTGCGTGAGGTGCTCGAGTCGGAGGAATTTAAGAATCACCCCTCCAAACTCGCCGTGGCACTCGGCAAAGACATCAGCGGCAAGCCGATAATAATGGATCTGGCAAAAATGCCGCATCTGCTCATAGCCGGAGCCACAGGCGCCGGAAAGAGTGTGTGCATAAACACCCTTGTCATGAGTATACTCTACAAGGCAAACCCCAACGAAGTCAAACTCGTCATGGTTGACCCGAAGCAAGTCGAACTCGGTGTGTATAACGGCATACCCCACCTGCTCATTCCCGTCGTAAAAGACGCCAAAAAGGCGACCGGTGCGCTCGGCTGGGCGGTGAACGAAATGACGGACAGATACTCCATCTTCGAGCGCAACAATGTGCGCAACATCCAGGGTTACAACGAACTTATGGAGCACAACGGCACCCCCGAGGGCAAAATGCCGTCGATAGTGATCCTGATAGACGAGTTTGCCGACCTGATGATGGTTGCGCCCGGCGATGTGGAAAACTATGTGTGCCGAATCGCACAGCTCGCCAGAGCAGCCGGAATGCACCTTGTAATCGCAACCCAGCGGCCTGTTGTCAAGTTTATAACAGGCAACATCAAGGCAAATGTCCCCAGCCGAATATCGTTCATGGTGGCAAGCGTGCGCGACTCTCAGACCATACTGGACATGGGCGGCGCAGAAAAACTCATAGGCAAGGGCGATATGCTCTATATGCCCGTCGGCGAGACCAAGCCGAGCCGTATGCAGTGCGCCTTTGTGTCCGATGCAGATGTGAAAAAGGTTGTCGAGGCGGTGTCGAGCGGATTTGAGCCGTCATATGACGAGACGGTGATAGAACAGCTCGAAAGCGATGACAAGTACGAACCGGACGGAGAGAACCCGGGAGATGCGGATGTGCTCCTGCCCGAGGCGATAGAAATGGCGGTCATGGGCAACGGAACAGTGTCCACATCGATGATTCAGCGAAAATTCCGCATCGGTTACAACCGTGCCGGAAGCATTATCGACCAGATGGAGGTGCGCGGAATCATATCCGAGCCGGACGGCAACCGCCCCAGACAGGTGCTGATAACCAAAGAACAGTACGATGAGCTTAGGGCGACGGGGAATGATTAATTCGGAATTCGTAATTAATGTAGGGACGGGGTTTCCCAAAAACGGGCGACCCTGTGTGGTCGCCCGCAAATTGCGCGCAAAATGGCAAATACGGTGTACCGTCTCGGGCAGATATATTTTATTTTAGCTCGCTCAGACAGCTGTGCGGTGGCGCAGAACTCGCTCACACAAAATAAAATATATCTACCCTCGCCTATGAGATAGATTCTTTTCTTTTAATGAATCTTGCATCAAGGCGGTAGGGGTCGATGACCCCATCGCCCCGCAAATCACGCACAAACCCACATTTACGGCAACATTCCGTTAATGCACTTGTAGGGGCGGAAATGACAAAACATGGGCAGAGCAGAGCCCTGCCCCTACGCACGATTGGCAGAATCACGGAATTACCCAAAAACGGGCGACCACACAGGGTCGCCCCTACGGTGGTCGGTCGGCAAAAATGCGTGAATTACGCACAAATTGAT
>CAKSFP010000048.1 GCA_934454585.1 uncultured Clostridia bacterium
GGCGGTCCCGTTCTCACCTGCCGGTTCGGTCGGCGATAAACGGTTGCCACAGGCAACCATCGCCCCTTTAGCAAGGGAGACATTCTGATTTGCAAAAATTTTCGTCAGTGCGAAAGGCTCCCTTGCCAAAGGAAGCTGGCGGCTCACACAGTATTATCTTTAACAAAGATAATACTGTGTGAAAAAGCCGTCTGAGGGATTCCCGCAAGGTCATAATTTTTTCGCAATTTGTAATTTCACAACATAATTCTTATTATGTAGTCACGAGTCGGAGTGAGGTGTTTTGCGTGCCGATAAAACTGTACAGTCATAATGAAATCGCATATGAAAATGCGCTTGCATTGTTGCGTACAGAGAAGAAGGCCGCTGTGATCCACCCCACGGGCACCGGCAAGTCTTTCATAGCCTTCAGACTGTGCGAGGATAATCCCGATAAACACATATGCTGGCTCTCACCGTCGGAATATATCTTTTCCACTCAGCTTGAAAATGTAAAAAAAGCCAATTGCGGTATCGCGCCGACGAACATCAGCTTTTTCACATATGCCAAGCTGCTCAATATGACGGAGAGTGAGATTGCCGGCATAAAGCCGGATTATATAATCCTTGATGAATTTCACCGATGCGGCGCTCAGATGTGGGGTCGGGGAGTGGAAAGATTGCTTTCGATGTATGCGAATGTGCCCGTTCTCGGGCTGTCTGCCACGGCAATCCGCTATCTTGACAATCAACGGAACATGGCTGATGAACTTTTTGACGGCAATGTTGCGTCCGAGATGTCGCTCGGCGAGGCGATAGTACGCGGCATCCTTGCACCGCCGAAGTATGTTCTCTCGGCTTTCTCGTGCAAGGAGAGCCTGGCGAGATATAGGCGCCGCGTTGCCCATGCCAAGAGTCAGGCAGTGCGTGATGAGGGAGAGAGGTATCTCGAGGCGCTCAGGCGCGCGCTTGATAAAGCCGACGGATTGGACGCCCTGTTTGACAGGCATATGACGGAGCGCACGGGAAAATATATTGTTTTCTGCTCGGACTATGAACGGATGTGCCGCATGACGGAGCTTGCGCCGCAGTGGTTTGCCAAGGTGGATGCCGCGCCGCATGTGTACACGCTCTATTCAGAGGATCCGTCCACAGATGCGCAGTTTCGCGCGTTCAAGGCGGATGACGATAATTCTCATCTGCGGCTGCTCTATTGCATAGACGCGCTCAATGAGGGGGTTCATGTGGACGGCATAAGCGGTGTTGTTTTGCTGCGCCCCACGGTGTCGCCCATTATATATAAACAGCAGATAGGCAGAGCCTTGCAGACGGGTGTGGATGAATCGTCCGTGATTTTTGACATTGTGCTTAATATAGAAAATCTCTGCAGTATTGGCACCATAGAAGACGAGATGCGGCTTGCCGTCAGTTATTATCGCTCTGTCGGCAGGGATAACGAGATTGTCAACGAACACTTCACCGTCACCGATGAAGTGGGCGATTGCATAAAACTTTTTTCTAAACTTAACGACACCCTTACTGCATCGTGGGACTATATGTTCGCCGAGGCAAAGAGATATTATGAGCAACACGGAAATCTCGATGTGCCCAAAAGGTATAAAACTCCCGGCGGATATTCACTCGGCAATTGGCTCATGACCCAGCGGCGTGTGTATTCCGGCGCAGTCAGCGGAGTGTTGACCGCGGATAGGATATCAAAGCTTGATTCCGTCGGCATGGTGTGGGACAGCCACAGAGATGTGCAGTGGGCAAGGTTTCTTGGTGCGGCAAGGGATTATGCGGCACTCAACGGCGACCTGAATATACCGGCACAGTTTGTGACGGATGACGGCGTGAAGCTCGGCAGATGGATTGCGAACCTTCGCACCGCCAGGAAAAACGGATTTGACAGCAAGTATCTCACCGCAGACAGAATCCGCGCTCTCGATGAACTGGGCATGAACTGGAGTGTGTCCGATTGGCTGTGGCAGAGGTATTATGAGGCTTGCCTTGATTACCGCGCCGCCAACGGAGATCTGGATGTGCCGGCGGATTTTGTCACGGAGGACGGCGTTCGCCTCGGCGGATGGATAAACAATCTCCGTTCGTCCGCACGAAACGGCTCTGCGGACGGACCGCACCTGACGGATGAGCAAAAACAGGCACTCGATGCCCTGGGCATGGCGTGGGGCGGCAAGCATGACAGAGTGTGGAATGCAAACTATAACGCCGCAAAGAATTATTACGAAGTCAACGGAAATCTCAATGTTCCGCCGACATATATAACCGCAGACGGGTTTGCCCTAGGCAAATGGATCGACCGTCAGCGCCATAATGCAAGGCTTGCGCCCGAACGCAGGCAGAAGCTTGATGAAATAGGCATGGTGTGGCGCAAGGCGGATGCGTGGGAAGTGCGTTATGCGCTTGCCGCAAGATATTTTAGGACAAACGGAAATCTGGATATAAAGACGGACTATGTCTCGGACGGGATATGGCTCGGCAAATGGCTGTCCGAACAGAAAAAGAGATATAAGGACGGCAAACTGCCGCCGGATTGTGCGCAACGCCTTGAGGCGATCGGCGTGGATTGGGACGGCGGTGCGCGCAAACGGTCCGATGATGCGTGGGAAAGAAATTTTCTGCTGCTTAAGGCATATTGCGATGTGCACGGCGCCTTGCCCCACCTCGGTAAGAATGCCTTGGCGGATGAGCGAAAGCTTAATTTTTGGGTGAAACGCCAAAGGCAGTATTTCAAGAATGAAAAACTCTCGGACGATAAGGTGCAAAAGCTTGAATCTCTTGGAGTGATAGAAGCTTCTCTTGCCTAAATGGCGGCGGAGGGATTCAATCGCCGATCCGCAACAAATCAACAAATTTGTGATTTCGGCAATATTCCGCTAATACACCCGTAGGGGCGACCCTGTGTGGTCGCCCGAATAAAGAAATAATAACGCACAAATCAACACATAATCGGTGGCGGTTTGAGAGCCTCCCTTGCCTAAAGGGGTGATGCTTGCTGGTGGCAAGCGTTCATCGCCGACCGAACCGGCAGGTGAGAACAGGACCGCCCATTTGATATTATTTTTTTATAAAATAATATCAAATGAAAAAGGCGGTGGAGGGATTCAATCGTCGATTGAGGCGGAGCCGAGACAGGTGTCACCGTATGGTGACGGATGAGCTGTAGCTTGCTTGCAAGCGTTTATACATTATTGCCGTTCTTCAAACAAAAATTATTTATACATTAATGACATTCGTAAATGCAAATATCGAAAGAGGGAAATCAACATGACAATAAAACCCTTTGAAAAGAAAATATGGCTTTCATCACCGACAATGCATAACGGCGCCGAGATGAAATATGTCCAAGAGGCGTATGACACCAATTGGATGAGCACTGTCGGCGAAAACATAAATGAGGTGGAGAAAATCGCTGCAAAAAAGGCACAGATGAAATATGCCGTTGCTCTGTCGAGTTGTACCGCAGCACTTCATCTTTGTGTAAAATCCGCCGGAGAGCGGCTCTACGGAAAACCGCCTATCGGTCACGGAGCACTTGAGGGCAGATATGTGTTCTGCTCAGACATGACTTTCGATGCGACTTTGAACCCGGTTGTCTATGAGGGAGGCGTGCCGATATTTATAGATACTGACCCGGATACATGGAACATGGATCCCGTCGCACTCGAAAAAGCTTTTGAACTCTATCCGAATGTAAAACTTGTCGTTTGTGCGGAACTTTACGGTTTCCCGGGCAGAATTGATGTGATAAAAGATATATGCAAAAAACACGGTGCGATTTTGGTTGAAGATGCCGCCGAGGCAATGGGGGCGACACTCCATGGCAAACAGTGCGGATCATTCGGCGACTATTCCGCCGTAAGCTATAACGGCAATAAGATAATCACCGGATCATCGGGCGGTTGCCTTTTGACAAATGATATAGAGGTTGCCAATAAGGCACGCAAGTGGTCTACACAGGCGCGTGAGAATGCCCCGTGGTATCAGCATGAGGAAGTTGGCTATAACTACCGCATGAGCAATATTGTAGCCGGAGTTGTGCGCGGTCAGTATTCTTTCCTTGAAGAACATATCGCACAGAAAAAAGCTGTGTATGAAAGATATGCCGAAGGCTTGAAGAATTTGCCCGTGCGTATGAACCCGATATTGCCGGACAGCAGTCCGAATTATTGGTTGTCTGCCATGACTATAGACAGGGAATATATGTGCAAACAGGTCAGAGATGATTCAAATGCGCTCTATGTTTCGGAAAAGGGCAAATCATGCCCGACAGAGATTCTTGAAGTCCTTGCGGAATGTAATGCAGAGGGCAGACCTATATGGAAACCAATGCATATGCAGCCGATGTATAGGATGCATGAATTCATCACGCGAACCGATTCCGGCAGAGCGCGGACAAACGCGTATATTGCAGGTGGTGCCGATGATGTCGGGGCAGATATTTTTGAATGTGGTCTTTGTCTGCCGAGTGACAACAAAATGACAGCAGAAGAACAGAATAAAATTATTGAGATTATAAAGTATTGTTTCGGTTGATTGCGGGGGTTTTGCGAATGTATGAAAGATTTTTCAAGCGAGTGTTTGATTTTTGTTTGTCGCTCACCGCTTTGATTGTGCTGTCGCCGCTAATGTTGGTTTTGACGGCTTGCGGCGCGGTTGCCATGAGGGGAAATCCGTTTTTCGCTCAGCCGCGACCGGGAAAGATAGATGCGCAAACAGGCAAGGAGAGGATTTTTAAGCTGATAAAATTCCGCACAATGAGCAATGCAAAGGATAATGACGGAAATCTTCTGCCGGACGCGGATAGATTAAATGGTTACGGTAAATTTCTCAGGGCAACTTCACTTGATGAGTTGCCGGAGTTGTGGAATATCGTTAAAGGTGATATGAGCATTGTCGGTCCGAGACCGCTGCTTACCGAATATCTTGATAGATATTCTTGCGAACAAAGGCGCAGACATGAGGTTAGACCCGGACTTACGGGATATGCACAGGTTCATGGACGCAATTCTCTCACTTGGGAAGAAAAATTCAGGCATGACATTTATTATGTAGACCATATTTCACTTGGGGAAGATGTAAAGATTATTTTTCAAACTGTTTTTGCTGTGCTAAAGAAGGATGGCATTAGTTCAGAAACTTCTGCAACAATGGAAGAATTTAAGGGAAACGAAAAGGAATTTACAAGATGAAATCATTAGTCATAATCGGTGGCGGGGGTCACGGAAAAGTGGTTGCTGATATTGCAAAGTTGTGCGGATATACTGACATTAAATTCTTAGATGATAATGATCAAATTAATAATTGTGGTGGTTATCGTGTTGTAGGAAAATGCTCGGATTATAAATTGTATTCGGATGAGTGCTTTTTTGTTGCTATCGGAAACGCAAAATCCAGAGAGCAAATTCAAAGCGAGCTTATCAATGTGATTACACTTATTCACCCAAGCGCTGTGGTTGCTGATGATGCGAAGATTGGCAAGGGAACAGTTGTTATGGCAGGTGCGGTTGTAAATTCAGGGAGTACAATTGGTGATGGTTGTATAATTAATACTTGTTCATCTGTTGATCACGATTGCCATGTTGGAGATTATGTTCATGTTTCTGTCGGCAGTCATTTGTGTGGCAGCGTGACAGTTGACTCCGGCACATGGGTAGGTGCAGGAGCGACTGTAAGCAATAATATCAAAATTTGCTCCGATTGCACGATTGGAGCGGGTACCGTGGTCATTAAGGATATAAAACGGACGGGGACTTATGTGGGAGTGCCGGCGAAAATGATCGGCACATTAAAATGACATATGATAAAGGGGAAGATTATGCGAGTTTTGATTCTTGCAAACATAGATATGGGGTTATATAAATTTCGACGGGAATTGATTGAAGAACTGGTTAAGGAAAATGAAGTGTATTTTTGTGTGCCCCATGGGAAATTCGTAGAGTCAATAATGAATATCGGCGGTGTGTTCATATCGTGTCCGCTAATGAACCGGCATGGAACTAATCCGTTACAGGAGATTAAGTTAATTCGATTTTATAAAGAAATCATTCGTGAAGTTAAGCCGGATATTGTGTTTACATATACAATCAAATGTAATGCTTACGGGGGCATGGCTTGTGCTAAACTTAATGTCCCATATGTTGCAAATGTAACAGGTCTTGGCACTGCTGTTGAAAACGGCGGATTAATGCAAAAAATAACCCTTTTTCTTTATAAAACGGGCTTGTGTAAAGCTCAAAAGGTGTTTTTTCAAAATGTCGAAAATCGTGATTTTATGGTAAATCGCGGAGTGGTTAACAGTAATTATGATTTGCTCCCGGGTTCGGGTGTAAATCTCAGACAATACAATGTTCGTCCATATCCAAATTCAAAAACAGTTGATTTTGTTTTCATTGCACGGGTTATGAAAGAAAAAGGAATAGAACAGTACTTGGACGCTGCGAGAGAAATAAGAAAGCTGCATCCCGAAACACGCTTTCATATTTGCGGATTTTGCGAACAAAACTATGAGGCACTGCTGAAAGATCTTAGTGATAACGGAACTGTGATATATCATGGTCTTGTATCTGACATGACACCAATTTATCAAATTGCATCGTGCACGGTTCATCCGACTTATTATCCTGAGGGATTAAGCAATGTCCTTCTTGAGAGTGCCGCTTCGGCTCGTCCGATTATTACGACTGACAGATCCGGATGTCGTGAGGTGGTTGATGACGGAGTTAACGGATATGTAATCAAACAAGCAGATAGTCAAGATTTGATAGAGAAGATTGAGAAATTCTTGAGTTTAAGTATTGAGGAACGCAGAAATATGGGACTTGCCGGTCGCAAAAAGGTTGAACGGGAATTCGATCGTAGGATTGTTGTTGATAAATACATGGCGGAGTTAAATGTTGTGAGGAGTTTGTCATGCGAAGAACGGTAAACAATTTAATCAGTGTTATCTTTACATTTATAAAATTTTCGATTATGAAAATTTTTTGTTTGAGTGGATTTATTTTTTCTCCGATTGAACGATTTTCACCGAATGTCGTGACGGAGTTTAATTGTGGTAGCAGAGTTACGCTTGGTAAAATGGTGCGTGTACATAGTGGGACTAAGATTAAAGTGCGGAAAGGCGCAAGGCTTAGTGTTGGCAGTAATGCAAAAATAAATTATAACTGTATTATTGTGTGTCATGACAACATCGAAATTGGAGAAGGAACTGAATTTGGACCGTCTGTGTATCTTTATGATCACGATCATGATTATAAAGCAGGAATTAAGAGTGGAGAATTCAAAAGTTCGCCAATAACTATTGGGAAGAATTGCTGGATAGGAGCAAATGCCATTATTCTTCGTGGCACTAAAATAGGAGATAATTGTGTAATTGGTGCCGGCAGTGTAATTAAAGGGACTTTTCCCGATGGGAGTGTTATTGTCCAGAAAAAGGAAACACAAGCTAGGAATATGTTTGAAAATAAGCATTGAGAGAATTAATAATCCTTTGACTTGAGTTTTTAGTCCGGCATGTTACAATAATAGGAGATGGTATTATGAGTAAGGGACGAGAAAAATTTCATAAGTATCGTTGCATTATTTTGCTTATAGAGAAATGGTATCGGCTATTTCCGAGAAAAATCCGATATCGTATGTTAGAAAAAAATCGTTATACTTATGGTTATATTGGAACGGTAAAAAGATATGCACTTGTAAAAAGCATTGCGAAATCGGTCGGAGACAATGTATGCATTAAAGAAGGAGTATTCTTTTATAATATTGATAATATGGTTATTGGTAAAAATGTGAGTATTTGGCCAATGACATATATTGATGCATTTGGCGATCTTGTAATAGGCAATGATGTTTCAATTGCTCATGGTGTAACAATTCTTACATTTGAACATCAATATTCGGATCGTGAACTTCCGATTAAGGATCAGAAAGTCAAATCAATCCCTGTGGTTATTGGCAATAATGTGTGGATTGGGGCAAAAGCAACAATTTTGGCAGGCAACCATGTAAATGACGGTAGTGTAATAGGTGCAGGAACAGTAATTACCAAAGATGTATATGATAATTCAATAATTGTAGGTGTCCCGGGAAAAAAGATTAAAGACAGGTGATAATACAATGAAATTGCTATTTATTCATGACCACCCATTCAGACGAGTAGATGGGAAATTATATTCTACCGGTGGGTTAAATGACTTAGTGTTGCAAAGATATACGAAGTATTGCGAAGAATTAACGATTATTGCACGAATTTATGATGAAATAACGGTGAATAATCGTTGGTCATTGATTACAAATCCTAAAGTAAATATTTTTGGCAATAAAACTATTATTGTTCCTGAATTGAAGGATGAGATAGAACGATGCGATAAAATGATTGTTCGTCTTCCGAGTATGATAGGAATACAAGCCCTAGATATAAACAAAACATTCAAGAAACCGTATTTTATTGAAATGGTCGGTTGCGCATGGGATGCTTTGTGGAATCACGGAACAATCGGGAAAATGATAGCACCTTTCATATTCTTAAGGAACAAGCAACTTATTAAAAATGCTCCATATGTTCTTTATGTTACTCAGGCGTTTTTGCAAGACAGATATCCGAGTTTTGGTCGGACAATCGGTTGTTCTGATGTTGAAATTACAAATTTGAATGGTAGAACAGAGGAAAGAAGACTTGAAAAAATCAAATCCCAAACAAACAAGTCTATACTTAGGATAGGTACAATTGCTGCAATTGATGTGCCATACAAAGGTCAGGAATATGTGATACGCGCTTTGGGAGAATTGAAGAAACGAGGTAACTGCCGTTACGAGTATCACATTGTTGGAAATGGAAACAGCACAAGACTAAAAAAAATTGCTAAAGAGTGTAATGTGGAAACACAAGTTTATATTTTAGGAGGAATTCCGCATGAAAAAGTTTTTGATTGGTTGGATTCAATTGACCTATATATTCAACCAAGTAAACAAGAGGGTTTACCAAGGGCTCTAGTAGAGGCAATGTCAAGGGGACTTCCGGCACTCGGAACGACTACGGGAGGAATTCCAGAATTGATATCAGAGAAGTGTTTATTTGGAAAGGGTGATTATTTCGCGTTGGCTAACATTCTTGAAAAATTAGATATTAAGGAACTTATTCAAATGAGTCATGAAAACTTTGATGTGGCTCAAAAGTACCAAAAGAGTGAGTTAGATCAAAAAAGAGATGCTTTTTACAGGATGTTCATGAAAATGTGATTGGAGAGTAAACATGAGGTTTTTTTATATTGTCAGAACAGGGTTGCACTTGTATCCTCCGTGTCTGAATCAAATTGATTATTTAAGAGAACTTAATCATGAAGTAATTGCGATTTACGGCAGTTGCAATCAAAAGACAGAAAAATCTTTACACGATATCGGAGTTAAAACAATAGGTTTATCAATTAAGAGATCGACAATAAAGTATTTAGGTAAAATACAAAGCTATACTGACTACAGAAAAAGAGTTTTGAGGGTGTTGAGTGAAAATTTTGAAAGCGGTGATTTTGTATGGTACGGCACTGCGGACAGTTGCTTTTCACTGGGTAATGAACACAAAAAATATCCGTTTATTCTTAATGTGCTTGAATTGTATGACAATAACACTTTTTATAGAAAGGGCGTTGGCAGGGTCATATCCGATGCGTCTGCTGTTATTGCATGTGAATCTACAAGGGCTGACATTATGAAAATGTGGTGGAAACTAAAAGAGACACCGTATGTGATGCCAAACAAGCCATATTGTCTTCCTGATAGAATTGGCGAGGGAACGATTGATGAAACAAAAGTACTTATAAATCAGATAAAGGATAAAAAGGTGTTTTTATATCAGGGAATTATTTCGTCTGATAGAAATTTGGGACTGCTTGCAGACGCTTTTGCGAAGTTAAACAATTCAGAAATTTACTTGGGATTAATGGGGCAAGAACTGACAAATAGCGTTGATGACCTAAAAATGATGTATCCAAGGACGATTTATCTTGGATATATTCCTGCTCCGTATCATCTTGAAGTGACGGGAAATGCTTTTGCGGGAGTTGCTTATTATCAAGGTAACTGTCTTAATAATTTATTTTGCGCACCTAATAAAATTTATGAATATTCGGGGTTGGGCCTCCCTATTTTGTGTAATGATATACCCGGACTGAGAAATACAGTAAAGCATTTTGGAGCAGGTGAGTGTATCGATTTTGAGAATCAGCACGAACTAATGGAGGCAATTGAGAGGATAGTTGCGCACAGAGAAACATATTCGCAGAATTCACATGAAATGTATAATGCAGTTGATAACAAATCAACAATGATTAGAATTCTTTCGGATATTATGTAAAGCGGTGAAAAAATGAGGATAACGATTGATTTTCTTATGGTTTTAGTAACAACATTTATAACAATTAGGTCTATAAGGTTGATAGAAAAATACAAATCAAATAGTTTGTCCGATTGGGCCATTTTTCTTTTGTATATATTTCAGACATTGCCGGTTGTTTTTGACATGATTATCGGTATACCCCAATATAACAGATGGTTTTTGGGGTTTGCCAAAGCCATGGCGAATGATACCGTATGCATTGTTTACGATTTATATTTATTGTCCGTTAATATCGCTTTGATGATAGTATCTAAACGCAGTCAGGAAAAGGGTGCGCAGGAGTGTACAAGTAACTTGTTTGAGATAACAAAATCAGTTCCGAATTTTGTATTATTTCTTCTGGTTTTGTCGCCGATGATTCATGTGTTGTTGAGTGGAAACCTTTCTTCATTTTCTACATATGATTCTTTCAATGAACGGGAGTTGAAATCCGGTTTTACGGAATTAAATTCGGTTTTAATTATTATATCAATTCTTGCGTTGATGATATGGTATTTCAGACGAGAGAAGACCCTTATAAGAACGATGGCACTTTTGGTATTTTCTTTTTTGATAATTTGGATAAGCGGCAAGCGTTATTCTGTTGTCACTATTTTATTTAGCTTTCTATACATGAATGCTTTAGAATGTCGTGACCCACGCCATAGAATAAATGTAAGAGCATTGCTTGTCGTTATGGGAGTAGCAGTGATTGTGTATTCTGTATACTATATAACTGTTGTAAAAGTTACTGCAAATAGTGATTTTGAATCTGTTTATACAGCATTACGAATCGATTTTGGACGGGATGATGTTGTGAAATTCACCATTTGGAAAGAATATATCAAAGGGGAACATATACTTGAATATCCGCTCCAGACAATTATATCTTCTATATTCATGGCAGTTCCGCGGTTTATGTTTCCGTTAAAAGGGTATCCTCACTATAGGTATTTAACGGCAGCTATTTATAATACAAATATACTTAAAATTCCGGCGGGGATGACTCCGTCAATATTGGAAATGATGATATCTAATTTTAGATATTTTGGTATGCCGTTATGTATTGCTTTTCTTTGCTGGTATTGTAGAAAGGCAGATAAGGCAACAACTAGTGTTCAACACTATTGTTATGCAATGGTGTTGGTGGGAATGCTTACACAGAGTTTGGATTCAATGATTGTGATTTTTTATATGGTCATATACTTTATATTGGCATCAGAAGTTAAGTTTACAATAGGAAAGACGAGATTGAAAAAAAGGTTTTAATATATGGGAAAAATATCAAATGCACTTCATTCAAAAATCGCAAAAAACGGGATATATATGATTCTTTTACAGGGGTTTAATACAATTATCCCTTTGTTGACCTTACCATACATAACCAGAATTCTTTCTCCATCGGCTTATGGTGAATTCTCTATAGCATTAAACTGGGTGGGGTATTTTCAGGTGATTGTGGAGTATGGCTTCGCTCTGAACGGGTCAAGACGAGCAGCAATTTATAAAGAAAAAGAGAAAATAAGCGAAATACACAGTAATATTATTTGTGCACGAATTGTTCTATTTATCCCATGTGTTCTTATGTTTGTGATAATAATTATAGCTACACGAATAGATAAAGTACAAATAGTCTGTATGGCGATTTTGTTTTTAATGGTATTTGCTGTTGTTTTTCAGCAGAACTGGTTTTTTCAAGGAATTGCTGAGATGAAAAATATAACAGTAATAAATGTAATTAGCAGATCTATATCTGTTGCTTTGATTTTTTTGCTTGTGAAAAAGCCGAGCGATTTATATTTATATTGTTTGTTATATATTTCAAATTTCGTTATTTCAAGTCTGTTCGGTTGTTTGGTTGTTTGGTTTAGGTATAAGATCAGGTTTTCTTTGGTTAAATCAAGTGCGATTAAACAAGAGCTTATCAATGCAGGGCCACTGTTTGTTTCATCGGCAATGTCAAAAATTTTTGGCGGCATTGGAATAACTGTTTTAAGCATAATTTCGACGGAGGATGCTGTTGGTGTATATTCTGCCATTAACAAAATACCATATGTTTTAACTTTGATATTTGCGGCAATTTCACAAACACTATATCCATTTATGTGCAATGCGTTTGAGATTTCGTTTAATAATGGACTTAGGAGCGTAAAAAAGTATGGTAGACCAGTGTTTTTATTTTTTGCGATTGGCGGATTGTTAATTATTGCGACAAATAACTCAATAGTTAGAATTGCTTTAGGTGCAGATTATGTTGATAGTTCAACACTTTTAATTCCTTTTGTTATATGGGTGTTATTTGGAATTATCAATAACTTTCTTGGAATTCAGATTCTTGTGGCAAGCGGCCATCAAAAGGAATATAGCATAGCATTTACTATAAGTGTGACTATGATGTTTGGATTGATGATTGTACTTGGAAAGCTATTGGGAGCATACGGAATTGCATATGCCTCAATGATATCTGAGATGATACTTTCACTTATATTGGCGGTATTTGTAAAATCAATAATAAAAAATAAAAAGAGGGTAATTGTATGATATTCGGATGATTTTATAAATAAGTTAAAAACGGTTTTTATTAAAATTATATAAAAAGTTAGAATTGTTAAGTGTTTGTTTGTAAAAGTTTTATTTCAATTTGGGGAGTTCACCGCAAGGTGAGCGCCCCATCGTTTTAGGCAACGAGCAATTTTGAGGAAGTGCTGTTCGTTTTTATCATTCATTAAATCTTGTGTACAGTGGGTTGCGCGATAATTTGTGTAACCTTTGCGGAACACCAAAACAATATTTTTTTGCGGAACGACACACAGGTCGTTCCCTCCCGGCAAGTGTTTATTTGCGTGGGGTTGTTTTGCTCGGGTCGATGCTGAATCCCTCCGCCGCCGTATTCGTTCAATATTATTTTCAAAAAATAATAGGCAAGACAGTTCTTTTGCAGAATATGGCTCTCCGCATATGTATGATTTGATTACAACAAAAAGAAGCGATTTGGGAAAAAATAATTGCTCTTATAATTTTTGTAATATAATAATCCAATGCAGCATATACTATAACACACAATATATCGATAAATTTATCAGCAAAAATATTGACAAAATTATTGTATTGTGTTATATTATATTTACGGAGGTGAGAGCAATGGCAAATATATCAAGTGCTATAAGAGATACCGTTTC
>CAKSFP010000049.1 GCA_934454585.1 uncultured Clostridia bacterium
ACTGTAATGTTCGGCAATTCGTAGTCAAGCATACTGCTGATTGACACCTTAAATTTGTTTTCATTATCCATTAAATAGCACCTCTGTTATCGTTTGTTTTGAGAGTAGCAAGCAAAGCGTGTGTAGCCACACACGGCAAATTTGATTTTGGATTTTTGGGATATTCCCAAACCCTTTTTGATAAAAATTTTCAATTTTGCTCTCTATATAGGTAGTGCAGAAAATACTATTCCGGCAACTTCAAAATTAAAAATTCTTTATCTTATTTTACCCCTCATATAAGTAACAAATATAATGCTGAAAAAGCAACCATATGTAGAAAAAATTTTTAAATTTTATCTTTGTCACTACTACGGTCGATAAAAGATTTATGCCAAGCAAATTGAAATATTTTTCAGCAATACAGAGAATTTTAAATGAAAATATTGTATTTTTAAAAGAATTGTGTTATAATAATCTTGCGAAACAAATTTAATCAACAAACGGTGAGGCTTTTCTCCATTTGAGGGATAAGTATGCCCTTTTTACATTTACCATTTTGAATTTGGCAAAAACGCAAATTCTACTTGGTAAATGTAGGAGATTGTATCCTCTTTTGTTGAGATTTGTTTCGCAGCAATCGGAGTTTGCGTTTTTCGATGCGACACTCCGGTGTCGCATTTTTTAATTTGCAAATAAAAATTAGGAGGGTAGTTTGTTTTGTGTTGTAAATTTGAAAATGCAAAAAAATATTTTACGAAAGGAATTTTGAAAATGAAAAAAATTATTTCACTTGTATTGGCTGTAATTTTGGCACTTTCTTCAATGATTTGCGTATTTGCCGCAGATGAAGGAATAAAAGTTTACCTCGAAGGAAGCAAAATCAATTTTGATGTTCAACCGCAAACAATAAATGATAGGACAATGGTGCCAATTAGGGCTATTTTCGAGACAATGGGAGCAAATGTTACTTGGGACGAAACTACTCAAACCGCAACCAGCACAAAAGATAACACAACGGTAAAAATGACATTAAACAGTACAACCGAATACATAAACGACATTGCATACGAAATGGATGTAACACCTGTTATCATTGACGGAAGAACTCTTGCGCCAGCAAGATATGTTGCAGAAGCATTTGGTTATTATGTTAATTGGGATTCTATGACACAATCCGTTCTTATCAGTAAAAATGTAAACTTTGATATTTCTCAAGTTAAGGATGGAACTCGTGAGCATCCGTATAAATTGGGGGATAAAGTTTCTATAACTTTCTGGGATCCTTGGGATTACAATGCGATGTCATCTTTAGGGACATATGAATTTACTTTAAAATCAATTATGAGTCCTTCTGATATGGAAAAGAAATTTAATGATAGCTACTACAGTCACGATAGTGAGCGTTGGTATCTAAATGCAAATGTATCACTTTTATCATATAATAAAAATGATGTGTGTAGCTTTCAAGATATGATGTATGATTCGAAAATTGTAACAAGTGATTTTGTTCCCGGAACATATTATTCTTGGTATGTTGAACCTTCGGATTTTAGGTTTGTAGAATTATATAGTGGAGGAAGTACGGAATGTTATATCCCGTTACAAAAAGATGAGATTGCAGAAGGACAAACAGCGGATTATTTTACAATCACCTATTATTCTGATAAAGATGTAAAAGAAACAATTTGGTTTTCATTAAAATAGCAAAAAAGAAACAGGTAAGTCAAGGGTAAATACACGAGCTACGCTCAACTTTGACAAGCCTGTTCTTTTTTGCAGTATATCAATTAAGGGGATTCAAGTCGAGAACCTGACTTAAATTCCCTTTTTAAAAAACTGATTTCTATATTCTTGTTACGCAATAAAACCCATTTTTGAGCAAAGTGATGATATTATATTACATCACCGATTTCAGCTCTTAAAAGCCGCATAAAATAAGGCTTTTTCGACCTTTAAATGTTTACATATACATGTAGAACATATAGTAATCCTCGCACAACGAAAATCGGCATACCACCTTAGAAAACGATATGCCGATTTTTTGAAATTCCGTACGGCAGTCTGCCAATAAGATTACTGTTTTATAACCGACCGCCTCAAAAGGCTGTTTTTTTGTAATCTTGCGAAAGTTTATCTTGACAAACTCTCTGTAAAATGATACGCTTATAATATAGATAAAGAGGTAATTTGATGGGTTTGGTACAACAAACTCATCAAACTTTTTGAAATAGAATTTTCGGGGGAGATAATGACATGACACTTGACAAACTACCCATAGGCAAAACCGCCGTAATAACCGCTGTCGGCGGTGAGGGTGCGCTGCGCTGCCGTTTGCTTGACATGGGTTTGATACCAAAGACAAATGTAAAAATAATAAAAGTTGCTCCGATGGGCGATCCGATAGAACTGAGCGTGCGCGGCTATGAACTGAGCATCAGAATTGAGGATGCACAAAAAATAACAATTGAACCGGAGGAAACCGTATGATATTCGCACTTGCAGGAAACCAAAACTGCGGAAAGACCACACTTTTTAACTGTCTCACCGGTTCAAATCAACATGTGGGCAATTTTCCGGGCGTGACAGTTGAACGCAAATCCGGTGAAATAAAAAACACTAAAAATTGCACTGTGGTCGACCTTCCGGGCATATACTCCATTCGCCCGTACACAAACGAGGAGACAGTCACAAGGGATTTTATCATCAATGAAAAACCGGACGGTATAATAAACATCGTCGACGCGACGAACATAGAACGCAACCTTTACCTCACCTTACAACTGCTTGAACTGCGCATACCCATGGTGCTGGCGCTGAATATGATGGACGAGGTGCGCAACAACGGCGGCACGGTGGATGTGCAAAAACTCTCCGAGAGTCTGGGCATACCTGTTGTGCCGATAAGCGCAGTGAAAAACGAGGGTGTCGGCGAAGTCGTAGACAACATAGTGAGGGTGGCGTCCGAGCGGATAAAGCCGACCGTATATGACTTTTGCAAGAGCGGACCGGTGCACAGGTGCATCCATGCGGTGTCGCATCTTATTGAGGATCATGCCGACAGGCTGGGTGTATCGCCGAGGTTTGCGGCAACAAAGCTGATTGAAGGGGATACTTATTTCACTCAAAACTTGGGACTTAACCAAAACGAACTTGAGATGATAGAGCACTCAGTGGCGGAGATGGAGCATGAGCACGGTATGGACAGAAATGCGGCGCTTGCAGATATGCGCTATGCTTTCATAGAGCGTGTGTGCGCCGATTGTGTGATAAAATGTCGCGAGAGCCGTGAACACAGACGCAGCGCACGCATAGACAGCTTGCTGACTAACAAATATTTGGCTCTGCCGGTGTTTGTGGCGATAATGCTGCTCATATTTTACCTGACATTCGGTCCGATAGGCGGATTTTTGAGCGATATGCTGCAGCGGGGTATAGATGTGGTGACAGGTGTTGCGGACAAGGCACTGACTGCATACGGTATAAATGATGCGGTGCATAGCCTCATTACCGAAGGCATATTCGCCGGGGTGGGCAGTGTGCTCAGTTTTTTGCCGATCATAGTGGTGTTGTTTTTCTTCCTGTCCATACTGGAGGATACAGGTTACATGGCACGGGTGGCTTTTGTTATGGACAAACCGCTGCGCCGCCTGGGCCTCTCCGGCAGAAGCTTTGTGCCCATGCTGATAGGATTCGGATGCACGGTGCCCGCCGTAATGGCGAGCCGTACTCTCTCGTCCGACAGGGACAGAAAAATGACGATACTGCTCACTCCGTTTATGAGCTGCTCGGCGAAAATCCCTGTTTACGCAGTATTTGCGGCGGCATTTTTCAAGAACAGCGCACTTGTTATGTCGGCGCTGTATTTCGGCGGAATGGCTGTCGGGGTAATCATGGCGCTCATCATGGGCAAAACGACATTTAGGGGTAACCCGGTTCCGTTTGTTATGGAGCTGCCGAACTATCGCCTGCCGTCGGCTGTTAGCGTGTTTCGTCTGATGTGGGATAAAGCGAAGGACTTTGTTGCCAGGGCATTTACAATAATCTTTCTGGCAACGATTTTGATTTGGATACTGGAAAATTTTGATTCGCGACTCAACATGGTTGCGGACAGCTCACAGAGTCTGCTTGCGGCTATAGGCAAGGTTGTGGCGCCTATATTTGCGCCGCTTGGATTTGATGACTGGCGCATAGCCACATCGCTTATCGCAGGGTTCACGGCAAAAGAGGCGGTTGTAAGCACGATGGGAGTATTGCTCGGCACAAGCATGTCCAATCTGTCGGCGGTATTGCCGCAGTATTTCACACTGCCTACGGCGTGTGCATTTCTCACATTCACATTGCTTTATACACCGTGCGTTGCGGCGATTGCGACAATAAAGCGCGAGCTTGGTTCACGGTGGCAGACGCTGCTTGTGATATTGATGCAGTGTTCCGTTGCGTGGATTGCGGCATATATTGTGCACACGGTGGCAATGATGCTGGGATGAGGTGCGGAAAAGGCAAAAAGATGTAAAAATACTCTTTCTGTCCGTTCTTTTTCAACATTCTTATAAGCCAAGAACATTATATCACAAAATGCAGAAAAAGCCCGGATTTTTCCGGACTTTTTCGACAATCTGAAGGCACACTTCGGTGTGCTTTTTTTGATATGCAATAATCAATGGTGAACGGTGAAGAAATAATGAGATTGTGTCACCGGCGGCGACACAATCGGAGTAGGCAAGCGACGAATTCGAACTATCTTGTTAATAGGCTCGTGTAAGTGTTTTTTTATTCTTGCTCGCTCAAACAGGCAGTGCAGTGGCGCTGAACTCGCTCGCTAAGAATAAAAAAGCACTCACCCTCGCCTTAGGCAAGCGAGACTCGAACACGCATTGCCTACGCACAATTCTCATGAGGCTTGGAGCATATAATATTTGCAAAATCCATAGCCGTAGGGCGTGTTTTGCAAATATTATATGCTCCAAGCCGACTGCAAAAAAGTTCGGATTCTAAGGCTTTAATCACAAGAAATTTTTTGCTTATTTGGTATTTATAAAGAAATCGCCCACATCGCTGTAGTAAGCGGACATATTTGCTTCCACGGTGCCCTTGATTCTATTGTTCACAAACAGTGCGGTGTTTGTGTGAAACAGAGGAATCTGCGGCACATTCTCCAGAAAATATTTTTTTAAGTTTGTGTACACGATGGATGCGTTTTCGTCGGCTTCGTTCATCATGTCCAGGTTGTTGAGCAGGCTGTCGAATTCTCCGCTTGAGAAAATGCACAGATTCTGTGCGGTGCGGTACTGTGAGTTGAACATAAAGTCCGTGTTCATGTTGTTTTGCATGACCACCTCTCCGATGTAGAGGTCATAATTGCCCTCGGCTATGCGCTGGCGGTAGTTATCAAAATCTACACTCTGTAAAACGACGGTTATGCCGTACGGCTCAAGAGTCTTTTTGATAAACTGAGCCGCGCGCTGTTTCTCTTTGCTCTCGGAATTGAAGAGCAGATAGGCAGAAAATTTATATTTGTTGAGATCCGGCGTCTTTTGAGGAGTTTCCGCAGCGGAGATTTCGCCGTCTTTTTGGGAGTCGGCGTTGTTTGACTTGACTTCGTTGTAGTATGCCGTGGCGATGACGGGAAGGTCTGCCGGCACGGCGTGATTGAAGATGACATCCGTCACAAGCTCTTTTTTGTTGAGCATGGCGTTTATGTCGCGGCGCACCGCAGCATCCGCAAGATTTGAATTGCCGGTGTTTATGCCGATGTAGGTGTACCTGGGCGAGCCGGTCTCATAGGTGGTGACATCCGATGTGAAGCTGAATTCGCCCCAGTTGCTGCCGTCGGTGGTATACATATCTATCTCACCGGCATCGAATGCATGGAAGATGTCGTCCGAGTTGTGCATAAAGCTGATCTTTATGCCGTCGATATAGGTATCCTTTCCGCCGTGCCAGTTGTCATAGCGCACGCAGGTCATATATTTGCTCGGAATCTGCCCGTCGTAACTGAAACGCCCGGTGCCGATTGGCACAAATGCGGCGTTCTCTGCAGCAAAAGACTCTTTGGTGAGTCCGCTCGGCAGAATCGGAAAGTCAAGGTTATTCACAAAATCCGTCTGCGGAGATATCAGCTCGACAGAGACTGTGGACGCATCGACAACCGTGCACGAGAGCACATTTGAGAGCATTTCGGTGTAGGGCGTGGGGTAGGACATGATGTAGTTGAAGGTCGCCGCAACATCGTTTGCGTCAAACGCCGAGCCGTCGTGGAAGGTCACATTCGGTTTGAGTTTGATTGTGTATATCTTGTTTGATGCCGACACGGTAAAACTGTCTGCCAGGACGGGCGTTGAGCGTAAATTGCTGTTTGCCTTGAAAAGTCCCTCGTACACCGTCATGAGCACATCGCGCACATTTCGGTACTGTGTGACAAGCGGATTGAGCGTATCGGGCACAAAACAGGCAAGGCGCAGTATGCCGCCGTATTCGGGGATATATTCAACTTGTCTGTGCTCGCCGCCTTCGCCGCTTTGGTCGGCGGTGTTGTCGCACGCACACAGCGGCAGAATCATTGCAAGCGCTGCGATGATTGCAATTATGCGATTTTTTTTCATGGTTTGTCACTTCCTTGAAATGAGTATGAAAATGATTTTTTTGCGGAACGACACATAGGTCGTTTCCGGATAATTATTAATTTGTGCGTGATTCGCGGGCGTCGATTTGCCATAGGGCGACATTGCGCAAATTATTAATTTGTGCGTGATTTGCGGGCGACCACACAAGGTCGCCCCTACAATTCACGGGCGCTGATTTGCCGCAGGGCAACATTGTACAAATTATTATTTGTGCGTGATTTGCCGCAGGGCGACATTGTGTAAATTATTATTTTAACTAAAATAATAATTTAACTAAAACTTCTTAATCCGTATAGAGGATTCTCCTGACGCCCGTGCATCGGTTTGTGGCATCGTCGGTCGTCACTATTATGCCGCAAAGCTTTGCCTTGCCGTCCGCGTGGTCGAATTTCTGCGGCATAGCGGTGAGAAATCTTTCGATAATAACCTCTTTTGACACTCCGATTACCGATTGAATCGCCCCGGTCATGCCGATGTCGGTGATATATCCCGTGCCGCGCGGCAGAATGGTCTCGTCAGCCGTCTGCACATGGGTGTGAGTGCCGAAAACGCAAGTCGCTCTGCCGTCGAGATAGTAGCCGAGAGCTATCTTCTCGCTCGTCGCCTCAGCATGGAAGTCGACGAGGATTATGTCACATTTGCCCTTTAAGCGCGCAATTTCTCTGTCTGCCGCGCGGAAAGGGCAATCTATGTTCAAAAGATTCACCCTGCCCATAAGGTTTATTATACCCACTTTTTTGCCGGCTGCGCAAAGTATCATGGAGCCGCTGCCCGGGGTGCCCTCGGGGTAGTTTGCGGGTCGAACCACATTGTTTTCGTTCCGGAGCAGATGCACGATATCTTTTTTGCCGAATGTGTGGTTGCCCATGGTGAAGCCGTCCACACCGGCATCGAGCAGTTCAAGATAATCCGATTGGGTAATGCCGTTGCCGCCGGACACATTCTCCGCGTTGGCAATGCACAGGTCAATCGCATTGTCTGCCTTGATCTCGCGCAGCACCAGGGTGGTGTAGTCCAGTCCGCATGAACCGAAGATATCGCCTATTATGAGTATGTTCAATTAAAATCACCTTGCCTTAAAATGTGAGCTGCCGCAAGGGGCGGCAGAATAAAAAAAACGGGGCTGTGATGCATCATCCGGGCGAGCCGGCGAGCAAACTGCCCCGTGTTATTTATGTTAAATTATTTTGCGTAATCTACCGAACGGGTCTCCCTGATGATGTTTACTTTTATCTGACCGGGATACTCCAGTTCGTTTTCAATCTTTTTGACGATATCCCTTGCGAGGAGTACCGTCTCGTCCTCTTTGACCTCATCGGGTTTAACCATGATGCGTATTTCTCTGCCTGCCTGGATTGCGAAGGATTTCTCCACTCCCTTGAAGGAATTTGCAATCTCCTCAAGCTTTTCGAGTCGCTTGATGTAGGTCTCGAGGTTCTCTCTGCGTGCGCCCGGGCGAGCCGCGCTTATGGCGTCGCAAGCCTGGATTATGCAGGCGATGACGCTGTTTGCCTCCACATCGCCGTGATGTGCGGCAATTGCGTGTATAACCTCGGATGATTCGTGATATTTCTTGGCAATGTCCACACCGATATCAACATGCGAGCCTTCGATTTCGTGGTCGATGGATTTACCGATATCATGGAGCAGACCCGCTCTCTTGGCAATCTTGATGTCCACACCGAGCTCCGCCGCCATTATGCCGGCGAGGTGTGCCACCTCTGTGGAGTGCTTGAGGACATTTTGTCCGTAGCTTGTGCGGAACTTCATTCTGCCGAGGAGTTTTATGATCTCCGGGTGCAGACCGTGAACGCCCGTTTCGAATGTAGCCTGTTCGCCCTCCTGCTTGATGATGTTGTCGAGCTCTCTGCGCGATTTCTCCACGGTTTCCTCTATTCTTGCCGGGTGAATTCTGCCGTCGACGATGAGTTTTTCAAGCGCCATTCGTGCAATTTCGCGCTTTATCGGGTCAAAACACGACAGGATGACAGCCTCCGGAGTGTCGTCTATGATAAGGTCGATTCCGGTGAGTGTCTCCAGCGCTCTTATGTTTCGTCCTTCGCGGCCGATTATGCGTCCCTTCATTTCGTCGTTGGGGAGCGAGACAACCGATACCGTTGTCTCGGCAACATGGTCTGCTGCGCATTTCTGTATCGCAAGGCTGATAATATTTTTAGCCTTTTTCTCCGCCTCGTCCTTAGCCTGAGCCTGAATGTCTTTTATCATGATTGCCGCCTCGTGCCTGACTTCCGTCTCAATGTTCTTGAGCAGATATTCCTTGGCTTCGTCTGCGGTGAGTCCGGATATTCTCTCGAGGATTTCAAGCTGTGCGTTCTTGACCTTTTCGGTCTCTGCTTTGAGTGCATCTGCCTCTTTTATCTTGCGGCTGAGCAACTCGTCTTTCTTTTCGAGATTGTCGCTCTTTTTATCAAGAGCCTCCTCTTTCTGCTGAATGCGGCTCTCCTGCCGATTCATCTCTCTGCGTCTCTCTTTGGATTCTCTCTCAAACTCTGTTCTGCTTTTGTGGATCTCGTCCTTGGCTTCGAGCAGAGCTTCTTTTTTCTTTGTTTCGGCAGCCTTTTTAGCTTCGGCTATGATAGCTTTTGCTTTTTCTTCGGCGCCGCCTATTTCTGCCTCCGCAATCTTCATTCTGTACTGCTTTCCGCCAAAGAAAGAGCCTGCACAGGCGAGGACTGCGACGATTCCTATTATTACATAAATCAAATTCTTTTTCTGCCTCCTTTTCATTGGAAATAATTCAAAGTTCTATTACACAAAAATATAATAACATACTCTATTATTTTATACTATTATCACATTCATGTCAATAATAATTGTTGATTTTGCATAAAATTTTCTTTGAAATCATAATTTTGTAAATTATCGATTCAAATTATGCGCCATTTTTGCCGCATTGACGCAATTTTTCATCAGTGTGGCACGGGTCATGGGGCCGACTCCGCCGGGCACGGGGGTTATGTACGACGCTTTTTTGCACGCTGCGTCAAAATCCACATCGCCGCAGAGCTTGCCGTTTTCGTCACGGTTCATGCCCACATCGATAACTATGGCGCCATCTTTAATGAAATCGCCCTTGATCAGCTTAGCTTTGCCAACGGCTGCAACTATCACATCCGCACTTTGGCAGATCTCTTTGAGTCCGACGGTCTTTGAGTGGCATATCGTCACTGTAGCATTTTTGTGGAGCAGGAGCATCGCCTGGGGTTTGCCCACGATGTTGCTTCTGCCGACAACCACACAGTGCTTGCCTGTGAGGTCAACGCCCGTCTCTGCTATGAGATCCATGACGCCGGCCGGAGTGCATGGAAGAAAGTTGTATTTGCCGGTCATTATTCTGCCGACATTCTCCGGGTGGAATGCATCCACATCTTTTGCCGGGTTGATGGCGTTTATGATCTTTGTCTCGTCAATATGCTTTGGCAGCGGCAGCTGAACCAGGATGCCGTTCACCGCATTGTCTTTGTTGAGACGGCGTATGAGGGCGAGGAGCTCCTCTTCGCTCGTGTCCGCACCGAGACTGTATTCCTCGGAGCGGATGCCGAGCAGTGCGCAGTCTTTTTCTTTCAGGTTGACATATATGCGCGACGCCGGGTTGTCACCCACTATGATTACTGCAAGGCCGGGCTTTACGCCCCGTACCTTAAGCACGGTCACTTCGTCCGCAAGCTCTTTTTTGATTTTTTTTGCAAGGGCGTTTCCGTCCAGAATTGTGCATTTCATGATTTGATCTCTCCTTATATTTATGTTTATCGGGTCTTATGAGGCATCTTTCACCGTAGCCGATGAGGTCGCCTCTGCCTGCCTTTATCAATGCTTTCTCCACAAGGTCGCGGTTTGCCGGATCGGCATATTGCAGCAGTGCCCTTTGCATATGCTTTTCCTCCGGGTCCTTGGGCACATATACCTTCTCCATGGTCAGCGGATCGAGCCCGGTGTAGAACATACAGGTCGACAGCGTGAACGGAGTGGGGTAGAAGTCCTGGACCTGTTCCGGGTGCATATGGTGAAGCTTGAGATAGAGTGCGAGCTCCACCGCATCGGAAAGAGTGCTGCCCGGATGGCTCGACATAAGGTAGGGCACAAGGTATTGTTTTTTGCCCAGTTTCCTGTTTATTTCATAGAATTTTTTGCAGAACCTGTCGTAGACCGCGCGCGATGGTTTGCCCATCCTTTTGAGCACATTGTCCGATATGTGCTCCGGAGCAACCTTCAGCTGACCGCTTATGTGGTGTTCGCACAGGTCATAGAAAAACTCGTCGTCTTTGTCATTGATCAGGTAATCGTAGCGTATGCCGGAGCGGATGAAAACTTTCTTCACGCCAGGCAGAGTGCGCAGACGGCGCAGCAGTTTCAGATAGCTTTTGTGGGTTATCTCAAGATTTTTGCACGGCTCGGGAAACAGGCACTGCTTGTTTTTGCAGGTGCCGGCTTTGAGTTGCTTTTTGCAGGAGGGACCGCAGAAATTTGCCGTGGGGCCGCCCACATCGTGCACATATCCCTTGAAATCTTTGTCGTGCGTCATCTCTCTGACCTCTGCCACGACGGATTCCTCCGTTCGCGACTGCACTATTCTGCCCTGGTGAAAGGTGAGCGCACAGAAATTGCACGAGCCGTAGCAGCCGCGCGTGTTTGTCACGCTGAATTTCACTTCGTCTATCGCCGGCACACCGCCCATCGGTTCATATATCGGGTGATATGTCCTCATGTAGGGCAGAGCGTACACTTTATCAAGCTCCGCCGGTGTGAGCGGCATCATGGGTGCATTGGCAACGAGATATCTGTCGCCGTGCTTTTGCACCAGGGTTTTGCCTCGTATCGGGTCTTGGTTTTCGTATTGAATTTTTGTGGCGATGCAGTATTGCTCCTTGCTCTCGCACACATCTTCATATGACGGCAACTCGATAAAATCATCAATGCCGTCCGTGGTTTTTCTTATGTAACAGCACCCTTTTATGTTTGTCTCGGCAATCTGTTTGCCGTCGCGCAATGCAGCGGCAAGCTCGGTGATGATCTTCTCGCCCATGCCGTAGGTGAGCACATCCGCACGCGAATCGAAAATGAGCGAGCGGCGCACCTTGTTGCTCCAGTAGTCGTAGTGGGCAAAACGGCGCAGGCTTGCCTCTATGCCGCCGATGATGATCGGCACTCCGGGGTAGGCGCTGCGGATGCAGTTGCAGTAGACTATGGTGGCGCGGTCGGGTCGTTTGCCCGATTCCCCGCCGGGAGAGTAGAGATCGCGGCTGCGTTTTTTCTTGTTCACTGTGTAGTGATTAACCATGGAGTCTATGTTGCCGGCGGATACGAGGAAAGCGTATTTCGGCTTGCCGAGGCGCATGAAATCGTTGTTTGAGTGCCAGTCCGGCTGGGCGATGATGCCCACGGTGAACCCGAGATTCTCGATCACACGCGTGATTATGGCATGACCGAAGCTCGGGTGGTCAATATAGGCATCGCCGCAGACATACACGAAGTCAAGCTCGGATATATTGAGTTTTTCCATGTCCGCACGGGATATGGGGAGAAAGTTTTTGCCATGCATAGAGGTACCTCGGATTTAATGAATTGCCTTGCGGCATGAATTAATTTTTCGTTAATCACGCATTTTTGCCGTACGCCGTAGGGGCGACCCTGTGTGGTTGCCCGTTTTTGGACAATTCCGTGATTCTGCCAATCGTGCGTAGGGGCAGGGCTCTGCTCTGCCCGTGTTTTGTCAATTCCGCACCGATCGGGCGTATGATTCATGTGACAACATGGCGGAACCGATCGGGCGGAGTAGAACCCCGCCCCTACAAGTGCATTAACGGAATGTTGCCGCAAATGTGGGTTTGTGCGCATCTTGCGGGGCGATGGGGTCATCGCCCCCTACCGCCTATTTGCCGATCTGTGCGTATGGCATAATTACATTTGCAATTCAATAAACATCTTTGCGGCGGAACGACACACAGGTCGTTCCCTACCGACTGTTGATAAATTGCAAAAGGGTGTTAAAACACATTCATCGCCCGAATCACTGTTTGATAATTGCGCACTCGCTGCAATTACCGTAGGGAACGACCTATGTGTCGTTCCGCAATGCACATCTTGGCACGGAACGGTCACGGACCGTTCCCTACGGATAATTATCAATTTGTGCGTAATTCACGCATTTTTGCCGAACGATCTCCGTAGGGGCGACCCTGTGTGGTCGCCCGTTTTTGGGCAATTCCGTGATTCTGCCAATCGAGCGTAGGGGCAGGGCTCTGCTCTGCCCGTGTTTTGTCAATTCCGGACCGATCGGGCGTAGGGGCAGGGCTCTGCTCTGCCCGTGTTTTGTCATTTCCGCCCTACAAGTGCATTAACGGAATGTTGCCGCAAATGTGGGTTTGTGCGTAATTCGCGGGGCGATGGGGGCATCGCCACCTACCGCCTATTTGCCGATCTGTGCGTATGGCATAATTACATTTGCAATTCAATAAACATCTTTGCGG
>CAKSFP010000050.1 GCA_934454585.1 uncultured Clostridia bacterium
TTTGAGCGAGCAAGAATAAAAAACACTTACACGAGCCTATTAACAAGATAGTTCGAATTCGTCGCTTTCGCTTAAGCCTGTTTTTTGGAAAGCATCATGTTTACAATGATTCCTATGATTAAAGCACAGGCAATCGGGGTAATGGTGATAGACCCGAATGTAAGCGAAAGTCCGCCGATACCTGTGATAAGAATTGAGCTGACAACAAAGAGGTTTCTGTTCTCATCAAGGTCAATGTTTTTGAACATTCTAAGACCGCTTACTGCGATGAATCCGTAAAGTGCAACGCACATTCCGCCCATTACACAGCTGGGAATGGAATTTACAAACGCAACAAACGGAGCCACAAACGAGATTATAATTGCACCGACAGCCGCCGCAATTATAGTGGCAACAGATGCGTTACCGGTAATAGCGACACATCCGATTGACTCGCCGTATGTAGTGTTGGGGCAGCCGCCGAATATTGCACCGAATATCGAACCGACACCGTCTCCGAGGAGAGTTCTTGAAAGACCGGGTTTCTTGAGAAGATCTCTCCCAATAATGGAAGAAATGTTCTTGTGGTCAGCAATATGTTCCGCAAACACAACGAAAGCAACGGGAACATACGCCGCAGCTATTGTACCCACATAAGAACCGTTAAGTTCACTAAAGCCGCCGAGAGCCGTGAGGAATGTAAACCTCGGAACCGAGAAGAATGTGTTAATGCCCACGCCGTTCTCCACAAGTGCAGTAAACGGTGCAAAGCTTATTATCTTGAGCGCATCTACATCTGCCGCATTGCCTATGAGAGTGAATACGAGTGCAACCGCATAGCCGGCAAGTACTCCTATAATAAAAGGAATGAGTCTTGCAGTTCTCTTGCCGAATGTGGAGCAAAGCACTATCACAAAAAGTGCAACAAGTCCGCAGAGCACGCAGATGAGCGAAGAAGCTACCGGCACCTGAGATACCACATCAACAATCTTGCCGTCCTCTACAGCCTGAGTAACCACATCTGCCATAACCTTGCCGTTCTGCAGGTCGCCCACAGCGTTTCCGGCAAGCGAAAGTCCGATGATGGAAACCGTGGGCCCGATAACAACCGCCGGCATGAGGCGGTCTATCCAGTCAACGCCCGCCGCTTTGACTACAGCGGCAATAACCACATACACCAGTCCGGCAAAAATCGCACCTATGATAAGTCCGAGATAACCGAGCTGTATAGATACACCGCCGGCAAAGGCAGCTGCCATTGAACCGAGAAAAGCAAAGGAAGAACCAAGGAACACCGGGCTGCTCTTTTTAGTGAAAAACACATAAACCAGCGTGCCTATACCGGCACCGAAAAGTGCCGCCGCCGGGTCCATGTTGTTGCCCGTGATGACCGGCACAACAAGTGTGGCCGCCATGATCGCAAGCAGCTGCTGAATCGCAAACACGACCAGTGCGCCGAATTTCGGTTTGTCTTCAACATCATAAATCAACTTCATTTTCAAAAATCCTCCAATGATTATTATTTTTGATATATGATGCCTAAAAAAAATACCTTGTCTCAAACGAGACAAGGCATAAGTAGTCATATTAATGTGATAAACCTTGCCGATGTCCCGCATCGGATTAAAGACATATATATCTTAGACATGATATCACATTATGAACGATTTGTAAACACCTTTTTCGCAAATTCTTTGAAATAATTCAAAAACCCACAAAAATTACTGTTACTTTACCGCGAATTTTGCTTGACTATTTTTCTTTTGCTGATATAATATTAATGTATACTAAATAAACACGGAGAAACAAATGAAAAAATATATAAAATCAATCGCGGCGCTTTTCGCCGCACTCACTGTCCTCACATCCGCGGCTTTTGCGGCTGTAAATGTGTTCGATGTGCCGGAGAACATATCGGTAAACGACTACTCGGTTGTGATGCAGACGGGCACAAAAACATATATCCGCCAATGCAACAACACCCTCATGGACTCCGTGGGTGCAAAGGTCATATTCGTGACCGTGCCGACAACGGGCGGTGAAAGCATAGATTCATACGCAAAGAGACTGCGCAGCGCGTGGGGAGTGTCGTCCATAGGCAACGATTCAAGCACATTTGTGCTGCTCGCTACCGAGGACATGGAGTACTGGGCGATAGTCGGCGACCACATAAAGAGCGCCCTGACGGATGAAACCGTTGATGAAATCATGCTGAAATACACCGAGCCGGATTTCTCGCAGAGAAATTTTGACGCGGCTATAGAAAAGACCTTTGACGCCATATCGTCGTGGTACACTACTGCTTACGGGCTGACGCCGTTTTCGCGCAATACCGTTGCAAACACTGCATCAGCGGACAATACAGACAATGCAGCCAACGCAAAGGCGTTATGGCACACTGTTCGCACAGTGCTCATCACTGCGGCGGCGCTTGTGGTGCTGTTTTTCGTTGTACGCCGCTGTCTGCGGCTGTATGTCTTGTCGCAACGGCGCAAACAGCGCGTGACGGAATACAAACGCCGACTGCGCAGGGACTTGAACAAAAAATAGGCAAACAACGGGTCGGGTGCGAAAATACGCATCCGACCCGTTGTTTTGTATATTTAGGGGAATTTACTTTATTGCCGCAAAAGCATCGTCAAGCGCCTCTATGAGGTCATCCACATTTTCGATGCCGATAGAAAGTCTTATGGTATTCGGCTTTATGCCCTGCTCGGCAAGCTCTGCCTCGTTGAGCTGAGAATGAGTTGTCGATGCCGGGTGAATAACGAGTGACTTAACATCCGCAACATTTGCAAGCAGCGAGAAAATTCTCAGGTTGTCTATGAATTTCTGCGCCGTCTTGTCATCGCCCTTCACCTCAAATGTGAATATTGAACCGCCGCCGTTGGGGAAATATTTCTTGTAGAGCTTGTGGCTCGGCTCAGTCTCCAGTGACGGATGGTGCACCGCCTCAACCTGGGGATGATTGTTTAGATACTCAACGATTTTCAGCGCGTTGGACACATGGCGCTCAACTCTGAGTGAGAGCGTCTCCAGTCCCTGCAGGAACATAAACGCATGGAACGGAGAAATCGTGGAACCTGTGTCTCTCAAAAGAATTGCCCTGATGTAAGTTGCAAACGCGGCTGTACCGGCTGCTTCGGCAAAGCTTATGCCGTGGTATGACGGGTTCGGCTCGGATATCCACGGATACTTGCCCGATGCTTTCCAGTCAAATGTGCCGCCATCCACGATGACGCCGCCGATTGCAGCACCGTGACCGCCTATAAATTTGGTCGCACTGTGCACCACAATGTCTGCGCCGTATTCAATGGGGCGCACAAGATAAGGTGTGGCAAATGTTGAATCCACAACGAGCGGAATCCCGTGTTTATGCGCAATTTTTGCAACTTCCTCAATGTCTATGATGTTGGAATTCGGGTTGCCGAGAGTCTCAATGTAAAGCGCTTTGGTGTTTGGCTTAATTGCCGCCTCAAAAGATCCCTCCACATCGGGATCCACAAAAGTTGCGCTTATGCCGGATGTAAGCGGCAGCGTGTGCGCAAGCAGATTGTATGTGCCGCCGTATATGGTCTTGGAGGCAACAATATGCTCACCCGATTTTGCCAGTGCCTGAATGGTGTAGTTGATTGCCGCCGCACCGGACGCAACGCCGAGTGCAGCCGTGCCGCCCTCAAGTGCAGCTATTCTCTCCTCAAATACTCCCTGTGTAGGGTTGGTCAGTCTGCCGTATATGTTGCCGGCATCGCGCAGTCCGAATCTGTCTGCCGCATGCTGAGAGTTATGAAATACAAAAGATGTGGACGCATAAATCGGCACCGCCCTTGCGTCTGTCGCCGGGTCAGGGTTCTCCTGACCCGCCTGTACCTGAAGTGTTTCAAATCTGTATTTTTTCTCTGCCATTGTTATCTCCTCCTGTTGATTTTTGTTTACGGATTTCCTTTATCCGACATTGCCTATCAATTTGATATGTTTATTGTATCACTCTTTTAACGATAAGTCCAATACATAATTATTATATCATGTTATAGCTTTTTTCTATAACTTCGCATATTTTCAAAATCAATATTAAATACGGGATTTTGTCATATACATAGTAATCAGAGGTGAATCAATTGGACGCATTGGCACTGACAGAGCTTATCACGGTTACGGCGACATACATTGCCGACAACACCACCCAGGACGAGGCGGCGCTGCTGTCGGCAGTGTTCACTCAGCTCGGCGACACCCTCGCCACAATAGCGGCTGTCAATGCTCTGAATGCGAATATATATGATGAAATTATTGAATAAAAAAAGTGTTTTTCCAAAGAATAATAAAAAAACATATGCGGAGATTTTTATGAACTACATTGAAATATTTTTAATCGGCGGCGCCGCTTACAACCTGATAGAATACCTTTGGCGCGGCTACTCGCACTGGACAATGACGATTGACGGCGGCATATGCCTTGTGGGGATATATCTGATCTGCACTCTCGGCGAGATGAATTTTGTATACAAAGTGCTCAGCTGCTCGGCGCTGATCACGGGGGTGGAATTTGTGTCCGGGCTTATCATAAACAAAGCGCTGCATCTTGACATATGGGACTACTCTGCCCTGCCGATGAATTTTCTCGGGCAAATATGTGTGCCGTACACATTGTTGTGGACGGCACTGTGTGTTCCGCTCGTGGCGGTTATTGATATAATTTCGGAATTTGGGTAAAAAACAATCTGCCAACAGTTCGTATGGTATATTTTATTCTGCACGCACAAAGTTTTGTGCCGTCTGTGTATGTGTTTTTTATTCTTGCCGTCTCGGACAGCAGTGCGGTAGCGCTGAACTCGCCGTCTAAGAATAAAAAACACATACACATCCTTTGACGAAATACTTTCCGCGCACGATTTCGTATAAGTTACTAACACAAAATAAAATGTACCCTCAGACCGTTCATATTATCTCAATCCCATAGACTTCAAATAGTCATAACTCTTTTTAAGGCACTCAAACGGATCCTCACCATAGCAGGTATCCTGTTCAACAAATGCATACTCAACGCCAAGATCCATACAAGTGACAATGATTTTTGAAAAATCCATTACACCGTAGCCTACGGGAGCAAATCTCCTCTCGCCGTTCAGAAGGTATGTGAGGTCCTTGAAGTGAACGCAGGGGGTTCTGCCCTTGAGGTCCTTAAGTTCGGTTATCGGGTCGTGCCCGCCGGCAAGCACCCAGTGGGTGTCAAGCGTGAATCCCATCTCATCCGGCGCAAATGTGCTCTTGAGATAGTCCCATGCGTTCTCGCCGTCGATATTGTCAAACTCCATGTTGTGGTTGTGGTACATAAGATACGCGCCGAGTTCTTTCATTCTTCGCGCAACAGGCAGAAATTTGGACGAAAAATCTTCCCAAAGTGCTCTCGTGTTCATTCCCTTTTCAAATATATGCGGCATGCAGCCCACGCCGATATATTTGCAGTTGAATTTTTTGTGTTTTTCAACCACTGCATCCGTGTCCGAAATCATCTCATCAAGGTTGTAGTGGGTCAGATCGCAGGTGAGTCCGTTTTTCTTGAGTTGTTCGTCCAGCCAGTCGCCGTCATAAGCGCAGGTGCCCGACACCTGAACGGATGTGTAACCGATATCGGCTACCCTTTTAAGCGTCTCGGCAAAGTCCTCGGGGGTCTTTGCAAAATCTCTCAGTGAATAAAGCTGTGCTCCTATAATCATCAGTAAAATCTCCTTTTTCGCAAATTTAATACTAATATAATACCACACAATTTTATTGATTTACACTGTCTGTTTTGCTCAAAAGTTTGCCGATATTGCTCTATACACCCTCATAATCAAACATGGGGATAAAACTCTCGCTCGCCGCCTTGCCGTCCTGGACAAAGGCGTTTTTCACACCGATTTTCACCGCAAAATCTATCACTCTGTCATACTCCGCCGCGGTGAGACGACGGTTTATCTCGGGATATGCGTCAAGATCTGTGCACGGCGTAAACTGGCTCATTATGCTTATGTACACACTGTCGCCGTAAGTTTCGTAAATATATCTCAAGGCACGCTTTGCCTCGGCAACATGACCGGGGAGCACCAGATGCCTTACTATCACGCCGCGGCGCATCATGCCGTCCGAATCAAACTCACAGCTGCCGCACTGCGCCGTCATCCTTGCAATCGCCGCGCGCGCCGCCACGGGATAGTCTGCCGCGTGTGAGTAACGCGCCGCGACATCCGCTGAGTGATACTTATAGTCGGCAAGATATATATCGGCATGGCCTTTCATCATGTCCACCGTGTGCGGCATCACATATGACGATGTATTATATACCACGGGCAAACTGAGCCCGTCCGCACGCGCGCTGACGAGTGCGCCGATTATCTGCGGCACATAGTGATCGGGTGTGACGAGATTTATGTTTGCCGCACCTTTACTTTGCAGTTCAACGAATATGCGTGCAAGCCTATCGGGGGTGACTTTCTTTGCGGACTCGGCGCTTGCCACAGAGAAGTTTTGGCAGTACACGCACCGCAGCGGACATCCGCTGAAGAACACCGTGCCGGAGCCGACACTGCCGCTTATGCACGGTTCTTCCCAAAAGTGGAGTGCAGCGCGCGCAAGCATGATTTCGTCCGTCACAGAGCAGACGCCTTTTTCGCCTTTTTGTCTGTTTTTGCCGCAATTTCTGGGGCAAAGTTTGCATTTTTCCGTAATAATCACCGCCATGTATCAGATAGATAAATTATATACCATGAAGCGGTGTTTGTCAAAAATATATGGATTGGAATTTTTCTCAAAGGCTCGTGATATATATTGTGTGTCTGCTCGACACGCGACCTGATGGCGCTATGGATCTCGCCGACACACAATATATATCACGAGCCTGCTATCCTATCATTCTTATCTCAGCACCTTAAACATAAGATACGCCAGAATCAGCGCCGACACAATAAGTGCAATGTTCAGCGCCGTGCCTATCCGCGCTGTGCCGTTCTCGGTGATGTAGTCAAAATCATTATCATCGGAAATGTACTGTTCAATAATCTTTTCTGCTTCGGAAAGTATGTCACAGGGAGTTTTCTTCGGTTTGAATACACAGAATAATCTGTCAAATACGGAGTTCTTCTTCAACGAGTACTCACCTCTCTACGGTTATTATATGTTACAAATATTCAATTCTTTCGGATGAGCGACACAACCACGGTCATGTCGTCCTCCGCTTTTCCTCCGCATCTTGAAAGCGCCGCGTCGAGAATCCTGCTTGCGGCAACCCTTGGGTTCTTTGTGTTCAGATTCTTAATCTCCTGCTTTATCCAGTCCTCCTCATATATATTCTTGAGCACGGTATTGCTTATGCCGTCGCTCATCATAACCACCATTGCACCGTCCGCAGCGTCAAAAACACTCGTTTCGGTCTCTATATCTCTAAGTATACCCACCGGCAGAGCGGTACATTCAATTTTTCTCACTTTTCCCGCACTGCGCACATAGGTCGGCGCTGCTCCTATCTTCGAGAGGCGTATTTCGCCGTTCTCCATGTTCATGCACATCATGTCTATCGTGGAGAAACAATCCTTCACGGACTTAAGCAGCAAGGACGAATTGACCAGCCGCACCGCGCTGTCAGCATCGAACCCGGCACGCAAAAAACTCGAGAGCATCTCTATGGTGTCGCGGCTCTGGGCATATGCCTCTTTGCCGCTTCCCATGCCGTCGCTCAGCGTCATGATGTACTGTCCGCCCCCGGGATATATCTGCTCGGCGCAATCTCCGCAGAGCGCCTCGCCCTCTTTGCAGACGGATGCGACAGCCGATGACACGGAATATCTCTCCGCCGGGCAAAAATGCATTATCTCCTCATCACCGCACTGTGATGAACCTACAAAACGGTACGGTGACTCAAGACATTGGGATATTGCTTCGGCGGCGGTGTCATATATCGGCTCGCCGTCCGCACTGTGTGTGACATACACCGAGCACCGCCCATCGCCGTCGCACAGAACATTGACATCGCACTCGGCAAGAGCGCCCCTGTCAAGTGCGGAGCGCACAATGCGCTCTGCCTCGGTGTCGCTCTCATTTTCAAAAAAATGAGCGCCGCTGCGCACCGTTGCGGCTATCCCCTCCATCTGACTTGCCATGAGCGAGCGTGCCTCGCACATCTTCTCCAGCCACAGCTTGTCTGTCTTGTATATATCATAAACCAGGTTAAATATCTTAACAAATTCATCTTTTTTCACACACCTCTGAGCGAATTTTTTCGGCAAATCGGCTATTGTGACAGAGCCGTTATCGCAGGCCTTTGCAAGCATTTCTTCCATATACCTGTAAGTGCTCTCACGATTTCCGCTGCAACCAAAACGCAGTCCGCACCCGGCGCACGCATTGGCACATGCATAATCGAACAGCCGCATGACATAAGCCTTGCCCGGCACCCTTTGTCTGCAGTCACGGCGGTACACTGCAGCTATTTTTTCAAACGAATCCGCCATGGTGTCAAACTTCTTTTCAGCAACGGCGAGAATCCTGTTGTCCGCTCCTGCGCTCTCTTCACGGCAGACAAACATACCCAAAATTCCGCTCAGCCGTTCCAAAACGGGTTTCGGCAGTGCGACAAACAAAACTCCTGCCGCAAGCACCTCAACGGGATTTATGAGAATCTGTGCGGTGTCATTTAGAAAAGCCGTCACCACGGCATTGGCAAGCGTGAATCCGAGCACTATGCCGAGTCGCGAAAACTGCCTGAAGCAAGTGCTCACAATTGCCCCGAGGGCATACGCACCGATGACCGAAACGGAATCCGAGCCGCACAGGCACACAACCAAACCCAAAATTACACCGGATGCGGTGCACCTTAATACATCTGTTGAGAAACCTATTATCATTATGAGAAAAATTGAAACAAAGGAATAAACCCTCATGCCGAAAACCGGCGGCACAGACGCAGTGCCGAGCATGAGCATGCAAAACAAGAGCACGGCGGCGGCAGATTCACGCGCAGAGAAATGTCTGCGCGCCCCAAATTCAGAGACAAGCGGCACCGCACTGTCCACAAGGTACACGCACACAAAGCACAAAAAAGCCTCGAAACACTGTCTGATGTATTCAAAAGGCACCAAACCTCTGACTGCCGCAAGCACCGTGCACACAGCAAAATACGCCAGGCTCATGCACAGCGCCTTGAACAGTGTGTGAGAGCGCCTGTCACACAATCCGAGCACGGAAGCGCCCACTCCGAGGGCAAGCAGATAAGGCAGAGCGTCCGTACTGCCGAACGAGATCAGAGTGGCAATTGCCGACACCGCCAAAGTATAATACCATCCGCCCGCAGAAAACGACGCAGCAAAATACGCCATGCAAAACGGATTGAGACTGCCGAAAAGCCGCGCCCCGGACAGAGCAAAACAAATGACGCACGACACAATGTCGCGTGCGCTTATTCGCAGGGTAAGTTTTTTCATGTTGGTGTTGATTACGGTCTTGCTCATGTCACACTCTCCGTTCCGCTATTATTAATTTCACGCTGTTTGACAGGCATATTGAATCCAATGCGCCATGTCACGCTTAATATTCTACACCAAGTCTTTTGTAAAAATTGTCTGAAAATATGAACGGGAAATCATTTTCGTAAAAAACTGATTTTTTTGAAATTACTCTTGACTTTCGTTTCTACATAGTGTATAATAAAAACAACTTGTAGAAGCGAAAGGAGGGTCAGCTATGAAAATATCAGAAACAGAGATGGAAATAATGCGAATCATATGGGACAAAGGCGAAAAGGTGACGACAAGCGAGCTTGCAGAAAAACTGCCGGATAAAAAGCTTACGACGATTTCAACCCTTGCCGGCAGACTGATAGACAAGGGCTGCCTGAAATCCAAAAAAATCGGACGCTCTCATGTTCACGAATATGAGGCGGTCATATCCGAGAGAGAATATCAGTCCATGCAAACAGAGGAATTTGTCAGGAATATATACCGCGGCAGTGTAAAAAATCTAATCTCGGCCCTGTTTGACGGTAACGGACTGAGCAAAAAAGACATAGCCGAGCTGAGACAGTTTATCAGGGAAAAGGGGGAGTAAAAAATGCTTGAAGCGATTATATCGTCGACTATCGCAGGGAGTATCATCTGCACGGGTGTGCTGATATTCAAGCGAAAAATTCTTGAATCTTTCGGCGGAAGTGTGCTGTACTATATCAGCCTGGCGGCAATGCTGTTTTTTCTGCTGCCGACGAGCATCGCCCTGCCGAAATACACCCCAACGGCGCCCAAATCTGCCGAGACGGCTGTCACGCACAACATTGCCGCGGTGCCGGAAAACCGCACTGTTGCAGATGAAAATCCCTTCTCGGCAACACCTGCCGCAACCGCCGCACCGATAGAAACGACAAAAATCGAGCGCACGGCAAACCCAAGACAGATTGCGATCGGCGACATAATATTTGCTGTCTGGGCGGTCGGATTAATGTTGTCCATGTGCCGATATTTTATCTCATATTTCCGTTTCAAAAAACGGATTTGCGCTTCTGCCAATGCGGAAAAGTCGGATAACATCGGCGGAATAAATGTGATTAGAAGTCCTCTTATATCTTCACCCATGATATTTGGATTTTTCGTTTATACTCTCGCCGTGCCGCAAACGGAAATTGACGAGAAAAATTTTGAGCTTGCGCTCAGACACGAGATGGTGCACTGCCGCCGTCATGATTCCTGGCTCAAGCTGTTCGCCGTGATCGTCAATTCGATATGCTGGTTCAACCCTGTTGCTTATCTCATGGTAAACCTCGTAGGAGAGGCGTGCGAATATGCCTGTGACGAACAAGTGACAAAGGACATGAGCCTTGCCGACAGAAAGGACTACAGCCTGATGATACTATCAACGGTGTGTCAGGCATCCCCTGCCCTGTCGAGCAACATGGCAAAGAGCAAAACACAACTGAAAAGGAGGTTTGAGATGATTATGACCAGACAAAAATGCAAAAAACTTACCCGAGTGATATGCGCAGCCGTCGCAGTGATAACAGCGTTTGCGAGCGTTGTTTTCGCAAACGAAGCTACACCTGCCGTATCTGCACTGATAAAGAATGACTATGTGTATGTAACTTGTTTCGGCATGGGGAATTACAACGATTTTTCACCGGTTGAGCACAATGGCGAATACTTTCTGCCGCTGCGCGAATTTATGAACAAAAGCGATATAGACAATTCAAAAATCAACTACGATAACGGCAGAATCACCATTGATGTCTACTTGCCCGAGCGTTCAATCATCGGTGTGTCGGAAGATGGCAATGAAAGCAAGACCGTGGTTCCGTCCGCTCTCGTCTGGAATACCGTCTGTACAATCGGCAGTCGCGATGTGACAATAGCGAATGAAAATTACACTCTGAAAAACGCTCCGTATACCAAGGACGACATCACCTATGTGCCTTATGAATATCTTAAACTGCTGAGAAATTGCGAAATTCTGCAACACCACGGTTCCCCATATGAAGCAACCACCAGCTCATTTATAAGTATAACAAAATATGGATTTGACAGTCTGAATAACAGATACTATGCCGATTACGGCGACATACACACTCTCCCGACAGAATCCAAAAGTGCCTGCTATATGTGCACCGACGGTGACATCTCCATAAAAAACACGGGCTACCGCACCGAAGTGAAAATATACATTGAATACGCAGACATCAACAACCCGTCGGACAAAGGGAATGCAGAGGTCACCCTTAACAGAGTCAACCGCATATACAGTCACGGCAACGACATCGAGGGACAATTTACGGTAAAGCTGAACGGCAAGACGGTTTATGAAAACGAAAAAGGTTACATAACCAATCTGCCCGTGCCTGCCGGAGAAGGCTTTGCAAACACGGGAGGCACTACAGTATCGGTCGGCGGATTTGATATTTCCGTTCATCTTTTCGGATTTGGAAATTCCACATGGCGAGACTACGATGAAAAATCACAAAGAATAAATACACTCACAAAAACCGACACGACAAAAACAATCGATTTGTACCCCGAAGCAATAAAGATGAACGGCGAAATCGCTTATCGAACAAGTAAGGACAACTATGCAATGTATAACACCGAGGAAAAGTTTATGGTAACTCGCATGGAATTTGACGCATACAGGAATACGGACGACCCATTCACTTCATATTCCGTTTCGCTGTCCAATGAAAACAGCGACATAAAAGTGATTGACGAAAACACATTTTCCGCTCACTTCTTTTTTGCGAGAAACAACTTGAGAACAGATTCATTTGACGGAATATTCTCTCTGCTGCCCGACAATCGGTTTGAGCTTAAGTCAAATGACGGAAGGTATATAGTGCAAGGCAGAGTCGGCGAATTTGTGCCGCAATGGCTTTGGGATGACGCCCGCAAAAATTCTCCCGTGCCGGGTGTAACGGTGATAAACGAATAGTCAAAAATCATAACCACCCGTCCAACGGGTGGTTTGCTCTAGGGCTATAAGCCCATGTTACCGGCCAGCGGCTCAAGCC
>CAKSFP010000051.1 GCA_934454585.1 uncultured Clostridia bacterium
ATCGGTGTTATTGACATCGAAAAATTCAAAGCGCTTGACAAGGTATACATAACATATAAGGGCAATGCCATAGCACTCTCGCCGTCATCATTCCGCAGTGAAAACAGGACGGCGTATGAATCATGGGGAAACATTGTTGATGAAAAGCACAAATATTTGCCTGTTTATCTATATGTCGGTAAAGAATTTGATACGACTTCAAACACGCAGGAAGTGATTGAGCCGATATTCGGCAATGTAAATTTGAATGTGCTGCTTGGCAGCAAAGCTGAGAAAAGCCACATTCATGATGCAGCTGATATTTACATAGCTGACGGCAGAGACCTTGAGCAGAAACTTGTTGACATGGGCGCCGATACTTCCGAGCTTGTTGCCGCCGTCTCCAAGCTTAACGACACGGTTAATGAAAAGATTGATAAAACCGCAATCGGAACATATTGCAAATATAATCTTGTCGCAGGTGTCACATCTCAGCTCTTTGTTGCCGTTGCATACCCCATACCGGGCGTGAGCAAATACACCCTAATCGCCAACGGCAAGCAAATGGGCGAGACAACGACAATCGGACAGCCGCTTAAAATTGCGTCCATTCTCACCACCGCAACAAATGTGTATCTGTGCTTTATGGACTCGACCGGTTTGCCGATCTATTATGCACAGATGAATGACAACATCAAAAACGATAAATTCACCACGGGCATATTGACATACTTCACGCCCTCTAATCCATGGACCCCGGGCGGAATCGATGTCCCCGTGGCAGGCGAAGATTTTGAATAAGGAGACCTTACCATGAACAAAAAGAAAACCACCATTACTGCGTCCGTAGCCGCTGTGTTCTGCGCGGCTACCCTTGCACTTTTCGGCATCAGCGGCGATAAGACCGTCTATGTCGACTATGACATCAATCAGAACGATATCAAAGCGGAAATGTCACTTTATCTGCCCGAGGGCTTTGACGCCGATATAGCCGAGCTGCTTTGCAATGACATGAGCGTTACAAAGGCTGTTTTGCCGAATGATAACCTTGTCACCATTCCGTTTATATTCACGGATTTTAACAACCTCGAAGTTCGATTCTACCGCATTGGCGAAGTAATTGGTGTCGGTAAATTTGAGGACGGCAGAATAAAAGTCGCCGTCAAGGACAATATCAAAGACCTTGAACCCGATACGGACGAGCCTGTTAATATCGACACCCCGTCCGATGAACCCGAGGGAGCGAAGATTGATACCGAGGAAACGACTGAAACCGAATCGACAGATGAGCCGATCGACACAACAACAGACGAGACACCCGATGAATCGACTGTTGAAACTACCGATGAGCCGAGCTTAAACGAAGATGAGATTAATAAGGAGGTGCAGTTTGATGTTGAAAAAAATGCGGAGTAAAATCCTCTGCTCACTTTTATTGTTATCTCTCATTGCGCCGTTCTCGGTGCAGACTGTAAACGCCGCACCGACGATTAAAATCACATCGCAGACCGTCACCGAAACAGGAGCTTGTGAGGTAATCGGCTATATCACGGACTATAAGCCCGACACAATGGTTACATTCCTCATGTTCGAGGGCACGGATGTTTCAAAAATATCTGCCGATAAGATAATCTATATTGCCCAGAGCAAGACGGGCAATAACGGCGCATTTATTTTCAAGTGCAATGTTCACTGGATGCGCGGAGGTAAGCAGGCGCAAATTCGTATCGGAAATAATGCCGGAGCACCCGCGCATGCAGTTAATCTCACCTTGCCGCCTCTGCCGCCCGATATCGGCGTTGTGGACGACAATTCGGTTATGTACGGCAGAGATATCTATTATGTCCCCGGAGCGCACTACACGGGCGATAATGCCGCCGTGAGCCTGACAGACCCCGAGAGCGCCAAGTTCGGCACGGATATACTCTATAAGTTCGGTGGCGAGTGGTTCAACCTTTCGAACAGCGCGGCGACAAGCAACGCATATCTCACTGCCGAAAACGCTATGGATGTCACACAAGTTGAACTGCGCTTGCCACGGTGCTATTATGGGCTTACCGAAAAAGTGCATTTGAAATATATATTGGAACAGGACACCGAATCATCTGATAATTCAAGTGTTGATGTTCCAAAGGCTGAAGAAAATTTTGAATAAAGAGGAGTGTATAATCATGAAAATCAATTGGAATGTTCGTTTCAAAAACCCCGTGTTTTATGTTCAAATCATCCTTGCGGTGCTTACCCCTATTCTTGCATATATGGGGCTCACCGTGCAGGATTTAACCTCGTGGGCGGCACTGTGGAATATAATCTGTTCCGCTGTGGCAAATCCTTATGTGCTCGGTCTTGTTGCCGTGTCCGTCTGGAACGCTCTCAACGACCCGACCACTGAAGGACTGTCCGACAGCACAAATGCTCTCACATATGACAAACCAAAATCAAAGGGGTGAGCGATATGGTGATAAAGTATAGCAAAGCAAAGGACGGCAATAAGAAACTCAGCGACAATTTCACAGTGACGGAGTTCGCTTGCCATGATGACAGCGACAAAATCCTCATTGATGACGAACTCGTTAAACTGTTGCAAAAAATCCGCAACCATTTCGGCAAGGCGATCCGCATAAACAGCGGCTACCGCACTTTTGCATATAACATCTCACCCCAGGTTAAAGGCGTGTGGAATTCTCAGCATACCAAGGGAACCGCGGCGGATATCGTCGTGACTGGAGTTGAGCCGCGCAAGGTTGCCGAATATGCAGAGTATCTCATGCCGACAAGCGGCGGCATAGGGCTGTACACAACATTTACTCATGTAGATGTCCGCTCTCGCCGTTCCCGTTGGGAGAATTTCGGCAAAGAGGTTGCCGTCAAAGGATTCTCGGGATATTCCCCGAAGAATATCACCACAATAACAGCGGCGATATCTCACCTCGTCAAAAAAGGCATCATCAACACCCCGGCAATATGGTATGAAGGCACATGGACAGACAGTGATTTTAAGTGTCTGCTCGTCAAAATTGCATCGTACATAGAGGGTTCAAAGGTTCCAAACGCAACTGCCGCCGTTGCCGTGCTCCATTCCGAGGGCGTTATAAATACGCCTGATATATGGTATAGGGGCACATGGAGCGATTCGGAGTTCAAACAACTGCTCATAAAGAGCGCAAACCACATCGGATAGGGGGTCTCAATATGGAACCAAAGCCGATTTGTCAAGAAAAATTCGATGCCATAGAGGCACACCTTACTCATATTGATAACCGCCTTGCCTCGGGCGACCGCACCATAAACCGACATAACACTGATATCGCCGTGTTGCAAAACAATGTCAACAGCCTTATCAAGACTATGAGCGGTCTCACGAAAGCCCTGTGGGGCGTTTGTGGCACTACCGTCGCCACTCTTGTCGGGTTTCTGCTGTGGTATATAAAGTCTTTGTAACACAAAACTCTGCACAATTACAGAAATGTCATTTGTGCAGACATTGCTGCATCGAAAAAAGAATAAAAATTCAAAAAGGACGATTCAATGAACCGTCCTTTTGTTTTTTGATATTTTACCATAGCAAACCTTGATTTTTTGAAAAAACTCATTTTTCTGACAACAATTTGACAACAAAAACGCCCTCTGACAACAGTTTGACAACAAATTTTATGTTGTTTTTTGTTATTTAATGCGTGTTTGTGCGCGGTGTAAAACATAAAGAAAAACCGCACAAACACTGGATTTGCGCGGTTTTACGATTGGTGCACCATCAGGGGTTCGAACCCGGGACACCCTGATTAAGAGTCAGGTGCTCTACCAGCTGAGCTAATGGTGCATATTTATCTGTGTCAATCACAACAATAGCTATTATATCTCATCAAGGCGCTTTTGTCAATAGTTTTTTTCGAAAAAAATCAAAAAAAATTCGAATTTTTCTTGGAAATTTTTTCTCTTCATAATATGCATATTTTTTGCCTCAAGATAAAGCTCCTTTCTTGACTGCAACAGTCTTTTATGCTACAATAACGGCATAAGATGAATTAATCCGTTGAAAAAAGGAGGCTGCAATGAAAAAATGTCCCAAATGCGGTGAAGAAAACCTAAGCACGGCTCAGATATGCCAAAAATGTGCCGCGCCGCTCGGTGATGTGCCGGAATCAAAAGCCGACAGCGAATATTTCTTTGAAAAAATCAACAAAAGAGAAAAATTCGGCAGGATAGTCAAAATCGTGCTTGTGCCGCTGTACTACATCGTGTATCTCATTTTCTACATAAAGTGTGTTCTCGTAGACAAAAGTACTGCGATACCGCTGTGCGTGCCGATATTCTTCCCCATAGTCTATCTGCTGCTGATGTTCAAGGCTGATTCTCTGTTCCGTTTCAGGCATATGTTTGAAATAGACAATCCCGAAAAAGTGGAACTCTCGGACTGGTATTACCTTTCAAGCAAGGTAAGCGCCTGCATTGTGCTTGCACTCGGATTGTTCATGGTGATATATGTGTACTTTTCACTCACATACGACGGCGGCGTAACAATCAATGTCGGATAATATTAACGGTTTATTAACATTGATACGGCGGCAATGTGTTGAAAAAAGAAAAAATTTGTGGTAAAATTAACTCAATAACATAGAAGTGAGGTAATTATTTATGGTTTGTCCTAAATGCGGAGCAATGGTAAATGACGATGTGAGCGTATGCGACAACTGCGGATATGAATTTGAGACGGCGACGGCAGCGGCAGAGACTGACGGCAGCGAATACATATCTAACGCACCGGCACTGCCGGATGCCTTCAAAGAGCATCACCGCCGCGTAATATCGTTCAAGGAATTTGTGGCATATGCATGTGTAATAATAATCGCGGCAATGATAGCGATTTTCGCTTTCTACGGCGCATCGTATATTGGTGCGGCAGGCAAGAGCATCAACGCAATCCAGTCGTCAGGAACATCAATATTCGGCTTTTCTGCCGGACTTGACAGTTCTTTTTACATGTACATGGGCGCTGCAATATACGGTCTGTCATATGTTTTGCGCGCAATAGGTGTTGCCCTTGCTGCAATAACGGCTTTTCTGGGCATTGGCATTGTGAGAAAATATGTTTGATTCATCTCAAACCACCGATTAATCGTAATGCGCCGTCCGCGGATTGTGACCGCGGGCGGCGCATTTTACTTTTACTTCAATATTTCTATAACCGGTCCGCAAGTTATTCCAAACTCTCTGAGCCTGTATTCATAACACCACGAATCATCGGTCGAATACCAATAATCCTCGCCGCACCATTTGTCATCCGTGTTACAATTGTGCAGCGCACAGAATGAATTTGCCCTGTTGCCGAAAAGTTTCAGTTCCAGAGTGTGCTTGCCCGGTGCAAGCGATTTGCGGATTGCCTCATATGGCGCATATGCAATGACGCCGATGTCCTCACCGTCCACATACGCCTTCACAAGCGGGCCACGGTAGCCGTGTACCCAAATGCGCGCGTCACCCTCGCACAGTGTCTCAAATTCGGCTTTGTAAACAATGTTACCGCCGTAGAAAGGCATACCATAGTTCGTAATGCTGCCGAATCCTATTTCGCTTGTCGGTGCGGTTATTACCTTTTCACAACCGTTCACACACACATCAAACTCTCCGAGGAGATACATCCACTCTATATTCTTCCTCTCCGCAAGCGGTGCGGTAACAATGAGAATGTTCTCTCCCCTGTGCAGTTTAGGCAGTTTCACGGTCTTAATCACCTTATCGGTAAAATATCCGACCGGCTCGAGAGTAAGTTTTTCCCCGTTAAATTCTGCCGTCATATCCTCGGGACGCTCTATCGCCAGCAAAACATTTTCAACATCTGTCTCTGATTTAATATTAAAGCGCATAGTCACGCTGTGACGCGGTTTTTCCTCCTGCACGACCCACGGCTGAGCACCGCGTGAACGCCTCGGCGGTATGTTCAGTCTGCCACGGCAGATGTTGTCTATACGCAAAATTTCTTCTTCAGGTTCAAACTCGCCGCCATCAAGTGAAAATTCACATATATCAAGAAGATATACATTCGGTTCATCCCTCTTGTACTCCGCTTTTTTCAGTGTTATTCTTTGTGCAACATGTCTTTTGTCCGCCTTTTCCGCAACAAAAACTTTCTCGTCCGTCGGCTCAAGTCTCAGCAGCAGACTGTCGTTTATATAGAATGTATACGGAATAAGCGTGATGCCGTTTTTGATTTCATATGACACCTCGCGTTTTTCGCCGCTGATTGTGTCATAAACAATCGGCTTGTACTCTCCCTTTACACTTACCAAGGTTTCCTGCGCATTGTATATATCCGGACAATTCACAGAGCTGTGCCAGCCGAATCGTTTCTCATCGCCCTTTGCACCATGCGCAATAAACAGCCATTTGCAATTATTGTCGCTGCGCATATTGTATATAAGCTTGGTTGTGTTGCTGCCGTCGGTATTCTTTATTGACACAATTCTGTAATCCTCAACAGCGCCGAGAATCTCATATCCGTTGCAATTAATCTGCACAGATGAATCAAAAAGCTCTCTCACACCATCACTCTGCGCACCGTCAACATATCTCGGACAGCCGCCTATAAATATCAACTTTCCGCCGTTTGCTGAAAATTCTTTGAGTATATCGAGAGTTGAGGAACGCAAAGTCACGCAACCCGGAACGATAATTGCCCCGTATGTCATTTTGCCGACCTTCAAGCCGTGCTCTGCACCACCATATTGTTTCGGCAAAAGTGCCTCACTGACAAAATCGAAATCCACTGTGCCGAAAAGCAGATGTTTTGTGACGGCAACAAACATATCGTCAAGTGCGGCGCGTTTTGCCGCAGTTGATTCATTCGGTCCGTAATCTATCCAATAGCTCTCTATGGGGTGAATGACTCCCACGGTGACAATCGGCTCACCCCTTGTGAGAGCAGTATTTACCCTTGCAAAATGATCTTCAACATACTTATATTCCCTGTACCACGGCGACTGGTAGTTTATGCAAGCCGGATAGTCTCTCTTTGCCCTACCCTCCATGGACACCCATGACAGATGCGGAACACGCACTGTCACACCGAGCGCAGCCTGCCAGTCTCCCTGAAATTTGTGCCCGCGGAAATCAAAATCCCAGTCGGTAACTCCATACAGTTCCGAGAGCATGCCCTCTTTTCCGTACTGATGCACAACAGACTGACATTGTTTCGCCGTTGTCAGCTCAACTTTGTTGCAAAGCATATCTATGCCCGGTATGCCGAATGCCGGGTATGTACGCATTGCCTCACCCACACAGTCTGCCTGAGTACGCAAAAGTTCCTCGCCAAGCACATGACCGGTAAGACATATTCCGTTGTCGGCACACCATTTTCCGACATTGTCGCAAAAGGCACGGTTAAACAGGTCCACAAGATGATTGTGATAGAGATATCTCGTCTGGGATATTTCGCCGCCGCAACGGTTCCAAAAAACCTCGGGCAGCCTGTCGAGTACCGAAAATCCGTAAGCTTCGGTAAAACTCCTGTCAAAATCAGCAGTCCACGGCATTATGCAATCATTCTCCGAATCGGTAAAATCAAGGCATTTCTTTCTGCCGAAATCCGGCTCATCAGTAAATATTGCCGGGATGGTTTTGCCAAATTCGGCAGCAAGTTTGTTCTTATACTTTTCGTGCGTCTCCTCAATGAACTTATCTATTGCTTCTTTGTTCATGGTGTCGGCATATGTAAGATTATTGAACCACGGATCGGGTTTCGTGTGTTCGAGATATGCATACCATTTGTTATCTGCCTCGTCATCATAGCCTATTCTGCGGCACTTAGCAATATCCCCGTTTTCATCGAGCCTCATGTCATAAGCCGCCAGGAACCACTCGGTGTCCTTCTCGGCAGCAGAATCCCAGTCGAACTCACAGGGAAGTTTTTTCTTAGTAAATAGAAGATGGCGCTGACGGTATTTCGGATTTTTTGTGACATATCCGCCGGCTGCACCGGAAGGCCACCTGTCCTCATCATAGAGCCAAGCAAGCATACCGTCCTTCTTTGCCTCTTTGACGCATCCGTCAACCAATGACAAAAATTCGTCGCTCATATATTCGTTTGCCATGCCTGTCCTGGAATGCATATGAAATCCGCCGAAGCCCATTTCCTTGAGTTTTGGAATCTGCTCGGTGAGGATCTCATCGGTCATCCTGCAATTCCACGCCCAAAACGGCGCGGCGCGATATTCGCTCGTCGGATTTTTGAAAAGCTCGTCCGACAAGTCGTTTTGTATATTCTTTTTGTACAGCACATTCATCACCTCGGTTACATTATATCCGAAAGATTTTACAAAAACAAGGCGAAAAACCGACTTGTTTGGACTGAATTATGACATTTTACTCATTTTAACACATCAGCTATTCCGTCCGCAAGATACTTCACTGCGCCGAGAGCCTCGTCAAGAGTGTTGCCGTGTGTGCCGAATTCAAAGATGAGCGACCCCTCAGTCATGTGCATATTAAACCGCTCCTTGCGCAGATTTACCGGGCGCATGAGCCCCGGATATTTTTTGTTAATGCTACCCTGAATTTTGAGTGCAAGCGCAAGATTTTTCTGCCAGTTTGGGTTTTCCAGTCCGAGCATGTCACTGCCGCAAACAATCATCACCTGGCTGACCTTTTCACCGTTGATATCTGCGGTAAATTTGATTTTTTCGTCATTTGCGCCCACAACAGCATCACGGTGCACATCGAACACACACCTTATCGTCGGGTATTTTTCCAAATTACTCTTTATCACCTCAAGAGTCTTGTTATATGAATTATTGTACGACGGATAGTCATTTATGGTTTTATCATGGATAACATTGAATCCGCGCTTTGTAAGCTCGCTGTCAAGCTCATCGCCTACTCTTACCACATTGTATCGGGTGTCCTGACAGCGCGAATAGTCGCTCTGGGAATAGTGATATTTTTCCGATTGGGTGTAACTCTCCGACGCATGGGTATGAACGATGAGTATCTCGGGATTTTTGTGATCAAGTCTGATGTTTAATTTACTCCCAGACAGTGCGTCGGCGTCTATTGAATATGAGGTTTCGTTTTTCATCTCAAGTCCTTTTGACGGATTGGTGCTGTCGCGCACCGTGCCGGCGGCATAGTCCGCGGCGGCTTGAACCGAATTGTCCGCATCTGCAGGCTCGTCAGTTTCTGTGCTCGGTTGATCGACTCTGAACCGTGAAATATCGCAAAACACGGGAAAAACCTCAAAATTATCGAGTGCGTCAAAAGAAAAGATGTTTTTCACCGCCGCACAAATTCCGCCGTTTGTCTTGGCCTTTGCCGCGGCGACAATCGGTATTGCCTCGGAAATCATGAATTTGTTAAAGGCAGCATCGGCCGTTTTAAGTCTTTTTGCCGCAACTGCGCCAAGGGAAAATGTGACCACAGAGAGCACAACAAAAAGAGCAGTCATTATCATAAGCCGTCTGCCTATGAAAACCGCCCTTACTCTTTTGTGTGATGAAAACCGTGCCGATGAATACATACTCATGTGGTATCTCCGCCTTTATACACATTCTATGATAAAAGCGGACAAATATTACTCCTCGGTTTCGTATCCGAGAAGTGCAGCGTTTATGCTGTCGGATATTACTGCGGAAATGTCGTCTATGATGTCATCAACCTCTTTCGGAGTAACTATAAGATTGCCCACAAAGGGACTGAGCACTTCCTTTATGAGAGTATATCTGTTGTCATCATCAAAGCTTTTCAGTGCGCGAAAAAGATGAGATTTCTCTCCGGCGTTGACCCTGACAGCCTCGGTAAGCATCTCTATGGAATCGCTCGCAACGGTTGCCGCATCCACCACGGTCGGCACACCGATTGCCACGACGGGCACACCCATGGTGTCGAGAGTTATGGCATTACGGTGATTGCCGACTCCCGAACCCGGTACTATGCCGCTGTCCGATATCTGAATTGTAGTGCTGACGCGTTCCATGCGCCTGGAGGCAAGCGCATCTATGGCGATGATCACATCCGGCTTTGCCCTCTGAGTTATTCCCTTGATTATCTCCCCCGTCTCTATGCCTGTTATGCCAAGGACACCCGGAGAGACTGCGCAAACCGAGCAGACATCTTCGTCAATATGCAGTTTTTCCTCGCCGAACAGATGTCTTGTCACCATTATGCCGTCTATTACCTTCGGACCAAGTGCGTCCGGGGTGACATTCCAGTTGCCAAGCCCCACAACAAGGACATTTTTGTTCTTTTTCGGGTGAGCAAGGCGTGTTATCTCGTCGGTGAGAATTTTGCGCACATCGTCATATATTTTTTCATCTCCGCCGCGCAGCTCCTTTGCCTCAATGGTGACATACTCCCCCATTGGCTTGCCTATGCGCTCCGCCGCCGCCTCGGTATTTATGCAAACCGAGGTAACGCCAACTGCTCCGAGCTTTTTTTGTTCTATGTCCGCGCCGTCAATCTTGTATGCGCTGTCGCAAATTTGTGCCGCCTCTATGGCAAGGTCAGTTCTGATGTTACTCAAAAAATCACATCCTTTTTGCCTTATTTTGCGGCAAAAAGAAAAAGTTTATGCATAAAAGCAAACGGGACCCGGTGTATACTTTTTATTCTCAGATGACGAGTTCAGCGCTGCCGCACTGCTGTTCGAGTCATCAAAAATAAAAAGTATATACCGAGCCAACGCAAAATGATATTGATAAAACTATCTTTCATACAACTCAATTGAAGATTTTCCGTCAATCGAATTAAGGTTGACCGCCACAACTTCGCTCTTTGATGTCGGAATATTTTTGCCGACAAAATCCGCGCGAATCGGCAGTTCCCTGTGACCTCTGTCCACAAGCACGGCAAGCTGAACAGTCGCCGGTCTTCCGCGGTTTATCAGGGCATCCATAGCCGCTCGAACGGTTCTGCCGGTGAATATGACATCATCCACAAGCACGGTGTTTTTGCCGTTTATGTCAAACGGTATGTTCGTGTCGGCAATAGTGGGCGAATCTGCTCTTTCTGACAAATCGTCGCGATAAAAAGTGATGTCGAGCGTGCCGACCGGTATGTCATTTCCGCCGATAGATTTAATTTTTTCCGCAAGCAGCTTCGCAAGCGGTACTCCCCTCGTTTTAATACCGATAAGACAAAGATTATCCGTTGTTTCGTTTTTTTCTATTATCTCGTGGGCAATGCGTACCAATGTTCGCATCATACCTGCCTCGTCAAGAATTGTAGCTTTGTATCTCATATAAACCCCTCCTCAACCGACAATCGGGTGCCGCATAAACAGCACCCGATACAGACGACAAAATGCCGGATTTGATTGTCTGGGCAATGCGTGTTCGAGTCTCGCTTGCCTAGGCGCAGGTGACGAATCCGAACTTTTTTGCAGTCGGCTTGGAGCATATATTATATATTTGCAAAACACGC
>CAKSFP010000052.1 GCA_934454585.1 uncultured Clostridia bacterium
TTCAGCATTTCTTCGTATTTATCCATTTATTTTACCTCCGTTATTCTTCAAATATAATTTCATTAGTATAATCTTCAGAATTTTTATCATCCCATACCAATGCTCTCAGTTCACCATCTTCAACAGGCTTTTCAAAGAGAACTCGCGGTCGTGAAGCGTACTCACCATTATCTGAATCGGGCACAAATTCAACATCTATGCCCGGATAATCGGGATCCTGTGATTTGGTCGCAACAAGATGTCCACCTTGAATTTTGACGATAATTTTTTGCGTGTCAAACAATTCTTCAGACTCTTGTGATTTCCCTGCCTCACCTTTTATAACCTCTGCTTTTAATTTGTTAAACATCTTCTTTTTCTCCTTTCGTTTCCGCGATTAAATCAGTATTACTGTCTTTGCATTTTTCAATTAAATTTAATAACGGATTTCCCATGCTTCTTAATTTGATATCATCATCGCATATATGGTCCGTCAGCGACATAGGTTCTCGCCACAGCCAATCTCCAATCATATAAACCGGAGTGTAAAACCGAGTGTATTCCTTAACCTGCAAGCTATCGCCGTGTATAACAACCGCCGGAATGCCCAAGTATGACAACTGTATGTAAGCCATCATAGCGCACCGTATATTATTATCCACGGCAAGAACACATATATTTTTTGACGGATTTAATTTGGCATTGTAAACCGCGTTTGCAGCCGCAATAATCATCACTCCGCTGCCGCAAGTCGGTTCGCATATTGTAGCATAACCTTTTCCTTTCATCTCTTCAGATAAATTCCCCACGGTTATCAATGCCATAAATTCGGCAATATGAAACGGTGTAAAAAACTGACCGTTCCACGAGTTGCTCAGATTGAGCTTATGGAACAGCTCTCCGAGAACATCTTTCTGATACAAACATTCTCCCATCACCCCGATAATTTTATGATGAATTTCCTTTATGAGTTTTTGTTCTTCATCTGTGTATTTTTTAATCGTTTTGCAATACAGCTTTTCCCGTTCATCATAATGCAGCATATCGACGCTGTTACTTATGGCACATGAAGCCAAGGTTATATAGTCTGTAAATGCTGTTGGAATACCCTGCCTATATCCAAGCGTCTGAAAATCTTTAATGATTTCACTCATTCTGTCATCCGGACTGATATACTTTTCTTTTTTACTCATCATATCTCTCCTCTGTATGCAAAAGGGCACCAATATCGGCACCCTTTCTGCAAACAATTAAATTTCGCCTCTCTTTTTCATATTTAAGAGCATATCATCTACGCCCTTGTTTTCCTTTGGATTATTTTTATCCCATTTCCACTGTGTCATCTTTGTCTTAAATCCGAATTCTTTGATCAGACACATAAGTTTGCGGGAAGCTCTTGCAACATTCTCGTTTACGGTCTTATCCATATCGAGTGCCTCATACACCTTTGATACTCCATTTCGCTTGATAATTTCAAACGGTTCTTTTAACGAATCAATACACCCTGTTCCGGCTACAGAAATAAATGTTCTGCCGGATAGAGCAGATGCAATATCAGCTTTCAACGCACCTTCCGTAACAAACACAGCCCGATCATCACAAGGATTACCGACAAAATGTGCGGGACTTTTTGAAGAAGTTCCCTTTTCCTCATCGACACTTGAAAGCCAGATATACTTTGTTTCTCTGCCCTTATCATCAACAAACGGTCTGTCAAGCCTTATCTGAAAAGCCTGTATCAGCCCTGAAATTGTTCGATACGGAATAAGAATTCCAGAACAACAGGACTTGAAGTTTACTGTCCATACTCCCGCTTTCTTTTCATAAAAACCGGGTACACCGGCTATTACGCAACCCTTTTCTTCAAGAACCTTTGCAATCTGTTCAAATCCAAATGCCGGCGTACTTCTATAGCCGTTTTTTTGAATCTGTTCAAGCGAAAGTCCCCTGCGGACTAGATCATCTATATGCTTGTCCGTTAATTTGAGCATTGATAACATCATTTCATATGTCTGATTTCTGTCGTACACTGACGCAAGTTCGAAATTAGTCGGCAAATTCAACTTTTCCTTTTTCTTAACGGAGGTTTTATACTCCATGGCAGTTGCGCCGCCGTACAAAACATCACATATCTCACGGTAAGCATCTGAATTTGACAATCCGTGAGCTTTTGCATATAACGCAATAGCTCCGCCGCTTTCGCCGCAATAGTTGCAGCGAAATTGGTTCTTTTCAAGATTCAAATTCATCTTGCCCCGTGTATCTCCGCAAAAGGGACAATCGGTGTATACGCTTTTCCTTCCCGGTCGCCTCACTTTGAGATTGAGCATATCAGCAACATCTGAAATATCAAAAGGTAAATCATATTGATAATTATCCATGGCATCGCCTCCTACGCTATATATTCAACTCCGAAAGTCAGCCTGCGAAATCTCCTTTCAACATCATATTTTTTCAGCCATTTCAGTGCCTTTTCTTTGCTTTCAAACTGCTTTGCACATTGAGCACACTGTGTTGAGTACAATGTTCTGCGAGTAAGCTTGCTCACATATCCATTGACCGTCGTGATTACATAGAATTCTTTAAGCCTTTCTTTCCTCTCGCGAATTTTTTTCTTTTGTTTCAAGGTGTCACTGCATTCGAATTCTATTGACACATACAACTTCTCTTTACCAGAATACTCTGCTATAAGTTCGCCAACCTTTTTAAGAAAAACATCCAAATCCACAGAATTTTTTACGGTTGAAATGTGAAGATTTCTTTCATTATAGTCTTCAACATAATAATAAACCAAGCAGTTAAGATGTACTGTAAATAAAAGTTCATCATTCAACTCTTCAAGTGTTTTCGACTTTTTTATCCCGTTTTCAAAAAAGCGTACATACCCTGCATCGTCTACCCATTTTCCGTTTCTTACAAAATGTTCATTATTGTTGCTCGGAACAGATGACTTGACTTGTTCCATCAGCACCTCGGGTGTAACCGCTGGATTATTTCCTTCTCCAACACAAATAGGATACCAGTGTCTCTCCCTTCTCCAAGTTCCGCTGTATGTTGTTTCCCAAGTGTTGTTACTGCCGCACAATACCAACGGTACTATCCGGCCATCACTTGTTTTAATGAACTCTCTGGCATAAACTATCTCATAACTCATTTCTTTGCACCGCCATTCTTGCAAAACGGACACTCGTTTGGAGTATGATATTTTGAAATAATGTATTCGTTCCCACAATATCCGCACTCGCAAAGTATCGGGTGCTCTGTATCCGGTTTCATATTACTGCAATAACAATCCTCCAAATCCGGATATATTTTTTGCGTTCTCGCATATGCCTTTGCAACATCAGCGTTTGGAGCATCAATGTATGTCTTTCCTTTAATAACCCACGTGCACGGAATGCAATATGTATTGCATTCCGGCTCCCGGTCAAACATAAAATCCCCAACAGCGTTTATTAGAGATGATATTTTTGTTTTTATAAAATTCAACATATCAAACCCTCCTACGCTGCTTCAGCTTGTTTTAACAAATAAATTGCTCCGGCTCTGATGAGATTGTTCTGTGCCTTGCTCGCGTGATAATTGATTCCCTGCGGTCTTTTCAGAGCCAGTTCACCCAAGGTTTTACCCTTATCTATTCCATAGTCAACAACAATAGACTTTGCGTACTCAACAGTCATCCTTGACAAAAGCTCCTCAACTGTCATAGCTGCCGAAAGCTCAATCTTTTCTTCTGCGGCTGCCTCATTATTTTCAGATTCAGCTGTGCTGCTTTTTGTTTCTTTTGATTCCGAAGCCGAATTTTCCGATACAGGGTTACCGTCCTCATCAGGGTTAGGTAATTCATCATCACTTAAATCAAACGAAATATTTACCCCTGCATCAACGATTGTTTGGTCATTCGGAAGTGCAATATCACAAAATTGAGTCCCGAAGCCCGCATCCTTTAATGCTCTGCCGAGAGCTGCGGTTTCTGCACTCTCCACAAAGTTAAGACCGAATTTTTCATTTCCGTCATCCTTATATCGTGATGCAAATCCGTTTGCCAGAAAATTGTCCTGTGTATCGTCCTTATGCGAATACACTCTAACCTCAAATGTAGCGTAATCTCTATTGAGTGCCTTTGGTATTTTCACAAGTTTTCCGTCGGGATATTTAAGCCTGAACCACAAAAGTCGAAACTTCGTGTCAAGATAGACTGATTTTCCGTCCTCTGTCTTTTCTACTCTTAAATAGTTTTTAGGCTCAAAACCATCAACATTATTGAGCGCTTTTACCGCTTCATTCGTATCATACAAGATACCTTTATCATTGTTTTTATTCATTTTCTTCGTCCCTTTCTTTTTTAAGTTCATTAGTATACATTTTAATTCTTTCCGCAAGCAAAGTATTACGCTTGGTACTGTCATTTTTATGAATGGCAGCCATCAACGCTCTTTTTTCGCCAATCAGAATAACCTTATTTTTTGCCCTTGTTATAGCAGTGTAAATCAAATTCCTTTTAAGCATAATATAGTGACTCATCATAATCGGAATGATGACCGTGCTGTACTCGCTTCCCTGCGACTTATGTATGGTCGTAGCATACGCAAGATCAACAATATCAAGCTCGCGCTCATGATAATCGGCTCTGATGCCATCGGTAAATTCAATAATTGCGTGTTTAAGCTCATCTTCATCCAGATATATAGACTTGATAAAACCGACATCGCCGTTATTTATACCGTTGACATTTTTAAGCTGAATTACCCTGTCGTTCAGCCTGAGCTTGTTTCCGTCACAGAACAGCTCGTTTTCTTCGCCAATAAACGGGTTAACCATTTCGCGGATAACATCATTGATTTTTTTAACGCTTGTTTCGCCTCTAGATCTAAACGGTGCAAGGATCTGCACGTTGTCAATGCCGTTGTCGTCTACCTCTTGTCTGTAACAATGCTTCAGTATTTCCAACGCCTCGGCATCAGTGTCTGCCGTAATAAAATTAAAGTCATTTCCGTAAAGGAGCTTGCTGCCGTTGTTTCTGATTTCTTCAGCATTAAGTGCAATTCTGCTTGTCCCCTTTTGGCGAAAAACCGTATCGAGCCTTGTAACTTCAACACACTCCGAACGAAGTATATCAAAAAACACATTGCCCGCTCCGACTGACGGCAGCTGGTCGGCATCACCGACAAAAACAATTCTTGAAGAGGAATGAACATTCATCATCAATTTATATGCAATGCTCAAATCGACCATTGACATCTCATCAATAATGACAAGTCCCTCCTCAATTCCGCTTTCGGCTTCCGAACTGTCGCTGCGAAGTCCGAGTGCAGAGTGTATTGTTCTCGCTCCCGGCATACCGGTGCTTTCTGCCATTCTCTTTGCGGCTTTTCCCGTCGGCGCTGCCAGAAGAATATCACTTTTACCGGTCAGACTTTCATAAACACTGATAATTACCTTCAAAACAGTCGTCTTTCCGGTGCCCGGGCCGCCGGTAATCACCGAAAGATTATTCTTAAAGCACATTTTGACGGCATCGCTTTGTGCATCTGTCAGCACTATACCAAGCCTCCTTTGAGCAGCGTCAACAACCGAATCGAGGTTCGGGTATTGAAACACTCCCGTCAAAGCCCGCTCCGAAATCTTTTTTGCAAGCTCAACCTCTGCATTAAACATATGCGGAAGGTATATCATTCCGTTATTGTTTATAAGATTTTTTGCTCTGATCAGTTCAATGATGCACTCTCTGATTTCTCCGTCTGTAACAGATACATATTTGAGGTCGTCATTCAAAAGTTCAAAGCATCTGTACCTCAGTTCCTTCTGCTCCATAAAAACATGACCTTCACTCTTAACCTCGGTCATTATATACTTTGCCGCTGCCTTAATCCGCATTTTGTCATTCGGTTTACATTTTATTTTTCTTGCGATAGCGTCTACGGTTTTGAAACCGAAGCCTGAAATATCACAAAGTTCAAACGGGCGTTCGTTAAGAACCTCCATTGATTTATCTCCGAACATTTCCTGAATGCGAACCGCCTTATTGAGAGTTATTCCAAACGGCGAGAGGTATGACACGATGCTTCTAAGACTTTTATTCTGTGCATACGAATCGACTATCTTTTTTATCTTCTTATCCGACAATCCTTTTATCTCTGCAAGCCTTTTCGGTTCTTTTTCAATTACGGACAATGCATTTATACCGAATTTGTCAGTGATTTTCCTTGCAGTAATATCACTGACGCCTGCAATGAGCCCCGATGACAAATATCCGATAATTCCGTCAATCGTCTGCGGGATTATCTCTGCAAAATGCTCAATAACAAGCTGCACGCCGTATTTTGTTGTCTGCCACTTGCCCTCAAGCTCAAGGTCAATAGAATCGGTTGCGGGGATACCGTAGCCGACTGCGGTAAAATGCACTTTTCTGTCTTTATGTGCATATTTACTTCTTGCAGCCGCCGGAACGGAAGTATCGTCGGTCCTAAAAGCTGCGACGCAATAACCTGTGGTGCTGTTCTCGAAAATCTTTTTTTCGAACGTGCATATCAAGTTAATCACCCTCAATTTCTATTGTTATTTTCACGCGGGGCGGCATTGGAATATCGTTGTATATAACTTCAATCCCAAGTTGCTCTGCAAGTTCGATTTCCTTTTTCATACCGGCTGATATAGTCCTTCCGCATACAACAACCTTTTTGCATATCCTTAATAAATCAAGTCCGAATTTTAAGCCCAATGCCCGTTCCTTCGGAATATGATCATCAAGAAATACCGGAAGAATTGCGTGCGGAGCAACTGCTCTGCAATTATATTTCTTTGACACCGTTTCCATATAAATCCTTGCCATACCCATATTTCTTTTAATGCCTTCTACGCTTGCCGCTCCAAGAGGCGAGCATACATAAACAAGGTCTTTCGTTTCGTTATTTATCATGTTGCACTAAACTCCTTTACATTTAATGTACGGCTTTCCGTCTTAGATACATACTCATCGTATATATCTTTGTGATGAATAGCCAATTTCTCAAGGTCTTTGCTCAAGATACGAACTGATTTTTTTGGTTTGTATGAAACACGGAACTTCTTGCCTGCCGAGGGTAGTTCGCTTTCGCAAAAAGCGCCCATTTCCTCGATTATAGGTATTGAAATTCTTTTTATTTCATCCTCTATCCGCCTCTTATCCGCTTCAAGTTTACTCTTTTCTTCTTTAAGGCGAAGAAATCTTTCAAGCTCCGAACTAAACGCAGACGGGAGCACTTTAACGCCCAAACTCGAATCCGCATCTGCAAGATACATTTTCAAAGTTTGAAGAGCAAGGTCCGGCTTTCCTGCGAAAGCCGGTTCAACCTTCTTTTCAATGTACTCTTCCCAAAAATATTGTTCTGCCTCGATTATTTCGTCCTCAAACTCATAATCACGCTCTACCCTTCGGTATGCAAAATCATTCTCGCTGTTTCCCCAGAGGCAAGCAATATAAGCAAAATCGAGGTTCATTACAGCCATATAATGCCTTATCTGAAGCTCATACTGATACGGATATTTTTCATCTGCCCAGGCATCTTTGTTCTGGTAGTTTGTTGTTTTACACTCTAAAATCCCCTTTTTCCCGTTTTCATCAATTATAAAACGGTCAACATCTGCTCTCATAAAAGGATACAGCGGGTGTGAAAACATCTTCTTAACCTCATACACTTTAAGACCTGTCTTCTTTGCAAACACCTTTGCAACCAAATCCTCAAGTGCGTGCCCAACCTCTTTTTGCAGCCAAGTTTCATCTTCAACCTCTCTGAGCGGCTTAATTCCAAGCTTATCGTAATACAAATCACGATTACACCTGAAATGCGACACGCCGTAAATGATTGACACGTCACTTCCACCAATTCCACCTCTGCGATAGTCCAGCCATTCTTCTTCTGTCAGATTTGCAGTCTCAACAACAACTTCAGGTTCATATGTTCCCCTCGGCATTTTCGATTCCTCCCTACCACTTGATTTCTCCCGGTATGTCGTAATCGTACCAATGAACATTCAAAGCTCTTGAAACAGTTTCCTCCATCTGAGTAATTCTGACGCCGCTTTCGCCTGCACACTGCATAAGGAATACTACTTCCGCAATTCCGTAATAAATATCGTGTGCCGTGCAAAAACCGCTGCCGTGTAAAGCATTAAACTTATCAAGAGCCGGAACACCGTACTTTTTGGGTATGCCTATTTTCGACATAACGCCAATCATTGTGTTGGACGGATTTTTAATTGTAATTGCAATCAGCTCCTTGAGCTTACCAATGGCAAGATCGTACTGCGAATAAAGCATTGCAAGTTTTCTGTCAAAATCCTTTAATGATGCACCATTCTTGTGTTCAAGTTTCAACGGATTGCCAAGAGGTATGTTTCTGCCATCTGCAATAAGCGTCGGATACAGATTTGCACCGCTGATTCCGACATCGGAAGTTGTAAGTCTGACAGATGCTTTCAAATCTCGGCACTTTACAGAGTGCATAGACAGCAAATCCCTGTATGTCCGGACAAGCTCATCATTACCGTCAAGTGTCCACAATGCGGTAACGATGGAATGGTCGTAAAAGCCTCCTGCATATTTAACATCCGAAAAGTTATTATTCAGATAATCGGAGGTCTTTTCAAAAAGCTCATACATTTCAAGAATAGAGTAATCGCTTTTATCTCCGCCGTGTATTGCCGATACTTTTTCGTCCGCAACTTTCAGAAGCGCCTGACCGTCCGCAACCTTTAGGCAGTGATTAAGAATTTTTGCAAATACACTTTTCTCAACCTTCGACAAGGCATTTCCCGAAATTTTTGCTCTTTCAAGTATTGTTTTAATTGCACAGTTCCGGATCGGAATATATTCATCTCCGTCACGGAGTACCAGCTGTGTCCCATCAAGCGTATCTTTGAGAATATCGCCTTTTCCCATACTGTTATAGGAGTTGACGATAGCCTCTGTTTTCGGAGTATCCTTTACCAAAGCCTCAAATCTCAGCGTATTGGATAACTCCTTTTTCCAAGTTGTGTTTTCTTCTCTTTTTTTCAAAAAATCAAGAAAATCACCCTCTCCTGCAAATTCCTCGCAAAAAGAATCCGCATAAACCATTGTTTCATTCATTTGTGTTTCCACCTTTCTATAAAATTTATATTTCTAAAAGCTCAACGCTTTTTAGACAAAAAAAGACGGAAATAAACGCATTTCTTAAAAGAATTACATTCATTTCCGTTATAAGTACAGATTACCTGCATAAAACAAAAAAGCCAACAGCACCTATGCCCGCTTGGACATAGTAATACTGTTGGCTTTAATTACAATCTCGACATCTTGTACGCAAAAAACATTTGAAAAATGTTTTGGGATAACCCACGCATAAATTTGTTTATATAACAATTATAACACAATATATTGTGTTTGTCAATAACTTAAAATCAACATATTCTGTTTTCTTCTGCAGTTGTCAAACATATGGACCATTTTTATTAAAAAATTATTCAATGTGTTTTGTTAATGTGCGGTTTTGCGGCAGCAGCAGTAGTTTTTGTGGGTAGTGTGGTAAAGTCAGCGACTTTTCCATACTATCCACCAATTATTTACATTCATATGACCCATATGTAGTCTGTCAGCTTTTCCATAGGGCTCTTGCCTTTAAATATTCTCATCGGCTTGTTATTTGTCCATTTTAGGTGTTCTGCCAGCTTTTTATTCGCTTCTTCTGTTTCTCTGAAATATTCCCAATCATAGAAATATCTTTGGTCCATTCTATGACTTCGTTCCACTTTTCCGTTGTGCCACGGTGTTCTTGGTTTTATTAGCCTATGTTCTATCCCTAATTCAGCTAATTTTGCCTCAAATGGGCATTTTGTTTCATCGCTTATAAACTTGTATGTAAATTCTGTCCCGTTATCTGTTTGTATACATTTTACCTCAAACGGAAACCGCTTCAAAAACTTTTTGAGAAATATCACTGAATTTTCAGGTGTGTGTTCCTCGAATATATACAAATATCTTATTCGGGTACATTCGTCTATTGCTGTCCATTGGTACAACCTTTTTTCATCTCTTCTAAGCTTTCCCCTAATACAGTAATCCGGTACAACCTTAACATCTATTTGCACTTTCTCTCCCGGTATCTCGCAGGGCGTACATTGACGATAATTTCTGCGTCCCTTTTTCTTAGGCTTTTCTATCAAACCTAAGCGCCTTAATGCATGAAATAATCCACCCTGCGAACGAGTATATCCCTTTTCCTGAATTAAAACACAATATACGTAATCAATGCCTTTTCGTCCGTGCTCGTTCCAAACCTCTAAAATTAATGATTCCTCATACAGCGTGTGCTGCTTTGGATGACTATGCGGTTGTCTGGATTTGTCTTTTAAACTTTGCCACGTCCCGTCGTAACGCTTGCTCCACCGTTTAATGTTGCTTAATGGTTCTTTATATTTTCTTGAAGCTTCACTTTTTCCATGTTTTAAAGAATATTCAATTATACATTGACGTTTCTTGGCTTTTTGTGTTACAATGTTCATAGAAAATCAAAATTCCTTTCTGTGCAATGTTTTGTCGCAAAAAACATTATATCACATTGAATTTTGATTTTCTATTTTTTTGGTTCACATGTATTATATCAATACATTAAAATCAACATATTCTGTTTTCTTAATAGAGTTCTACATATTTAACGGCATTCATTTTATACTGTAATCAAGTCTGATTGCTTCGGCGTCATATTTCAGAGACTCTATAAATCCGACAATGATATCGTTTTTATTGCTGCCATCTGAAGATATTTCGACAATCATCCTGATTTCTATTAAGAGTATTCCGTCATCAAGAATATTATAATCGTATTCTTTCTTTATGTCTGTTCCTTCA
>CAKSFP010000053.1 GCA_934454585.1 uncultured Clostridia bacterium
GTAAAGAATTTGATACGACTTCAAACACGCAGGAAGTGATTGAGCCGATATTCGGCAATGTAAATCTGAATGTGCTGCTTGGCAGCAAAGCTGAAAAAAATCACATTCATGATGCAGCTGATATTTACATAGCTGACGGCAGAGACCTTGAGCAGAAACTTGTTGACATGAGCGCCGACACCTCAGAACTCGGAACAGCACTATCAAACACAAATGCCGAAGTTTCTGCGCTCAGTGCAGAGGTTGCCGAAAAAATCGACAATAACGCCATCGGAACATACTGCAAATACAATCTTGTCGCCGGAATAACATCGCAACTCTATGTTGCTGTTGCATTTCCAATACCGGATGTGAGCAAATATGCGCTTATAGTCAACGGCAAGCAAATGGGAAGTACCACGGCGGTAAATAAGCCGCTTAAAATGGCGTCTGCACTCAGCATGACGACAAAATCATACTTATGTTTTATGACAGCATCAAATGTGGTGCTTTTTTATGCACAGATGAACGACACTGTTAAAACAGATAGTTTCACAACAGGAATATTGACTAATACCGAGCCGGACAACCCTTGGGAACCGGAAGATGACTTTGAATAAGGAGAACATATCATGAATAATAAAAAGAAAACATTAACCGCATCTGTGGCCGCCGTATTCTGCGCGGCAACACTTGCACTGTTTGGAATCAGCGGAGAAAAGACTATATATGTAGATTATGAATTAACTCAATCCGACACAAAAGCCGAACTGTCATTGACTATGCCGGATGAATTTGATGCCGGGATAGCCGAACTGCTTTGCAATGACATGAGTGTCACCAAGGCGCTCTTGCCGGATAACAGTCTTGTGACAATACCGTTCATATTTTCAGACTTAAATAACCTTGAGATTCGCTTTTATCGTCTCGGAGAGGTGGTCGGTGTAGGTATGTTTGAGGACGGCAGAATTAAGGTTGCGGTCAAGGATAATTTTAAGAAACTCAAAACCGATGAGAACGATATTTCAGATGATGTGAATGTCGCAGAAGATGTAAGTGACGAAGAATCAACGGACACAGAGCCGGGCATTGATACCGATAAGATTAATGAGGAGGTACGGATAGATGAAAACAATGCAGAGATTGAATAAGAAAATCCTTGCGGCGCTTGTACTGACCGCACTAATATCAGTTATGTATGCGCCGCTCAGCGTGCAGACGGCATATGCGGCCACCAAGCCGACTATAAACATTACATCTCAGACTGTCTCGGACATCGGCGTGTGCGAGATAATCGGTAATGTGAGCACTCGCCAGAAGGGCGTAATGATTACCTGCCTTATGTTCGAAGGAACTGATGTTTCAAAGTTATCTGCGGATAAAATAATCTATATCAACCAATATAAAACCGGGACAAACGGTGAATTTCTTATCAAATTCAATGTACATTGGCTACGAGGCGGAAAACAGGCGCAGATTCGCATCGGAAATAATGCCGGAGCACCCACACGCGCGGTCAATCTTACCTTGCCGCCTCTGCCGCCCGATATCGGTGTTGTGGACGACAACTCCGTAATGTACGGCCGCGACATCTACTATGTTCCCGGGGCATTCTACAAAGGCGACTATATAGCCGACAGCTTAACGGATGCAGAAAGCGTCAGATTCGGGAAAGATATCCTATATAAGATAGGCGGCATGTGGTTCAACCTGTCGAGCGATGATGCGAGAAGCAATTCCTATCTTACGGAAGTAAACGCCATGAGCGAAACTGCCGTTGAACTGAGACTCCCGAGGTGTTATTACAGCTTAACTCAAAAGATATGGTTAAAGTATCTGATTGAGACCGGCGAAAGCGGTTCAGATTCCGACTCATCATCGGATACCCCGTCGGTAGATGTTCCGACTGCTGAGGAAGAATTTGAATGAGGTGACTGATATGCAGATTAATGAAAAGCCAAGCAACATATTGCAGTACTCATTTGACAAGGTCTGCGGCGTTTCGGCAGAGACATTCCCGATAGAATACTGTCTGCCGCGTGAAAATACCGGGACGCTCAAAAATCAAAAATATGAGGATTGTGTGGCGTGCGTAATCTCTGCTCTTGCAGAGGTTATGCACAAGGAACAGTTCGGTGAGAATGAGGAGTACTCTGAGGGTTATACATACGGAACTCTGCGCAGTGAGAACAGCACGCGCGAGGGTATGGTTATTGAGCAGGCGCTTGACCTGTGGCGAACTGTCGGTTGCTTGCCCAAGAAATTCTTTAGATTCACCGCCGAGATGCCGGAAATTAAAAAACTCTGCGACGAATACCCAGAACTTGCGGAAATTGCCGAAAAACACACCATAAAAGGTTATGTTAAGATTGATTATGCCGATAAATTAAAACGCGACAGAGCCGTCAAAACTGCCCTTACAAAGTACGGTCATGCTCTTGTGGCGGTCTCGAAGAATGGATTCGGAAGAACTGCGCACTGCATTCAACTCGTGGGTTGGGATGATGACAAGAATAAGTATATCATCAAAAATTCATATGGTGAAAGTTACGGAGATAAAGGGTTCGGCAAAATATCAAAAGATAAGATTGACAGCATCTATCTTGTGTTATTCGATGAAATAACGCTGCCGTTTACTGATGTGAACCCCGATGACTGGTTCTACAAGGCAGTTAAATCAATGTATTGCAGCGGATTGATAAAAGGCACATCGGAGTTGACATTTGAGCCGGACAAGCCATTGACCAGAGCCGAGGCTACAGAGTTGACATACAGAGTCATTAAAGAGATTGACAAGCGCTTTGACCTGGCGTATAAGGAGGCACAGCCATGAAAACATCCGCTGACGGTATTAATCTTATAAAACAGTTTGAGGGAGTAAGGCTCACCGCCTACAAAGCAATACCCGAAGAACCATACTACACAATAGGATACGGGCACTACGGCGCAGATGTGAGCAAAGGAATGACCATTACGCAGGCTCAAGCCCATGCATTTCTTAAAGCGGATTTAATTAGATATGAAAACGCCGTTAAAAACACCGTTAAAATCCCCTTGAACCAACACCAATTCGATGCCCTTGTAAGCTTTACTTACAATTGCGGTAGCAATTCACTCAAAAACCTTGTGGGTGGTCGCACGGCGCGGCAGATTGCGGAAAAACTACCGTCCTATTGCTATGCATCCGGGCGAAAGCTTGAGGGCCTTGTAAGACGCAGAAAAGCCGAGAAAAAATTGTTTATGAAGGAGGATGACATCGACATGGACAAATACACGGAATTAAAACAGATGATAGTAAATCTGCAAGCGCAAATTGAGAGCATAAAGCCTACATATTACGACTGGACAACTGCGTGTCCGGAGTGGGCACAGCCGTATGTACACACCGCCCTTGTTAAAGGTATTATAAAGGGCGATGAGCAAGGCAGATTGAGACTTACTGACGATAAGATTTCAAACCTTGTAGTTGTCATGAGAGCAACCGGGATAATGGAATGAGAGGAGGTGCAGATGATGAATACAAAGTGGCTTAAAGCTGCAGGCGTCCGAGCGCTTAAAACTGTTGCACAATCCGCCGCTGCGGCAATCGGAACGAGTGCAGCATTGGGTGATGTAAACTGGAGCGCAGTGGTGTCGACCGCAGTGCTTGCCGGAATCCTGTCTTTGCTTACGAGCGTGGCAGGTTTGCCGGAAGTTGATAACTAATCAAAAAGCCTTGCAGACCGTGTGTTTGCAAGGCTTTTTGGATTTTATAGAATTTTTCGCAAGGATAGATGCTTTTTGAAATTTCTTAAAAACTATTTTAACGGCATTAAAAAATGCTTTTGAAATTCATTAAAAACCATTAAAATTTTATAATTTTTCAGCAAAAAAGGTGACTTTTGAATTAAATCAAGGTCACTTTTTTATTTTTTATTCGTTTGCGCGCAAAATTTTATTCGTTCGCGCGAAAAGCTACAATCTGCCGATGCGCACGATATCGCCAACATCATGATTATCATAATGACAGACAATGTTCTTTTATAAATCATCTTAACATCCTCTCTTTGTTGTTTGATGAATTTGGAATTGATATCATTGAAGTTTTGCGACTCGTACAAGCGCTTTAACTCCTCATTCCCAACTCCTCATTAACCTTTCCTACTCACCGAAAACTTTCACCGTATCAAGCGGTTTAAGGCTGTTGAAATCGTTCCAAAGCATCACCTTGACATCATTTGCGGAGTCTGTTATGTTAAGGCTCGCTGTGACGGTATTTTTGCCGAAACGAATGTCGTTGTTATAATTCACACTGACAAGATTGCCTGCCGCATCATATTGTGCCGCAACAAGCACCGGCTTGGGCGCTGCCTGCGAAAGGTCGTAGCAGTCTATGTCTGCCTCTACGGTGAGTTCGCCCGGGGTGAGCGCCGTCACCTCTGCGCCGTTCTGCATATATTTGATTGAATTAGTCTTGTAGTCATATTTGGGCATCTTGGTGTCTGCGTTTATCGGGGGCTGTTCTTTCGAGAGCCATACTCTCTCTACATCGCAGCCGCTGTTAACCTCCCACGGGGTAGTGTTGCTTTTGGTCGTGCCTTTCCAACCGTTTGCATTGAGGTATACCTGATAAATTCCTCTGTATTTTGTTTGGTTATCGAGCGGAACGGATATCACCTGCCAGCCGGTTTTATCCACCGCATAAGTGGTGTATTGATAACCGCCGCCGCTCCATTTTGTGTCTGTTCTGCCCGTTCCGCGCACAACCACCACATTTACACCGCAGTTCTTTGTGTATGACGCGTCGGAATGTTTCTTTACATCTCTGAAATATACAAGTATGTTAACATAGTTCCACTTGTTTTCATCGGTGTAGTTTCCGCTTTCGTCTTTTACCTTTACATCAAGCTTACCATATTTATTTGCCTCAGCTGCCGACGGCTGATAAAGCACCAACGATCTGTCGCCCGTTGCCCAGTTGAGACGCAGGCTTGTGTCAAACAGCTGCGGCACATGAGCCGGGTCTGATGTAACATTTGCCTCTCTGCCATATTGGTTCATCGTTCCGTCTATTTTGTTCGGATATGCATAATTCTTTATTGCATAATCTATTGTTTCGCTTGAACTGAAATCGTTCAGCAAATAGCTTGTGGGAGACAAGGTGTATTCCTGCGCTGCGAATGTCGGAACAAGCATCGAAACAATAATGCAAATAGTGGTTACTGCACTTGCAATTCTAAATTTTTTCATAAGGACCTCCCAAATACTTTTAATTATTCATTATTAATTATTCAATATTCATTATTCATTCAGCCATGCGGCTGCCAATTCCTAATCCCTCATTAAATCATCATAAACTTTTATCGGCATCAAAGAGCCGTCTTTCCACACAAAAAGCTTAAAACTCCGCTCGCCGCCGAAACCCTCAAGCGAACGGCTCACGGCGACGCTGCCGTGCGGCGGCGCCGTATACTGCGTGCGCTCAATGCCGGTCATCTTGCCGCCGCTGTATGCGGCACAGTACACAGAGCAAACCGCCTTTTCCTTGCCGTCGTTGAATATTTCAAATGACACCTTCGCCGCCTTGCTCACATCGTCTGTCGGCTTGCCGGCGCCGTCCGTGTATATTTCCGCTGCCCTTCACAGCGCCGTGCGGCGCTCGAGAGCCGCCTCAAATGTGCGCCCGTCCGAATTTGAAAAATCTATCTCAATGTCCGTCTCGCTGCCGTCTGTCACCGTCATAAGTTCATCACACGACACGGGGGTGTATCTGCCGTCCAGTGTGATGTGCGCCTCGGTCAAAAGCTGAGTCGGGTCGCACGCAGAGAGCAGCACGCTGCCGCTGCCGTCATCTTTTATCATCACTATCATGGGTTTGTCCGCCGTGACGCCCTCAAAGGTGCCCGCCTCCCAGAACACAATGCCCGTAACGCCGAGAGTTTTTTCTCTCACCGCCTGGATTTTGTCTGTGTTGATGAGAATTTCCGTGTCGGGGTTTATGGCGTATGCCCTTGTTGCCGCACTGTCAAGACCCGGCAAGAGAGTGTATGCATAGCTTGCGTCAACGGGGTTTACCCCGTGGTCAAACCACAGTTCCATAAAGCTGTTTGCGCTGTTGGTGTATCTGGCAAAGAGATTGCCGCCATTGGGGAAATAATATCCGCCGACATTTTCAAAATGCGCCCACACCGGGCCGTCAAGCGATGACGGAGTATCTGTCAGCTCTATTTCGTGATTGTCCACTATAAACTTGTCCGCACCGTAGATGTTTTTCTTGGGCAATCCCTCAGTGCCGTCCGCATTCGGCGCATATATCTCCGCCGTAGTCAGGCTTATCCACTCGCCGCCGGTAGAGTTGCCGTAGTTTGTCAGCCGCACAAATCTTGCCGTGCTGTCACCCAGCGTGAATACCTCCTGACCGTCTGTCGTGCCGCTGCTGCTGCCGTTGAATACTTCTTTCCACTCTTTTTCGTCCGCCGATACCTCAAGCTTAAAATCCTGAGTTCTCTTTGTGCCGTTTTGGAAAGAAAGCAATATATAACCCAAAGTCTCGTTTGAGCCGATATCCCAGGTGATGGTGTCGTTTGCCATGCCTGCCCACTTGGTGGTGAACTGCCCGTCAATGGTGTTCTCCGCCGTGTTCTGCGGCTCGGGAGTTGCGCTTGCCGCTGCCGACTCTATGTCATACTTCACCGCCTCGGTTGCCTCGCCAATCACCTTGGTTTGCGTTGCAAGCTTGTTATCGACCGTGGTTTCCACTGTCACGCCGTTGGACGCATTTATACCGCTGCCCAGGCACACCACTTCGTTGTCAAACATAAACCAGGCTTTCTTGCCCTCCAGATTGCAGTCATGCGCCGGTGCTTTGCCGCCGTATGAGCCGTTGTCCTTGCCGAAATCGGTGTCATTGTGATACGACTCCAGATACATCGCCGCCGTGCCGTACTTGCCGTCAATATTTGTCGCACCGACAAAATCCTTGCTGCTCAGATATGCATTGCCTCCGTTTATGGAAACAGCCTTTCGTTTCTGCGTATCCGCCGTCACTCCGGGAAGTCTGTAGGGGTTTACGCTGTTCCAGTATGTATCCGATGACTGGAGCGTATCACCCTGTGTATAATACTCTGTCATGCCGTCGCTGATATACCAGCCTGTGAGATTTTGCCCGTTTATGGACTCATAGTTGAATATTCTCGATGACGACATCGACACACCCATTCCAAAATTGTCTGTCTTGTGGCTCACCTTGTCCTCATTGTAATAAACATGGTTTGCTTTCTGCACACCCCGTGCCTCGGTGTCTCCCTCAAGCACCTCTTTGAGTTTTATGACCTGTGCCAATGAAAGCTGGCTGTTCACGGAAATGTTCTTTTCCTGTTCATACTGTGATTTTATTATCGCCGCAACCCTGTCATAATCTTCATCGTCAAGCAGATCAAGACAATCGAGCATGCCGCCCATGAATGTGGCACCGGCAGTATGCAGACCGGTCGGGTATCTGCCCTTTACCATTCTGAAAAATCCGCCTTGATATACAAGCGGGTCAAATGCGTTGTAGATCCAATCAACCATGTTGTCCGCCTGGGGATTTCTCACTTCAAATATGCTGTCCTTGAACATCGACACAAAAGGTCCGGTTATCTGGAACTGCTCCAAACCATAGGTGGCGTTCATTGCATGGAGTATATGAAAAATGTATGACCCGTCTGTATAAAATCCCTCGCCCTTGGGCTGAGCGTTTTTATTTTGATTGCCAGATGCCGGGTTACGGTCGTTATCCTGATACAGATACACACTCTCCACGGCAGCCTGTGCTTTCAGCAATCGCTTTGCGTCACCCTGCAGCAGCGATGAGCCTATGGCAAGCTTTGCCGTGTTCAGTGCATTTGAGCCGGCACCGTAATATATCTGCACAAGATAATCAAAGAGTGAAAGATAATTTTTTATTGCCGATGTGCTCAGGTCGTCCTCCATGATCATAAGTATATTTACCAGATATGCAGGCGAACCTATTTTCCAGTCCCACCAGTTATAGTCGCTTGTGCTGCGCCAGCCCTTGCCGGTTTTCTCTGCCTCGCCGTAGCGGTTTTTGTACATCCAGTCAAGCCCGTAGATAATGTCGTCTCGCAGCTTTTCGTCTTTGTAAAGCTGCGCACCGCTTGTACCGTAGGCAAGAGCCATTCTTTGCAGATATCCGTATGTGGTCGTCATGTGAGCCGACTGTGTGGTAGTTATTCCGTCAAACAGCTCTGTTGCGCCGGATTTTTTTATCATGGAGTCCCACGCCGCCTGTCCCGAGTCGTTTATCGACTCTATTTTTGCGGCTATATCCTCATCTGTCATGTCGTTGTCCTGCTCGCTGCCGACCAGGCTGTATTTCCAACGGGATTTCACCAGATCAAAATCGGAGTTCGTCACTTGATCGCTTTTGATTTCTATGTATGCCGCCATGTACGACACAATTTCGCTCAGCTCGTTTACCCCGGCAATTCGTTTGAGGGCAAGCACAGCCTCATTGGTGCTGACCGCCGCAAAACCCTTGTCGGTAACGGTGTACAAGCCGACTATCTGTGCAATATCGGCACACGGCAGATACAGCAAACCGTCTTTTGATTTTACCGCCGCACCCAATTTTTGCGAAACTCCGTCCACGGTGCAATCATCGCTGCCTGCCGTGCAGACAACTGTTTTGCCGTTGCAGGTGATTTGATATTCATTGCCGTTTGCGGTCATCTCCGCTCCGAAATAGTTTTCAAAAAGCGCCGCCGGCGTCATCACAATTCCGTTTTCATCATATGCCTTTGCCGAGGCATTGTTCGGGTCAATCGGCTTTACTTCGCCGTCAGCCACGGCGTTTGCGCTGTTTTTATATATCGCCGCTCCGCCGATCATTGCTGCCTTTGCTTTGGCAATGGTGTCTTCATCATAGTTCAGCTCCAGGCTCGATACCGAAGCTTTTTCTATAAAAGCCTTTCCGATATAAAGCTTAGCATTTGCCCCGGACGAATTCATGCTCCAGCCTGTGCACACCAGGCGAAATCTGGTTACCTTTGCCCAGTCTGCCGCCCTCGACACGGTAAATCCGCTGAAAGGCAGCTTAAAGGCTTTCCAGCCCTCCCAATCGACTTTGTGCTGTGACATATAATAGCACGCTCCGTCACTGTTGCCTCTCTCGGTGTCAACAACAATTCCGAAATCATCATTTGTTGCTTTTTCGGAATATATCCACACCGTCATCTTGTCGTAGTCGGACCAATCAGCAAATTTGGCACTCGCCGCAATTGTGCCGCCGATGCTCAAATCCCATTCAATGGAATATTTGCACCCATCTTGCGTGTATTCACTGTTTGCATTACCTCCGGTTTTCAATACTTCGAAAATAGAATTCATGTCGATTAGCTCTGTCGCAGTGTTCTCCGTGTCGGATTGCGCATAGCCGTCCCATGCCGCGGACACACTGCCGGTTGTCATCAAAAACACAAGCATCATTGAAATAACCGACATAATCCGCTTTTTCATTTTGGTTTTTCTGCCGCTGAATTGCAAGCAAATCCACTCCTTTCATCATAATTCACACGATTTCGTATTTTGGCTGATATTTTTCTGTGATTTAATCATAACATCGATGAATTACAATTACAATAAACTGATTGTACGGTTTATTATCAATTTGTGACCGGTGTAAAAAATACTTCACAATGCACTGTTCATGCGGATTTCACAATCGAGTAGAGGCTAACTCTTAATGAGTTTCGCCCCTCTCACACCACCGTGCATACCGTTCGGTACACGGCGGTTCAATTTATATTTCAGTATGTACTTTTAGATAGTGGTCTGTTAGTGATAGCAGACCTCTTTTCTTTAACCTGTCGTTATTTATAGCAAATTGTATATACCTCGTCTTGCAAATCTGCTGATAGCCTTTTTCAGGAGGCACTAAAAGACCTGTTAGGCGGAGCGATTCAAGAGATGATGGAAGCTGAGCTTGACGAACATTTAGGATATGATGAATAT
>CAKSFP010000054.1 GCA_934454585.1 uncultured Clostridia bacterium
GGGAGATATGTTATATATCTGCTCGACACGCGACCTGACGGCGCTATGGATCTCGCTGACATACAACATATCTCCCTCGTCTGTCTGACATTGCGAATTGTGCGCGGGGCTCGGGAGATATGTTATATATCTGCTCGACACGCGACCTGACGGCGCTATGGATCTCGCTGACATACAACATATCTCCCTTGCCTGTCTGACATTGTGAATTGTGCGGAGGGGTGCCTATTTGTAATACAACAAATAAAATGGCTGACCGAGGGATGTAATCTAAGCAAAAAGGAGTGCCGCCGAAGCAACACTCCCGAATGTTTTTGTTATCTTTCTTCCTTTGCTTCCTTGTTTTCGCAAGCCTGGTTAGCTATGCCGCAGCTTGTTTTGCAAGCCGACTGACAAGATGTCTGGCACTCGCCGCAGCCGCCGTTTTTTGCGCTGTCACAAAGATTGCGTGTTTCAATGGTATTAATATGTTTCATTATATGTAACCTCCAAAAATAATTATCTTGTCATATTATATCACACCGCCGCGCCGTTGTCAATCGCACAGGCAAACATTGTGGATATTTGCCGTCAAATTCACACCGTTGTCGGTTCTTTTTTGGACTCGGATTCTTTCTCTCCGGCTTTGGTCTTTTCCTCCGTCGGGCGCACGGTCAGTTTTATCTGTGCGGCGCGTCTGCCGTCCACTTTGATAACCTTTACCGACAGATTATCATAGTCAAATTCATCGCCTATCTCGGGCACCTTGCCTATGTTGTCGATAACCCAGCCGTTGACTGTCGCATTGTCATCGAGAACCTCGTCGTCAAATTTATATATATCCTCAAGCTCGTTCATGGATGTGCCGCCGTTTACAAGGAATGAGTCATCACCGATTTTTTTGACATTCTCCACAACTTCGTCGTGCTCATCCCATATCTCGCCGACAAGACCCTCGAGAACATCTTCCAATGTGACAAGTCCGGCTGTGCCGCCGTATTCGTCCACAACTATTGCCATGTGAGTTTTTGCGGACTGAAACTCGCGCAGAAGTTTTGAAATTTTCATACCCTCGGTTATGCAGAAAACATCATGTATCGCCGGAGAAAAGTCGTTCAAGCCGTCATATGAGATGCGGTTGAAATCTTTTTCGTGAATAACGCCGATTATGTTGTCTATGCTGTCGCGATAAACCGGCAATCGCGAAAAACCGTGCTCTCTGAAAACCTGCGCAACCTCGCCGACAGACGCGTCCGCCGATACCGCCACGATGTCTACCCTCGGTGTGAGTATCGTTTCAACTTCAAGGTCATTAAACTCTATGGCGCTCTTTATGAGGTCACCCTCGTGCTCGTCGATTCCGCCGCCTATCTGTGCCTCCTCAACCATGGTCATGATCTCATCCTCGGTTATGGAGAGGGAATCGTCATGCTTGAATACTTTTGCCAAAAATCTGCGCCACAGGGTAAACAGTGCCGTAAGCGGTGTGAACACAACCATAAGAAAACGCACTATGCCGACTGTCTTAAGAGTGTATCTGTCGGCAAAGTCCTTTGCGAGAATTTTCGGTGAGATTTCGCCGAAAATAAGAATCACAACCGTCATGACCACTGTTGACACTGTTGCCGCAAGGCTTTGATTACCTTTTATGAACGATGCGAAAAACAGCGTCGCTATTGTCGACGCGGTGATGTTTACAATGTTGTTGCCGACAAGCATTGTCGAGAGAAATTTTTCGTAATTCTCGTCAACCGCCAAAACCGCGGCAGCCTTTTTGTTGCCGTCCTGTGCAAGTGTTTTCATGCGCGTTTTGCCAAAGCTTGTAAACGCGGTTTCCGTTCCGGAAAAAAATGCAGACAACGCCACCAAACACACAAGTGCCGCAATCTGCGTACTACCGGCAGGATCCATTTAATAACCAACTCCTTAAAAATTTAATTAATTTTAATGATTATATCATATCTGCGCGGAAAATTCAAGTATTTTTACATCAAATTTCTATTTTGCAATTTCAAAACTGTTTACTTAAATCTTAAAACTCATGAAATTCGATAAAAGTTTTATTAAACACTTGACGAAAGTGGTTTCATATAGTAAAATTTAATCGCATAAATGTGAGAGTTGAAACTCTGTTCGGAGAATTGTGCATTATGGGCAAAGGGGAGACGACAGATGAATATTGCAATCTGTGATGACATGGAAAACGAGCTTGAAGATATCGTGGGTGCAGTGACGGAATATGCTGAGGCGCACCCGGAGCTTTTTATAAAAATCAGCCGTTTTTCAAGCCCTCTCGATATGCTTGACGACATGAACAGAAACGGTGTACCGGACATTGCACTGCTTGACATATGTATGCCGGGCATCCTTGGCACCGAGATTGCAAATGAGATACGCACCGCAAGCGGCGACAACACTGACATAATTTTTCTGACAACAAGTTCGGATTTTGCGGTTGAAGCATTTGCCCTGCACGCAAACGATTATATCACAAAGCCATATACAAAGGAGCGCCTTGCCGAGACTCTTGACAGAGCGGCGGAAAGACGGGAAAAACACCTGTTTGTGCCGATAACAAGCGGCAGAGAGGTGCATCGGGTAGACTTGTATCGGGTGCTGTATGCCGAGGCGAGAAATCACGGTGTGGAGATACATCTCAAATCGGGCATGACGCTGGATACCCGCATGGCGCTCACGGACATCAAAAAGCTTTTTTCAAAGGCAGACGGTTTTATTGCGGTCGGGGCATCGTACATAGTAAATCTAAGGTGCGTGCAGAGCATTTTGCAAAATGACCTTTTGATGATCAACGGTAAGAGTGTGCCCGTGCCGAGACGCCTCAGAAACGAGGTTCGGGAGCAGTATTTTGAATTTTACCGCAGGGAGGCGATAAAAAAATGATAAATATGATTGCAGTCTGGATTCTGCTCGGCATTTCTCATTTGCTTTCGTTTTGGGCAATGACGGAACCGAGATATTCCGCAAAGAAAACCGTACTTATCTACTCAATGTTCTGCGCGGCATTTGTGTGCACAATAGCGCTTTTTTATGCGGCTTTCGGCGACAGCACGGCTTTTTATGCCGCGGCGTTTTCCGCAACCATTGCCGCAGCGTTTTTGGTCTTTGCGCTCACCAGTGCTGACCCGCTGTGCAAAAAGATTTTTCTGTTCATAAGCTATGCGGATGTGTTTTGCGTGTTCGTGTGCGTTTCGCTTATACTTTGCAGCATATTTTTCAAAAACTCTGCCGAAATCGTTGTGTATTATGCGCGCAACATCATAAGGACGGTTTTGTTTATCACGGCAGTGTTTGTTTACATACGCTTTCTTCGCCCGACCGTGCGGTCGGTGTCCGGCAAGCACCGCAGGGCGTGGTACTCCATTTCCGGTGTGTCAGTGCTGTTTTTGATAATTTTTTCGCTGTGCCTTGTGGAGTTTCACTCCGATTATGAGCACATCGGCAGATATATTCCATATTTTGCGGCAGCAGTTTTGCTCTATGCCTCGATTCTGTGGGTGATTTTCGGCACGATTGAGTCGATGATAAAAGAGAGCGACGCAGAGCTCATCCACCGGAATATCGCATACCTTGAAACACAGCTTAAGACCGCGAGGGAGAACGAGCTGACGGCAAAAACGGTTCGCCACGATTTCAGGCACCACAACCGCAATATTACCGCCATGCTTGAAAAAGGCGACATAGAGGGCGCCATGAAATATCTGGATAAATATAACGACAGCCTGAGGGGCGGCGCAACAAGTGCCTTTTGCCCTAATGAAACGGTAAACGCAATATTAAACAATTTTTGCGCACGGGCGAAGATGAGGGGCATATCGGTGTCTGCCGAGGCGGACACGGGCGAGAACACGCCAATTGCGGATATAGATTTTGTCGCGGTGTTGTCCAATCTTCTTGAGAATGCGGTGAACGGTTGCATGGAGTGCGGAGCGGACGGCGGTGTGAAGGTGAACATACGCACGGTTGCGGAAAAAACCGTCATTGTGTGCAGCAACCCGTGCAGAGAGGACATCTGCATAGAGAACAACATGGTGAAGAACCGCGGTATCGGCATTGCAAGCATGGTTGCGGCGATAAGGAAGTATAACGGCGACATCAGATACAGTTTTGACAGCGGTGTGTTGACGGCGTGCGTTATATTGAATTCGATGGACTAGTGCGGTGTTGAGGTTTGTCAATGGTGATTTGACTGTCGTCTCGGGGATGCACATTATATTTTGAAACCCATGCCCTTTTGACATGGGTTTTCAAATAGAAATACATTCACTCGCCTTTGTGAAAAAATTGCGTGATTCACAGTCTATGAGCAAAAAACCAATTGCGTCCTAAAATCGACCAATTAGGAAAAAGCCATCCGAAAGGGTGGCTTTTTTGGTATGCTTACCTTGTGTGATTGAATATACTAAACATATTTATATGAGGAGAATATATAATGAAAAAGCGGCTTGTATCATTATTAATGGCAATATGCATGGTGGCGACGGTCATGCCCGATTTTGTGCTGCCCGTATCTGCTCAGACAACATCAAAAGAGGATTGGGGGCATAACAGCACAGGCAATCTTATTCCCGAATTGAAGAGAGGTGACACTCTTACATCTGTTGGATGGAATAATATCGGAGATCAGATTAATCCCGATGCATGGGAGACCGAAAGAGATGAATTTACCAATAAATTCGCCATCAGAGCAAGGAACACTTCGCACGATATCGGAAATAAAGGCTATACCGGCGGCGTTTTTTGGCGGATTGATTTCTCTGCAGAAGATCAGGTAAAGATTAACAAGGGAGACCTGGAACTATCTTCGAGTGCAAGATTTTGGATTCAGGGAATTTCGGCTGAGCACAATATATCTGTACGATTTGAATTTTTTAATGCCCAGGGAGCGACGACCGGTAACGACAAAGCGACTCAAAAACCCGCAAAGTCGACATCAGATAGAACTGTTTCTTTGAGCCTTAATTATGTTAAAATCCCTATAAATACCGCGTATGTGGAGATATGGTTTTCAAACTGGGGCAGCTTGGCAGGTCGTCCTTTTATCGGCGACTTTGAGGCGCACCTTATTGACTGGGTTGCTCCGAAAGCTATAGAAGATGTTCATGAATACGCAGTTAACGGCAGCACGGCGCTGCCGGAATATGTAGTCCCGGGAGATACTGTTACATATGCCGTAAGATTTGATGAAGCGGTGAAAGTGAATAACTCGGTGAGTATCAAATTATCAAATGGAATTAGTACGACTACCAGGGATATCGAATATTCCGCTGACAGGCAGACCGTATATGTCAATGTAGAGATGCCCGGCAAATCGGGGCAAAGTGTTGATTTGCGGCTTACAGATATCTACTTTACTCTAATGGATGATGCTGAGCGCCAGAGTTTGTATTCTAAAAGTGATGTTTCAATCGGATCTTTGCAATACAAATCTAAGTTTAATGTCGTATCAAGTCTGACGAACTTGAATTCAAGCGGCAGCTCAACAGCACATTTTGGCAACAATTATACTGCAAAGCTTACTCCGAAAGCCGGATACAAGCTGCCGGAGAGCATTACGGTCAAAGTCAGCGGCAAAACCGTGACAGACTATACCTACAGCAACTCAACGGGTGCGATTAAGGTTAATTCCGCCTCAATAAAGGGTGACATAGAGATCATCGCGACAGCACAGCTGCAGAGCTACACCGTCACCTTCAATAGGCAAAGCGGCAGCGGCGGCACGAACAGTGTGCAGGCGACATATACACAGGCTATGCCGAGTGTAACGCCGCCGACAAGAAACGGATATACCTTCGGCGGTTATTATGATGCCGCGGGCGGAACCGGCACACAGTATTACGATTTTAACGGCAATCCCATCAAAAATTTTGACAAAACGGCGAACACCACGCTCTATGCAAAATGGACCGCAAAGTCATATACGGTTTCGCTCGATGCCGCGGGCGGAAACGGCAGCAGAACGATCACTGCGGAGTATGACGCACAGATGCCCACAATCACAAAACCCACCAGGAAAGGTTACACCTTCCGCGGCTATTTTACTCAGCAAAACGGCAACGGCACAAAATACTACAATGCCGACGGAACTTCGGCAAGAAAATATGACAAAACTGACGGACTCACGCTCTTTGCGGCGTGGAGCGCAAACACCTACACCGTCACTTTCGATAAACAGGGCGGCAGCGGCGGCTCGGACAGTACAAGGGCAACCTATGATTCAAACATGCCGCGGATAACGCCGCCGACAAGACCCGGATATGCCTTCAAGGGTTACTTCTCTCTGACGGGCGGAAAAGGCTCGCGGTATTACGAATCTACCGGCAGTTGGATGCTCAAATACAACATTGACGGAGACGCAACCCTATATGCACACTGGGAGCCAAGAACATATGATGTTGTACTCAATGCACAGGGCGGTTCGGGCGGCTCGACAGTCACCGCCACATACGGCAGCAGCATGCCGCCGATAGCGGCGCCCGACAAACCGGGATATAATTTCGGCGGATATTACTCTCAGCCAAACGGCGGGGGAGAGCTGTTCTACAGAGCCGACTGCACATCGGCAAAGGCATATGACAAGTCCGAGGGAATCACTCTTTATGCAAAGTGGACTCCTATTACATACAACATCCGGCTATACAGCCGCGGCGAGTATGTTAAGAATATTGACAATGTTACTTACGGTCACCTCAATCTGCCGTCTGCGGAAGATGCGGGGATAACATATCCCAACTACAAATTTGTCGGCTGGAACATCTATGATGAGCAGAACTGGGCGATGTATACGGCAGACAGAACCTACTCGACGGGACTTGTCACAGAGCAGGGCAAGACGGCGTATATCTATGCCGCATGGCTCGAGAAAGACAAGTACACCGTGACATATGACGCAAACGGCGGCGAGGGTGCGCCGTCCGCAGTGGAGGTCCATGTTGACGAGGTAATCACGCTGAGCGGCTCGATGCCGACAAGGCAGGACTACACTTTCCTCGGCTGGGCGGCTTCGTCCGACGCGACGGCTGCCGAATATCAGCCGGGCGACAGCTACACCATGGGTAATTCCATAGTGACTTTGTTTGCGGTGTGGAGCAAGAATCCCGAACTTACATATAATGCAAACGGCGGCGTGTTCACATCGTTTGCCGCGGCGGCATATCCGCCTGTCGGCAGCAGTGTTGCGCTGACCTCCGCAGTGCCTCAAAAAGAGGGCTACCGATTCGTCGGCTGGGCGGAGAGCGAGACGGCGACCGTGTCGGACATAGTGGCATCTCCCTATACCATGCCGAATCATGACACGGTTCTCTACGCCGTTTACGAACCTATCAGATACACTGTTGCCGTTGATTCGGCGGCAGGATATTCCGTCTCGGGCATCAATGCCGGCGGATATGTTTTCGGAGAGTACGCCGGGTTCACCGTGAGCGGCACCGCGCCGAAGGTGTATATAAACGGCGTTTTAACGGAGCCGCTCGGCGGACTGTACGGATTTGAGGTGACGAAAAATTCGTCTGTTGTCGTGACAGATGCATCGAAGATTAATGTCATCTACAATGCAAACGGCGGCACGGACGCACCTATAGACAACAATGGATATTCAAACGGCGACTTGGCTTTAATCAAAAATGACAAACCGACGAGGGTCGGCTACAGCTTCATCGGCTGGGCGCGTACTGCGTCTGCGGCAGCTAAAGATTTTAATGCCGGCGATGTCATAACGGCAATTGCAGAGGATATAATCCTCTATGCTGTGTGGGAGCCGATAGAATACACCATAAAATATGACACAAACGGCGGCAGCGGCACCATGGGCGACACTGCGGCGTTTTATGACGAAATGACCGCACTTGCAAAAAATGCTTATGAAAAGACAGGCTCACAGTTTGTCGGCTGGGCATATGCGGCTGACGGTGAGATTGCTTATGCGGACCGTGCAAGCGTAAAGAACCTGACAGCTGTCAACGGCGGCGAGGTTGTGCTCTATGCAATCTGGCGAGGTGCAAAGACGAAGATCAATTTCCGCTTTGAGGGAGGCACATCAGGCACTCCGAGCAGCGAGGCGGCATACGGCAAACCGCTGACGGCGGATAATCTCATCGCACCGACAAGACACGGCTACAAATTCGGCGGCTACTACACCGCGCCAAACAAGGGCGGCAACATGGTGTACAATTCGGACATGATTCCTGTTGATACTAATCCGTGGAGCAGTGTTGCCGCGGAACTTGACCTCTATGCGGCGTGGGAGCCTATCTCATATACCGTCGCGTTCGTGAACGGAACAGATACGATTGACACCATGCCGGCAGTATACGGAAATCCGTTCCGCTTGCCGACTGCGGAGAGTCTCGGTATTACAGTTTCCGAGGGATGGTCTTTCCCGGGCTGGTCGGTTGCATCCGGAAGCGATGCGGTCTACTACACCGACGGTCAGGAGATTGTCACAGGTCTTGCGGACAATGACGGCGACACGGTTTACCTCTATGCGGTGATTCGCAAAAATGTAAGCTACACAATTAAATATGACAAGAACACAACGGAAGATATATTGGTTCCGGGTGTGCAGACCAAGGAGCACGGCAAGGTGCTGACACTCAGCTCACAGATACCGACACGCGTCGGCTACACCTTTGACAGGTGGAACACCGCAGCGGACGGCAGCGGCACAAGCTACCATGCCGGCGGAGAGATGAGCGCAAATGCAGATGTCACACTCTATGCGCAGTGGAAGATTAACAAATATCCCGTAACGCTTATCACGGGCGAGGGAGTGACGGGTTCACTCAGCGCAAACGAGGTTGAGTATGGCGGCACGGTGACAGTTACCGCCGTAAGCGGTGACGGATTTGCCGAGCCGACAATTACGGCTATACCGAGCGAAAATGCGGAGTTAATCGGAAACGGCGAATACAAGATAACAGGCGCTGTATCGTTTGTTGCGAGCGCAGCGGCGAGGGCGACATACACGGCAAGATTCTATCTTGACGGCGGACTTTACTATGTACAGTCGGCTATCGAGGGCAGTGCGGACAAAATCACTCTGCCGAATCCTCCGGCAAAACAGGGCTGCACCTTTGTCGGCTGGTTCACGGCTCAGACGGGCGGTGACAGGGTAGACGAAACAACGGCGCTTGATAGAGATATGTCAGTCTATGCGCAGTTCGAAGTAAACAAATATACCGTGACACTGCCGAGCGGCAGAAGTGAGTTTACGGTCAATGCAGCATCTTCAACCACGGTAGAGCACGGCGGAGACTTCACATTCAGCATAACCGTTGCGGACGGATACAATGCCGCCGACATGACGGTATATGCAAACGGAATTTTGATTGAAAAGATATCCGAAAGCGGAAATACGGTTGATTTCGCAATTAAAAACATCACTGCGGAAACAGTTGTGACCGTAAGGGGAATAGGCAGAAACACATATTCCGTAACATTCGTAAACAACGGCAATATTTACTCTGTCGGAACTGTTGACGAGGGAGACAAGATAACAAAGCCGAGTGACCCGAAAAATGAGGGCAAAATCTTCGGCGGTTGGTACACTGACGAGGAATGTACACAGCCGTATGACTTTAATGCGGCAGTGAGCGGAGATGTGCGCCTGTATGCCAAGTGGACTTCGGGCGTGTACACAATTAAATATGAAGGAAACACAACCGACAGTGTAACCGTTCCGAATGCTCAGACCAAGGAGCACGGCAAGGTGCTGACACTCAGCTCACAGATACCGACACGCGTCGGCTACACCTTTGACAGGTG
>CAKSFP010000055.1 GCA_934454585.1 uncultured Clostridia bacterium
ATCGGCTCTGCCCATTTGTAACTATTCACAAATCTTATATCAGTTTTAAACGTTTACACAAAACTTGAAACGGTCTCCGGTGGCTTCTTGTTTCATCAAGATTTTCAATATTTATCCCCAGTTCATCTGCCGAAGAAACGACTGCCTGTTTTACTATTTTCTTTTGCCCCTGTGATATTTGGGTGTCGATTGTAATATCTATATCTTCCGAAAAGCGTCGTATGACTTTATGACATTTACTTAAAGAAGTACAGCCTTTGAAAACAATATAAGGTATTTTTTCTGATAGCAGGCGAAGGAGCATAGTGACATAATAATCCTTTTCTATTGCCTGTGCCATTATGCCGGTCTGCTCATACGCCAGTGCGATTGCGTCCTGGAACAGGTCTTTGTCATTATGCAAGTATGCCATTGTAAATCACCCTCGTTTCTATGAGATTTTTATAGAGCTTATCAGGATAATATGAAAAATAGGATTCTAGATCAGAAATTTCTAATCCTGCATCGCTCATATATTGATAAAGTCGTTTTTGTAAATCTGTCCCTGATATTTCTGAATAGATATCTACATCTTTTAGCATATCGAGAAACTGTAATGCCATGTAATTTTTTTCTGTTACTGGAATTTTTGGTTTTCGGATAATTACACGTGACTTTGCAAGAGAGGTTTCCCGGTACTCATTCGTTGCTTTATTTGATACAATTTCATATTGCATAGGAACCTGTGTAGTAAGACCCATCTGGTTGAAAAATAATAATCCGCTGATATAGCCACATCGTTTATCTTTATCTCGTAAATATTTATATTCCAGAACCTTTTCTAATGTAGGCTGTGAACCGGATTTGAATATACTTTTTTTGGGAAGATAATAGATCCCCGTATCAAATCGTTTTACTTTTTCCGTATCCGTTAATTTTTTGAGCTGCTGACGAATGTTATTTCCAGTCATTTCTTCAATCTGTATATCCGAAAGAAAAAAAGGTTCATTTTCTTTATATTTTTCCGTAAGGTACTGATATAAGTTAGTCATATTGCACCTCCATTAACAAAAGTGTAATCATATATTTCTTTTCTGTTATTATATCCATTTTTGAGAGAAATATCAAGACTTTCAGTGACAGGAAAAAAAACAGTTTTCAACGTCGGAACAGACAGGTTATGCAGAAAGAGATTGAACATAAGGCCTGCCAGGCCACGACTATTACAGATGCTCAAGGTGGAAATCCTCTTTGTACAATGATATCAAGCTAATGTTTGGCTCTATGGATTTTGTTCTATGTCGAAAAAATGCTTGAAAAAACTGAAAATTTGTATTATCATAAAACTAACGAACGGTAGCATAAAAGCTATAATTTGGTAATGCGATAAAAAAGGAGGTGTAGAATGAGTACCAAGAGAAAAGAGGAAATAGTGCTTGCAACATTAGAACTTGCAGCTGAGAAGGGACTTGCAAATGTTTCAATGAGCATGATAGCCGATAAAATAGGCATAAAAAAGCCATCGTTGTATAAACATTTTGATTCAAAAAATGAGATCGTAGAGGCAATGTATCAATATCACAGGCAGCAGGCGAGGGAAAAGGCAAACATTAAGTCGGTTGATTGCAGTACGCTTTTCACAGGTAAAACAGCATTGGAAGTATTGCAGACAACGGTTCAGGGATATACTCAGATGAATCAGCAGGGGCAAATGTTGAATTTCTATAAGGTTATTTATTCCGAAAGGAGCGTTCAGCCTATGGCAGCAAAAATTGTTGCAGAAGAGACAAGGAAGATGATCATGGCAATAAAGCAGTTGTTTTATGCGATAGAAGTACATAAAATGCTACATTTTGAGAATGTAGATATGAGTGCGGTCAGTTTTGCAATGACGATACATGGTCTTATGGATTTTGAGCTGGATCGAAGTTATGGTGAGTGCGAAGAGGTAGAGTCAGATAAGAATCTTTTAGACAATTATTTAAAATGGTTTTGTGAGGAGAATGCGGTAAAATGAAAAAAAAGAATTTTTTGAATTATTGTGGTTTGCTTGGAATTGTAGCTTTTTTGTCTTATACAGCAGCAGTTGTGTTTTCTCCGCTTGCATATCCCGGATATAACTGGATGGCACAGGCGGTAAGTGACTTGAGTGCATCGAATGCACCGTCGCTTCGATTATGGAATCAGCTTAGCAGCTTATATAATGTATGTACTTTAGTGTGTGCGATGATGGTATGTGTTGGGATTCAGGGAAGAAAAACAAAGCTTTTGCGAGTTGGAATCTATCTGTTTACCATTATGGAATGGGTGTCTGCAGTGGGATTTGGTATGTTTCCATTGAGCGACAGCGGATATGCCGGAACATTTCAGGATCAGATGCATATTTTTTCAACAGTTGTGGTTGTGCTATTGTCCATAGCCTCTCTTATTATAATTATCGTTGCCGGAGTGAAAAGTAAAAATTGTCGTTCTTATGCTGTCTTTGCGGGAATTGCCTTGGCAATGATGATGATTGGTGCGATGGGCATGAATATTGTTCCCAAAGAGTATTTTGGTATTGTTGAGAGATTCAGTGTTTTTGCGGCAACTGGATATAATGCAGTGTTGGGAGTAGAGTTATATCGGATGAAATTCTCAGATAATGATTGACTTTAATATAAAAAATGATATACTATAAATAAATTTACAATAAACTCATTTACAGAAAAAGAATAAATCATTTTTGCAGAACAGTTTGTATAAACGAATTATTTTACAGATGTACGGATTATCTTGTTTTGTAAATTCCTTAACAAGTGACCAAACGGTAACTATAATAAAAGTAACCGAATGGTAACAAAAATTAATTATGAAAGGCCAGACGCTAAGACGCAGAGCAGAAGTGAATTTGCTCATGTGTCTTTTTTTCTGTAGGAAAGACCTCGTTACGTTAATGTGACAAAGAGTGCAATCATGGCCTTTCCTAGAGTAAAAGCAAGCTTGCGGGGATACGCAGTGCGCGGAGACGAAGTTATAGCTACGCTATCCGCTCGCGCGCGGAAGTGTGCGAAGCACACTTTTATCTGGAAAAAAATTTAGAGGTATACACAAGAACAAAAACCTGTTTAATGAATTAAATTGTGTAAATGCCTGAAATGATTGCCCGTGTAATACTTTTGTCCAGAAATGAAAACAAGGACAGGCATACATGAAAGATAAGAAAAAGTAGAAATAGTGAAACTTTTGTACGATATTATACAAGAAAAGTCTGGAAAAATATCGTATTATTGAAAATGTATGTTATATTAGTATTTAAGGAGGAAAATATGGAAGGCGAAAGAAAAACATTGACACAGTTATCTGTGCCAATATGTCTGGAAACTTTATTTTATATGCTTTCAGGTATGGTTGATACACTGATGCTATCATCAGTAAGTGACCAGGCTGTAGGGGCTGTCGGAACAGCAAATACATATATAGGTGTGTTTATCATTATGTTCGGGGTGATATCATCTGGTATGGTGGCGGTTATGTCACAAAATATCGGAGCTGGAAGACCCGGAATTGCATATCAGGCGAGACAGCTTGGACTTGTATTTAATGCACTGACAGGTATTCTGATGTCTGTTATTCTTGCTGTCTTTTCTGGAGGAATACTGAGGATCGTGAGTATTGCCCCAGCGCTGCTTGAACCAGCTGAAACATATCTTAAAATTGTTGGAGGGGCAAGCTTTTTAAATGCACTGATTCCTATTTTTTCCAGTTATTTAAGAGTGTTTGGATATACAAAACATTCTCTCATAGGGACGGTTGTTGGTAATGTAATTAATATTATACTGAATTCGGTATTCCTGTTTGTGTTTCACTGGGGAGTTATGGGAGTTGCTGCTGCAACAGTTATTTCAAAGGTTGTGAATCTTATTATTGTAGCGGCAATGGGAGCTGTACTTATAAAAGCAAAGCAGAGCCCTGAGCGTGCACAGCCGCGAAAGATTCTTGCACAGATTGTGAAGATCGGTTTTCCTTCTGCATTTGAAACAGCACTTTATAATGTGGCAATGACATTGATCGTGCGTTTTATGAACCAGATGGATACGGATGGAATGAATGTTACAGCTCGTTCGTATGCGATGCAGATAGCCAATTTTTCGTATTGTGTGGGAGCTGCACTTGCACAGGCGAATGCGATTATGACTGGCTGGAGAATCGGGGCAAAGAAGTATGAAGAGTGTGACAGTGGTACGCGAAAAGCTGTGATATATGGGTTAATAACAGCAACATGCTTCTCTGTGACATTTGCAATGTCCGGGCATTTTATCGTTCATATATTTACGGATGATGCACAGATGATCAATCTTGTGGTAAAATTGCTGATCGTAGATATATTCCTTGAATTTGGACGAGTGACCAATCTTGTATATGGACAGGCATTAAAAACAAGTGGAGATGCTATTTTCCCAGTTATCATGGGTGCAATCTTTATGTATCTGTTTGCAGTTGGTGGAACATATTTTCTTGGGATCCATATGGGGCTTCTGGCGGTAGGAGCATATATTGCTATGGCAGCGGATGAGTGTGCGAGAGCAGTTGGAATGGTACTTAGATGGAAGAGCGGAAAATGGAAAAGTAAGAGTCTTATAGAATTGTAGGAGAGATTATGTACCTTGAATTAAAGGAAAATAAACCACATGGTACAAAGGACGATCCATTTAGTACATATCACATAAAGAATGCAGGCCGGTCATTTCAGATACCGGTGCATTGGCATGATGAGCTTGAAATTATATATGTAAAAAGCGGCTTTTTGACGGTAAGTATATCAGGAGAGAGCTATATTGGAAAACCCGGGGATGCATTTGTTGTGTCGTCGGGAAATCTGCATCTCATGGGTTCAGATACCGGTGCTGTAGATTATTACACATTTCTTTTTCCATTAAAGAATCTGGCTTTTCGTGCGGATGATCTGTTAGAAGATAAGTTACTTGAACCATTAAATAGTGGTCATTTGATGATAATTCCAAAAATCAATGATACGGCAAAGGAACTGTGTGAGCAGTTGATTGAAGTCTATGCGTCAAAAAATGATGAAGGTGGGTCACAATTAACCGCACAGATAAAGACAAAGATCATTCTTTTACAATTTATTCTTGAAATGTGGGAGAGAGGATTTATTACCGAAAATGATACGAACGGAAGAAACACGGTAGAAAAAGAAATGGTTTCATATATACAGCAGAATTATACAGGAAAGATATCATTAAAAGAATTTGGAAAACAGTTCCATCTTTCAGAAAAATATATATCGCGGTATTTTAAGGAACATTTTCATATCACACTGTCGCAATATGTAACCTATTTACGGCTGGAGCATGCAAAGCAGCTGTTACAGGACACGGATATCCCGGTTACAGAGGTAGCTATGCAGAGCGGATACCAGAACGTAAGCTATTTTATAAGAAGCTTTAAAAAAACATATGAGATCTCACCACTGAAATACAGGAATACGATGTTGAATGAAATATAGTTTTTGGCTTTGGAGATAACTTGCAGCAGGCAGTATGGAACCGTTCTGCTGATGCTTCCTGTTTCCACATCGGAGCATGTGTCGACTTCATTTCATGAGGCACTTTTTACAGCCACCTCAGCGGTATGTGTGACAGGGCTTATGGTGAGAGACACCGGAAGCTACTGGTCTCTGGCAGGGCAGATGATTATTCTTGTCCTTATACAAATTGGGGGACTTGGTGTAGTAACTGTGGCGGCATCCGTTTCTCTTCTTTCCGGGAAAAAAATATCTCTTATGCAAAGAAGCACTATGCAGGATGCAATGTCAGCACCTAAAGTTGGAGGAATCGTCAGACTGACAAGGTTTATTTTAAAGGGGACATTTTTGATTGAAGCTGCAGGGGCATTGTTATTGCTGCCGGTTTTTTTATCAGATTATGGGGTAAAAGGAATCTGGCTGTCAGTTTTTCACTCGGTTTCTGCTTTTTGCAATGCTGGATTTGATATACTTGGAACAGTAGTTTCTGCTTTCCCGTCTCTGACAGGGTATTCTGGAAATGCCCTTATAAATATGGTAATTATGCTGCTGATTATTATAGGGGGAGTTGGTTTCCTTCGTAAACATTGACGGAACGATATAACACAAGGGAAACAATAAGGGAAAGCTCACCTGCGATAAATTCAGTGTTTTCAAGGGATTGTGGAGAATTTAATAACAAAATATAACAGTTATTAAATCTCTTAAAACAGGTGAAATCTCAATCGGAATTTGGAGAGATGATCATATGGCAAATTCATACAAGATAATAGATGAAAATACATGGGAAAGAGCAATGCATTGTAGGGTCTTCAGAAATAGTGTAGAACCGGCTTTCTGTGTTACGTTCGAAACAGATGTATTGGGATTAAAAAAGTATGTGAAGGAAAATAATCTTTCATTTACGTTGGCAATGGTATATGCAGTTTGTAAATGTGCAAATCAAATAGAGGCATTTAGATACCGATTTGTAGATGGGAAGATCGTTTTGTTTGATAATATAGATACAGCATTTACATATCTGAATAAAGAAACAGGTCTGTTCAAAGTCGTAAATGTTCCTATGATGGATGACCTGAAAGACTATTGTATCAATGCAAAGAAGATTGCTGATGATCAGGAAGCGTATTTTGCCGGACCTCTTGGAAATGATGTTTTTCAATGCTCAGCTATGCCTTGGGTAACATACACACATATTTCTCATACGAATTCCGGTAAAAAAGATAATGCTACTCCCTTGTTTGACTGGGGAAAGTATTATGAGAAAGATGGTAAATTAATGATGCCGGTTTCAGTACAAGCGCATCATTCGTTTGTAGATGGAATTCATATCGGTGAGTTTGTAGATGTATTAGAAAAATATCTTGCGAATTTCTGATATATCAATCGTAAATTATTGCTAACTAAAGAGGTATAAATATGTCAACTGGAATTATAATAATTGGTCCATCTGGAAGTGGAAAGACAACACTTGGAAAAATTGTTGCACAGAAATTGGGATATCCATATTTTGATGTGGACGATTATATATGGAAACAGAATACAGATAGTCCATATACACAGATGTATACACGAGATGAAAAGATTAGCAGACTGAGCAATGATATTGCTCCATATGAGCATTTTGTTATGGCTGGTTCGATGAGTTCGTTCCATTACGCATTTGATGAGATGTTTGAAATGATGGTATTTCTTTATGTTTCACCAGATATTCGAATAGAAAGAGTCCATAAAAGAGCAATAGAGCGATTTGGTAAAAGAGTGCTTGAAGGTGGAGATATGTATGAAGCCCATATGAGATTTTTGAATGATAATCGAAGTTATGAAGGAGAGGGTTCTCCGAATATGAGAGAACAGAAAGAATGGATGAAAAATATGTCGTGTGTAAAAATTGAATTGGATGGAGCTGCGGATCTTGAAAAGAACGCAGATCTTATTGTAAACAATTGGAATGGGATAGTGAGATAAATTCCAGTTTGTCGGATTGTAAAGGCAGAGCCTTATGTAAGGTGCAGGAGAAAGACTCCGCTCGGGTTAAGGACGAAGTGCCTTAGCCGGTCAAGGGTGCAACCATTGCCCAGTTAGTGTCGTTTCGCCACTAAGTACTGGGTATTGCTTGTAGCAGAGCTTCACAAGATTAAACAACTTCGTTGCAAATCCCTTTGGGAAAAACTAAATATTGTTATTATTAACAGACTGAGTAGAGAGGAAAAAGATGAGCAAAAGGACAAGACAGTTTATTGGAATATTATTTGCGATAGTAGCTTATTACATAGTCCATGAGGGGGCACATTTGATTGTTGCACTTGCTTTTCATGCATTTAAAAGAATAAATTTTCTGGGACTTGGAATACAGGTGGATATATATCGTGATCGATTGACAGATATTCAGCTGGGAGTATTTTGTATCGCTGGAGTGACGGCAACTTTAATTACAGCCGGTATTTTGGTATGCTTCAAAGAAAAAATTTGTGCTATAGAGAATAAGCTCGTGAAAGCTGTTTTTTATTACATAACGGTGGCTATGTTAGTGTTGGATCCGATATATTTATGTCTCTTAAGTGGTCTGTTCGGTGGTGGAGATTTAAACGGAATCCTCTATCTGATGCCACAGGATGCAGTATGGACACTTTTTGCGTTTATCCTGATTTTTAACATATGGATATTATTAAAAAAGGTAAATCCTGTTTATTCTGCGGCTTTTAAAGAAATGTTAGACAAGACCAATATTTACGATACATCACTTTGCAGGTTACTTAAATATAACGAAAAGCATTTGCCTTTATATGGTGTTGGGCCGGTCATTGTATTTGGACAGTTTATAATAACGGGATTGGCGATTTTTCTATCATACATATTTAATTGGAATTGTATGGAATATAAGATCCTTAATATACCGTTAAAGGTGATTGGTGTGTTATTTATTATTTTTGGTTTCTACTTAGACTATGCAGCGAAGCATACAGCAAAGCTGTTTGAAAAGGTATCTGAGAATATATTGATTGAAGATGGTATTTATAGCTGGGTAAGAAATCCAGTTTATAGTGGGGCATTTTTTATGTGTTTGGGGGCAATCTGTATTACAAACAGGCTTCCGCTATTTGCTGTAAGCATTATTTGTTGGGGATATATGTCGTTGCTTCTGGTTGTAACTGAAGAAAAATGGCTTAGAGATTTGTATGGAAAGCAATACGAAGAATATTGTAAAAAAGTAAATCGATGTATCCCATGGTTCCGTAAAAAGTAAATTTCATGATAAAGTAACCAAGCGGTAACTTAAATAAAAGTATTCACGAAATAAACTATGACTGAAAAATATAACAGAACTATGAGAAGTGATTTGAGGTGGAATATGAAACCGAGAGTAATAAATCCGAAAGAGACAACAAGAGCGGAAGCTTTTGAGTTATGGATGAATGCGCCTAACCCTATGGTGACATTTATTAAGCAGATTGATGTAACAAATCTTGTAAGAATAAGTCAAAAATACAAAATGAAATTTAATATGCTTTTATGTTGGTGCATTGGCAAAGCGGCTGGCGAAGTTAAGGAGTTTTATACTCTTCCAGTGCAAGGCGAGTTATATGAATATGATCAATTGGCGGTAAATACTATTGTGAAGAATAAAAAGGGTGAGGTTAGCTCTTGCGATGTACCCTTTAGCAAGAAACTTTCGGATTTTAACAAAAATTATATAAGGTTGACAAGACAGGTTGCAGATAGTTGTATGAATCACGATTTATCAGAATATATGGTTATTGGTACATCCGCAATAGTAGATACAGAAATTGATGGTGCTGTTGGTATGAATAGTGGTATTTTTAATAACCCTTTCCTTATATGGGGAAGATATCATAGAAACTTTTTCAGAATCACGTTGACAATATCTTTTCAATTTCATCATACGCAGATGGATGGAGCACACGCAGGAAAATTTTTGGCATTATTACAAGAAAATATTGACAGTATGGGAAGAAAACAAAGGATATGAGAATATGAGTAAAGATAATATTGGTGCTAGAATATAAATAGTACAAGCCAAAATGAGAAATTCCAAATACACATAAGCATGGTACAATAGAAACATG
>CAKSFP010000056.1 GCA_934454585.1 uncultured Clostridia bacterium
GCATTGCACTATATTGAAGATAACGATATTGATGTTCTTTATCCAAAAAAAGTACGTGTTTTTTGGAGTAAGTATCATTTAGATTTTCTTCCTAATACGAATGATGCTAATATTATTCGTACTTTTTATGATTATTATTTTTCTAATGAAATCAAAGATTTTGCGGTTTTCTATACTTATGATTTAGCTCAATATATGTTGATGGAAGCGGCATTGGTTGAAGCTCAAAATAAAATAAACGTTAATTTCCGTCTAAATGTGATTCATTATACTACCTTAGCTGATAATGAAGAAACTTTAGTTCCTTATCGAGATGATGCTACTGAAGGCAAAGGCTGGATTGAAAGTGGCTCAGATGAAGCGAGTTGCTTACAAATGAATCAGTATTGGATTGATTCTGGAACGAATGAAATCAAGCGTATATATTGGGATAATGATGAGGACGGCGAGGATTTTGCTCCCATCAATTATAAATCAATTCACTCTCATTTTATGGGAGAAGTAAAGCCGCGTAACCCTCAACAGGAAATGTTGTTTGATTTGCTCCAGAATCCTGATATTAAAGTAAAATTGGCGCTTGGTAAATTCGGAAGTGGTAAATCTTTCGTTATGCTCGCTCATGCGATTGATTTAGTCCAACGTGGGAAGTTCGACAAACTAATTTTTATTCGCAATACTATCTCAGTAAAGGACACGAAAGATATTGGAGCACTTCCAGGTGGCCTATATGAGAAGCTTTGGCCATACCTTATGGCAGTAGCTGACCATGTTGGTGGTGAAGATGGTCTAATGCAACTTATTGATGACCATATTATTGAGCCAGTTCATCTTGGTTATCTGCGAGGTCGCGATTTCAAACGCTGTATTATCTTTTGTGATGAATGTGAGCATCTAACCAAGCAACATGTTCAACTTATTCTTGGTCGCGCTGCAGAAGGCTCGGAAGTATGGTTCGCAGGCGACCTAAAACAACGTGATAGTAAAGTCTTTGAAACCAATAGTGGCATTGTAGAAATGCTAAAGAAACTGACTGGCAATCCACTATTCGGCACAGTAACTCTTATCAAGTCTGAACGTAGCGAAGTAGCTCAGCTTGCAGACGAACTAGATTGAGGAGAAAATAAATGTATCATAAACAATGGAAAGATGTATTTAATGCGGCACTAACATTGAATTTTCAATTACTAGATCAAATTCAGCAAACAGAAGAATATAATAAGAATAGTGAAATTACACCAGAGAAAGATAATGTTTTGCGCGGCTTGTTTATTGACTTACGTAAAAAGCTGATTCATGATGAAGAACTAAATTCTTCTGACATTCTTACCCTTGGTATTGCAATGAACATTGCGCAAGTAAATAACAAGAATAAGTTGCAGGCTATCAAGGCCGCGGTTGAACTGTATGATAATGTAGCTTTACCCGCATTCAAGGAGCTAGGTACTTCACCTACTTACGAAGAATTTTGTGAAAAATTCTCTGCTCCGATTGTTTGACAAAAATACAAATTTAGTGTATAATATATACATAAAGTTGAGGGAGAAACAACTCTCCAACTTATAATAAAATGACGAATACGTCAGAGGAGAAAACATAATGACACAGAATGCTCTATCTATTTTTGAATTTCTAAAGAACCATCCAGGTGAGGAAATGACAAAGCAGGCTATTGCCGCTGAGACTTGTCTATCTGTTCAGGCCGTAACTGGTACTATCAATTCTCTAGTAAAGAAGGGTCTAGCTACTGACCGTACTGAAGATGTTGTTCTTGAGGAAGGTAAGAAGCCAAAGACTGTCCACTATCATATGCTAACTGATGATGGTCTAGCGTATGACCCAATCGCTGCTGAGGAAGCTGCAAAGGAAGCCAAGCTTCGTGCAAAGGAAGCTAAGGTTCGTAAGGTGGATTGATAAATAAATAGGAGATGGGATTTTCCCTCTCCTTTATTTATTATGATGGAAAGATAAAACAAACGTAATAAGAAAGAGGTATTGAATTTTATGGAAGAAATGAATCTAGCTCAGTCTAATAATGAAGTAGTTATCGAAGGTATTCTTTCCGAAGTTGACCTTACAGAAGGCAAGACAAGCGATGGTCGTGATTACATTCGCGGTAACATTATTGTAGCAGTTGACCAAGAAGTAGAAAAGGTTCCTGAACACGATGATGTTCGCGTTGACATGATCGCAATGAAGTATAAGACTAATGGTGAGCCAAATCCCGCTTATAAGTCCATCAAGGATGTTCTAAATCTTCGTCGTATTAGCACTGACGGTGAAGCAGCCGATCGTATTCGTGTGCGCGGTTGCCGTGTTGAAGAGAATGTTTATGAACCCGCTGGTAGCACTGACCGTGTATTCGGTTGGAAGATTAGCGGCAGCTTCGTAAGCAAGGTTACTGGCGAGTTCAAGCCAAAGGCTGTATTCAAGAATGAGATTTATCTTCGTAGTATTGAAGATGAGGTTGATTCTTCTGGTGAGGAGACTGGTCGTCTTATTCTAAAGGGCTTTAGCGTTGGCTATAAGAATCGTCTTGATATGCTAAAGTTTGCTGTTGGTCTGCCAAAGGCTGTTGACTTCATCAAGAAGAATTGGGACATTGATTCCAGTGTAAAGGTAGAAGGTTATATCCGTAATCGTTTTGTTGAGAAGTCCACCACTGATGAAATTGAGGATGGGTTCGGTGAAGCTATTGACTTTGGTGGTTCCGGTATTCAGCGTGAGCTAGTCATTACTCGTGGCGGCCCCGTTGATCGTGGTTGGGAGGAAGATGATCTTCGTCGTGCCGCAGCAGCGCGCGAGGAGCGTATTGAGACTGAAATTGCGAAGGCTAAGGCTTCTCGTCAGAAGAAGGCTAACGCAGCGAGCGCGGCTAAGAAGACTCCTCGTAGTTGGTAAGGAGGGAATAATATATGGCAGATATTGATATTTGCTCTTTACAGCCACCTGAAATTTCTAGGTCATTGAAGGGCAAGTACATGCTGATTTATGGCGCGCCCAAGATCGGGAAAACGTCCCTAGCCTGTCAATGTGACCGTGCTCTAATTTGTGCTTTTGAGATGGGTACAAATGCTATTACCAATCAGACGGTTCGTGTTCAGCCAATTCAGAAATGGTTAGACTTCAAGAAAGTCGTAAAACAACTTCATCAGCCACAAGCGAAGGAAATGTTCGACACAGTTGTAGTTGACACAATCGGTATCGCCGCTTCTGCTTGCGAGACTTATGTGTGTCAGCAGCTTGGTGTTGAAACGCTAAAAGCCGCGGCTTGGGGTGCGGGTTATACAAAGTTCAAGAAAGAACTTTCTGAAACGCTACGTGAGATTACAATGTTAGGTTTTGGCCTGATTATTGTAGCCCATAGTAAAGATGTTTCTACTGGAGAGGAAGATGCAGAAGGTAATACTATTTATAAAGTAGCTCCTGATATTCCTAAGATGGCTGCTAATATCGTCAATGCTCTTGTAGATATTATCGGCTATATTGGTGTAGAAGACTATGACCCTGTTACTAAGCGTGGTAATCGTTTCCTTTATACAACTGATAGCCCGACTATTACTGCCGGTAGTCGTTATGGTTATCTAGCTCCTCGCATCCCATTTGGTTATAAGCAGCTAGTTGATGCTATTTCTGATGCGATTGACAAAGACATCGCGGAGAATGGCGGCCAAGCTACCAATGCTTTACCAGATTATCTTTCTAATGAGGAAACTAAGCGCGACTTCGCCGATGTGATGGAAGATGCAAAAGTAGAATTTGAACGTCTAGTTGGTGAAGATAATCCCGATGCTGATGCGAACTACACCAAGATTCAAAAAATCATCTCTACTTATTTTGGTACTACTGACTTCCGGCTTAGTGAAGCAACAGAAGACCAACAGGATTTGCTCGAAGCAGCTCTCGCGGATATGAAAGCTCTATAAATAAAAGGAGGACGAAAGTCCTCCTTTTTTATTGCAATTTTTTCAAAATTGTGGTATAATATAGAAAAGGAGTGAAGAAAATGAATACAAGAGCTGTGTGTGGAGAATGTGGACATTACTTAGAAAAGCAAGATGGCGTATATGAAAAACCAAAGTTCTATCATACTGCTTGTTACGAAGCGAAGATGAAAAGGAAAGAATTATGCGATTATATTTGCAAAGTATTCAACCTCAAAGCGCCTGGCCCCGCTAATTACAAGATGAGGAAGAATTTTCTTGAACGCGGCTATACTGATGAAGGTATTTTAAACACCCTTCGTTATATTTATGAAATAAAGAAAATAAGTCCTAAAGGCGCTGACGAACGAATTGGGTTAGTGCCTACTTACTATTCTCAAGCGCAAGTATATTGGCGCCATCAAGAAGAAATTGCACGACAGGCGACACGGACTATGAAAGAAGCAATAGAAAATGCACAGAAAGAAGTGCTCGTTGTACAAAAGAAAACTGTTCAAAAAGAAACTAAACTTGTCAATCCTATGGATTGGTGGGAGGAGGAGGACTGAGCTAATTGGCATTGTCTGATAAAAATGCCATAATGAATGTTATTGGCTGTTTGATTCAGAAGCCGCTCCTCTTTGCCGAAATTGGTAATGAATTGAATGTTGATGATTTTGACACTAAGTTTAGTAAATCTATTTACAATGCTATTTATAATTTATTTCAATTAGGCGCGGAAAAAATTACCATTGTTGACATAGATACATATTTACAACAATATAATGCTATCTATGCCAACTTTACGGCAGAAAACGGAATTGGCTATCTTCAGGATTGTTGTGATATTGCACAACCAGAGAACTTTACATATTACTTTACTAGAGTAAAGAAGTTTTCTGTACTAAGAAAATTAGTGAAAAATGGGATAAATGTAGATGACATTTATCCCGCCAATGATTTTGACTTGAAGAAACAAAGAGAAATGCTTGAAGCATTTGACTCTATGTCGATTCAAGATATTTTCAATGTTATTGCCAAACGTATATCAGGAATTGAATATGACTTCAACATTGGTAAAGCTCAATCAGTCGCGGCAGATGAGAATATTAAAACGTTAAAAGAAGACCTCAAGCGCGCGCCAGAAGTAGGAGCACCACTTCAAGGTGACTTATTCAATGTAATCGCGCGCGGCGCAAGAAAAGGTAAGTTTTATCTTTATTCTGCTGGTACTTCTGGCGGTAAATCTCGTCGTATGGTGGGAGATGCTTGCATGTTGGCTTATCCTTTTCGTTATGAGGAGACAACTAAAGAATGGTTGAAATGTGGTAGTGAGGAGAAAACTCTCATTATTACTACGGAGCTAGAGAAAGAAGAGGTGCAGACCATTGTACTGGCTTATCTTAGCGGCGTAAACGAAGAGAAAATTCTAACTGGTACATATACTAAAGAAGAAGAACAGCGAGTGGATGATTCTATTGATCTAATGGAAGCACATCCCAATCTGTTTATTGAAAGTATTCCCGATCCTACGATAAATCAAATTAGAACAGTAGTGAAGCGACAAGTAGCTATGAATCAAGTAGAAAATGTAATCTATGATTATGTTTTCTCTAGTCCTAGTCTAATGACGGAGTTCAAAGATTCGAAGCTACGTGAAGATGTTGTACTTACAATGTTATCTACCGCGCTCAAGGATTTAGCGGTGGAATATCATCTCTTTGTTGAAAGCGCGACTCAAATATCAGGTGATTATGAAAACTTTGAGGGCATCAGAAATCAAACTCTTATTCGCGGTTCTAAAGGTATTGCAGATAAAATTGACTGTGGTACAATTATTTGTGTAACTACTGACAAAGATAAAGCTAAACTACAATATGCCTGTCATATTAGTGGTATGCCCATGCCTACTCATGTAATGGATATCTACAAGTTGCGGCGTGGGCGCTATAAAAATGTACGCATCTGGGGCTTATATGATTTAGGCACAGCCCGCTGGCAAGATTTGTTTGTTACAGATGCAAACTATAATGTGATCAATATTGGTTCACCACGTATCATTTTCTCTGACGATGTAGTAAATTTTGAATCAGAGAAAGAAATAAAGCAAGTAATTGAAGCTGGTGCTGCTAATAATCCAGAAGAACTAATAAAAATAAAAGGAAAGAAGGATTCTTGGAACTATGGAGTATAATATTGGATTCTCCGATGGCGAAATTGAAACCGCTTTCTTAGATTCAAAAACAATAATCAATAGTTTGCAACCTGAGCAAATAAAAGAAATAGTAATGAGCTTAGGTGTAGATAGGTATGAAGAAACTTCTTCGGCTTATATCTTCCCTACTATTTGCCACAATGCAGATGTACAAGAAGCCAGCATGAAGTTATATTATTATTTCAACAATCATATCTTTGTTTGTTACACTGAATGTAATGATGCGTTTACTATCTTTACTCTTATAATGAGAGTAAAACAAACTAGAGGTGAGTCTTGTTCTTATAATGAAGCGCGCGATTATGTGCTTTCATATTTGAACTATAACACTTTAGTTTATGAAACTAAACGTTACGAGTCTATAACGAGCAAATACAAGAAGCGGGCAAGTTATTATCAGTTGCCAGAATATAGTTCTAATGTAATGAATTGCTTTATCGCGGCGCCGCCATTATCTTGGCTGAAAGAAGGAATGACGCCGGAAGCAATTCAAGAATATAACATTCGATGTTCTCTTTCTCATATGGGAATTATCATTCCACATTATGATTTAGATAATAGACTAGTCGGCATTAGAATTAGAAATATGCAACATGAACAGAATACAGACATTCCAAAATATTGTCCGCTAATAATGGAAGATAAAATGTACAATCATTCATTAGCTATGAATTTATATGGATACAATTTATCTTATCCTGCGATTCATTCTTCCCATCAAGCTATTCTATTTGAAGGCGAGAAGAGCGTTATCCTCCATCGAAGTTACTTCGGCAAGAATAGTAATGCTGTGGCTGTATGCGGCTCAAATATCTCGAAGCCGCAAATAGATTTGCTCATCAAAAAGAATAGAATTGATGAAATAATCATTGCTTTTGATAAAGAATTTGAAGAATATGCTAGTGATGAATGTGACAAATATTTTGATAAACTTTATTCCCTTGCTAAGCGATATACTAACTATTCTAAAGTTAGTTTTATTATAGACCAAAAAAATTTATTGAGAAAGAAGGATAGCCCGATTGATAGAGGTAAAGACACATTCGTTTCTCTATTTGAGAATCGGGTGATGGTGAACTAAATGAAATTCTATTGTGAAAACAAACTGCCAAAAGACTCATTCGATTATCTAGATGATATTCTACGAGCGCGCGGTATTGAGAATCCTGATCTTTATCGTAATGTAGATGAATCAGTGCTATTGAATGGATGGAAGCTAAGAAATATGCGCGAAGGCGTAGAAAAGCTACATGAAATTCTAAGCCAAGATTCACCACACATATTTATTGTAGTCGATGCTGATACTGATGGTTATACATCCGCGGCAATAGCGTCTGGCTATATGAAACTTATAAATGAGAATTGTCAATTCAAGTTCGGTATTCATGAAGGTAAGCAGCATGGTATTGAAGACATTCTTGACCAAATTGAGCCTGACACGGGCTTACTTTTTATTCCTGATGCTAGCTCTTCTGAAATTGACTTTCATAAACAAGTATATGAAATGGGTGTTCCAATCATTATTTGTGACCACCACTTGTGTGACGTTTACGACAATCCTTATGCTATTGTCATCAACAATCAAATGTCGCCGGAATATGGTAATCCTACTTTATGCGGCGCTGGTGTAACATTGAAGATGTGCCAATGTTATGATGAAGAATATTTTGATGATAATAGCCGGTCAAATAATTTTTATGATTTGGCCGCGGTTGGTTTAGTCTCTGATATGATGTTGTTATCTAATGAAGAAACACACTATATTGTTCAACGTGGATTGAATCATATTCAGAATGCGGGACTAAAAGCTTTAGTCAAAGCCTTACACTTTTCTTTAAAAGATCGAGCAGAACTTTACCCCGTAGATGTTGCTTTCTTTATTGCCCCACATATCAATGCTCTTATTCGAGTTGGCACACAAGAAGAAAAGCATATTCTGTTTGAAGCTCTATTGGATGGCAATAGAATTGTTCAATCTCTCAAACGCGGCGCAAAGCCTGGTGAAATTGAAATTCTTGGCGAACAAGCCGCACGCATTATGATAAATGTAAAAAAGAAGCAACAGACTTTAGTAGATAAAGCCTTGGAAGTTGTTGAAGCTAAAATTCATAAACTAGGCTTATTGGATAATAAAATTCTTCTTATTCCTATAACAGATGAAGATAACATTCATTCTTCTCTTACTGGCCTGGTAGCAATGAAGTGTGTTGCGCGTTATCATAAACCGACTCTTTTACTACGTGAATGTGATGATGGAAATCTAAAAGGTAGTGCTCGTGCTGAAGCTAATACAGACATGGGTAGTTTCAAAGACTACCTTGAACATACGAATTTGTTTGAATATACCGCTGGCCACGATTTCGCGTTCGGAGCCAGTCTCCCTGAATCACAATATGACAACTTCATTCATCTTGCAAATGAACAACTTGCCAATGTAGACTTCCATGATAAGGGTTATGAAGTAGATTATCTTTTTGATGGAGTCCCGGACGAGTGCGGAACAATCATCGAAGCTATTGATAGCGGCAAGCCTTATTGGGGACAAGGAGTTGCAGAGCCTATGCTTGGGTTCACTAACATTGTTTTAGCCGCTGGTGAAGTTCAACTTATGAAAAGTAATTGTCTAAAATTCAAGAAGAACGGAGTAGAGTTTGTTATCTTCAAAAATGAAGAAGCCTGTATGGAACTTGGAGATGACATAGATAAAGTAATTTCATTATATGGTAAATGCACAGTAAATGAATGGTGTGGGCGTACTACACCACAAGTGGTTATTTCTGATTATGAGGTACAAGAGTCACGGCCTCAATCACAGTTTAAGTCTAAATATGTTTTCTAAGGAGACAATATGAATAAAGAAATATGGTTGACATTGGCAATAGTTCTTGGTATTGTAATTTGCCTCATTGGCGGAGCTTTTATACTTTCATTATTATGTTCTTTTATTTACTTTCTCTATCATTTAATTCGTTATAAAGAGAAAGAGCCAATCATTAGCAATGCTTTGGAAATTTTTACTATAATAATGGTAACTGTTTCTGAAAGCAGCGGTTCTATCCATTTCGGTTCTAGTCATTCATCTTCTTCTGGCTTTGGTGGCGGCTCTTCCCGTGGAGGAGGAGCTGGCCGCAGTTTCTAAACTTGACAAAATTTAGAAAGTATGATATAATCTACGTACTAAGAAAAAGGAAGTGATTGAGTGATAGAGAATGTCCATTATACTGGCCTTCATAATCACACAGACAAAGGAAGTAATATTCGCCTTATTGATTGTATC
>CAKSFP010000057.1 GCA_934454585.1 uncultured Clostridia bacterium
CGTTTAGGTCGATTACAAAGCCTGCCTTGCCATCCAGATCATCCCAAGGCGTGGTTCCTCTACTAAGTATTACTGGGCGAGAGTTAGCGAGGGATTCAGCAATAACATGTCCATAATTTTCATTTATAGTAGGAAATAGAAAACTGTGGTGCGCTTGAATAGTAAAAGATTTATTGGTAAAGTCTAAAATCCCACCATATGACACAGATATATTTGCAGGTGCGTTCTTAGCAATCGACAAGCACTCGTTCCAATATTCACTAGATTCAATTGGACCATACACATCAAGATGGATTTTATTCTTGCATTTACTCAAGCATTTAACACCAAACAGAATATTCTTCACTTCATGAATTCGAGAGAAAAAGAATAAATTTAACTCGCCTTTTTTCTTTTGAATTTGCAAAAGTTCCTGCTGCTGTGCAATCGAAATATTGGCCGCACGATAAATATGATTATCATCCGGTTGAAAATATTTTCTTATGCCATCTTCTTCGTCATCACTGGTACCGTGAAAAAAGCAATTGTCATACAACCCCAAAGCAGATATCAATCTCAAGTACGGAACTTTTTTATATGCCTTGATTGCGACTCTATCTGCGCTCAATTCCCCACGAGGCGAAAATAACACCGGTATGCCCATTTTTCTTGCGATTTTAGCCGTCACTATTTTGTTATTAGGGGTCAATACTCCAGAAAACCATATTAAATCCGGTCTTAAATTTTCAAACAAATTCCTCATATTCCTTTTTGAATAATCAAGAAACCCTTTAGCGACATACATCACATTGGCAAGACCAACTTTGATCCAAGAGTTTAATTCAACATCAAATGGTGTCATGTCATTAAAATCATGATTATAACAAACAATATAAAAATCAAACTCATCACTACATGTATTAACAATGTTTTCAATGCTTGTTATTGGTCCACCACAATTTTTAGATGGATAATAGAAACCGTTAAAAATCAGAATTTTTTGCATTCACTTTTCCTCCAAATCGTTATCTCACTCATGTTTCGTTTCAAAAGTCGGCACATCGACTAATGATTAATGAGAGAGACTTGTTAATTGCTCAATAACACATATTAAAATATCAAAAACTCGTCTCACCTTTATATTTTACACACCAATCGTCGAAAATAGTTCGCCAAATTGTTTACTAATGGAAACGGCGTCAAAAAGTTCTTCATATGCTCGTCTGGAATGTTTTTTTAATTCTAAAAGAGTTTTAGAATCCATTCCGTTAAGAAAATCCGCAAATGCATTCAAATTCTCTCTATCAATATTAATTCCACAATCATATTTGTCAACAATTGTTGCCGTGTCCGCCGGAATATTATTGACAAGAATGAGGCCCTCATGAAAGTATTCTAACGATTTCATAGTAGCACCAATTGCCACGCTATCTTTCATAATGTTAAGTCCAAAATGACATGTCGACAAAATTTTATGCTTTTCCGTGTCATCATAAATAATCCCATGATCCTCAAAATCAACACCATATTTATTGCATAACCGAAAAAGTCTGTCTGCGCTTTCTCCGCCACCAATCACAACTAACTGCACAGAATGTTTTTCTCCCGCTCGCTTTATAATATCCACAATCAAATCAATATCAATTATATTATTAATTGATCCAACATAGGCAAAGCGATAAGGCTTGTTCGAGATATTTGATGGGCAAAAATCACCATCGTAGTAATCTTCTTTGCTTAAATATATAACCCTACTGCAAGTGTCGCGATTTGTTTTTGAGACCACATCACTAAACATTTGACATTCATATATAATAGCATCAGCATAGCCAATATATTTATCTCTAATTAGCGACCAAACACTAAGAACTGGCGCTACAAACTTCTTTATCACATTCTGTAACGGCAATGTCTCCGGCCATAAATCACCAAGTTCATATATGAGTTTAACCCCCGGAAATTTCCTTTTGTACCGACTTGTGTACATAAAGAGAAAATTAGGCGGTGCGCTACAATACACTAAATCTGGATTTAACTCCTCTAGTTTTTTTAATACTTTTGAAGCAAATACACGGTGTGAATTAATCCGAGACCATGATAAGTTCTTGCGATATGGAGGGACATGAATAAGTTCTAAGTTTTTCCTGCGTGCTGAATAAACCGTCTTATTCCTGTGATCAAAATCGGACGACATGATTTTTACGCTGTATCCTCTTTCAGATATGTACCGTTCGACATATTTTATTCGCACTTGATAACTATAATTATCAAATGGGGTTATTATTACCGCATTCTTCATTTTATCACCCCAAAACAGAAATACATTTCATCGCTGTTTCTGCAATTGCAACAGCCTTACTTTCACTTTCAGCCTGTGTAATAACAAATCCTATCCTATCCGTACTGCTATGTATATCTGTTACAGTCTCTCCTATCCCATGTACAATAGAAACTTGCTTTACTCCTGGTATCCTTTTTGCATCATCCAAACCTGAAATGCTTTTTATAATTCCGGGCGTTTGCTGAAAATATCTAACCGCAGATCCCATTGTGTACTTTGGTTCGATGTTCGGTTTTTCACCAAGTGCAATTTTTATACACGCTTCTACCATATCTACACCGGTAGACAACGGGACAAGATGTGTGGTTATATTATCTCCGCCCAACCGTGCGCCCAACTCCACAACCTTTGGTCCATCTGGAGTAATTTTTATTTCTGTATGTGATGGACCGCTTGTAATTCCAATCGCTTTATTTGCGTCAATTGCAACTTCTGATATTTTTTCCTTAATATCATTAGGCAACGCTGTAGGTTGGCTGTGTCCCATTTCAACAAAAAACGGCGCTCCTGTTGTTAACTTGTCTGTTATTTGTATTACATGACATTTTCCGTTAACTGTTAATGTTTCGACACTAACTTCGGGACCGGTCATAAACTCCTCGACAACAACATCGCCGGATCTTGAATACTGTTTACTGTATTGGTACACTTTTTTAAGAGAATTTTCCGAGTAGTCGCTTATCAAGTCGACACCCCGGCTACCGGAATTGTCAGCCGGTTTGACTATAACTTCAAGACCCAATCCATGTATGGTTTTTACCGCGCTTAAAAATTCATCCTCACCTGTCACCTTTATAAATTTCGGAATAGGAACATCGAATTTATCAAGCGCACTTCTCATTGCAGCCTTATTGGTTGCCTTAAATGCTGTTTCTTCATCTATCCCAATCAATCCAAGCTCGGACGACACTTTTGCAATCGTTCTCATTGGCATGTCGCTCGCCAAAGTCATTATTCCGTCAATCTTATGTTCTTTTGCTGCATCAAGAACAAGTGGTATATCTATAGTGCTGATTACCTCTTTTTTTATACCGTCTATCGAAAAGCCATCAGCATAAGGATTCATATCAACAGCAACGACATTCAATCCCATTTCTTTTGCCTTTTTTATTGCCGGAACCTGCAATATGCCGGCACCAAGTATCATAATCGTTTTCATAATGTTTCCTTTATCTTATCGTTTTTAAGACTATCCTCTTGATTATCACTCAAAACATAAGTTTTATTTATGTCAGTGCTATCTCTATTGATGTTTTTATGTCCTAAGACAGTTGCAATTGTCATAAAAATAATCTTGATATCAAATACTATGGACAAGTGCTTCACATAATAAACATCATTTTTCAGTTTCTCCTTTGTAAGCACTGCATTGCGATTCAAGGCTTGGTTGTAACCTGTTATTCCCGGTCTGACAGTCAATATAATTCGCTCTTCATCAGTATACTTATCCAAATACATCGTAGTATCCGGGCGGGGGCCTATGAAACTCATATCGCCCTTCAACACATTAATAATCTGAGGAAGTTCATCTATACTCGTTTTTCTTGCAAATCTGCCAAATGCAGTAACTCTCGGATCATCATCACCATTATATGTAGAACCATCTGCCATTCTCAAATCGGGTGCATTAACTTTCATAGAACGCAACTTGAACATTTTGAAAGGTATCCCAAATCTGCCGATACGCTCCGCTTTATAAAAAACCGTTCCTCGGTCTTCAAACTTAATTGCAATCGTTGAAATCAAGATAATCAAACCTATCGGAATCATTAATATGAGCGAGCAAATAATATCGAATGTCCTTTTCACAAATCTATATACCAAATTACCTGATGGAATCATATTATTATTATTTGACATAGTTAAAAAGCTCCTGATACTTATTGTTATCCAAATCTTTTTTGTAGTCTGCCATCATCACTCGAAAATCGGCAAATTTCGGAGTAAAACCAAAATCCTTTTTTGCTTTCTCCATAGAAAACAAATATGAAACTGTGTTATTTGCAACATTCGGTTCATATACTATCCGTGATTTTTTATCCGGACTTATTGCCCACAATTCAGCAATAACCTCAGCCTGTTCCTGCAATGTTACTGCGCGACCCGATGTCATATTATACAAACCACTGGTCTTATCGCTTTTCATTGCAAGATAAAATGCATGTGCTACATCTTTAACATAGACAACATCACGACTTAGGTTCCTATCTCCAAAAATACAAATATCCCTACCAGTAGCCGCATTGTCAATAAAAATTTTTAATCCGGATTTTTTTAATTTTCCATTTATGTACAACGAATCATGCGGCCCAACCCCATAAACCGGTGGGAACCTGAACCATGCATTTTTCATGCCATGTTGTTGATTATAATACTCCAACACATCATTTGCGGCGTTTTTTGAAAAAACATATACAGCATGATCTCCCTTAAAAATAAAATCCCGTGGTTCTTCTTCTGTAATAATTCTTTTTCCCCAAGCCCCTCTAACATCGGCATAGGAACAATTAGAGATTACCCGTTCGATTTTATTTTTTCTGCAATACTCCAAAACATTAATTGTTCCAATTGTATTCACTTCAAAGTATTCTGCAGCATTCTCATCTTCATCCAAGTTTACATCCGCATTTGCCGGAAGCAATCCACCAAGTAATATTACACCATCAACACCACTCGTTGGCAATTGTTCAAAATCATTTTCATTAGTCAAATCCAAATTGATATACTCAACGCCAAGAGAATCATAATGCTCTTTGAACTTGTTGTTGCGCCCTGTAACAAGTACATTTTCTCCTTGTTTTAGAAATTCATCAACTGTATATACCCCAATAAAACTCGACGCGCCAATAATAATATACATAAATGCCCTCCGTAATCAGCAACCTACCACATAAATAACACTTATAAACACTTCATTGCCACATGGAACATTTATTATTTCGAAATTATCATCCAATCGCGTCCAAAAGTGTTATAAATTTTCAGCTGTCAAACATACTCCTTAACAATCTCCGCAAAATTACCTATTATATATCCGACTTCTTCATCAGTCAACTTTGTATGCAACGGCAGTGTAATTTCGTTTACAAAACGATCATACGCATTAGGGAAATCTTTTATATCAAACCCCATGTTTTTATACGCCGTCATCATGGGCAAAGGTTTATAGTGTACATTGCACGCTATACCTCTCTCTGCCATTTTCACAATTATCTCTTGCCGCTGTTCAATGTTCACACCCGGCACCCGCGTTATGTACAGATGTCCGGAAGAACTGTGACTGTCGCAAAAATGATTCAGAGTTTCAACACCGAGCGGTCTGAAAGCCGCATCATATTTTTGAATAATCTCTTTACGCCTTGCCAGCATACCGGGATATCGCTTTAACTGCGCAAGTCCTATCGCCGCCATTATATCGGTCATGTTACATTTATACCACGGCCCGACAATGTCATATTCCCATGCACCAAGTTGTGTTTTTGCCAATGCATCCTTAGACTGCCCATGAAGCGAATAGAGTTGCGCTTTGTGATAAAGTTCTTCATCATCTATCCCATCCATCGTTCGCCAAGTCAGCGCACCGCCCTCGGCAGTTGTTAAATTCTTGACAGCATGCCAACTGAAACTCGAAAAATCAGCAACAGAACCAATAGGTTTTCCGTGCCATACTGCGCCGAACGCGTGAGCGGTATCTGCGCAAACGGCTATACGCCCCATGGTCCTTTGAATGTCATTGGTCGGTTTGAAAATTTCTTTCTTCCTACTTACAATATCAAAAATTCTGTCATAATCGCACGGCACTCCGCCAAGATCGACAGGTATGACAACTTTTGTCTTATCGGTTATTGCCATTTCAAGCGCATCATAGTCGAACTCAAGTGAATCTTTTTGAATATCGACAAATTTCAGCGTCGCACCAACATGGCAAACAACAGATGCACTTGCCGTATATGTATATGCCGGCACTATGCACTCGTCACCCGGTCCAATACCAAGCAGGCGCAACGCCATTTCTGCACATGCGGTCTGTGAATTGAGACACACGGCTTTGTTCACATGACAGTAATCTGCAATTTCTTTTTCAAATTTTTTTGTCCTCGGTCCGGTGGTTATCCAGCCTGAACGAATTGCCGAGGTTACTTCTTCAATTTCAATCTCCGACATATCCGGAGGCGAAAAAGCTATATTCATAGCAATCCCCTTTTTTACTAAAATATCATTACGATTTCATATCGTTTCAAATTTTATCAACACATTTATGTTATCAGAAAATATCCTATTTGTCAACACAAAATGCATTATTTGGAATGGTTTTGTGCGAATACCCAAAGAATTTATTTATATTTCGGAAAATATGTTGATGTTAATTAAAGGCAGAACAAGAAGCTATGTTATTTATGCGTAATTCGCAGCGATTGACAAAATCGCCGCAATGCATTATAATCAACTCGTGAAACTACTGTTTGCGAGGTGCTGTCATGCTGAAAATCTTCAAAAAATGTCTGCCGGATATGTTTGTCCGCTCCGTATTTGAGCTGGACGAAGAATTTTATCGCAGCCGCGGCATAAAGGGCGTCATTTTCGACATAGACAACACCCTGGTGCGCCACACAGAGGCTGTGCCCCCGGCGGAGATAACGGAGTATTTTTCCCGGCTCGACAAATGGGGTGTGCGCGCCGCTGTGGTGTCAAACAACAAAAAAGAACGGGTGCAAAAGTTTTGCGCGCCGCTCGGTGTGCCATATGCCGCACGCGCATACAAGCCGCGGCGCAAGCCGCTGCGCACCGTTGCCGCCAAACTCGGAGTGCCGCCGGACGAAATCTGCCTTGTGGGCGACCAGCTGTTCACAGATATATTCGGCGCAAACAGGATGGGATTTTTCTCTGTTGCAGTGACGGCACTGGGGGAGAACGAGACCGGGTTTGTGTCATTCAAAAGGTTCTTTGAAAATTTGCTGCTGAAATCTGCGCAAAAAGAAAAGCGAAAAAAGTGTTGACAAAATTGTGAATATGGGATATAATGAACATAGAAAAAGGCAGGACCTCGAACGGTTATGTCAAATTAGGGTTATAAAAGAATAACGCCATTGCTTGACCGTGCTGGCGTTATTTTTTTATGGAATTTATCAGAACAATAAGCACAATTATTAATGTGAGTATGTATTCTCTATCCATAGCTATCACACCTCCAATCCCGACCGATAGTTAGGAATATTGATGTGACATAACCGCCCAGCGGTATACACTGTTTTCAGTCTTGCCCAATGTCGAAAAACATCGACAGAGACATTATACAACAATTTGGCATAAAAATCAAGTAATTTTTCACAAGCGAAACATATCGGGAATCCCCAAAAATTTCTTCGACTTTTTTGAAAAATCCGTGCAAAAAGAAAAGCGAAAAAAGTGTTGACAAAATTGTGAATATGGGATATAATGAACATAGAAAAAGGCAGGACCTCAAACGGTTATGTCATTACATTTGGTTATTTATAAAAAAATAACGCCATTGCTTTGACATGTGCTGGCGTTATTTTTTTATGGAATTCAACAGGAGCAACAAAAGAATCATAAATGATATTATGTACTCACAATCCATAAAAGCCACACCTCCAATCCCGACCATTAGTTAGGAATTTTGATGTGACATAACCGCCCGGCGGTATACACTGTTTTCAGT
>CAKSFP010000058.1 GCA_934454585.1 uncultured Clostridia bacterium
AAAATATTTAATTCGTTCTTATCAAAACTGTCAAGGCATTTCGCAAGAAAGTTCAGTTCATCGACATCGGCAAAATCGGTTACGAGCCATTTTAATGCGGCATAGTTCGTTCCTACCATTGATTATGCTATTTAGTTTTTTATTCATAGGTTCAAATCCGTTAAGATGAATCTTATATTCTTTGCTGTTTTTGCCTCTGTCGCAGTTCAAATCCTACAAAACAGAAGCATATATCTCTGAGAATCGAGTACGAAAAAGGGTTTGCGGAAATCCCGCAAACCCTCATCATTGCTGACCAAATCGACATTATATCTTTTTGGTTCGGCTTTCGTGGTGCGCTTGACAGGAATCGAACCTGCGGCAACCCGGCGTCGGAGGCCGGTGCTCTATCCGCTGAGCTACAAGCGCATATCCCGGTCCGTCATCCGACAGACCGCGTTATAAAAAATCATAAAATCTTTTTCGCATAATCCATAATCTCCGCCGAAATATCATCGGCTGACCTCACCTTACCGTCGCGCACACAGCGGATGTGCGTCCATCCGTACTTTTCTGCAACCGCACAAGCATTATCGTAAGCATGGAACAGATAATCATCATTGCTCTCGTGAATATCCTTGACACGAGAATGGTCTATCTTGTTCTCACGGTCTTTCATGAGCTGCTTTGCGTACTCAACCGGCATATCGAGAAAAACCGTCAAATCGGGTTTAGGCAAACCAAGCTTGACATATTCCAAATCATAGAGCCAATCGAGAAATTTATCTTTCTCCGACGGATCAGCTATCTTAGACGCCTGGTGAACCATGTTCGAGGTGGTATACCTATCGGCAATCACCACTCCGGATTCAAATTTATCCCTCCACACACCGCGCACGGATGCAAACCTGTCTGCCGCAAAGAGCACGGACGCCGCATATGCGCTCACGCTGTCGGGATTCTTGCCGAAGTCGCCGCGTAAATACATCTTGACCGCCGCGGACGATTCGCTGTCGTAATTAGGAAACTCCACCTGTGACACATCACAGCCGACCGACACAAGATGATCGTACAAAAGCCGCGACTGAGTCGCCTTGCCGCTGGAATCAACACCCTCTATGACAATGAGCTTACTGTCTTTTTCCATCATTATTCTCCCAAAAACAATTTTCGCTTTTCCGCCATTTTGCCGCAACTCATTGCTCCCTCGGGGCACTTGCCGCTCAAGCAGCTCGGTCCCGCATTCTTAAAGAGCGTCGGTGCGACATTCTTCACCAGAGAGAGCATCTCGCAGGCAAGAGCTCTTATCTCCCACTGCGCCCTCTCGCAACAGCGATGATGAAAAAAGTTCATCAAGCTTCTTGCGTTCATCGTAAGTATCATCTTCGTCTCACAGGCATTCGGCAAGACATATCTCGCGTCCTCTATCGCCTTTTTTTCGGCGGCGTTTTTTGCTTTTTTCTCATCCATGCCACCGGATATCATGGCGGCATAGTGCTTTGCAAAGAGTATGTCCGCAAGTTTGTTGTATGACGCGACATCGTCCGCCATGGCCCTGAGAAACTCCGCCTTTGCCTCGGGCACTTTTTCTATTTCGGGCGGCGTGATAAACTCAAACTTCCCCTCCTTGACATAGCGCTGAGATTTAACGCTGAAACTCGCTATGCGGTGGCGCGTTATCTGCGCAAGCAAACTGCGCGACACACCCTCTATGCCAAAGGTAAAAGTTACATGCTCTATAGGGCTTTCGTGACCCATGCTGACAAGCCGTGCAAGAAAATTCTGCGTCTTTTCCTCGTCCAGTCCGTCAAGTATTCCGTCAATGGCAGACGACGAATAACACAGTTTTGCCGCGGCGGCGATTATCTTTTCACAGTCGGGGTTGTATTGAAGCAATTCCACATTCATCAATTTTTACCCCCTTGTTTATATTTTTTTCCGTGGAGAAGAACAGTGAACGCAAACTTGGGCAAATCCATCATTCTGCCTATCCTGGACGGATTTTTCTTAAGGCGGTAGAGCCACTCGATGTTGTGTTTTATGTAAAACTCGGGCGCGCGCTCCGCCGTGCCGGCTATGACATCAAGCGTGCCTCCGATTCCGAGGCAGACATTTACATCAAGCTCGCCTCTGTGGTCGTATATCCACTTTTCCTGTTTCGGCGCGCCCAGGCAGACAAAGAGCACATTCGGCTTCTTCTCGTTGATGTCGGCGATGATCTTCTTTTCCTTATCCGAATCGAAATATCCGTCGGCAGTGCCGACAACATTTATGCCATTGTAGCGTTCGGTGATAATCCGACCCGCCTTGTCCGCCACGCCCGGTTTGCTACCGAAAAGATAGAGTTTCATACCGCGCTCCGCCATTTTCTCCATAAGGCGGCAAGCGGTGTCGAACCCCGCGCAGCGCTCGTCTATTGCATTGCCGACAATCTTTGACGCATACACAACACCTATGCCGTCTGCGGTGAGCAGCGACGCGGTGTTGAGCACATCGCGGAAATTCGGATCGCGATATGCCTGCATGAGGATTTCCGAATTCGGTGTGAACACATAATTGCACTTTGCACCGTCATCTATCATATTTATAATTTTGTCTGCGGCGGTTTCGATATTGCATTTGTCAATATTTACGCCAAGTATATTCACCTTGTCCATTTCAGTCTCCAATGAAAATGTTTTTCAACTGCACTCACATCATTCTATCACATTTTTTTCAGAATGTAAAGTTTTTATTTTGCGAAAATCAATCCCTCTAAAAAAACCGTCAAGGTTGACATCTGTCACATTCTGTGGTAAAATGTCATCAAGATAACAAGGGAGCTCGTAAGACGGGCTGAGAGGGCGATGACAATCGCCGACCGATTACCTGATTTGGATAATGCCAACGGAGGGAAATATCGCACCGACACAGTGTGCCGGAAAACCTCAGCACCCGCAGCACGCCCGAACTCCGGGGGTGTTTTTTCTTGCCCGATTCCCGGAAAAGAAAAAGGAGAAAGAGAAAAATGAAAACAAAAAAACTTGTGGTATCGGCAATGATGATTGCTATAGCAACAGTGCTATCTCTGATTCAGCCGTTTCAGCTGCCGTTCGGCGGAGGAATAACCCTCGCGTCGATGATGCCGATAGTCATCCTGGCATACATCTACGGCACAAAGTGGGGCCTGTTCTCGGCGTTTGTGTACAGCATAGTGCAGATGATAACCGGCATGAAAACCATATCGGCATTCTTTTTGCCCGGCGATTCGCAAATGACTCTGTTTGCTGCACTCGGCGTATGCCTTGTGGACTACATACTGGCATACACAGTGCTCGGTCTCGGCGGCATATTCAAAGGAAAATTTCGCTCAAGCGGAGCGGAGGTGTGCCTTGGCGCACTGGTTGCACTCTTTGCGCGCTATCTCATGCACATCATTTCCGGTTCGATATTCTTCGGCGCATGGGCGGAATGGTTCTTCACACAGGAAGGATTCTATGCCATAGGCGAAAAGATCATGAACACATTCTCGGGCGGTGCGCTTGCGCTTGTGTACTCGGTGTTCTACAACGGACTGTACATGATTCCCGAGATAATAATAACCGCAATCGTTGCGCCGATAATATACAAGGCGCTTGAAAAGTCAGGAACAATTGACAAGGTTACTAAATAACACCGGCAAGACGGCGAAAGCCGAAAAATAAGGAAATGGGTCATAGGACTGCCGAATTTTTAATTTTTTACTCATAAAAATTGAAAGTTCGGCAGTTTCTTTTTGCTTGCAAAATCAAACCGAGTGATGTATAATATACAAAAAAGCACAAAGGAGACAGCAATGGCATTTATAAACATTAAATTTGCATCCGAAGCACTCGGGATGCAGACCGACATCAATGTGATAGTCCCGCAGCGAAGCACAAACGGTGAAATAGGCATAGAAAACCATGCCGGTGACGGCGCATATAAAACCCTGTATCTGTTGCACGGACTCAGCGACGACAACACCATATGGATGCGCCGAACATCTATTGAGCGCTACGCGGCAAGATACGGCATAGCTGTGGTCATGCCGAGCGCTGCAAAGAGTTTTTACACAGACATGAAACACGGTGACAAATACTACACCTTCATCTCAAGCGAGGTGCCGAATATTGCACGCGAATTTTTGCATCTGTCCGACAAGAGAGAGGACAATACAATAGCCGGACTCTCCATGGGCGGCTACGGCGCACTGAAAATTGCATTGAGAAATCCCGAAAAATTCTGTGCGGCGGCCGGGCTTTCGTCTGTTGCAGATGTGAAACGGTTTGTCGAGAAGATGCCGGATATCGATGACGATATCTTTGGCAGAACGGTGACAGATGACGATGATCTGTTCGCCCTTGCCGAAAAATGCGATTTATCGCCGTCAAAACCACGAATATTCATGGGAGTCGGCAAGCAGGATTTTCTCTACAATGATAACATAAGACTGAGAGAAAAGTTTGAATCGCTCAGCTATGACTTCACCTACAGGGAATCGGAAGGTATACATTCATGGGATTTTTGGGACGAATATATCCAATATGTACTCAAATGGATGTATGAAATATGACAAACAGATTAAATTTATATATCATTGTGTTAAACCATAAGACAAAATGTAGATTTAACCGCAAAACTGTGATAAAATAAATGTAAATGAAAAACACGAAAGGATATGATGAATATGAAAAAGACAATATGCGCACTTCTGTCTGCAGCGCTTATGGCGACGGCTGCCGTGCCAACAGTGCTTGCAGACGGCGAAAAACCGATAGAGGTGCTCCTGGACGGAAGCTACATAGAATTTGATGTGCAGCCGGCACTAATAAACGACCGCACCATGGTGCCCGTGAGAGCAATCTTTGAGGCGCTCGGCGCAACCGTAGAATGGCAGGACGACACCGAGACTGTTGTGTCCAATATGGGCGACACAACGGTTTCGCTAAAAATCAATGACAATGCCATAGTGAAAAACGGCGAAAGAATAGAGCTTGATGTGCCGGCACAGCTGATCGGTGACAGGACCCTCGTGCCCGTGCGCGCCATAAGTGAGGCATACGGCTGCAATGTGGACTGGAACGACGCCAAGAACACCGTCGTGATAGTATCGGACAACTCCAAGGTGAGCATAGCGACAATAAATGACGAGCCGATAACCATGAACTGCTTCAACTACTGCCTCAGCCAGGTGGAATCATATGCGGCGCAGAGCTTTAACTGTTCCATTGCCGACATTGCAAAAATGTGGGGTTCGAGCCTGGGAGAGACGACTTTCGGCGAATATGTCGCCGACATGACGCTGGATCAGCTGATACTGCTCAAAGCCGGCTCACAGGAAGCAAAAAAACGCGGCATTGAGCTTGACGCCGACGACATTGAGAATATCGACAAGACCATGGAGTCCATAAAACAGCAGCTCGGCAGTGATGAAGCATATGACGCCTACTTTGCGTCATGCGGCTCCACCGAGGCGGACGCAAGGGCATTCTATGAGGAGAGCGCACTTGTCGACAAACTCTACAGCGAGCTTGAGGCCTCATACAAGGCATCTGACACAGAAATCAAAAAATACATGGACGAGAACTATGTCCGTGCAAAGCACATCCTTTTTGCGACAAACGGACTCACTGACGAGGACAAGGCGGCAAAGAAAATCCTTGCCGAGGAGACACTTGCAAAAATCAAAAAAGGCGAAGATTTTGACAAGCTGATGACGGAGCTTGGCGAGGACCCGGGCGCAAAAGCACAGCCGGAGGGATATCTCTTTACCAAGGGCGAAATGGTGGATGAATTTGAAAAATCCGCATTTGCACTTAAAGTAGGCGAAGTGAGCGACATTGTGGAATCGGCATACGGTTATCACATCATAAAGCGTGTGGAGCCAAACTACACCGATGCCGAGGTGGAATCCGTCGGCAAGGCTTTTGTAGCGGACAAAGCAGAGGCAACAGTGAGAGACATAAAGAGCAAATCGACCGTGACCGTCAGTGACAATATGGTGAGCAACGCTGTTCCGACGGGTGTTGAGTAATACAAAATTAAAATCAGAGAAAAGAGTGAAGAAATGAATTTTTCAATGAGAGGACACGACTTTGATGCAAAGTCGATAGAAGCAGTAGCAAAAAAATGTGCCGAATACGGAGTCTACGGTGTACAGCTCGTCATGCCGAAGACCCTGCCGGACTACAAGGACGGCGCTTTTACCCCGGCATATGCACAAAAAATAAAGGACGAGTTCGACAAGGAGAATGTAAAAATCCCCGTGCTGGGCTGCTACATAAATCCGTCATGTACAGATGCCGAAGTGCTGTGTGCACAGATGAAACGGTTCAAAGAACACTTGAAATATGCGCACTTCTGCGGTGCACAGATGGTAGGAACGGAGACGGGATATGTCGGCAGTGAGTGCAATGAAAAAGACAACCACACCGAGCAGGCATACAAGCACCTTTTGACCAATCTGAAAGAGCTTGTCGCCTATGCCGAAAAACTCGGCGTGATGATAGGCATCGAGGGCGTGAAGGCGTTTGTGATAAACGATCCGCAAAAAATGCGCCGACTGCTCGATGACCTGAATTCGCCAAATGTCCTGGCTATATTCGACCCGATAAACTTTCTCGGTGCGGATAACTACAATGACCAGGACAAGATAATCGACGATGCATTCAACCTTTACGGAGATGAGATGTGTGTGCTCCACCTAAAGGATTTTGTCATAGATGCGGACGGCAACATGAAATCGGCTCTCCCGACCGAAGGTATGCTCAACACGGAGAAGATTCTGCGCTACATAAAGCAGCGCAAACCCGACATGCCCGTCGTGCTCGAGGGCACGGGCGAGAAAGATTTGCCGAGGGTTATGGAAAATGTTCAAAGGCTGTATGACGGTATAGAGATATAAAAACTCATTTACACAGCCACTCAGTCTCAATTTAACAAAGACAAAAGGTGTATATTTTATTTTAACAAAGCAAGTTCAGCGCTACCGCACTGCTGTCCGAGCAGCTTAAAATAAAATATGCACCTTTAGGCAATGCGTGTTCGAGTCTCGTCTGCCTAGGCGCAGGTGACGAATCCGAACTTTTTTGCAGTCGGCTTGGAGCATATATTATATATTTGCAAAACACGCC
>CAKSFP010000059.1 GCA_934454585.1 uncultured Clostridia bacterium
CGTTTATGCCGCGAAAGTTGCTTGACAATGAGTAGCCGGTATGATAGGCTTGTGCCCGGGCGAATTGCCCTTGGGCTACTTCGTTCTTTCGCCGGTACATCATGCCGGCAGAGGCTCGTTGTCAAGCAAACCGTGGAATAAATGCGGTCGGTTTTAGTAAATTAACGAAATACTGCGATTCATTTCGTTTTTTGAAGCTTTTTTGTGTCCATTTTTGCTGGGAGGGCACAGCAGATGATCTTGCCGGCTTTAAGAAATAATAAAACGAAACAAGCATCCGAACGCATATCAGTTGTTCAGGTGCTTGTTTTAATAGTCTGAATATGAATATTCAAATCCGTTATGCTGTCCTTTGAAAATTTCAAGCTCCTATTATTTGCATCTAAATCTTGAATTTGATATATTTTATTTCATTTTCTAATTTCGTATTGACTTTTTTCGCGCTTTTGTGGTATAATACTAATAAACCTACTGAATTCATGCGAAAGGAAGCGTTAAACATGAATAATACCATTGTCAGAATTGAAAGTATCGAAATTAGGAACTTTAAGAATGTCGGATATGGTCATCTTGATTTTGAGCCTTCAAAAAAAGACTGCAACGCAAGTATTCTCGGATTATATGGACAGAACGGTTCAGGCAAAACCGCTTTGATTGACGCTTTGGAACTGCTCCGTCTATCACTTTCCGGCAGACCAATTCCGGCTCACTATGCCGACTATATCAATGTAGACAGCGAATACGCAAGACTCAAGTACGGTCTTAAAATCAGCAATCAACAGGCGAACAGTGAATATTCAGCTTTTTACGAGGTAAATCTTCGCCGGGAGATTGACCAAAACGAGCATAACACAGAACAACCTTTAATTAACGAAAGCTATAAAGCTGTTCTGTTTAACGAAGTGCTTTCGTGTTCATACAAGCGCGATGACGAGAAGGTACGGCTATCACCCATTATTGATACACGAACAAGCGATGATGTTGTTTTTCTTCCGGCGGCAAAATATCAATCAATCATCGGGAAAAATAAAGATACCGCAACAAATCTTTTGGTTGCTAAGCAGCTTGCATATGCAACATCGCGTTCCTTTATTTTTTCAAGAGAACTGCTTAATGCAATTCGTAAAAATTGCACGGAAGATTGGTTGCGCTCACTAGTAGAAAACCTTGTATTTTTCGGGAATTTCCAGCTGTTTGTCATTAACACGACAAATACCGGTCTGATTAGCATGAATGCACTCCCGCTCGCTTTCAACTATGCCGAAAAAGAAAAGTCTGCCATAGGCAATATTTTGATTAAACTGAATGAACCGTCTTTAATTCCCGAATCTGCATTAGATATTGTACGCAAAGTCATAAAATGTATGAATGTGGTGTTACAGCAACTGGTTCCGGGACTAACAATCAGTATTAAAGAGATGGGTTCTCAGCTATATCCAAACGGAACATCCGGGCATCGTATTCAGCTTATGTCTGATAAAAATAGTAGAGAAATCCCTCTGCAATACGAATCGGAAGGCATCAAAAAACTCATATCTGTTCTGCAGCTTTTGATAGCAATATACAATAAGCCTTCAATGACCGTTGCCATTGACGAGTTGGATTCCGGAGTATTTGAATATCTGCTTGGAGAAATTCTGCGTATCCTTGCTGAAAAAGGAAACGGACAGCTTGTATTTACCTCTCACAATCTGCGTCCGCTGGAAACGCTGGATAAGTGTTTTATTGCTTTTACAACTACAAATCCTCAAAACCGCTATATACGAATGAGCAATGTAAAAGCAACAAACAATCTGCGTGATTTCTACTATCGCGACATCATACTCGGTGAGCAGAGTGAACCTGTGTACGAACCGACAAATAACAGCGAAATTGCAATGGCATTCAGAGAGGCGGGTGATCCCGATGCCTCGTAAAAAAATCATATTTGTCATTGTTGAGGGACCGTCAGACGAGGAAACTCTCGGTGTACTCTTAAACCGAATTTACGACAGCAATTTTGTTTACATCCATGTTATGCATTGTGATATAACAACCGAGCCGAATGTAAACCCGGGCAATATTGTTGCAAAAATCGGTAGTCTGGTAAAGAACTATGCCGGAAGAACATTTAAGGCAGCTGATTTTTGCCAAATCATTCATATTACAGATACCGACGGAGCATTCATCCCCAATGATGTTATCGTAGAAGATGTGTCGGCTATAAAGCCATTCTATTCTGAAACGAATATTAAAACATACAACAAAATCGGCATTAAAAATCGTAATCAGCGCAAGAGAGAAAATCTGAACCGTCTTTCTTCAACCTCCGAAATCTGGAGCATACCTTATCGGGTTTATTATATGTCATGTAATCTGGATCATGTGCTCTATGGAAAAATGAACAGTACCGATGAGGAGAAGAAAAACGATGCTTTTTCATTTGCAAAGAAATATCGTGATAATATTCCGGAATTTATAAACTATATCAGCAATTCTGATTTTTCGGTTGTTGACAGTTACCCTCAATCGTGGCAATATATCCGCGAAGGACTTCACTCGCTTGAACGCCATACAAATTTTGGACTATGTTTCAAGTAGAAAATATATTAAACCAAGCACCAGAACAAATGATATGTGTTCTGGTGCTTGTTATCTAAATAGCCTGCTTAAAAGCATATTTCCTCACAGACGATATTTTTTCAATCCCGTGTCTTTCTATGTATTCGTATGCCTCAATTTCATTTGCAAACTTCATTGCATCAGCAAACTCTTTGACATACTGCCCTGTGTTCCCGATAAGCCGTAATCCGACTCCGAAATTTATTGCTATTATTGCAACTTGTCCACCTTCAATTATTAAAGACAAAAACAAAGATGCGAAAAGCGACAGCTGTTATAGCACAATTAAGGTAGGAAAGCCCAAACTCGGCTATCCTGCCCACTAAAAACAGATATTTTGTCATAGAAAAATCTAATTTACAGAAAAAATCTCACACGCCCGCATAATTATGAGTAACTCGAATCAGGACTGTGCCGTCTGCAATTTTTTGCGTTGTTTTATCGGCATACGCACTGTATGACAGTGCAAATTCAATTTCTTTCTCTACCATTGAAGCCCTGTTTGCTACATTATTCTTTACTGCTTCCTCAAGCTGTTTTACTCTTTTTGATGTATTGCGAAAATCAATAATCGTCTCGTTCAGCTGTTCGGCATGAAAATCCGAAGGCATAGCCTGAAATCTGCCGAATGCTTTTCCGCAGTGATAAAGCTGAATCGAATTTTCGACAAAATCATAGCTCACAGAATTTTCGATAAAAGAGTATATGCGATAGTAATTATTCTCATTGTCCAAGTAAAAACTTTTGTCATCTATAGCACGAATAACGGTCATTGTCCTGCACGACTTGTCACCGCCGGATTCTTCTGTTTTTTGCCGATATGATTTGTTATATTGACGATATTTCCATCACCTTTTCAGGCTCTTTGAATATATTTTCATTGATTTTTTGCAAAATGAATCTTGGCGCACTTTCGCACAAATATGTATCGTTTATATGCCCATTCCCGTAAGGCTCTATTTTGGTGTCAATCTCAAAATGCAAACATATTTCTTTTAATTTATTAGATTCCATCATAATATCCCTTTTCCATTTTTTCTGTCAGCGCATCGCCGACAAATTTTTTATCCTCACGATATGTTACTCCGTACCATTTATCTCCGCTTTGCAGTACTTTTATGTCAAAACTGCGGTTGTGTATCATGTTGTTAATTACCGTAGGAATGTAGAATTCATCCTTTAACGGATTCTGCATATTCGCAAGGAAGGTTTTGAAATCATTTTCAACATACTCAAAGACATCAGGCGTGAGCCCCCACATATTCATAGAAACTGTTGTATCAAGCGGAATACCGCAATTTTTGTCAAGATTACATTCTTCGGTAATGCTCCTAAGATACCCGTTTTCAATCTCGCAAATACCTCTGCTGACCGTGCCGTTTTCGGTAAGCGTGTTTCCAAGTCTGTAACCAACCATGCACATTTCGTTTTCGCTTTTGAGATGATCGCAAATAATCTTGTACGCTTCTTTGCCATAATAGTCATCAGCATTTATAAGTGCAAACGGTGCATCTATCTTATCTTTGACACAGTATACCGCGTGTCCCGTACCCCATGGTTTTTCTCTGCCGCCGGGTACAGATACACCGTCGGGCAGATTACTTAAATCCTGAATTACATAGTCGGTGTCAATCATATCTTCAACGCGCTTGCCTATAATGCTCCTGAATTCTTTTTCTATATCTTTTCGCGTTATGAAAATCACCTTGTCAAAGCCGGCTTTAACCGCATCGTAAACAGAAAAATCAAGAATAATCTCGCCGCTCGGAACTATAGGGTCAAGTTGTTTTAATCCGCCGTAGCGGCTGCCCATGCCTGCCGCCATTATTACAAGTGTTGTTTTCTTCATATATCTCACTCCAATAAATTTATCCGGTTATACCATTTTTGCTTTTCATCTGTGCAATGCAGACTATTCATGTTGACATAAATAGCCTGCATTGCCTGACAGGTAATAATTTATTCAATATCAGGAATTGCATCAAGGCGATAGTTTTCTGCCTGAGGATATGAAATTCCCCTAATCCATTTTCCCCGTGTAAAATCAGGAATAGGAACAGGTGCCCCCAGCGCAATGGATTGCTCACTCAATGCGGAAACGGACATCCACGCCGCCGCATCGTAAACATCAATCGGCGGAAGCTTGTTTTGTCTGATACTCTCAAAAAATGCGTTGAGCAAAAGCCAATCCATACCGCCATGACCGCTGTGGACACCATCGGAAAGATATTTTTTCCAAAGCGGATGCTCATATTTTTCGCAATATTTCTCCGCATTTCCCCAATTCGGTTTCCAATTTTCCTCTCCGTCGTCTCCGTCAAAGAAAACAGAGTCATTATTCTCAGCATAATATGCATTCGTGCCATGAACATTGAAGTTTCTTGAATAAGCGTGAGGAAGCGTCGTATTGAGCGAAAGTGTAATTGTTTCTCCTCCGGCACACTTTATAATTGTGGTAACAACATCACTCTGCTTAAAATCCACCTTTGTCAATGCGTCGTCACTTCCGCGCTTATCGGTAATATAGCTGTGAAGCCCAGCTGATTTTGATCCGACAGAAACAAGCGATAACATCCTATTGCCGTTGTTAATGTTAAGAATTTTTGCAATAGGTCCGAGTTCGTGTGTCGGATAGTTTTCGCAGTTGCGATGAATATAATTCTGCAAGCGGTAATGACGGATTTCCGCACCGCTCGAAACCTCTTTGCGCAAATCGTGCATATATGCCCCGTCGCAATGGACTATTTCACCGAAAACACCTGTTTTCGCCATGTTAAGGCACATCATTTCCCTGCGTCCGTAACAGCAGTTTTCAAGGAACATAAACGGAGTTTTTGTTTCTTCGTATGTATCAACAAGTTTTTGACAATCACTTATATCATATGCTCCGCCAACCTCAAGAGCAGTCCATTTTTTCGCGCGCATTGAAGCAACGGCAATATCGGCGTGTGCCTCCCACGCAGCACTTATTAGTACAGCCTTGACATCGGGCATTTTTAATACATCGCGATAATCCTGAAGTTTAACGGGTTCATTTCCGCATTTTTCTTTGACCTTATTGAATGCATCTTCCACTCTGTCCGTATATAAATCGCATACTGCACAAACTTCGACATCGGCGATTTTTACTATCTCATCAAGCAGCATACTTCCGCGCTGTCCCAAACCGATTACTCCCAGTTTTATTTTATCCATTTTTGTTTGCACCTCTTTACAAAATTGTATTTCTTGTATATAATTATAATATAATCAAAATCAAATGCAATACGAAATCAGGCATAAAATTTTAGAAATCAGACACCTAAGGAGGATAATATGTGGAACAAAACCGTGTTTTATCATATACCCCGTACATTATTGGTTTATTCAATCAATTCCGCATTCAATTCGTGCAGGGATAAGGATTACTATTTCCCCGGCGAAATGCATAATTTTTGGGAAATGGTTTATATAAAGAAAGGCAAAGCAATTATTACAAAAAATGATAAAATATATCGTCTTAATGAAGGTGAAACCGCAATTCATCCCCCTATGGAATTTCATAGAATTATGTCGGACGGAGAAGAATTTGAAATTATCGTTATATCATTTTCGTCAAACAGCGATATCCTGTACAGTTTGCCGTGCGGAGTCATCGGACTTGACAAAGGATTATCAAATGAGCTTTACGAAATTTTCGATGAAATCAAATCGGCATTTAATATAGATGATTTTTTTGTATGCGGCGGAAAAAGTCCTGTTGCAGAGCAAATGGCGGTTTGTAGATTTGAGCATTTCCTACTGAGTTTGATTGCAAAAGAAAAAGGTGTTCAATCTCAGTTAAAGACAAACGCCGCAAAGCTATTTTCATCAATAGTGCAAGTAATGAACGACAACATCGGCAAAAATCTTTCGGTTGAACAGATCGCCCGCCTGTGTGGCATGAGCGCGAGCAACCTAAAAAAAATAATAAGAAAACACACAGGAGGCGGCGTAAACAAACACTTTACAACACTGAAAATAATGCGTGCAACATCTATGCTTGAAAACGGCATGAATGTCAGCGAAGTAAGCGAAAAGCTCGGGTTTTCTTCGCCTGCATATTTTTCATATGTATTTAAGCGCGAAACCGGCACGGCTCCGATTAATGCCAAAAAGTGGAATTGTTGCTGCCCGATTGCAAACAGCCCTTTTATGAAAGATAAGTAAATTGACTTTAATATAAATTTTTATAATCTTAATATATCCTGTACTCCTCGGTTTTTGAGGTCATTTAACAC
>CAKSFP010000060.1 GCA_934454585.1 uncultured Clostridia bacterium
CGTCTATTATAAGGCGTGACACATCGCGTGCGTAATTGCCGGGAATATTGCTCAGGTAACCCATCGCGTCGCTTACTATCTCAATGTCTCCCATGGTCACGCTGAAAAGTCCCTGCCAGTTCTTGCCGCCGTTAAACTCTTTGACGAATTTGGTCATCTCTATATGCACTTTACTGTCAAATGCGCCCTCTTTGGTTCGCAATTTGTAAAGTGCCAAATTCAAATCTGCAGAAAATCCCTTGTAAAACGGACTGTTCACCAGAGTGGCAATGTTGCTGCCGGCTCCGCTCATTCTGCTCCACAACACCTCGTCACCGTTTTTGTATACAAGGCTGTACACACTGTTTGTGTGGTTGATTATATACGATTTTGCCGGCGCCTTGCCGCCGAGCACCGCCGCAAACGCCGTCTGACTCACAATCATGACAGCTGCCACGACAATGCTCACAAGCCGTGCCGCTCTTGAACGCGTCTTTTTCTCCATAATTCCCTCAATCCTTTCTTTAATATTATTTCCTGTTTCGGACAGACATGCCGTGCCCGCAAATGCCGGTGCGGCGTTTGCGACAATGCCCTTGCTGTAAGCGAGCCGTTCGCCCTCGTCCATGACAGCCGCCGCGCTCTCGTCACAGGCAAGCTCCATGTTTTTTCGAATCTGTTTGCGAAATACCGCCACAAGCGGATTGAAAAAATGCACCGCCCCTACTGCTGCCGTAAGCAGCATATACACCGTATCATGCATCTTTATATGCACTGTTTCGTGAATAAATGCTTCCTTGGATATATCGTCCGTCACAACCATTTTCGGGCGAAAACAGCCGAACACAAACGGCGAACAGTCAAAATCCGCACGATACACCCTCAGCTTGCCGCCATAGCCGATTCTTGCGCAGCACTCCGCCTCCTGCTCATATGCAAATTCGGTCAGGTGCGGGCGTATTTTTGCGCCGAACCGCACCGTTTTCAGCAAATATACCGCAAGGCAGATCAGCACACCGACAAGATATGCCGCGCCTGCCGCCTCTTTCGGCGAAATTTTTCGGACGGCGAAAGACGCGTTTTTCGCAAATTCCGAGACAGCTCCACGAACCGCAGTGTCGCCGTCGACCGACATGGGATTGTTGTTGCCGCGGTCAATCGCGACATCATCCGCCACTTTGCCGGCAGTCGTCATCACCTCGTTGTCCGCCGCAGGATCCGCAACAGCCGTGTATTGGGGTTCTGCGACATATGCAATCCCCGGTGTGCCGACAGAGAGCGGCACAACGGCTGCTGCCAGCGGTATCAGCCACAGGCGATAGGCGGTCCGTCTGCTCATTATGCCGCGGCACAGTCGGGTCGCGCCCCACACCGCAAGTCCGCTCACGCTCATTGCGATGCTCATAAACAAAACTCTGACAAACAAAAACCACATCATTTTTCAGACACCCCGATTTCATCCTCGTATTTGTTCAACAGACGCATCAACTCACCGTAATCCTCACGCGACACCTTTTCCTTGCACAGGCAGGCTATTAAATCCTTCGCCGAACCGTCATACATCTCATTGACAAATTCGTCCGTTTGTTCAGCGAGATAATCTTCTCTGCCAACCGCAACGGCATACAGATTCTGCCCGCCGTCCTTTGTACAGTTCAAAAAGCCTTTTTTCACAAGCCTTGTCAGAAATGTGGCAACGGTGGTGTATTTTCTGCCGTCATCGGCGAACGCATGGAACACCTCGCTCGCCGTCATGCTGCCATTTTTCCACAAAAGTTCCATTATCTCTTTTTCCGAATCGGAAAGTCTTTTGTCCATGTCAAAACACCTCATTAATTTTTCGATTGCAATCATTACTACGCTTTGTAGTAATTACATTCTACTACATCATGTAGTAGTTTGTCAAGAGCTTTTTTGCAAAAAATTACCCGACAGATTTTCACTGTCGGGTATTTTTGCTGTTTTTTCATTATTCAACTGTCGCCGTTTGTCCACCTTGCGTCTGCTCCGACGAACCCATGATGACATCGGATATGTTCACCCTTGTGTTAAGCGTGTATATGTCCGTAACAACTCCGTCATAAAGCTTTACAAACACGGGAGAGCACTTTTCGTTTTCCGGCAGGTCGACGGTATCCAAATACCAGTCTCCGGCGGATATCTGCACCTTTCTGCCCCTTGTGTAAGAATACTTGTTTACGCTGTTGTCGATGCTGACTGTGTATGTATCATTCGAGCCCTCGCCGAAAACTATGTCAACCAAAGATTTTTCTCCGACGGTCGAAACGCGGTCTATATATCCGCAGATGTAATCAACACCGTTTTCAAGACCGCTTTTAGCGCTGAAACTGTCGCCGAAAGCTTTTTCAAATGCGCCGGGGATAACCTTCGCGCCGAAATCCGTCATTTGCGCAAGCACGGTGTAGTCTTTCACAACATTGTTTTCATCGGCATCCGCAATGAATATGTCGCCGGGATTCATCTCGCTATACATCAAATTGGCGTTGACACCCGAATCATAAACGAAAATCAATGTCCCGTTCTCGCCGGTGCCCTCTTTGATGTATGTAATCTCAAATGCGTCCTCATCGCCGTGTGTGACACTTTTTGTCGCCGTGACGATCCGCATTACACTGCCGGCGGTTTCGTCGCCGCTCGGCTCTGCCGCCTTTACCGTGGTAAGCACGAGCACATTCCACTCTCCGTTGCGGCTGTCCGCAACATATCCGCAATATACCATGTCTGATTTTATGTCTGCCGCTCTCTCGGTTTTTGCGGCGGTAACTTCATCTGCAGTAAGATTAAATACTATCGCCTTGTCGGACAAAACTTTGTTGCCGATTTTTCCAGAGTTGGGTTTGTATTCGCTGTTGTCATATATCGCCGCGGAATCTTCAATTGTAGAGATATAATTAATTTTTCCGTCTTTCAATTTGTACTTGACTATGTTAGCCGTCGGATTGTTTTTGAAATAGTTTGCATTGTTTTTTTCGTATTTGACAAAAACATCCTCGCTGCCGTCCATGTTCTTGTAAACCGTGTCGTCAACGGTCACTCGGTCTGCGACAGAGTATTCTGCGATGCCGCTTTCGGTCAAAATCCTCATTTTCCACTTTTTATCGAAAGAATTGCCGGTATTATAACCCATCTGTAATATATATCCGTAAAACTCTCCGCCGCCTCTGCCGACAAAATCTATAATTTTGTTGTTAATATCAAGATAGAAAATACCTACACTGCCAATTTTCACACTGCCGTCGTCGTTATACAGATTGTAGTAATCAGTTTCAGTTCCGACAAATGCGCCGAGTTTGTACGGTTTTTCATCTAGCAGCACGGCGTTTTCTCCGATTTTTCCGTCAACCGTTCCGCTGACAGTTTTGTTTCCCAAATCAATTATGGTTATCACATTGCTGTTATCCGCAAAATGCTTTGCAGTCGGCACGGCAATTCTGCCGTTCCTCAGCTGCGGATAATCAAGTCCGACGCGCATTGCAAGCACATCGTCGGGTTTAATCTCGCTGAGTGAAATCTTTCTGCCGATTTCATCTGCAATCTTCACGCACTGTTGCAGATCCGACGAATCAAATCTCACGATGTCGCCGCTTTTGAAAACTATCCTCTCACTGCTCGCAGACACACTCTCGACAATGCCGTGTTCATACACGGTGACCACAACAGCGTCATAAAGCCTGTCGCCCGTGTTCTCCACAAACTCAATCTTGGCGTCGGTACCCTCGAGAAGTGTATACAAATCCAGCGGATATCCGAGCCGCGCAGAAATGTCATACCCGTTGACAAAAACCGGGGCTTTGGCTTCAACATCGATTTTTGTTGTCGTTGCCGCGTCGGCGCTTTCGTAATATTCCGTCACAGATCCGTATTCCGTAACGCTCGCCTTGCCCTCGGCAAGGCTTTCGGCATTAATCACAAGAGAGCCGCCATTGGCGTCCGTGATGTTCACAAGAGTGTAATCCGTGCCGTCCACAGCAAAGAGTATGTCTACATTGTGCATGAGATATGCGTCCGCATCAACATATTCGCCGTTGAGAGTATATGTCACGCCCATACCGTCTCTGTAATCCATAACCGCATTTCCGTCTTTGCCGATAACCCTCACATTCGGCGTAAACTCAATCGTTTTCGCAATTGGGTCTATCGCCGTGACGACACCGTTCGCCTCGTACTTGTCCTGTTCTATGTTGAAATGTTCGTTCACATTCACCGCCTTGACATACGGCTTTAATGTTTCGCGGTCGATAAAGGTCACAAACATATCGCAATATGCCGCATAGCTGCGGTTTATGTAGAAATACACGCACGGCGTGGGGTTCAGCCTATATGCATTAATCAGCTTTATGTCCGATGTCTCCAGAGTGCCGTCCGGCTTTTTGTAGGAGAGCGTGGCATACAGAGCGTGGTCGGACTCTTGATTTATCAAGGTCATCTCCGCCACGATGATGTCGCCGGACTGATTTATGCTCAGCTTAAAATCGTCGTTTCCGCTCGGCACCTCGTACCCCCATGCAGACATGAGAGAAACATCTCCCGACGCATACGCTGTCAATCCGACAAGGCTGAGCAGCATTGCCGCAATGATTAAAAACAGTGTCAATTTTTTCATGGCATTTCCTCCTATGGTTTCTTTTTCTTGAGTATACCACATATTGTTTGGAAATGCAATAGAATTTTACACTTTTTAACCTAAATTAGCTGTCACGGTGTCAAATATAGGACGCTCAACGGTATCAAGCGACGGTTTATCATCAAAAAGAACCGTTTTATCCGCTTTTGGCGAATGAATTTCAAACACCGTTACGGTATTATGCTCTTTCAAAAGTTCGCCCGGGACATATAATGCCTCTTGAGGTCCTATAGACCAGTATCTTCCTATGTTAAACCCGTTTATCACGACAAAACCTTTGTTCCAGCCGCGCATATTCACAAAAGTGTCCTTACCGGGAACAGCCTTAAACTCACCCGTATAGAATGCAGGCAGCTCATCACACGCAGTTTTTGTATAATCGAGTCCATTCAAATTTTCCATGGGAAGTGATGTGTTTGTCCACCCGGTTTTCATGGTATAATTCCACGGGTACACCGTACCGTCGGAATTGAGCACCTCAATTTTCACATAATCGCAGATACCTTTTCTGTCAAAATACATAGCACTTCCGTAATTTACCCTCCCGAGATTTTCAACAAGAATGTCAAGCTTTAATCCTGTTTGCGGAACAGTAAACTTTATCGGTTCGTCATCGCCATCACGCATATATGTTCCGGCATACTTTCCGTTTGCATATACCGTCGCCCTGTCATGCAATCCAAATATATTGACAAAGCGTTCTGCGTCATCCGTATATCCTATCTCTGTTGAGTACAGTATAAATCCCGAATCCTGGTTCAAATCTTCCATCGTAAGCGGCATGCTTGATTTCCTTGTTTCAGCGGCGAGCGCATCAATATTTTGCAGTAAATCCGCGCAATGAGTCAGTCTGACACTTCCGATTTTCTGTAAATGTTCCGTTTCATCCGACTCCGGCTCCGAATCATCGCTGCCTCCAAACTCAAACCCGTTTGACAACAGATAGTCTTTCAATATTTTTTTGCAGGCAAAATATTTTTCCGTCGGTTCGCCCTGTTCGTTCACCGGCGCATCGTAATCATAGCTTGTAAGATACGGAATATATCTGTTTTTCGCATCCGGCCTATCCGCCTCATATCTCCCCACCAACGCACCGTTGTTGAAACCGAAATTAGTACCGCCGCAGAACATATAAAAATTTGTATACGCTCCCATTTCAAGCGAAGCTTTGTACCGTCTCGCAACATCATCGGACGGGATCCGCTGAAAAAAGCCACCCCACTGCTGCAATCCTCCGTCCCAAAACTCCGCGTTGTAAAGCGGCTTGTCGGGCTGATAACCGTTGTGTGCGCCAATTATATTTTCGGTTATCTCTCTTGTATCGAACGCCGTCCAATATTCCTTTCGGCTGCCGTTTTTAAGTTTGAACGGTTCCCAACCGTTTGCCGTGTAAAGCGGAACATCCACGCCGAGTTTTGTGAGCAAATCGCCCATCATTTTTATATACTCACCGTCATCGCTGTAGCTTCCGTATTCATTTTCCACCGCAACGGCAATAATCGGGCCGCCGTTTGTCGAAAGATACGGAATAAATTCATTAGCCAGCCGTTCATAGTATCGCCTTATACAACCGACAAAAATCGGATCCGATGTCCTTATTCCGATATCCTTTTTGTTCAGCAGCCAGTACGGCAATCCTCCGAAATTCCACTCCGTGCACATATACGGCGACGGTCGAAACATAACCTTTAATCCTATTTCGTCACACAGTTCGAGAAAAGCAGCCAAATCGAGATTGCCCGAAAAATCAAACTCACCCTCATGTTTTTCATGGAGATTCCACGGCACATATGTCTGTACGGCGGTCAAGCCAAAATCTTTCATGAGTTTTAGACGGCGTTTCCATCCATCCTTAAAGAATCTGAAATAATGCATCTCTCCCGATGCCAGATAAAACGGCTTGCCGTCAAGCGTCAGATTTTTCTTTTCTATTTCAAGCAAATATCCTTTTTTTGAAGTCATTTGTCCCACCTCACCTAAGCGAAAGCGACGAATTCGAACTATCTTGTTAATAGGCTCGTGTAAGTGTTTTTTATTCTTGCTCGCTCAAACA
>CAKSFP010000061.1 GCA_934454585.1 uncultured Clostridia bacterium
GCGGGCGACCACGCAGGGTCGCCCCTACAATGTACCTGTTACGATTTGATCAGATTAACACTTATTCGACCACCTTATAGTCCTGAGCTTCCACAGCTGCTTTGAGCGTGTCAAACGGTACATTATCTGTGAGCGTAACCACAGCGGTTCCTTTTTCGTGGCTCACCTCTGCACTCTCAACGCCGTTTATCTCCTCAAGGCATTTTTTCACCCTCGCCTCACAGTGGCTGCACATCATTCCTTCGATTTTAAGTGTTTTTGTCATATTCTTTTCCTCCATGTTTTCATTTTTTCTAACCTTTATAACATCGGCGCTGACTTTTGAGTTCTTTGCTTTGTGCCTGCCGCCGAGCTTGACGGTGTTCAGCCTGAGCGCATTCGTCACTACACAAAAGCTTGAAAGGCTCATTGCCGCCGCACCGAGCATCGGGTTTAGCTGCCAGCCGAATGTATGAATAAAAACCCCCGCCGCAATCGGTATGCCCAGCACATTGTAGATGAATGCCCAGAAAAGATTTTCGTGTATGTTTCGCAGCGTAGCGCGGCTTAAGTTTATGGCAGACACCACATCCGACAGCGAGCTTTTCATCAGCACCACATCTGCAGCGTCAATGGCTATGTCCACTCCGGCGCCTATCGCTATGCCAATGTCCGCGCGCGTGAGCGCCGGAGCATCATTTATGCCGTCGCCAACCATTGCCACCTTGCCGCCCTTCATGAGTTCGCTCACGGCGCTCTCCTTGCCGTCCGGCAGCACATCGGCAATCACTTCGTCTATGCCGGCCGTCTTTGCGATTGCCTCGGCGGTGCGCCTGTTGTCTCCCGTCAGCATAACCACTCTTATGCCGCTGCCGCGCAGTTCGCTTATCGCCTCGGCGCTGTCGTCTTTTATCACATCCGAAACGGCTATTATGCCGAGCATTTTTTTGTCGGTACAAAAGAACAGTGGCGTTTTGCCTTGAGATGACAGTTTTTCTGCTTGGGTTATTAAATCGTTGTCTGCATCGGCATGAGTTTTGATAAAGTTCATGTTGCCGCCGTACACTGCGGTTCCGTCTGTCTCTCCCATGAGTCCGTTGCCGGGCAGAGCGGTGAAGTTCTCGGTCGCTCTTGCCGTCAGTCCGTTTTCGGCGGCATACTCCACAATGGCTTTTGCAAGCGGATGTTCGCTCTTGATTTCGAGTGAATATGCACTTTCAATAAGCTCGTTTTCGCCGGTCCCGTCGGTGCAGATTATGTCCGTCACGGTCGGTTTGCCCTTTGTCACCGTGCCGGTCTTGTCCAGGACAACTGTCTTTATTCTGCCGGTCTCCTCAAGCGCCGCGGCAGTCTTGAACAGTATGTTGTGCTTTGCGCCGACTCCGTTGCCGACCATTATTGCCACGGGGGTGGCAAGTCCGAGTGCGCACGGACAGCTGATCACCAGCACGGATATGCCGCGCGCCAGGGCGTAGCCGAACGACGCACCGAACAGCATCCATGCAACCGTTGTCACCACGGCTATCGTGATGACGGTCGGCACGAATATTGCCGACACCCTGTCGGCAATTTTTGCAATCGGCGCTTTGGTTGCCGCCGCGTCGCCGACCATCTGTATTATCTTGGAGAGTGTAGTGTCGGCGCCCACATCGGTCGCGCGGCACTTTATATATCCCGATTGGTTCACCGTTGCGGCAGATACCTTGTCGCCGACGGTCTTGTCCGCCGGTATGCTCTCTCCGGTGAGCGCCGACTCGTTCACGGCGCTGCTACCCTCGGTCACAATTCCGTCCGCCGGTATGCTGTCGCCGGGGCGCACTATGAATATGTCGCCTTTTTGCACTTCCTCGGCAGGCACGGTTATTTCCTTGCCGTCTCTCTCAATGACGGCGGTTTTCGGAGAGAGCTCCATAAGTCCTTTCAGGGCGTTTGTCGTTTTGCCCTTGGAGCGCGCCTCGAGCATCTTGCCCAGGGTTATCAGGGCGAGGATCATGGCGGCGGACTCAAAGTAGAATTCGTGCATATAGTGCATAACAAGTTCGCTGTCGCCGTGAACCTGTGCGCCCGTCATGGCAAACAGCGCATATGTGCTGTAGATAAACGATGCTCCGGCACCGAGCGACACGAGGGTGTCCATGTTCGGAGCCTTGTTTTTTACAGATTTGAATCCGCTTATAAAGAATTTTTGGTTTATCACCATGACGCCGATTGTGAGCAGCAGCTGCGCAAGTCCCATTGCCACATGGTTGCCGTCAAAGAACGGCGGCAGCGGCCAGCCCCACATCATGTGACCCATGGAAAAATACATGAGCACCGCCAGCAGCGCAAGCGACCATATCAGCCTGTATTTCAGGAGTGTTATCTCTTTGTCAAATGACATACCGTCGTCCGCTTTCGGCGCGGACTTGGCGTCGGAATCCGCACGCAATGCGCCGTAACCGGCGTTCTCTACCGCCGCTATGATTGCCGCGTCACTCGCCGTGCCGTCCGCCACCATGGAGTTTGTGAGCAGGTTTACCGTGCACTGCGTCACGCCGTCCAACGCCGATACCGCTTTTTCAACCCTTGCGCTGCACGCCGCACAGCTCATTCCGCTTATGCTGTAGTGTCTCATTATGTCATGCCTCCCTGTTTTACTCTCATTTCGTCGGACAGGGCTATTACCGATTTTTGATATTCTGTCGGTGTCATGCCCGTTCGAAGCTTAAACTGTCTTGAAAAGTGATGAATACTGTCGTATCCGAGTTTGTCGGCAATTTGCGATATATTCATATTTCCGCTTCGTATATATTTTTTGCTTCCTTCGTTTTTTGATAAGTTAGTCTTAACACACTCATATGATATCACAGTTGAGCCGATTTTGCAAATTATTTGACCTATTTTGTATAGATTTTTTTGATGCACGGTGATAGAATTGTGTATAGAGATGTATTGGTGATTTGCCATGAAAACGGAACTACACAATGCTTGCGATAAAGAATGTGACAATTGTCATGCCCGATCATCTGATTCCCGACGGGGTTGTCATAACGAAGAACGGAAAGATAAGCGACTTTGACAGAAAACTTGAGATGCCGCCCGGGGGCGGAGGTTGTTGACGGCGGCGGAAACTACGCCGGACGCAACGACTCACATTTTTTCAAACCTCATTATCTATGCGGCAGTGTTCTTTCTCATCACAAGGTATTTTATGAAAAATAAACTTAATCTGCAATAAAAAACAGGGGCGACCGGTTGCGGCCGCCCTTAAAACTATCGAAAAAGTTCAGATTTTTTCGATAGTCTGAAACCGCGCGATAGCAAATTGCGAGGTTTATATTTGGAATGATGTTTTTTCAAGACCTTATAATGGCGATAATTTTTTTGTGAAAATACAACTTTATAATCCTATTTCTTTCTGTATACTAACACTTCCTCTACCTTGCAGTCAAGATAAGAACATAAATCATCGAGAGTCTGTGTGCTTATGGGTTTGTCATGCTTAAGCCGGTCGATAAGACTTCTGCTTACGCCGAATTCATTGATAAGTCTGTATGTCGAAATTCCCCTTTCTTTCATAGTTTTATAAAGCGGTTCATAAGAAATCATTACGCTATCCCCTCCCACCTTATAATAGTAAAATATACTCTTAGTATTGACAATTGTCTATAAATAGAGTATAATCATTATATGCTCTATATATAGAGCATATAATAAGTTTTATTGCAATTTTTTTAAGAAGAAAGGGGATTTTTTTTATGTCATTTTGTCCAAATTGCGGGTCTGAGTTAAACGATGGAGCAAAATTCTGTCAAGCCTGCGGAGGAGCCGTTGGCGAAGGGGGTACACAAAATCAGCAGGCACAGTATCAGCAACCCTACCAGGCACAATATCAAATGCCTTATCAGGCAAAGTATTATGCACCTGCCAAAAACATTGTTCAGCAACTCTCCGATAAAGTTAAAATTCAGGGGATTTTGGCAGTTGTAATAGCCTGTATACAGTATCTTATGGGATTTTTGTTTATTATTGCCGGTGCAGACAGTTATGACGGCACAGGTCTTATTGTGTACGGCATATTTGTATTGGCTGTTGCTGTTGCAAATACGGTTATCGGTGTCCAAAACTTCAAATTCAGCACAGATGTATTGAGGTGTCCCGTCGGAATAATCAGCAGATTTTCGCCTATCGGCGGTTGTGTGGGTACTCTTATTTATAATGTTTTGTTCGGCGGTATTATCGGCATTGCAATATCAATTTATGCATTTATAATAAGAAATTTTGTAATAACCAACGAAATGCAGTTCGCTGAAATAGAGAATAAGTACAATATGCAGTTTGCGCAAAGCAAGGCTGCAAATGTCTGAGGTAACTGATATGATCTGTAACAATTGCGGAAAAGAAAATGCAGACGGAAATAAGTTTTGCGTGTATTGTGGACATGATTTTGAAAAAACACAGACAGAAAATGTGAATATGGCACAGGGTGCAAATGTGAAACAAAACGCATCTTCGACTGATTTTGTCGCCGTTGAGCACAGCAAAAATATTTCAAATCTCGAAACGCAGGAGTATTTAGAGCGTCAAAAAGCGGAAAATATAATACGAGGAACACTAAAAAGGGAAAAAGCTTCGTCTGTGATATGGCTGATTTCAGGAATTTTGCAGTGCTTAATGTTTGTGATATTTATGTGTCAGAGTACATTCTCCGCGGTTCTTAATATTCATTATTTTTCGGAATATGACAATGGTTCTTTCGGCAATTTTATAGGATATATGCCGTTTCCTTTGATAATTATTCTGCGCTTTGCAATATTAATTACCGCTGTTGTGGGAATAAAGCTTTTCCTTAAAAGAAAATCGGAAAAGCAGATTGTTAATTTACCGCAAAAAACAGCAATACTGATGCTTGTATCTCAGGTGGTTATTTGGATTATAGTTGCAATATGGGATAAATTGCCGCATTGCAGTGTAGGTTACATTTACAGCAGCATAGAATATTTTACCGCAGAATTTGTGGATACTGTTGCGAACAAAATAGGCATTTGGATTATGCGTAAGGGCATCAACATAAATGCTGCATTTCATTTTTTCAAAGCGGCATTGATTCTGATTTTTGCTCTGCCTGTTGTTTCGTCTTTGCTTGAAGTTATCAATGCCGTTGTTGTTAAGAAAAACAAAGCGGTATTTGAGGAAGAAACAGACAATGCGGGTAAGATAAGAAGAACACCGTTAAGGTGCATATCCGCGGTTATATGTGTTTTTGTTGCCGTTTCGTCTGTTTACCTTTTTGCAGATGCAACCTTTGCTAAAATCCGTTCCAATGATGAGGAGCATCTTAAATCAGAAATTGAATATGGTCATCTTTACAACTTTGAAACAAGCATAGACGATGCGATTAACGCCATTGCCGAAAAAATATGCAAGACAGAAACAAATTACAAGCCGACATTCACCTATGACAACATGGACCCATATGAAATAAGTACATATAACAAATATCTTAGAATGTACTTTCCGCTTACAAAAGAGCAAAAACGGATCAGATATATGCGGGTAAGTATAAATGGAGAAGCTTCTGATGTATCTATGACATTTAGAGTTGATACAGATAATGATACTATAGATTTGTTCAGCCTTGATATAAACAGCAAAAAAATAGACGAAGAAGAAAAGGGAAAATTTATTGCAGAGTATTTCAGCGACGCCTCAGAAGAACTTTATGATGACGGCGAATATTACATGGAATACGGCAAATATATTTCAAACGATCAAAGATTGTACAGTTTGCCTGAATACGGCACCGCTTCGGAATATACATATAAAAAATCAGGCACAAAAGATGTATATGATTATGAGGTTAAAGGAGGCATTCTGTGGCTTAAGGTGTCCGTTATGGTCGATGATGATGAAGAATTTTACTGGGTGCCAGTATCTGACTGATTAAACAAATGAGGAGATAATATATGTTTTGTAAAAATTGCGGCAGAGAAGTAAACAGCAGTTATTGCTCAAACTGCGGTGCAAGGACTGCTGAAAATTATAATTACAACAATACACATAATGTTAACTTAAACATCGGCAGGCAGTACAATCCGTATAAAACAAATACATATGCGATTTGGAGCCTGATTTTGGCTTGTACTTCGTTTGTTTTTGGTTGGCTTATAACTGCTGTAGTGGCAATTATTTTAGGTAATATGGCAAAAAATCAGATAAAAGAAAGAAGTGAGCAAGGATATAATCTTGCATCAGCCGGTATTATCATAGGCTGGGTGAATGTTGGTTTGTCGATTTTTGCTGTTATGTTGATGATTGTTATTCTTGCGGGTGTTTCATTGCAGATATAATTATAATACTATAGGGAGAAATATCAGTCACAGTGCACACCTTTGTATTAATGACTTACAACCTGTTAACCGGACTTTCAAAAAATTATTGAGCTTTTATTCCCATAAGCCTAATATTTCCGGGACACTCGCCGGAAGATATTCAGATGTTGACAATACAAAATACATACAGCTTTTGAAAATATTTCAAGAAAAATATGGGTGTGTCTCAGCCTTATATAAGTTCATACAAAATTCGTCAATATCCATAAAAAAACGACAAGTATTTTATGACGGACAACGGAGCTTGTTTCATGCTGTTTTTCTGAAAACAAAAAAGGGTGCGGCAAGATGATATC
>CAKSFP010000062.1 GCA_934454585.1 uncultured Clostridia bacterium
TAAACTTTCTTCAACCGACGGCATAGATTATATTCAGAAACAAAAATCTGTCAAGGTTAATACAGAGCGCCTTGGCGACCTTGACAGATTTCCGTTTCCGAATGGATTGTTAGTTATGCCGGTTGAAGAATTAAAGTAGTTTCAGAAATTTGGGGTAAATTTCGACTGCACTTTTATTGACATTTCCATATTGGAGTGGTATAATATAAATAGAGTCGACAAACACCCAAAAATCTGATATAATAAAGCAGAAAGAGGGAAAACATGTCAAAGCGCAGCATATTACAGGTGGCTGAAAAACAAAGACAAGCCTTCCAAACGTCATCTTCTTCCGGTCACAATAAATGAAATCTTATCCGCACACCGGTTTTAACATAATTTATTTACCGGTACATTCAGCTATAACTTCACGCGCCCCATTCTTTACTCTGCATATCCATTATTTGTTTTCGCCTTTTTTTCAATGCTTTGATAGCGTTCAGATAATCCTCTTCCGCCTCACTTAAAGATTTCGCCTGATATTTTTTGTATTCAACGGTTGCTTTGTCTATTGCCTACTTATGTGATACACTGCCGGCACCTTCAAGCAGTTTTTCGCCGCTCATTGTGAGTATTCTGTTGAGATGTTCCGCCCAATCCTTCATTGTCATAACATGTTCACGCTCTGCCTGCCGCTCCGCAAAATCAAGATATCCCGAAACAAGCTGACCAAGTGAGCGAAGTTCTTTCTCGTCGAGATAATTTTTTGCAACAACAGCGTCACTCAAATGCGGTCTGCTGCCCTTAAAGCTCATCAGTCCCATAAATTCTTTTTCACTGTCAGTTCTTGAATAAATGACCTCTGCCGCCGTATGACCGTGAACCGCATAATGAATTTTGTTTTGCACCTTTTTGAAAAACTCAATAGAAATTTCGGCTTTCGGATCATAGTCTATGCTCGTTGCATATATATCAAGAACCTGCCTGTAAAACACTTTTTCGGACGCACGAATATCACGGATACGCTCCAGAAGCTCTTTCCAGTATCCTCCGCCGCCAAGGTTTTTCAGTCGCTCATCATCCATCGTAAAGCCTTTGCGGATATATTCGTTAATCCTTTTTGTTGCCCATTGACGGAAACGGGTTGCTGTAACAGACTTCACACGATAACCAAGCGAAATAATCATATCAAGATTATAGCACTTTGTATTATAATTTTTTCCGTCCGCCGCAGTTGTTCGGAATTTCCGAACAACTGAATTTTCATCCAACTCGCCGTCTTCAAATATATGTTTTATATGCTCACTCACATTGGATTTGCTTGTCTGATACAAATCCGCCATTTGCTGCTGCGTGAGCCAAACGGTATCGTCTTCAAGGTGCACATCAATATGGAGAGAACCGTCGTCGTTTTGATATACAATTATATTATTATCTTTCATATCTCCACCTCCTCACACCAACTTTAACTCAATTTGTTTATCTCTCAAAATATAATGTGCATTTGATAGGGCGGTGTCGTCCTTAAAGCCCTGTTCTGCACAAACGATTTTCGCCGGAGCATATGCCGCCATTGCGTCTATATCCTCGGCGATTATATCATTATATTTAGATTTTTACAATCCACTTGCCGTCTTTTCGGGCACCGACTCTTTCAACAATTCCGTTTTCTCTGAGCTTTTTTATATTTCTTTCAACCGTACTGTGATTAACATCAAGTTTATCCGATATCTCTTTAATCGTGCAATACGAATTTTCTTTTAGCATTAAAATGATTTTTTGCTGTTTTTCGGATATTTTTATTTCCGCATTTATACCTGCATTTATTTCCGCATTCTCTTCAAAAAGATGATTGATATGCAAATATCTGTTTTTCAATTCGTTATTCTCACCCAGAAGCAGATTTCTTATAAATCTTTCAAGATAAACAGTGGTTTCGTGAATGTCATTTTTTAGGTCTGTATAATTTGCTCTGACAAGTGCATTCCGGAAATACCACGCATTTTCCGCAAAAATATCATTTGTTGCATCATAACCCAATGAACGCAGATACTTAATGAAAAATACCGCCGTTGTCCTTGTGTTTCCTTCTCCGAAAATATGAATTTGCCACAGTCTTGATATAAAGAACGCAAGATGTTCTATAATCCCGTCTGTCGAAAGCCCTTTATAACTGAACTTCTTCTCCTGCTCAAAATCGTATTCCAAAGTCTGACGAAGCTCTGCCGCATTGCCGTAAAGAACCGTTGCTCCATCAAGCACCCATTCCTTTTTGGTTATATTATAATCACGAATTTTGCCGGCGTGCTTGTAAATTCCCAAAAACAACTTTCTGTGAATTCCAATATATTCGCTTGGCGAAAATGTGAATGCTTTTTCGGAAAGAATGGAAGCGATACGAACAGAAACCTTATCGGCTTCCTCTGTTCTGTCATCATTATTCTGCTTTGGATTTGCCTCATAATAGCTTTCTATTCTTTTTTCGGCATCTGCCATTGAAATATTGCCTTCAATATTTTCAATAGCTGTCTGTACCAAATGCTCAGACGGCTCAAGTCCGTCAACAGCCTGCAATCCTATTGCCGTACTCCACGCATAGCCCTTATATTTTTTGCTCGGCTCAGACTGTTTAATATATTCTTTAAAAGGATCTTGATTCATATATTTATCTCCTTTCATAGCACTCTAACTAAGTATATTTTGCCCCAATTATGAGCTTTTAACTGAAATAACAAACTGCCGCTGTGCATTAGCCGTTATTTCTTCTCTATCCAAAAATTCATTTATCTTTTTTTCAGTTTCAACATCTATCCGCATTTCGTCAAAGAACAATCCTTCCTTTTTCTTTGATATATCGTTATTCAAAAGCGATATTTTGCGTTCAACCGTTAAGAGCTTCAGCCTGTCGCTTTTGACGCTTTCTTTCTCCGCTATAAGCTCTTTGAGCTGTGCAGACAATTCATCAAGAGTATGATTTAATTTATTTTTTCTGATAACCGCCGACTGTTTGAGCCTTGCGACCTCTTCCTGCTGCATCGGAGAGAGTTTTTCCTGTTCACTCATTGCACATTCTTCAAGATCAACAAGCTGATTCAGTTCTGATGACCATCCGCTGCGTTTAAGCCAATACGGTGTTGGTTTCCCGTCCTGTGTCCACTCCTTGACCGGAAGGTTGAAAATTCTTTCGCACTCATCAGAACTTAATATATTGCCGTCATTGTCTTTCCCGGCAAGCAAAGGATATGATTTGATCTGTTTTTTCCCCTGTATATTGTGATCATATAGAGCAAAACAGAACACTCTTTTTGCAATTCGTCTTTGTCAACGATTACGGTTCCGCTATCGCTGCACTCTGTATTGAACATCAAGCCTTTTGCAAGCGGTGACAGCAATGAAATATTCTTAAATTGTTTTAATGCCGTATACGGTCTGTTTCTGCCGCCTGCCGGATAATAAAACAGGTGCGGCAGTGTTTTATAATCGGTAGCCGTTACCGTCTTTTTATCTTCATCTATAACAAATTTGCAATCATCATATTTGAGATTATATTCTTCAAAATAATATTTCACAAGCTCCCAAAGGTCGTTGTTTATTTCTTTACTTTTTTCTTCTGCATACTGTGACGTAATCTTAATCTTCTCTGCCATTTCCTTTGTAAATGTTGTAAAAATGGTATCTTCCGCCGATTCCACAAGTTCTTTGTTATCATTCTCATTTTCTTTCAAAATGTTTTGATAATCCTTTTCAACCTGTGCCTTTGTGCGTATATCAAGCTGCTTTATTGCCTTGCCTATATCATCAGTAAAGCCGCCTATAACGCTGTCTGAAACGCCGAAAACACCGTCAGTTAAGATATATCGTTTTGACACAAGCTCCAGCTTTCGTATGTCGGCAAAGTTGCCTTTATTTATAAACGACAGAACAATGCAGTCGTTCTGCTGACCGATTCTATGCACCCGGTCAATTCTTTGCTCCATTTTTAATGTGTTATAAAGCAAATCGTAATTTACAACAAGCGACACCTCTTCAAGGTTATAGCCCTTTGCACCGATATCGGTTGAAATAAGTATTTCACCATCATTCTTAAACTGTTTAAGAACCTCATAATCGGTTGATCCGCTGCCGTTATACACAAGTGTTTTATATTTTGATTTGAGTGTGTCATACAAGCATTTTTGCGTTTCAACGCTTTCTGTGAATATAACAGCCTTTCGGTTTGCTCCGTTTTTTGTCATATACGGAAACAGTTTTTCAAGAGCGTCGGTAAGCAGCTTTATCTTTGTGTCGGCTTTAATCCGCTTTGCTGCCGTGAGCATAACCTTAAATTATTCACACTCCGCCTGTGCGTCCGGCATTTGTTCAAGCCTTTTAATAATGTTTTTAAGGCTTTGAGTTATCGCCGCTGATGACGATGCAGCCGTTCCCAGCAGCATTAAAGCAAGGTCATACTTATCCATCTTCGGGAACGCTTTTTTATCAGGCTTTTCTATATACAGATTGATAAGGTCATAGAGCTTCTTTTCTTCTTCCGAACCTTCATATTCAAGGGTGATATGCCGTCTTTCGGGGATTTTGGCATATCTTTTTGCCTGACTTCTTAATGTTCGGAAACAATATTTGCTTACCTTTTCCGCAAGCTCCGGGTAGTTCTCCGGGCGGCGCAAATATCTTTTCATATATGTATCGGCATCAGGCAACAAATCTTCATCAATAAAATATATCAGACCGTACAGATCCATTATATTTTTTTCGATAGGCGTTCCGGTTAAAAGAATTTTGAAAATATCCTTTGAGAACTCTTTCAGAATTTTTGCCTGTTTACTTCCTGCCGTCCCTCGGAAAGTATTCTCATCTTGATACACAGATGAAAGGACATTTGCTGCTTCAAAAATAACAGTGTCCCAATTTACTTTGTCAAACTCGGATATTTTTTGAACAATATAGTCATTGGTCGCAAGCACAATGCCGTCAAAGTCTGTTATGTCGCTGTTTTGTGCAATGCAATACGGGATTGAATATTTATCCTCAATCATCTCCGCCCATTGCATAAGCAAGTCGCCGTTTGGAATTGCGATAAGTATTTTCGTTTTGCCTTCGTACCACAATTCATTTGCGATAAGCATTGCTTCGTGTGATTTACCCATCCCGGCTTCATCACCCTTTATGATACGGATTACGCATTGCAAAAACAGCAGCCGCCACCTGATACGGGTACACCCTTATATTTTCCTCGGAAAATACAGGCATAAGTGCATCTTCATCATTTAAGCTATTCAATTTTAATGCAACATAAAATGCCTGAAGAGGTGTAAGCATTATATTTGTCCTCTCTATTATAGCATATTCGGTGTACCTTAATCCGTACAGTTACTTAAACATAAGGTAATTATCCAGCTTTTCGTCATAAATCTCAAGCGAATTAAAAACCGCTTTCGTTTCTTCGTTTGACAGGAAAAGCATTAGCATTGCAACAAAGGCCGACCACGGCAGCTCCTTTTTACCAACCTCATACAGTGCAAGAGATGATCTTGCAATACCTACCCTTTGAGCAAGCTCCGTCTGACTTACTCCCAGCTTTGCCCGAAGAACGGGAATGTTTTTTGAAAGTCTTTCGCAATATGCTTTTTTTGCCTCTTTGTCTATAACCGTTTTCATTATTATCACGCCCTTATAAAAATAAAAGACCTTATATCTGTTTAAGTGCAAATTGTTAATCGGTTTGCTATACACCGTTTCAAAAATACATAAACGCAAAAGCCTGCGGGCTTTTGAACTGATAGTGTTTTTATTATACCATAAGTAAAAATGCTTGCTCGCAAGGGCATTTTTACGCAACCGTCAATGTTCTCATAGGCAAAATTTTAATTATGCAAGTCGCATAATACGACTTTGAGCGCAGCTCCTATGAGGTTATTATAGCATATTTTCGATAAATAATCAATAAGTTTCAAACATTTTGATTACATAGTAACATTTTCTAAGATAAAGACACCCCATTCGGGATGCCTTTATTGTTATATTATTGCCGTTTTTATCGAATCATAGTCCCACGAATAAGTGTACTGTTTCTTTGCCGCAATATGAGTACCCTTGTATCTGATTGCTTCCGGACATTTTGACCTGTCAACATAACTGCTGTTATAGATAACCACAATCTTCAAATTGTCACAAACAGCCTTTTCGCACTCAAATTCTATAAAACTTCGAAATTATGCTTGATTTAATATCAAAACTTGTTTCCCGTCTTAATGAACTCAACGACGTCTCATATATTATTGAGGATTTGGAAACACCTCGTTTGAAACAGCTATAATCAATAACGATTTTAATGAGCAGATAGCCAATTCCGGCTTTCTGATCATTAGTATAATTATATATCCTGACCTGTTTAATTAAAACTCCACCGTTTCCTCCGGCTTTGTAAATGATGAAAATACTGCTTTTGCATTCTTG
>CAKSFP010000063.1 GCA_934454585.1 uncultured Clostridia bacterium
AATGATTTAATGGCGGGCATTATAGAACAGGTGGCGGATTATAAAAGCAAAACAAACTCAATCGGGTTTTCATTCAGGTATTATGTTGAGGGAATTATAAAGAATCCTGACATAAAAATGATTTCGATTGACGGCGCTGCACCGACCTCCGAAAACATCAGAAACGGCAGCTACCCCATTCTTACGCCGATTTATGCTGTTACCTACAAGGAAAACCAAAACGGCAATGTCGATAAATTACTTGATTGGATTTTATCCGATGAGGGGCAATATATCATAAACGAAACGGGATATGTAGGGATAAAAGGTCAGGAGGGAACGCAATGAAAAAATTGTTATCTGCTATTTTGGCAATCACGGTTATTTGTTCTGCGGCTACGGCATTCGCAGAAAATTCGGCAACATCGGTTCAGCCGAGCGACTGGGCACGAAGTTCGGTAGAAACAGGCAAAAAGCTTAATTTTGTCGATGAAGGCAAGAATTACAACTTCCCGGGAGAGCTTACCCGTGAGGAATTTTGCGAGTTTATATTCAGCTATTTGAAAAATGTCGCAGAGGTGTCGGCGGAAACGGACGGCAAAAATCCGTTTTCCGATACTGACAATGCGCATATATACAATCTGAACGCTCTTGGAATTATCAACGGCAAATCGGAGACTGAGTTTGCGCCGGACGATTTCCTCACCCGTGAGGAGGCGGCGACAATAGTGCACCGCATGATAAACAAGATTTATCCGAATGCATATACAACTCAGATATACTTTGAATTTGCCGACGGCGATAAAATCTCAGACTGGGCGATGAGTGCTGTTCAGACTCTGTGCAATATGGGAATTATGAAAGGCGTTGAGGATAATAACTTTGCACCGCAAGAACTGTATACAACCGAGCAGGCGATTGCCACCCTGGTAAGGACGCGCGGAGCGTTTGACAAAACGACAGATGTGTCAAATGCCGAAAATATGTCATATGCGCAGATGGGTGACTTACAGGAATCTGTCAACAACGGGCATTTTCCCTGGAGGCTCGACTATAAACAAGTCATTATGAGTTATCTTTCCGGCAAGGGTGAAAAAGCCGAAAACGGCGAACTTGTTGCTTTTGCCGGTGACGGAGAAAAATGCAGCGGCAGCTATAAAATAGGAAACAGCATTTATACTCTTGAATTGTTTAAGCCTGTGGATAAATCGGACAAAGGAATATGGGTTGTAAAATCATGCAGACTTAACAATTTTGTTGACGAAAAATTCACGGTATATTCTCTGCCGTGGGGCAAGCAGTGGGATGAACTCAAAAACGAGAAAATCCTGTCGGACGCGGTTGTTGTGAGAGATGACGAAAACACATTTGCCGTTAAGCTGAGCGGCGCCGAGTTCCTGGGCGTAAAGGGCGACATGATGCTCATATTCTCTCTGTCGGACGATTCATATCCGGCAAAGGGTCTTGTAAAGGCATATTTCGGCTATGACAAAAACGACAAAGAGATAATCTTGACCAACGGAGAGAAAATCTACGGCGAGCGCAAGAGTTATTTCCTCGATAAAAACGGAATTGAAAATCCTCTGAATCCGCCGGCATGGTACAGCGAGGAAAACCTCGAAGAAGATATGTCGCAAAGCGAGAGAGAAGCCTTTTCAAATCTGCTCAAAGATCGCGGCGTTGAGCAGACAAGGGCGGATGCAATAATGCGCGGACCTCTTGTTGTGATATCTCCGGAGACGGCGAACGAAAATGTGATGACGATATCGGGTCAGAATGCGGCAGTTGTGTATAATCTCAGAAATGCCGCGGCCGAATGATAAAATTACAGGAGGGATTTATATGAAAGTGAAAAGAATTATCGGATTGATGCTTGTGTGCTTCATGGTGTTCACGATCACAGCGTTTGCGGATGACTATGATTTGCTTGCGTCAAATTATACAAGCTATGATGCGGACATGAGCATAACGGTTGATTTCGGCAATTCGGCGCAGTTTCTCAACGCCCTGGCACGGGAGTTTTATTTCGGCGATGCGAATTTTGTCGATTTTGACTTGCTCTTTGCTACACTCAATGAGCTTGAATGCAGCGGCAGGGTGAAGCTTGACGCAAACGAGGATTATACCAGGATAAATCTGTCATATGACATAACGACCACAGTGCCGCTTATGATGAACCGCAACTTCAAGATGACGAGCGAGATAATGTATGCCATGTGGCTGAACTGGGATATAACCGACCCGTCAAATCCCCAAATGGAGTGCATATACAGTGTCCCTTTTCAAAACAAGTATTTTGTGGTTGACGCGTTCAATGCACCGGGAATGAGCGAGAAAGACAGGGCAGACATGATATCGAGCATGAAAAAGACCCTAAACAAGGACTACATGGACGCCGTGAACAAAGAAATGCTCAAGTCCTATCGCGAGAATTCGACTATCGTCTTCCGAGGCGGCAAGAGCATCATCACTTTTGACAAGCAGGGCATGAACAATGTTGTGGCGGATGCGGTTGATATCATATCGCAGACCTTCAACAGTGACGCCGCATATGCCGGCCTTATGGAGACAGGCGATGCGCCGTCTTTCCCGACAAAGGAGCAGACAGCGGAATTTTTGAATAAATATAATATCTTTGCCGATGAGGCGATGATTATTGAGATAACCAAGACATCGGGCGGTTTGCTCTCAGCGGTAAATTTCAAGGTGAACTTCGCGGTCGATATTGCCGGTCTTGCGGCGGCCTACGATTTTGAAACCGTTCCCGGCACTCCCGATGTGCTCAATCTCAGCGTGACGGCAAACACCGCTTATTCCTCCCTAAACAAGAAAGTCACTGTGGATTTCCCCGAACTTACGGAGGATAACTCGGTTAATCTGAACGACTATCCTCAGTTTGACTACGACTGGGGCGGTGATAACTGCTATCATTACGAATACATTAATATATACTGCGATTACATCCCGTCCGTACAGGGTACTTGCTATGCATCACTGGATGAATTTGTGTCCGAATCCGACAGATACGGTTACGATTACGATATAGCGAACCACGGCGGCACAGTAACCCTGACCGACAAAAACGGTAAGGAGAGTTTTAAGCTTGTCACCATGACTGTCGGCTCCGCGGAGCTTGATATAGACGGCGTGAAGATGAACGCGCTTAACCCCGTGGTTGAAAAAGACGGCGAGATATATGTTGATACCGAGGCAATGAAGTATATTTTCGATGCGGATATGGAAACGATGAGTGTCGATATTAACACCAACATTGAGGATATAAGTTTCAACCGCCGCAGTCCGCAGTGCCCACACGGAGACGGCTATGAGTATAACTATGATGAGGAATATGATGCCGAGTATTGCGAGCATTATCAGTATGGCTACCTCACATCGGATATGCCGTATGCCGGTATAAAATATGTTTCGCTTGACGATATTGCGTCGTTCCTTTATTGGGATTTCACAGTATCGCGCGCCGACGGTGTGACCACACTTACGGTAGGCGACGGTCAGGACAGATTCAAGACCGTCTGCTTCGGCGAGGGCAACACCGACATGACTATTGACGGCGTGTGGGTAACAGCAGATGAACCCACGCTTATATATAACGGAGAACTTCATCTTCCAATTTCGACGGCGGAACAGGTTTTCGGATTTGAGGCGAGATACGAAAGCCTGAATTTCAGGTGGGGGCATGAGGCTTTTGACGGAACAATTGCGCCGGCAGGTGTTTATTACAGCGCGGATGTAATGCGCAAAAATCCGGCTTGCAAACACAACGACGAGGAAATAAAGAACGACACCGCGTACGGGTACTATCCGCGCGGATAAGATAATAAAAGCGCAATCGAAAAACATTTTCGCTCGGACACAAAAAACGAGCCGCCCAAAAATGAACCGACCTCCCAATAGTTAGATTTTTGGTCTAACTTTTGGGGGTCGGTTCAAAAACGGACGGCTCGTTTGCCTGTCAGAACATATTTTTCTGCTTTGCCTCAAAAATTATTTTTGCCATGTCACCGCGTGCGAAAAGATCCATTTTTTCAGCTTGTTCGGCAGTGATGAGCCCTCTTTCCGCGAAAGTATCAATCGCGGTTTGCCAGTCGGGATCTTCGCCCATATTTCGGAGTATGAGTGTAGCAAACTGGCTTGCGGTGATTGTCTCGTCCGGCGCAAACATATCGTCGCCGACCCCGGCGGCTATGCCTTTGTCCTTTGCGATGTTTGCGTACTTTGCGCCCCAGTTGTCGCTTTGAATATCCGCAAAATACGATGCGGCGGATGTTTGCGAATCCTCATATCCCATTGCGCGTACAAGTATCGCGGTTGCCTCTATTCTTGTGAGCGGCTTTAGCAAGTCAAGTCCGTTTTCGTTGCCTTTCAACAGACCGTCCGATTGCAGACTTTCCGCCTCGGCGTCATATGTGGGTTTTGTTTCGTTCATTTCGTTCATTTTGTCCGCAACAGTCTCAAAAAAGTCACTTGCATCATACAGTTTATATAATTCAAGTTCTTCAACCCAGTCCTCATTTTTGTTATAAGGATTATTGCTTTCTGAATTATAATACTGTCCTGTATATAATCTTATCAAGTATTCATTATCTTGAGTTTTAATATAAAGGCAAGTGCTTTCTTTGCCGGTTACAACAACTTTCAAATCTTCAATATATGAAATGTTGTTTTGAGTCAGAATGTTTTTTAGTTCATCATTACTTTTCAAAAATTCACAGTATCCATCGTTCAGACCGCCGGAATAACCATACTCATCTGTAATTTGTTTGTAACTTTCAAGCGTTCCGTCGAAACCGTATCTGTGTGCCTGTTCCGTTACTGTTTCAGTATTTTTGTAATCGCTGATTTTGTAATTAAAACCCTTCATTATCCAAAAATAATCATCTGAAATTAAATATGCTAAGCAATTTGCATTTGCATATTGGTTTGCATAGGTGTTTTTGTTCAAATAATATACTTTCAATATATCATTGGGATAAACCTCATAAATCTTTCCCACTTGTTCTTTCATTTTTTCATCATCGGAAGAAATGCCTATTTTTTGTCTGGCATATCCCGGTGTAATTGAGTACAATGAAATATATTCGTTTATTTTTTCTTGATTAGCTTTTTTTATGTTATCTAAGACAGCAGAATCTCTTTCTGGAGATAACCATATGTTATTCAATTTGTCCGATATGTTTTGATTATCAGCGGCAAATACTGTGCCTGTTGATAACAGCACAAAAATAAATAAAAATGATAATATCTTTTTCATGCAAAATCTTCCTTTCTGTTTCATATTGAATCTATTCTATCACTATTGAATGATTTAATCCACCGACACCGCCGCCGAGAAGTGTTACGAATTCAAAAGATTTTATATCGTTTGCAGGTACATCAATAACTGCGGTGTTTGTTGGGTTATATGGATTGTTACTTATAGTTCCGTAATAATCGGTCGTATAATTTGGTTGTCCGTAATCCTTAAAACCGAATATCAGATTTTCTGCCGACCATGTCTTGACATATACTTTTCTCGGCACACCGGTGGTATTTCTCACACTCACCGTATAATGATATGTCGCGCCCCATTCGCCGATACTCATTGCATACACATCCGGCGCCTTATCATCGGCAAAATGTTCTTTTTGCCCCGCTGCCATGTCAAGCTTGGCGTTTTCGACGATATCTGCCGGGACAGGGTCATTTACGGATTGGCTGTCCCCGTTTATATCGCAGCATCTCAAATCTCTGTGCTCAAAGTCAAAGTGCCACTGTCTGTTTGTATCTTTATAGTGGTATTTGAAATTATGCAATCCGCCGGGGAGCATTTTAAGCACTCCGTC
>CAKSFP010000064.1 GCA_934454585.1 uncultured Clostridia bacterium
CCGACGGGCAATTCATTGAATTTGCTTTCGGAATATCAACACCCGTCCGCGGCAAGGGACGGAGTAGAACCCCGCCCCTACAACGCGCCTATCGTAATTCGATTAAATCGGGTGTGCGTGGCCGCACAAAATAAAAATGAATTGACAACTTCGTTGTCATGAATTGCACCTAAAGGTGCATGAATTTTCGCTGCGCTCAATGAATTGCCTGACGGCATGATATTAATGTAAGGAGACAAACATGGAAAGAGAACTTCAGAAAACCTTTATAGAACAGAATATCACCCCTGTGGGTGACATGATAAGGCAGCATTTTCGCGATTTTGAGGAATTTATGATGATATACGGCTGCGCCATCCGTGAGGTGCGCACAAAGTTTGAGGTGCTCAACGACGACCTGAGCGTTGCCAACAAGCGCAACCCGATAGAGATGATAAAATCCCGTGTAAAAAAGCCCGAGAGCATTGTCGGCAAGCTCAGGCGCCGCAATCTTGAACTCAGCATGGAATCCGTAATCGAAAACATTCACGATGTCGCCGGTGTGCGTGTGATCTGTTCTTTCGTAAATGACATATATGCCATTGCGCAAATGTTCACATCACAGGACGATGTTCGCGTCATCGAGATCAAAGATTACATAAAGAATCCGAAGCCGAACGGTTACCGCAGTTATCACATGATTGTGGAAGTGCCCGTGTTCTTTGCCAACAGAAAGCAAAATGTCAAGGTGGAGGTGCAGCTTAGAACCATAGCGATGGATTTCTGGGCGAGTCTGGAGCACAAGATGAGGTACAAAAAGGACATAGGCGACATTGAAGGCATAGAGAATCTTGAGGCGGAGCTGAAATTTTGTGCGGATTCCATTGCCGCTACGGACCTGCGTATGCAGGATATAAACCGCGCGATAGAAAATGCCAGGATTAATGCGTGATTATTGTGAATTATGAATTATGAATTATACATCGTAATTTTATATTTTTTTATTGTCAAAACAAACAAAATTTCCTCTGCGCGCCGTGTATCACTTGACGGCGCGCTTTATGTATAGTAAAATAAAGGCATATAACGGAATGGAAGGACGGTAATACAAATGGGTTTGACACTTGCAGAAAAAATCCTGAAAGCTCATGTGGCAGACGGTGAGTTTGTAAAGGGAAAGGAAATCGGAATAAAAATAGACCAGACGCTAACGCAGGATGCCACAGGTACCATGGCATACCTGGAGTTTGAGGCAATGGGCGTGCCGCGCGTTAAGACGGAGAGGTCTGTTGCATATATAGATCACAACACACTGCAGTCCGGCTTTGAGAATGCCGACGACCACAGATTTATCGGTTCCGTGGCAAAGAAACACGGCATATATTTCTCGCGTCCCGGCAACGGCATCTGCCATCAGGTGCACCTTGAACGCTTCGGCGCTCCGGGCAAGACCCTCATAGGCTCCGACAGCCACACCCCCACGGGCGGCGGCATCGGCATGATAGCCATCGGCGCGGGCGGCATGGATGTGGCAGTGGCAATGGGCGGCGGCGCATATTACATCACCTACCCCAAGATTGTCAACATCAAGCTCACGGGTGCGCTCAAACCCTGGGTCAGCGCAAAGGATGTCATCCTGGAAGTGCTGCGCAGAATGTCGGTTAAGGGCGGTGTCGGCAAGATTATAGAATACACCGGCGAGGGCGTAAAGACCCTGTCGGTGCCGGAGAGGGCGACCATAACAAACATGGGTGCGGAGCTCGGCGCGACAACATCCATATTCCCGTCCGACGAGACGACGAGAGAATTTCTGCGCGCGCAGGGCAGAGAAGATGTGTATGTGCCCATGAGCGCAGACGCGGACGCCGTGTATGACGAGGAGATAGACATTGACCTTAGCACTCTTGTTCCGCTTGCGGCTTGTCCTCATTCGCCCGACAATGTGAAATCCGTCGATGAGATTGGTAACATAAAGATAGACCAGGTGTGCATAGGTTCGTGCACAAATTCGTCACTGCTCGATATGCTCAAAGTGGCTTACATCTTAAAGGGCAGGACGGTCCACCCCGATGTGTCGCTCTCAATTGCCCCGGGCTCGAAACAGGTGCTCAATATGCTGGCGCAAAACGGCGCGCTGTCTGTGCTGATAGACGCCGGCGCAAGGATTCTCGAGAGCGCTTGCGGTCCGTGCATAGGCATGGGTCAGTCGCCTAACTCAAAGGGCATCTCGCTCAGGACATTCAATCGAAACTTCGAGGGCAGATCCGGCACCAAGGACGGTCAGATATATCTTGTATCGCCCGAGATGGCGGCGATATCAGCAATTACGGGCGTGCTGACAGACCCAAGGGACATCGGCGATATGCCCGAGTTCAAGCTGCCGGAGAAATTTGTCATAAACGACAACATGATCACACCCCCGGCTGACGAAAAAGACATGGACAGCGTGGAAGTGCTGCGCGGACCGAACATCAAGCCTTTCCCCGTGTCCGAGCCGCTCGCCGAGGCGATAGACGCCAAGTGCAGCCTCAAGGTCGGCGACAACATAACCACAGACCACATCATGCCCGCCGGTGCAAAGATTCTGCCGCTCAGATCCAACATTCCGGCGATATCGCGGTTCTGTTTCGCGGTGTGCGACGAGAGTTTCCCCGAGAGGGCAGAGAAGATGGGCAAGAGCGTGATCATCGGCGGTTCAAACTACGGTCAGGGCTCGTCGCGTGAGCATGCGGCGCTCGCTCCGCTCTACCTGGGAGTAAAGGCGGTCATCGTCAAGTCCTTTGCACGCATACACATGGCAAACCTCATCAATGCCGGCATATTGCCGCTCACATTTGAGAACGAGGCGGACTACGACAGGATAGATGCCGACGACGAGATTGTTATAAAATCGGTGAAAGAGCAGATTTACTCCGGCGGTGTGATAAAGGCGGAGAATGTGACAAAGGGATTTGAGTTCGGCGTTGTGCTCACCGCGTCCGACAGGCAGAAAGATATGCTTGCCGCAGGTGGACTGCTTAATTATACAAAGAATTCGGGAAAATAAACAATCACGCACAAATAAGCATTTGTCCGCCACTACGGCGGTCGGATGAAAGAAATGTGCGATAAATGAAAAACAAAAAATGAATTGACAACTTCGTTGTCATGAATTGGCTATGCCATGAATTTTCGCTGCGCTCAATGAATTGAATTGCCTTTTAATGCGCGCAGCGCAATTCATGTGACGATAGTCACAATTCATGAAATTGAAAATTTCAATTCATGCCGACAGGCAATTCATTGAATTTGCCTTCGGCAAATTTATTAAAAAGGAGAAACCGTCATGTCAAAAATACAAATGAAAACTCCGCTCGTAGAGATGGACGGAGACGAAATGACCAGAATCATCTGGAAAATGATTAAAGATATACTTCTCACACCGTATGTCGATCTCAACACCGAATACTACGACCTCGGACTTGAATACAGGAACGAGACGAACGATCAAGTGACCGTCGACTCGGCAAACGCCACCATGAAATACGGCGTTGCGGTAAAGTGCGCCACCATCACCCCGAATGCGGCGCGCATGGACGAATACAATCTTAAGGAAATGTGGAAATCGCCAAACGGCACAATAAGGGCAATCCTGGACGGAACGGTGTTCCGCACACCTATCATAGTAAAGGGCATCACACCGTATATCCCCACCTGGACAAAGCCCATCACCATCGCCCGTCATGCCTACGGCGATGTGTACAAAAACACCGAAATGCAGGTGAAACAAGGCTCCAGGTGTGAGCTTGTGTGCACCGATGCACAGGGCAAGGAGACGAGAGAGCTTATATACAACTTTGATGATACCGACGGCATCATCCAGGGTCTGCACAACAAGGACAACTCCATAAAAAGCTTTGCGCGCTGCTGCTTTAACTTTGCTCTCGACACCAAGCAGGATCTGTGGTTTGCAACAAAAGACACCATATCGAAAAAATATGACCACCGTTTCAAGGATATCTTTGCGGAGATTTTTGAGAACGAGTATAAAGATAAATTCGACAAAGCCGGCATAGAATATTTCTACACCCTCATAGACGACGCCGTTGCAAGGGTTATCCGCTCAAACGGCGGCTACATCTGGGCATGCAAGAACTATGACGGCGATGTGATGAGCGACATGGTTGCCACGGCTTACGGCTCGCTGGCGATGATGACGAGCGTGCTTGTTTCGCCGAGCGGCGTTTACGAATACGAGGCGGCTCACGGCACGGTGCAGAGGCATTATTACAAGCACTTAAAGGGTGAGCAGACCTCCACAAACAGCGTTGCGACGATTTTTGCATGGAGCGGCGCTCTGCGCAAGAGGGGCGAGCTGGACGGCAATGCCGAGCTTGCCGCGTTTGCGGACAAACTGGAGAAAGCCACGATTGACACCATCGAGGGCGGCGTGATGACGGGGGATTTGTATTCCATGTCAAATCTTGAGAACAAACGCAAGGTCAACACCGAAGATTTCCTCAGGGAGATTGCAAAGACTTTGGATAAGATGATGTAAATGGTGCAATTTGTACACCGTCTCGGTCAGGTATATTTTATTTCGCACGCATGGAATTGTGTGTCGTCTGTGTATGTATTTTTTATTCTTGTCTCCTCAGACAGCAGTGCAGTAGCGCTGAACTCGTCGCCTAAGAATAAAAAACACATACACATCCTTTGACGGAATACTTTCTACGCACATCGCGCAGAACTCGCTCACACAAAATAAAATATATCTACCCTCGCCTATGAGACAGATTCTTTTCTTTTAATGAATCTTACATCAAGGCGGTAGGGGACGATGACCCCATCGCCTCGCAAGATGCGCACAAATGGACAGTTATTGGTAGGGGCGACCCTGTGTGGTCGCCCGCAAATTGCGCACAAAATGGCAAAGACGGTGTACCGTCTCGGGCAGATATATTTTATTTTGGCTCACTCTATCGTCGAAACAAGCAGCGCATCGCGCGCTGCAAATCGGAAGATTTACAGCTTACTCGCTTTGCTGTTTCTCCTCTTTCCCAAAAAGGCACGCTACGCTACCACCTTTTTGGGAGCCCTGCGCAGAACTCGCTCACACAAAATAAAATATACCCACCCTCGCCTTTGAGACAGATTCTTTTCTTTTGATGAATCTTGCATCAAGGCGGTAGGGGGCGATGACCCCATCGCCCCGCAAGATGCGCACAAATGGACAGTTATTGGTAGGGGCGACCCTGTGTGGTCGCCCGCGAATTACGCGCAAAATGGCAAATACGGTGTACCGTCTCGGGCAGATATATTTTATTTTGGCTCGCTCAGACAGCTGTGCGGTGGCGCAGAACTCGCTCACACAAAATAAAATATACCCACCCTCGCCTTTGAGATAGATTTTTCTCTTTTAATGAATCTTGCATCAAGGCGGTAGGGGGCGATGACCCCGTCGCCCCGCGAATTGCGCACAAACCCACATTTGCGGCAACATTCCGTTAATGCACTTGTAGGGGCGGGGTTGACAGAACACGGGCAGAGCAG
>CAKSFP010000065.1 GCA_934454585.1 uncultured Clostridia bacterium
CAGTCGATAACATACTCAATATGCTCGGAGGTCAGCTTTAACAGCTTTGATTTCACGATTGCCGCCGGGTAGGTATCACCGGCAATGACAAGACTTGCTTTCTGTGTGCAAACCGTTTCTGTCATAAGGTCAACGATTTCGTCAAGCATAGCAGCGTCACGGTTAAGGTTGACGCTTAAAACATCATAGTCGATATTTTCTTTGATTATCTGTCTGTATGTTTCCACCTCATCATATCCAATCCTATCCGATTTTTCTTTTGTCGGCTGTGTAGGCTTCGACTCTTTTTGATATGATTTGATAGGATAAGTATTTGATATATCCGTATTTAATTCTTTTATATTTGATTTATTAGTATTTAATTGTGCGGTGTTTTCCTGTATAGGCTCACCCTGTGCAGGAATATCCAATACAGGATTTTCCCGTATAGGTTTTTCCCGTTCAGGCGGCGCACTTTTAGGCTGCTCCAAAATCGTGTACTCAATCGTGGTAAGCTGTCCCTTTTCGTTTCTCATACGCTCACGGATAATATATCCGTGCTTTTCAAGCTCTCTGATACAGGAGCTTATGCTGTCGATTCCGTCCTTGCAGATTGCCGCAAGCCCCTTTGTCGTGTAGTCCCAATTTTCGGGGAGCGACAGCATAAGAGATAACAGCCCCTTTGCCTTTAACGATAATTCCGTATTTCTCAAATGGTGGTTGCTCATCACGGTATAGTCGCGCGTTTTGTCTATTCTGAAAACTGCCATTTCAAAAATCTCCTTTCCTCTGAAATAAAAAAGCGCCGGGATTTTTTATCAATCCTGACGCTCTCGGTCTGTATTTTCTTTTAACGGTTTGAACATTGTGCAGCTTGTTCCTTTGTGGCAATGAATGTACGGGCAGAACGGATTTCTGTTGTCAAGCAAATATGTATCGTAGCCCGTCTGACATTTAGGGCATAGCTGCTCATTATTTTTCTGTTTCATAATTTTATTTTCCTCTTCTCGTTGACTATTTTGCGAAAATGTGGTATAATAAACATAGAAATTAAAAAACACGATACGGTTATCGTGTAATCAAAATAATATGATGCACAATACGCATTATGAGTATATGTGTGCATATATCGGTAAATCAGGTGTATTGCCGATTGCGGCGGAAACATAAAGAAAGAGGTTTACAATTATTCTATATACCATTGTCCAAAAAGTGTATTTGAAAAAATCCCTCTTTCTCCGCCAAAGATAGGCAAGATTCAAAGTGAATCTTGCCTGTTTTACTATATACAACTCTTTGAAACGGGCGGTGTTTTATCATGGAGACTTTGCTTGAAAGACTGAGGGCAGAGAAAGAATCTTCGCTTCGCGGCGGCATATATCACAAAATACAGATTGAGCTTACCTATAATTCAAATCATATTGAGGGAAGCAAACTTACTCACGATCAAACGAGATATATTTTTGAAACCAATACAATCGGAGCGGAAAATGATGCGCTCAATGTTGATGACATTATTGAAACCGTCAATCATTTCAGGTGTATTGACATGATAATTGAAAATGCTGCCGATATGCTCACAGAGAGTTTTATAAAGCAGCTGCATTTTACTTTGAAGTCGGGTACATCCGATTTGAGAAAAGATTGGTTTAATGTAGGCGAATACAAAAAACTTCCCAACGAAGTCGGCGGTAAGGAAACAGCCAAACCCGAGGATGTTGCGGACAAGGTCAAAGAACTGATAAGAGATTACAACCAAAAAGACAGGCATACGCTTGAAGAAATCATAGACTTCCATTATCGTTTTGAAACAATACATCCGTTTCAGGACGGCAACGGCAGAGTCGGCAGACTTATAATGTTCAAGGAGTGCCTGAAAAATAATATTGTTCCGTTCATCATTGATGAAGATTTGAAGATGTTTTATTACAGAGGTCTGTCCGAATGGAACAATGAAAAAGGTTATTTGACCGATACCTGCCTTGCGGCACAGGATAAGATTAAAACATATTTGGAGTATTTTAATGTGCCGTATAAGGAATAATTGCAATCAAACCGTATCGTGTATTTTATGTATATGAATGACTAGGATATTGAGAGAACCCCCACTGCAGTGCGTTTGCCGCAAAGCAGGCACACCGCGGTGGGGGTTTAATTAATTATTTCACTTCATATTCGACGGAGCAGATCTTATTCATGCCGCTGTCATAAAGCGTGGCGGTGACGGTGCCGCTCGGTGTGAATGATTTCGGATAAACCACTCTGTACTCGCCGGGACCGTTTGAAATTACTCTCATCTTGCCGGTGCTTACAGTCTCACCGCCTGTTTTGGATTCAAATTCCACATTATATGTGCTTTCTTCCTCAACGGTGATGAACACCGAGCCGTTTTTGTACACAATGCCGTACTTTAACGGCTCCGGATCTTTTAACGGCAGAATTACCGAAACTTCACCGTACACCGATGAATACTTCTGTTTGCCGTGAGATGTGGTCGTTGACGAAACATTCATAGTCCTCTCCCACACGCTCGTGTCGCCGAGCACGGGCAGTGTGATTTCTTCTTTCACACTCGGAGCGCCGTCAAGCGTGCGCGCCGCCTTGCCCGTTTCCGTCAGTGTAGGATCTTGGGTTATTGTCCAGGGAGTCCACCAGCGCGCATAGAGCGTCACATTGTCGCCCTTTATGTCGTCATACGATTCAACCTTTGTGCCGCCGTCCTTTGCGGTGTACCAACCGCCGAAGGTATAGCCTTTTCGGGTCAGCTCGTCAAACGAACCGTCGCCGTTTGTCCAGCATGCATTGAGGTACTCGCTGCTTGTCGTTTTGCCGCCGCTGTAGTTTGCGTCAAATGTCACATAGCGTTTTTTGTTGCTGCCCGGCAGCGGAATCTTGGCGTCTGCCTTAGTCATATATGGCAAACTGTTCTTGTAGTAGTCTCTGGACGGCTCTATGTTGTTGCCGTTCTGAATCAGTCTGTCAAAGATGATGTCCTTGACGCCCGTCACGGTATAGGTGTAGTAGTCGCCCGTATCTATGGAATAGAGGTACATCGGGTATTCGCTTGTGGTGAAACTCGGCTTGAAGAAGCAGAAGTATTTGCCGTCCGCCGTCATCAAAACGGATGTCGGTTTGGCGCCGTTTTGCGAGTTCGAGGGTTTCAGCGACTCGGTAAAGTCCGATGTGGTTTTGACTTCCGTCATGTCCACATAATAGAATTTGTTGATTCGCTCATCCCATATGAACCGCGGCGGGTATCCTCTCAAAAGCTGGTTGTTGTCATACTTTGTGTCGGTGCAGTGCAGCTTATAGTCGGTGTGGCCGGAAAGCTTTTTGTCGCTCACCAAGAAATAGACATATTCTACTCTGCCCTGTGCATCCGGCACCGGGTCATCTGCGGTCACATCCACATGATATTTTTTGCCGTCGATCGTCACACGGCTCCATGCATGCGCCTCTCTGTTGAGGAAACCGTAGACAAATTCGGCATCTATTCCCACGCGGCTGAGCAGATCGTTGTATGCACGGGTATAGCCGGAGCATACCGCCAGGCCCTCCACAATCGCGCCGTACTCGCTGTGAGCATACTTTCTCATTCTTGTTGTGTCATATTGACAGTTGAGCAAAAGCCAGTCATGCAACAGGAGTGCCTTTTGCAACTGCGTCATGTTGCTGCCGAGGTTGTCGCCGAGCGCTTCGCGCAGTGCTTTCTTAACCGCGGCTTCGTATTTTGCCGTGTCATATTTTTCTCTTATCTGTACCACCTTTTCCATTTCATCCACAGTGGTCGGATATTTTGGCACGGTGGTGTTGTCTGTCTTGGTTGACGGGTCGGTTTTGGTTGTGTCATCCTTGGTTGTATCCGTCTTTGTCGTGTCAGACGGGTTTTCGGTATCTTTCTTTGTATCTGTGGGGTTAGTCACCTCGTCCGTCTTGGTCGGGTCTTTTGTTTCCGTTTTATCGTCGCTTTTCGGCAGCTCGGTCACATTGGTGTTTTGGTCGATTTTATCTTTGTTGCCGGTGCCCGAACCGAGAGCGCGGTTGAGGAATGTCACAATCTGACCTCTGGTGCAGGTGTCATTCGGCGAGAATGTCGTTGCGGAGGTTCCGCTTGTCACGCCGTTTTTTACTGCCCATGCCACCGCCGGGGCGTAGTCGGCGTTCGGGTCAACATCGGAGAACACACTTGACACATCCGTATCGGGGCTGCCGGCGTTTTTCCAGAGATAGATGACCGTATATGCCCTCGTGCAGGGAGTGTCGGGGGCAAAGCTGTTGCCGGACACCATGTTCTTGCTCTTTGACCAGGTTGCGGCATTGAAGAAGTAATCATCGGCAACAACATCGTTAAATGCCATGAACGATTCGTACTTCGGACTGCCGACGGCGCGCCACAGAAAGGTAAGTATCTGCGCACGGGTGCAGGTGTCCTCAGGCGAAAATGTCGTGGACGATGTGCCGGTGGTAATCTTTTTGTCAACGGCCCAGCGCACGGCATCGGAGTAATAGTCGGCGTCGCGCACATCGGAAAAGGCGCTCTTTGTATTCTCTGCTTTTGCGGTTTCGTTTTTCGTGGTTTCGGCTTTCGGTGTCCCGCTGCTCTGCGCAGCGGAGGGTTCTGCCTTTTGCGTGCTGTCTGCGGATGAATCGGCGGTTCTTAATATCCAACCGTATTTTACGGTGGCCGTATTGCCGCTTACGGTAATTCGATGTATCTTGTTGCCGTTCATGTTTGCGGACATTGATTTTGAATCGGCAAATGCGGCGTCAACGCCCGATTTTATGCCGATTTGTATTGTGGCTGTGTAGGTTTTGCCCTCTTGAAAAACAGGGTCGGCAGGCGACCACTTGATGCTGAGCACTTCCGCTGCGGCTTCTGCCACGGTTGCCGCAGTTGCCGGTGCTGCGCCCGCCTGAGGTTTATCCATTGTCAGGTTGAGCGCCGAGACCGTCTCTGTTGCAAATGCGGTGAGCGAGAGTGTGCTCATGACAACGCAGACAGTCAGGATGCCGCTGAGCAATTTTTTTGATATCTTCACAACAAATCCCCCTTGTTATTGAGTATATGTAGGTTATCTATAATCGGATTATATCACCGATTAACATAAATTTCAATAGAATTTTTACAAAAAAGTATTGATTTATTCTTCAACATGGTGTATAATGTTTGTTGTTGCAATTTTGCTGGAATAGCTCAGTTGGTAGAGCAGCGCATTCGTAATGCGCAGGTCGCGTGTTCAAGTCACGTTTCCAGCTCCAGAAATGCTGCCGTTGCAGTGCAAAACGCCCTCGGGTTTCCGGGGGCGTTTTGTGTTTATATATTTCCATCTCAGTATTTTATACATTCTCCAATCGTTGCGATAATGTTACGAATGAGTGAAAAGAAAAACGACAAGCACCAATTGTACTTGTCGATTCTGGCTTTCGTGTTCATTATAGATACAGAAAATCATCTTATTGATAACACATATTAATGATTTTATAGTGAAATATCT
>CAKSFP010000066.1 GCA_934454585.1 uncultured Clostridia bacterium
TCCGGAAAGGCGTCAAAATACTCCGTTTTCATAACCCACTTATATGTTCTTGTTTCTTCGGCGGCAAAGACAACCTTTGCATTTTTTCCTTCAAATTCAAATTCAATAATCTTGTTATCCATTATTATACTCACCCCCAAAAGTTCTCAATACAAAGCTATATGCAGTGATTTATTTAGACTTTTTTTTACAAGAATAAGATAAATATCAAACAGTCCCTTTGTGTGAAGACTGTTTACTGCAAGTTCAAATTTATCGCACAGCTGTATCTCATCAATCATAACAACATTATGAGCGTTTGGCTTGTAGTTATCCATAACATATGAATGAAGCTTATGATACTCCACCAGGTAATAATATTCCAACTCCTGCAAATTTGCAGATATTATATTAACATCTTTCTCGGTATCCCTGAGATAATCCGCAAACTGCTGCAGCAAAACTGATTTTCCGCTGCGCCCTACACCTGTAATCACCTTGATGTCCGGTGTTCCCGATAAATCAATAAGTTCTTTAAGATATTTATTACGAATTATCCTGTTCATATTCTATTTCCACTTTTTTGATTTTTTTCAACTTTCGAGAATAGTATATCACTTTTTTTGAAAACAATCAAGCGTTATTCCCAAAAATCAAAAACAATTTATTTTTGTATCTCAGTCTTTCCGTCGAACATCTTCAGATCAATCAGCTTGTTACCGATTATGATATTCTCTATTTTCACTTCTGTGATGCCGCTGATTTTTTCGGACGGAAAGTGATATTACCACCGAAAGACTGTCATAATCATCAATCAGAAAATACGCCTCACCTCTGCTCCTGTTGTCATATGTTACGCAGTTTGAACATCCCACCAAACACCTTTCCGCCTTCAATAAAGTTTGGCAAAATGACATATACATTGCGGCTCTCTGAGTTCCTCGTTCATTATATCATCAAGAGCAATTTCTATAAGATGGTCTTCGCTAATTCCTTTATTAAGCAAATAATCGTGATATAAACGAAAAAGCAAATACGATTTACCGCATCTTCTTATGCCGGTTACCACCTTAACCAAACCATTACACTCTCGTTTTATCAGTTTGTCTAAATACAAATCTCGTTTGATTTCCATATCATCCACTCCATTTTTAGTCGATATTTCAGATTTCTATGGTCTGATTTTAACATATTATTACCTGATAGTCAATAATTTAGGACAGATTTAGTCTAACTGTTGCAAAAAAATGTTCTGTGCACAGTGCCAAACAGAATTATATCTTAAACAAATATTTATCATTTCTCATCTAAATATTGTCTTTTTTATCCTTTTCGGTTTCTTGTTCAAGCCGGATTACATAATTTTGATGCTCCCGCACTGTTTTAATATCTTGTACCAAAATCCGTCCGTATATCAACATCAATCAAGTATTTCATGTTATTCTCCATCTTTCAAAATGCTATTTTGCTATTGCTTCTTCTCTCCCACACCTCACGGTGTGAAACTTGCAAGTCGCTTTAGAGTTTGTCGGTAACTGCGCCTCGGTGGACTTCCACCACAGAGCATTGGTATGCCCGTCATACACAACAAAAGGGCAAGCACGCTTGCCCTTTGTTACGCTCGCATTCAGAGTATCGAAACACTCACTCTTAAATTTCTTGATTAGATCCAAGAGAAACTCGCTGTAAACTCATTAAAGCAACTCTCAACTGAATCTATCGCTTACATTTCACGAGAACCTCGTTCTGTAAACCCGAGGTGAACTGCCCGTACTTTTTTTGAACACGGTGCTGAAATAAAACCTGTCGTTATATCCCAGTGCAGCTGCTACATCCCCTATGCTCATATGAGTTTCCGTAGGCAAGCGGGACCCGAACCCGTATTGGTTTAACATAGAGATTTTCGCCGTTATTGCGTCAAACACCTTGAAAATACGGCAAGTATTCTCTGCGGTGTTTTCCTTATACCGACAAAAATCTCTTATGTTAAACTGCTCGCACCTGACGCTGAGATGTTTTTCGCAAGATTTCAGTGCGGCAGGATGCAGGCAGGCTGACGCCTGTCAAATCCGACAAGCTGAAAGATTGCAAAAGCATCCATCGTCAGGCAATGCGTGTTCGAGTCTCGCTTGCCTAAGCAAAAATTTTGCGCGTTCCATGCACAAATCACAAAAATACGCGTGAGGAGTTTTGCCGCATTTCTCGCGGAACAACCTTATAAAATAATACTTGCTCAGCCCCGATATTTTCGCCCAGTCGCGGTCGAATACACCGTTATCTATATCGCGGTTCATCATTCCGACTGTTTTGTCAAAAAAACTGATTCCTTGTCTGCAAAAAAGTGCTATCAATTCCATAGCCATGCCTGCCGTCTTAAGAACATTCTCGCCAAACTGTACCTCTGCGACAAGCTCTTTTATCCCGGTGACAAAAGCATGCGAATCGTCACAGGCAATCACTCCTCCGGACACAATTGAACCGACGATTTCCTTGGCAGCATATCCGGAAAAATGTATCCAGTAATAGCTCGTGTTCCCATCATCGCAAGTGCTGTAATATTGCGGCTCTCCGGGGCAAAAAACATATGCCTCGCCGCCATGTATGACATTTGTCTCATCGAATAAGCGCACATTCACTTTGCCGCTCTCGACAAACAGTAGTTGATAGTCACTGCGCCCGGCAGGTCTTTTGACATCTATTGCAATGTCGATATCTTTATTGTAGCCGCAATTATTTACATAGAAAAACTTATCCGAAAAAAAATCGGTTGAGTTTCCGCTTCTTGCAAACACACTTTTCATATGATGTCACTCCTCATACCTACAGTTGAGCCATGTACAAAATCCTAATCTCTTCACACATTGTATCACAAAACAAATAAAATCGCAATATAAAACGGATTTGACTTTTTCCTCTCATCGGTGTTTGAAAATTTGTGCCCAAAAGCATAAAAAACGCCCTGCCGCCCGCGATTAAAATTTCGCAGGCGGCAGGGAAAATTTTTGTCTTTATACCGTCAATAACACGCACTAAAGCCTGATAAATCCCCGGTTTTCTCTTTTGCAATGTATGGATTTTCGGAAATTAACTTTACGGCTTCTTTGAATTTTTATTTCAGCCTTTTATCCTTTAGCTTTTTAAGATACCATTCAGCCGTAGGAGCAAATATAACCTCATACATTTCCTTACTCCTCTCCGAATACATCGTTTATACCGGCACCTTTCTTTCTGCCGTAAGCAATATCATCTGCCTCTGCCGATACATCACTTATTGCCCTTGCAATGTTCTTTTGCTGTTTTTCAAACTCTGTCACGAGTTCATTTCCGCTATACCCATGTGCAACCAAATCCTTTAATATTTCGATTGCAAAACCTCCGTCGTTTCTGAACGGACGCAATATAATAGCATTGTCGGTAAGCTCGCATTCAACTTCTTTTCCCATTCCGAGGATATTATAAAACTTCTGCGGTATGGTTATCTGTCTTTTTCCGGTTACATTTATAATTTTTCTTTCCATTGCTACACTTCCTGCCATAGTATTCACTCTCATAGTATCATATGCAGAATTCACAATTACATTCTTTCCTTGATATTATTATATCAAGGAAAACAGGAAATGTCAACGGTTTTGATTGAATTGTTATTTATAATCCCATATTGTCTACCATCCGGAACACGAGAATAAAAATTGAGATATCATACCTCTTCACAGGTTATATGATATAAGCCTTTTCAAGCATAGGCAAACGAGACTCAAACACGCATCGGTTAGAGTCCCGTTTGCCTAAACATTCTTTCGAATCAGCATATCTGTGCACTCCGTCAAATCTCTGTCGCCTGATTCAAAAACAACAATTCTCTTTTTCTTAACATTATTCAAGGTGATTTTATTAAAAATCTCCCTCAGTGTCATGTCAAAGTTTGCCTTGTTTGCCTCATTTGCCGTTGCCCACACCTCTATTACTCCGATAGTCTCATTCACGGAAATTCTCATAAAATCACCCTCTTTCACTCTTTTATTATTCCTGAATTTTCCTCGATTGATACATCTTTTGAATTTCGGCAAACAAAAAATGCGGAACAATCATCATTCCGCATTTATAAAAAACACTATTAAATCATACAATGACTTTTTGGATACGGGCACAAATATCCCGTCTATACTAACTAAAGTTCAATCACGACATCTCGTATGCTAAGGATTATCCCATCATCGCATAAGTTTTTATACAAGCATTATACCACAATATATTGTGGTTGTCAACGCCTTTTTTAGAATATATTGATTTTTATTTAGAATTATAGTATTTTTAACTCATCGGGTTAAAAATACTATAATGGGCCTGTTTCGTTTGTTCAGTCTGCCCGAGTCAACACAGTATTGTTTATTTCAAGCAGGATTTCAACACAGATTTTGTGCACACGGATTTTTATCAAATTCTCAATAATTTGTGTATATCTTTTTGCAATGTCTTTTGGACTTACGACAAATTTTCAAAATTCAAAATCTCTGTAACTTGCATCATCACATGGTTTTTCGGTCGTTTTTATATGTGGGATCAAAAAGATGCATTTTCCGACACTGTTTTCGGATATGTTTTTGCCTTATTTAATTTATCTTTTTGTTGCATATTTCATTGCATTATTACTCAATTCACGCACACTCATATCGGCAAATAAACTTTCCTGCCAATTTGTATAATTAAACTGTTCCCTTGTAATATTTTCCTTGTCCTTCATTTTCTCTCCGGCAATCATGCTTACTTGCAAATAAAAATCGTCAACTGTTTTGACATTTTCAAAAAGCTTGTTGCCGAGAAAATATTCAACCATGTTTATTTCAATGTAATTTTCAAAGAGTTTTTCGCCGGTGTATCGAATAATATATGCCGTCTTCCCAGATTTGATGGACAGAAAAAAGTGTGATATAATGAAATGGACACAAACAAATCCAAAATCACAGGAGGAACTTTTATGTCAATCAAAAAAGGAACAATGCCACCTCGTTATGACGAAACATTCAAGAGTGGCGCGATCAAGATGGTTACCGAACAGGGGCGACCTTCAAAGGAAGTTGCCGCCGAACTCGGTATATGTGTTGAAACTCTCAAATCATGGCTCAAGCGTGCCGGCTTTCAGCCCGGTGCAACCGATCGTCAAAACCGCATTGATAAGCGTCAGCGTGAGCTTGAAGCGGAAATACGCTCACTCCGCAAGCAACTTGCCGAGAAAGATGAGGTCATTGATGTATTAAAAAAATCCGTCGGCATATTTTCGAAACTATAGAGGACAAGTATCGTTTCATTGATGCTAATTGCTCTGAGGTCTCTG
>CAKSFP010000067.1 GCA_934454585.1 uncultured Clostridia bacterium
ACAAAGCAGGGAATAAGCAGCGTGAGAGTATTTGCCACATTGGTGTGTTTAAGCAATATTCTTCCGAGGGATAGACACTGGAATGATTTTATTGATCTAATTGAAACTTTGCTCGATAAATATCCAAATGTTAAAATGGAACTTATGGGATTTCCGACTAATTGGAAGGATGTTCTTAGATAGAAATTTATTAAAGAGACTCAAAATGATGTGACCCCCAAAAGCCAGACACTGTCTGGCAAAATTGTATATGAATAATTGAAGAATTGAGAAGCGGGATTCCCTGTATGTTTGATTAATTTTCAAAATACGGTTTAGCAAAACCTGAGCTTGTTGATATGGATGGAGATTTCAGAGTAAACTTCTGCAGAAGTTCTGTTACCCTTAAGGTAACAGAAAAGGTGACAGAAAAGTTCACAGAAAGAGAAATGTCTGTGATAAGATTAATAAAAAATAATCCAAGAATAACAACAACTGCAATGTCGATGGAATTAGGAAAGAGTCGAAAAACAATCTCAGCAATAATAAAATCACTAAAAGATAGAAATGTTATTGAAAGAGAAGGCTCAGACCGAAACGGAATTTGGATCATAAAATAGATGACTCTTAATAGAGTACAAAAAAGCAAAAAAGAGCCTGCATCTATAATGAACGCGAAAGCCAGAAAAAAGCACACCGTTGGTGTGCTTTTTTCAACGAAATTTGCCGCTGCGCGTCAAGTGAAATGGCTGCGCCGTGAAATGCACCTATGGTGCGTGAAATATCCGCTTACGCGGATGTTAAAAGGCAAATTTCATTTCACAGAGAGCGCAGCTCACTATTTCACAATTTGCGTCAAGCAAATTATTTCACATCGAGCGGTACGCGAGATATTTCACTATAAAATCATTAATATGTGTTATCAATAAGATGATTTTCTGTATCTATAATGAACACGAAAGCCAATCGTAAAACCGCGCAAATATTAGTTTTACGCTGATAAGGAAGTATTCAAAACAACTTATCACTAACGCTGACAGGCAGGGTGCAAACAGAAACAGAGAGTTAATCACTTTCAATAGTGGTAGGCTCTCTGTTTTTCTATTTTCGCTTTGTTACGCAATAGAACGTCATTTTTGAGGGTAGAAGTATAAAATATCATCTAAGCGTTTTACACGTTCTGCAAGCCGCATAAATCAAGCGTTTTTTACCCTCTACTGCGTAACAAACCTGTGGTAATTATCCAAGGGAGCATAGACCGCCTATCTTGGATTATCCAACATTGGAAAAACCTACGTTGGAAAATCCAACGCAATTAAATAAAGATATAAATAACTAAAGAAAAATCAAATACGGATTTAATCAAATACCCATTCCCTTCCTATCCTTTCTCTAATCCCTCTCCTTTGGGGGCAAAGCAAAGCGGCAGAGCCACCGGAATGGAAAAGAATGGAACGGAAACGGCAATATAAAAATATGTTACGCAGTAGAACCTCATTTTTAAGGGTTGGAGTATAAAACCCTACCCCTGCCCTTATCTCCGCTGTAATGCCGCTTAAATCAAGCGAGAAGTACACTCTATCGCGTAACATTCCATACTGGATAGAGAGCGTAAGCGGTTTATCCGATTGCGCTCTCTTGGCTGCCCGACAGCAAAGACAGGGAAAGCCGTCAAGGACGCGCAAGCGTGCATTTTATCCTTGACGGCTTTTTCTGGCTTTGCTACTACCTGTCAAAACGGAATTGCAGGATAGCTTTGATAAGCTGGGCTTTCAGACGGTCTTGAATATCGTCGTTAATATGCCCGCGATAGGTAGACAGATATTTAATCCGCGCTGTGTAATGCCGCAGTACCGCGTCGATGGCTTCCGGCTCGCCGGCAACAGCTTTCTCAATAGTTTCAAAGGGTATCAGTTTCTTATTCCTCATGTTTTGTCTCCTCCAGTTCTTTTCTTAACTGCTTCAATGCCGCCTGTTTCCAGTAGTTGACTGTACTTCTGTTTCTTCCGTACTCATTCCCGATTTTTCTTTCGCTGTAACCGAGGAAGAAATTCATCAGCAGAACAGTACGCCTTTGTTCTGACAGATTAGCTAATGCGTCGGCTAACCGTTCACTTGTAACGACGACTTCTTTCCCTTGCACGACAAAAACAGTCGGCTTCTCATACACATACTGCTCAAAATAGTTGTCGGTTACAAACGGTTCAAAAGACGTTTCCGACATCAGATAGTCAAGTGATACTTCATGTTTCTGTTTCCGCCCAAAATCTCGGTACGCGTTGATTGCCGCATTGCGGAGAACGATTTTACAGAACGCGGCAAAGGCATATTCGATATGCTCCATGAATTGTTCAGAATACTTCATCATAACTCACCCCCTTTCTTCCCAGTAGGGGGCTATTACAACAAACGCCCATGCAGGCACAAAACCGCATAGGCGTTTGGTAATATGAATTATTTAAGTAATTATAATGATTTGTGTATTCATCTCTATGGTTGCAAAAAACCGTTGCATGGTATAGGCTTTTTTTAACAATGGAATAGAATTAAAAATGTGAAAAAGAAACATGGCAATATCTCCCGACACCGCCATGTATTTTAAAATAATTATGTATTTACCGCTATTCCATTTTATATACAGGAAATGGCGGTTTGTTTTCCTGTCACAAAACAGAAAGAGTCAATAATCATAAGATTTATTTCTTGTGATTATCGGCTCTGCGTCAATGCGTCTGGCTCTGTGATAACTGAAATATTCAAATTTTTTACATTGATAAGATTTTCCTGCTTGCACTTCGGACAAAAAAGCGGAAAGTTTTTCAATTCAGTATTTTGAAGTACTTTTAATCTCGTCTTACTCCCACATACAGGACATTTAATCCACTCGGTTTTATATGTCATTTCATCACCTTTTCAAAGCGAAAATAAGTGTCTGTACCTGGTACGGGTTCAGCAGATTGATTTTCTGGGCGGGGCATATTAGGGTCAATATGATGCTCATTGAAAAATTCCACAATATGAAAACCACATTTATTGATGTAAAAGTGGATATTCCGTTCCTCGAAATAAGGCGTTATGGTTTCCCAAACAGTTGTATCTGGGTACTCCGCTTCTATGGCTTTCCAAGCAGCAAGCCCCAAACCATGACTGTGATATTCCGGTGAGATAAAGAAGAAATCTAACGAATTCTGCTGTGTTTTTTCATCAATCGTGAGCACTGCACCACCTACATGCTTTCCATTCAGAACAATATGATAGGTTGCTGTCCCCTTGGAGTGAAACGATGATTGCACTTCTTTTTCAGAGGGAATGGGATTGGTTGTGCCGAATTTTTCTTTAACCGCAATCGAAAACGCTTCCTGCAATTTTTTTGTGAATTGCGGCAGTTCCGACAAGTCAACCTGTTCTAATTTGATATTGAATTTTTCTAACATAATCAAATTCCTTTCTTCAATTTTGCTTTTTAATTAGATTAAATTCGGTTTTAATCCGTTCTGCCAAATCTTCAACTTGTTCTACAAACATTGTTTTGAGAAATGGCTCTATTGCTTTTTCTTCTGCTTCGAAAATCTGTGTCAAAATTTCTTCGGCAAAGACTTTGCCTGAATCGGTTAATACAATTTCTTTTTCTTTGTGTCCGGTAGATACCAAGCGAATGTATCCCTTTCCAACATATTCTTGCACTATGGTATTGAGCGTTGTTCGTGGGACAGACCATTCAGCACATATCCTTTTTTGCGAATAAGATTTCCCGTCTGCAATGGCATAAAACAAAACAAAAGCATTATCCTTTATACCTAGTGTTCGCAATACTTTGTAATATGCTTCGTCAATTTGATCAATCGCTATCATAAGTCGTCGGATTTTTTCCCTGTTTGATTGCATTAAATCATCTCCTCATTTCAATCCTAATTCGGATTATTTTATTATAATCCGAATTAGGATTGATGTCAAGGGCGTTCATTTAAAATTTACCTAACAGCATAACTGAAAGTCGCTTGCCTTCGATTGCGTACAAAAAGAAAAATCTAAATTTTTTTAGAACTCTCACTTGGCTCTTTGGCAAAAATGAAAACTTGCGTGTTGTATATAGTGAGGGGCAAAGTGCAACAAAAGCCGCTTTTCGGACGGGATATTGAGTGAGAGAACACAAAAGGGTTTGGGATTTTTCCCAACAAACAAAATGCAGGGCATTTTCGGAAAAGGGTACTCTTTTCCTATGATTGCTTCCTATTAGGAACGCTGTAAATACAAGGGTTTTCAGACCCGACAAAATAAAACAGAGCTATCACATT
>CAKSFP010000068.1 GCA_934454585.1 uncultured Clostridia bacterium
AAAAAGTTGAAAAAATTTTTTTGAACGCATTTTTTGTTCCCCCGTATTGATATTTTTTGAATATTCAATACGGAGAGGGGCGGAGCACGGCTGTTTTTACAAGACCGCAGAAAACAAAAACAGCCAAATTCACACGCAATTTTCTTGCGTATAAATTTGGCTGTACGGTTGATTAAGCTGAATATGCATTTACCGTAATCATCGGAATTATCGGCGAAGGTTTTTGTTCGGACGTGTCTTTGTTGCCGCCATTTGCGGATATATACCCCCAAGCTGCGTTTCATAATAAATCACTCCCACAGGGCATATCCGCTTTTTCACATCGAATATGGCTATTGGGGCAGATATGCCGCGCCAAATACTATGTGTATTCAATTCTTAATTTAGAAACATAATATTTTATCTGCATTTTTGATTACCTCTCATAAAAATAAATCCGACAAAATTTCTTTGCCGGATTTATACTAATGATGGATTTTTATATTTTAGGAATAACGGTGATGTGTGTTTATAATCAACATAGCCGGCAATATGTTGTTTGTTCCGACTATACACCGTTTAATTAACCTATTTTATATCCTTTGGAAACAAGGTCAGTAACTATTTTCATTCCAACTTCTCTGTTTTCAAAAAATATTTCTTTACCGCTTTGTGACTTTTTGACGGTAATTATTTTGCTTTTTTCGTCAATCCACACGGACCATACTTGTTGTATTTTATTTCCTGCCACTTTTTATCCACACCTTAATTATTTAGCAATTATCCTGTCAAGCATAGTAATAAGTTCTGCTCTTGTTACATTGTCGTACGGACGAAAATAGCCATCTGTGTCGCCCTGCATAATATCAAGTTTTTTTGCGAGATATGTGTATTCAAACATTCTGCGGACATTTTCGGGAATAGTGCCGTGATTAGCGTAGAGATTTTCGTAATCTGCGTCTTTGAATGTTTTATTTAGCTCGTCTTTGACAACGCTAATTTCAGGCACATCAACAATCGATTGCTCTTTATTTTTGATAATTTCAACCAGACTTTCCGCAACATGCATACGCATTGCATTTTGTTGTGGCAAAAAGGCATTAACTGTTCGATTATCAATATACGGCTGATTTTTCTCGTTGATTTCCGGCAAAGCATAGTTGGGAATGTATTTTCCGGCACAAAGCAAATAATTATAATACCAATCATTTTCGCTCAAATCTTTTTCGGTATATACAAATTCACTCGGTTGTAAATCAAACGCAAGAGTTAAAATCTTTGCAAGTTCCGCACGGGTTACAGGGCTGTCCGGCTTAAATGTTCCGTCGGGATAGCCGGATATAATGTCTTTGTTTGCCCACTTGTTAATTGCATTTTCTGCCCAATGACCCGCCGTGTCGCTAAATTCAATATTGCTTGCAAACACATTAACATTCATCGCTGATATTAACATAGTTAATGCAATGACCGCTGAAAATAGTTTTTTCACAAAAATACACCTCGTTTCCTGCACTCAGATTATTTCTTAATTATATTCTATAGATATAGTTTCAGTGTTTGTCCCATAGCTGAAATCAATAGCCGACGGTTTACAAGCGAACAGATAATATGTTGCAGAGCCAAAAGTCGGGAAATTTCTTGTTCCGTTTGTATAGCTGTATAATTTATTATTGCTGAATTTCACATTTCTGAAATATGAACCGCTTGTAAGGCTCGTATTTGCATTATTCGCTTCCACACAAGACATAGCTTGTATAAAAGTCAATGCCGCAGATGTTCCCGAAATCAAGGTACTCATATCAATAACTTTATAGAATATACACTCTCCGCCCGATTCCATATACATTTCAGCTGTTCCCGTTCCAATACTTAATCTTATCGTTACGGTTTTGTTTTCCAATGTCATTGTTTTGTTTGATGTACTGTATGATGTTGCATTTACTTTTGGATATGCTTCAACATAGAACGAACCGTCACCCGGATTATAGCAAGCATATAAGCCTTGATTTCGGTTTGAAGCCGCAGGGTTTGCCATAAGTCCGAAATCAAGAGTCTGCTGACTTGACTTTGCCGCCACATAAACATACATATTATTATCTTGTGTTCCGCATCTCAATTTTGTATTATTGAATGTTACATCTGTCGAACACAAATAATTTCCCTCAAAAGCATACGAGTATTTATAAATATATGATCCTGACAATGGCTCATAGGCATTATTCAAGTCTGTCGTACCCGGCTGATTATCGGAATAATACACATTATAATTTGTATACCGTTTAATCGTATTTGCATTTGCACTTGCCGGTATAGGTTCGCCTAATATGTCAATGTTTGCGGTAGGCGTATATCCCTTATCTTTCAGCTTTATTGTGAAGTTGTGATTATCGGGGGATATATCCGAAACTCCTTGCACTTCCATACCTAAAAATTCACCGTCTTGCAAACATTCAAACAAACTTTTGCCCTCATCAGCTATACTTGCTGTTGCAATGTTTGAATTGCTTTGTCCTGTTATTTCTGTTTCTGCCTTATCAAATCCGGCTACAACATTTTGCTCACCATACTTTTTCAAATATTCATCAAAAGAAATGTAAGTTGATTCTGTTGCAATAACATTATTTTCAGAATTTACATTTGTTTTGATATTTTGTGCAAATGTTGCCGGAGTTAATGACATTAGCAGTGCTATACAACACATACCTGATGTTAATTTTTTGAATTTCATAGTATTAAATTCCTTTCAATACAAAAATCTATTTTTTAGTTTTCTGCAAAACTCATTCTCAATGTAGTCAATGGAGTATCATCATACCTACCATCCATTATCAAAATTCTTTTTTCTCCATAATTTTCTTCTATTGCAATAGGTATGTCAAGAGAATTGTAAATCATATCAAACACATCCTTTCGCAGTACGAATTCGTCCGGATTGTATGAAGTATTTGTTATAAGCCCTAAATCCCGGGCAATCGTAGTGTAGCCGGACGGATAACCCCCGTTTTTTTCAGCAATAGGTGCATATCCTAAACAGGAAACAATTATTTTAATTGTTTCTGCATAAGTAATATTTTGATTCGGCTTAAAACACATATTCTCATATCCGTGTATAATATTATATTTATGAGCAGTATTTATATAATTCTTTCCCCAAAAATCATCTGTAACATCTGTAAAACAACTTTTTTCATTTGTCAAATCAAGGCATAACAATTTACAAACTACTGTCGCAACTTCGGAACGTGTAATATAATTATTAAGTTTTAATTCCCCGTTATCATCGCCTTGTATAATGCCATATTTCTCTAATGTTTCAATATTATTTGTCCTATATTCATCAGCATAAGCAGAAATATTCAAACATATAGCACAGATAATTAAAAAAAATAACAATTTATTTTTCATGAGTACAACCTCCTTTTCATTTTAAACAACCTTTTTGAACAATATGTTAAATCCACCAAGGCGAGCGTTTCGCTCGCCTTGGTAGATTTAAATGTCAATTAGTCAATCTGTACTTGCCATAAAAATGAACATCACCAGGAGTGGTTTCTATTTGAACATAGAAATTTGTATTTGCTGTCATATAAATTGTTTTCAATGCATCGTCTTCAGGAATCTGTCCATCGGAATCAGTTGTAAATGTGAATGATTTAATTTTTTGATCGTTATTCCAGTTTTTTAATGTCATTTTCACGGAAGCCCCTGCATTTTGAGACAAAACTTCAACTGCAGACATATCAAGAATTACTCTTGATGCCGATCCACAATTAAAATAAAAGTCAGAATAACCCATACCGGTTTCAGAATTGACTCCATTCATAGAATCGTTAAATGGTAACGACGCAAGAGATGTAGGCTTTGTGCCATAATGAACCAATGGTGCCACATCATTAGGTGCTGCCGCAAAAGCACCTACACACATAGTTGACATTGCCATAATTGCTGCACAGCACATTGCTATAATTTTCTTAAACTTTTTCATAATAATCGTCCTTTCTAATTTGAAATTTGTTGTTTTCAGCATTTATTTTTCAAAAATCCTTGACATACAACAATAAATAGTGTAATATCATTAGAGTAGAGTTCTTATTAAAAACTTTTAAGTGGTGTCAGTCGCTTATGTATTTTATAGGAACTCTTTTTATAAATGCTGTTTTTCTGCTTTTGCCACAACCATTATTAGATACGCCGTCAATGATTATAAACTACAAAAAATACCTTTTGTCATTTGTACAGTAACCCTGTGTGGTTTTGTGTTATAATCATA
>CAKSFP010000069.1 GCA_934454585.1 uncultured Clostridia bacterium
CCGATCCCGCCGTAGCGGGCTAAGCCCGCTACACACCCTTTCGACAGTGTGTTTTCCTAATAGGAAACATTCATATGCTTGCTACGAAACTTATCACATTACAAAACAAGGAAAGGACGGGAAAGGAATGGAAAAGAAGCAGGAACAGGAAACAGCAGAATTTAAGCCCAAAAGGGGCAATCCGGCAAACGAAACAGTCACTTACAAAATCGGCGGCACGTTCTATGAAGTGTCTACCTCTTGCGGCGGCTCGGAACGGCTCTACGACAAGATGAAGCGGCTCATAAAATCAGAAACCGTCAAAACGCCTACTGACAAAGAAAAAGAAGTCCGCTATAATGGAGATAGCAACCTGTCTGTCGGGCGTTCATTACAGGAGGAATGAACATGACAGCAAATACCTATAAGCCCGAACAGATAACCGCATTATACGCCCGTTTAAGTCAAGAGGACGCGCTTGACGGAGATAGTAACAGCATTGTCAATCAGAAAGCCGTTTTATCTAAATATGCCGCAGACAACGGATTTTCAAATCCGGTATTTTTCATTGACGACGGCGTTTCCGGCGTGACGTTTGACCGCCCGAATTTTAACCGCATGATAGCGGAGATTGAAGCCGGAAATGTGGCAACGGTCATTGTCAAGGATATGTCACGCTTGGGGCGCGACTATCTGAAAGTCGGCTACTATACGGAAATCTTTTTCGTAGAACGTGATGTGCGGTATATCGCAATCAATGATGGCGTGGACAGTGCAAAAGGCAACAACGATTTTACCCCTTTCCGAAATCTATTCAACGATTTTTACGCAAAAGATACCAGCAAAAAGGTACGGGCAATCAAGAAAGCGCAGGGCATGGCGGGGGAACATCTGACAAAGCCGCCTTATGGCTACAAGGTAGACCCCAACGACAAAAAGAAGTGGATTGTGGACGAAGAAGCCGCCGCTGTGGTAAAGCGGATTTTCGACTTATGTATCGCCGGAAACGGTCCTATGCGGATAGCAAAAATCCTAAAAGCAGACAATGTGCTGATAGCAAAGGCATATTATGCAAAGAAAAAGGGAAAGTCACTCCCCGATAATCCGTATAATTGGCAGGACAGCACGATTGTAGGCATTTTAGAGCGTATGGACTACTGCGGGCATACGGTAAATTTCAAAAGCTATTCAAAATCCCACAAGTTGAAAAAGCGTATTCCCACTACAAAAGAACAGCAGGCAATTTTCCGCGACACCCATGAAGCAATCGTTGAAGAAGCTGTCTTTGAACGGGTGCAGGAGTTGAGAGCGAACAAACGCCGCCCCACAAAAGCAGAGCGACAGGGAATGTTCTCCGGCTTAGTATTCTGTGCGGATTGCGGGAGTAAACTTCACTTTGCTACCTGCAAGAGTTTTGACGGCTCGCAAGATCATTACCGCTGTGCAAGATACAAAAGTAATACGGGAGATTGTACGGCGCATTTCATCAGAGAAGAAGTCTTACGGAAAATCGTTCTCAATCGGATATTTGCCGTAACTACCATGTTCTATGAGGACATCACTGCTTTTATGGAACTGATACAGAAACAGCGGTTTAATGAAGCGGAAAAGGATATGAAACGCAAGCGGCGGGAAGTCGGACAGGCGAAAAAACGGATTGCGGAACTTGACCGGATTTTCAAGAGGATTTATGAGGACGACATCAACGGCACAATCAGCCACGAACGAATTTTGAAGCTGTCCGCAGAGTATGAAGCGGAACAGCGGGAATTGACGGAAAAGGTAAACGCGGAACAGAAAGAAGTCGATACCTACGAACAGAATAAAAGCGATTTTGACAGTTTCGCCGCCATTATCCGCAAGTATGTGGGCATAACAGAATTGACGCCCGCTATCGTCAATGAGTTTATCAAGAAAATCGTCGTCCACGCGCCGGAAAAGAGAGAGGGCAAGCGTTTTCAGAAAGTAGATATTGTCTTTAACTTTGTGGGAGAAATCCATTTGCCGACTGACCCGCAAACAGAACAGAAAACAACAGCGAAACAGGAAAAGACGGCATAGCCCTTGTGGGGGCTATACCGCCTAATCAAGAAATATACTTCCTTGTGACCGAAAACTCTTGTGTTTGTGCGGTTTTTATCTATGTTTAACGCCGCGCACAAACACGCATGAAATAACAAAAAACAACATAAAATTTGTTGTCAAACTGTTGTCAAAAAAATGAATTTTTCAAAAAATCAAAATGACAATTCTGTGAACCGTCATTTTCAAATTCTCCGCTAAAATATATTATTTTTTCATTTTCGCTTATCTATATGGTTTGTGATGTTGACATTCTCCAGTATTTTTGATACAATGTAAACTGAATTATTGTGAGGAGGGCAAACCGATATGAGGACTGTGAGGATTGTTCACACCGGTGATTTGCATCTTGACTGTCGGTTTTCTAATCTGCCGCTGGAAAAGAGTAAAATTTGCCGTCAGGAGCTTAAGACTTCGTTCAAAAATGCGCTCGGTATATGCGGTAAAGCAGATATAGTGCTGATTGCGGGCGATATTTTTGACAATGCCAACTTTACCAAGGACAGTATAAATTTTTTGAACGGGATTTTTGAGAAACACCCGGACACGACATTTTTCATCTCGTTCGGGAATCATGATTGCTACCACAGTCCGGCGTGCGAGGCACTGTTGCGCTCGCTGCCTGACAATGCTGTTGTGTTCTCGGACAAGGCGGAATACATGGAACTCGATGATATCAAAACCCGTGTTTACGGCATGAGTTTTTCTTCGAAATATCAATATGAATCCATGATGAACGAATTTGAAGTTATTAACGATGACTACATAAATATTCTGTTGCTCCACGGCGATTTGATAACCGACGGAGCGCAGAGCAGATATAACCCGATATCCGTATCGCAGATAGAAAAAAGCGGGTTTGACTATGTGGCTTTGGGTCACACCCATGACTACAGCGGTATTAGGCTTGCCGGCAACACATACTATGCTTACTGCGGAGCACCCGAACCGCACGGCTTTGACGAATGTGGCGATAAGGGGGTCATTTGCGGCGAGGTCGGCAAGGGCTTTTGCCGACTTGCTTTCAAGAGCACATCAATCCGCAGATACCACTGCGTGTCGGTGGATGTCACAACTGCACATTCGCTTGATGATGTAATCACCATGGTGCATGATGCAGTGCCATGCGCAGACGATTTTTACAAAGTGACGCTTTGCGGCACGCTAAATGAGGCTGTAAGCCTTGATACTGTGCTGATTGAAAAAAGCGTCGATGCGTTTTTCATCACAGTGACCGACGAGACTCGCCGCAGCTATAATCTCGATGAACTGGCTCAAGGTAGCGGGCTCATGGCGTTTGTCGCACGCAATGTCCTCAGTCAGCTGCGTGATTGCTCCGATGATGAGGTGTCGGCTGTGTGCGCTGCGTCCGACTATCTGTTTGATGTAATAGATTCCGGAGGTAAAAGGTAATGAAGATAAAAAAACTTTCCATAGCTTCCTTCGGAAAAATAAAGGATAAAACAATCTTTCTCGGCGACGGACTCAATGTGGTGTACGGCAACAACGAGAGCGGAAAATCGACTATAGTGTCTTTTATAAGATACATGCTTTTCGGGTTTCATGGCAGGCGCGGCGGCAACACGCTCACACAGGAGGAAAAATATTCTCCGTGGGACAACACTGCGGTGTCCGGCAGCATGAATTTTGAATGCGGCACGGACAAGTTTATGATATCGCGCTCAAACGGAGTTCGCCGTGAATATTCGGTAGTCAACACCGATACCGGCAACACGAGCTTTGAGGGTGTAGATGTCGGCGAGGAGATATATAATCTCAATGAATCGGCATTTATGCGCACATACTGCCTGTCGGCTGTGAGCGCAGGCATAAGCACCGACAGAAACGACGACATAATCAAAAGGCTGTCAAACCTGACCGCAAGCGGAGACGAGACATTTTCACATGAGACGGTGAATGCGAAAATCGGCGCTGATATAAAATCATTGCGCACACAGATTGCCCGAAAGAATGATGAAATAGAGGAAATGAGAAATTCTCTCGATGACATAAAACATTTGCGCGAAAGACAGAAAAATCTCAACGGAGAATTGTACAGTATAGAC
>CAKSFP010000070.1 GCA_934454585.1 uncultured Clostridia bacterium
GTGGCAATGACGCGGAGGTCACACCTGTACCCATACCGAACACAGAAGTTAAGCTCCGCAGTGCCGATGATACTTGGCGGGTAACTGCCCGGGAAAGTAGGTCGCTGCTAAGGTAGATATATAAAGGCTGTCAGTAATCACTGACAGTCTTTTTTTAATGTTTTTTGTACATCTGAATTAAATAAAATGATCAAAAACGGGCATAGCAGAGGCAGGACTTTAATCACAATTTGCCACATCTATCATCAAATCCAAAAAATATTTTCAATATTGGCACAAAAGTATAAGTTATTTGACGATATTGTCATTAAAATCTATTGAAATATCCCCTTTTTATAAATATAATTAAAGCAAAAGGAGATGTGTTACATATGAAATTATTTATCGATACCGCAAATGTTGAGGAAATCAGGAAAGCAAACGACCTGGGTGTTGTGTGCGGAGTTACAACCAATCCGTCGCTCATTGCAAAAGAGGGCAAGGTTTTCAAAGATGTTGTGACCGAGATTACATCAATAGTCGACGGTCCAATCTCAGCCGAGGTTATCGGCCTTGAGGCTGACAAGATGGTCGCCGAGGCGCTTGAACTTGCAAAAATCCATAAAAATATAGTCATAAAGATCCCTATGACCGCAGATGGCCTCAAGGCTGTAAAGCAACTCAGTGCAAAGGGCATACACACTAATGTAACTCTTATATTCAGTCCGGCACAGGCTCTGCTTGCGGCACGCGCCGGCGCAAGTTATGTCAGTCCCTTTGTCGGCAGACTCAATGACATCTCGTCTGATGGCAACAAGCTGATTGAGGCAATTGCCGCAATGTTTGACATTCACGGCATAAATACCGAGATAATTGCGGCAAGCATAAGAAGTCCCGAAGATGTGGTTGACGCGGCTCTTGCAGGTGCTCACATCGCAACCGTTCCGTACAAGGTTATTTGCCAGATGATTTGCCATCCGCTGACCGACGCCGGAATAGCGCGTTTCCTCAAAGACTGGGAGAGTGTACCGGGCAAGTGATGGTTCTTTGAAAAATATAAGAAAGAGAAAGTGTGAAGAAATGAAATTTTGCGGAATAGATATCGGCGGTACAAAATGTGCCGTCACGCTTGGCAACAAAGATGGTATTGCCGAAAAGATTAAATTTGGCACAACCTGTGTAAACGAAACCATCGGCAAGATTATAAATGCCATCGAAAACATAGGCGCGGCAGATGCCATAGGCATAAGCTGCGGAGGTCCCCTTGATTCAAAGAACGGTGTAATTATGTCGCCGCCGAATCTGCCCGGTTGGGACAACATAGAAATCGTGAAGATGATTGAGGACAAGTTTTCAGTGCCGACAGGCATCGAGAATGACGCCAACGCCTGTGCTCTTGCTGAATGGAAATTCGGCGCCGGGAGAGGGGTCAGGAACATGATTTTTCTTACATTTGGCACGGGCATGGGCGCCGGACTGATACTCGACGGCAGACTCTACCGCGGCACAAACGACATGGCGGGCGAGGCGGGGCATATGCGCATGGCGGATTACGGTCCCGTCGGCTACGGCAAAGCAGGTTCGTTTGAGGGTTTTTGCTCGGGCGGCGGCATTGCGGAAATCGGCAAGATGATTGCGCGCGAGAAACTCCAGTGCGGCAAGTCAACTGCTTTCTGCGGTGATTACGGCGAACTCGGGCAGATAACGGCAAAGAAAATTGCCGACTGCGCAAAAAGCGGTGACGCGGATGCAATTCGTGTGTATGACATCTGCGCCGAAAAGCTCGGTGCCGGTTTGTCAATAATGATTGATTTGCTCAATCCCGAGAGAATCGTAATAGGCAGTATATTTGAGCGCAGCGGCGAACTGCTGCGCGAGAGGATGCAGGCGGTCATAGACCGCGAGACTCTGCCGTATGCGAGAAATGTGTGCACCGTGGTGCCGGCGGAGTTGGGCGACGCCATCGGCGACTGGGCGGCACTTGCGGTTGCTGCGAACACTTTTGAAAGGAGATAAAGGCGGCATGGAACAATTGATTGAGAGATATCCAATACTTTCGCAATGCCGTGAGAGCATTGCGGCTGCGCTTAAGCTTATGATCGAAACATACAAAAACGGCGGAAAAGTGCTTGTGTGCGGAAACGGCGGCAGTGCTGCGGACAGTGAGCACATTGTTGGCGAACTGATGAAAAGCTTTTTGAGTCACAGACAGGTCAGTGACGACAGAATTCCCAAAAGTCTGAGTAAGAATCTGCAGGGCGCTCTGCCGGCTATATCACTCCCGAGCCAGTGTGCAATTCTCTCGGCATTTATAAATGATGTGGAGCCGGACATGATGTATGCCCAGCTGGTCTATGGATATGCGCGTGAGGGAGATCTGGTTATCGGGCTTTCCACATCGGGAAATTCCCGCAATATTGTAAATGCGGTGGAAGTGGCAAAATGTGTGGGAGCGCGGACTCTTGCGCTCACCGGTGAAAAGGAGAGCAAGCTTTCCGACACGGCAACTGTTACGATACGCGTGCCGGAGACTGAAACATACAAGGTGCAGGAATTGCATCTGCCGGTTTATCATTATCTTTGTGCAGAGGCAGAGAAGGAAATGTTTGGTTAAATCAAAACAGCCTTGCAAAAGGCAGTCCTTAATAAAACAGCAATAATGTTTTCGTTGAAACGGCATAGTATTTTCTATGCCGTTTCACTGTTTTGTTTAAGCAATGACATCGGCAGTATTCCTACCAAGTCATAGCAAATATCAATTTGCTGTGTGCGTTTTCCGTCAATAATCGGTTCGTGAGTGTTCTCGAAAATCATTTGTTTTTCTTCGGGGTTATGCAATTTCTTTTTGCTTTTGTAGGATTGCTTATAGGTCTTGAAATTTACGGTATGCCCTAAATATTCTTTCTTTTCAAGCATAGTTGAAATTGTGTCGGCTACCCAGCAATATCGATTATCGGGTACAGGTAAATTAGTTATCCTATACTTTGCCAGTATGCGGCAGGGGTTAAAACTTTTTCTTTCTGCAAAATTTTTGCTATTTGAGAAGGTCCGTAACCTTCCATACACAGTCTAAAAATTTTTCGGACAATATCCGCTGCCGGCTCGTCAACAACCCACTTTGTTTTATCGTCGGGACTTTTCATATAACCGAATGGTGGAATGGTTGTCAAGGCTTTTCCCGATTCACCTTTTGCTTTCATAACCGCCTTGATTTTCCTGCTTGTGTCCTTTGCGTACCATTCGTTTATGATGTTCAAAAACGGAGTAAAATCGCTGTCGGTTTGGTTGTTACTGTCAATGCCGTTGTTGACGGCGATAAACCGTATGTTCTTTTCGACAAACAGGATTTCGGTATAAAAACCTACTTTTAAATAATCACGCCCAAGTCTTGACATATCCTTTTCAATACTGTTGCTGTCGCCCTGTAGCTCGTCATCACGGCTGAGACGGCAGTATAAAACTGTAATTTTTTCAGACTGTCTCATATAGTTTTTATCCTCCTTTTCGTTCGGACAGCCTGTCAAAACAGAATTGCTTGTATTTATTTTAACGCCTATTTTCTTATTTGACAGCCCCTTTCGCAGAAATTTTATCGTTATCAATCATTTTCAGCAGTTTTGACGAAACTGCACTGCTGCCTTCGTATGTACCGGTAAAAGTATATTCTGTCTTGCAATCGTCAAATCTGACTGTAATGTTCGGCAATTCGTAGTCAAGCATACTGCTGATTGACACCTTAAATTTGTTTTCATTATCCATTAAATA
>CAKSFP010000071.1 GCA_934454585.1 uncultured Clostridia bacterium
GTTTCTTTTTCTTCCGGTATTCCCGCATAACGTGAGCGATAGCCTGGTCTGCTGTCGGATCACTGTACTTTTCTTTGTTCATCCACGCCCTCACTTCCTTTGGGGAGGTTGCGGCTCCCCTAAGTTTCATGGAGCCGCGCTGTTGTAGCAAAACAAAAAAGCGCAGGGGATTTTTCCCTTACGCTTTTTCACATCCTAACTATACCACAATCGGAGTGTGTCATTCTATGTCATCTTGAAATTTTTAAGTGCTTTGCCGTGAATCCGGTGGATCTGCTTCCAACTGTATTCCATTTTTACACAGATCTGCTCCCAAGTGTACCCGCGCAGATAACGGTATGTAAGCACTGCTTTTTCCGTTTCATCCTCCATTTTCTCAACATCCGCAAATATCTGCATATACAATTTGATTCTGCCATACCGGGCATCGATCAGCTTATGTTCGAGTTCGTCCATCTTTGCCATGTAGTCCGATAGATCTTTCTGATCGTGTGCATGCGGCATATCATCCATAATCAGAGACGGCAACATCTTGTCCAGCCGGAGCCGCTCTATTTCTTCCTCTATCCGCTTTGCCGCCTTCACTGCCGACATATATGAATGCAAATATTCCTTCTTTGTGTCCATTTCATTCTTAGGCTCTTTCTCCATATTTATACCTCCCTGCATAACCTTATAAGAAAAAGCCTAAACTAAAAATGTCTGATACTCAATGGCATAAAGTGAAATAAACTATACCATATGATTTTCATTGGTTGTTTTATTTTTCAGCATACAGCTCATATATCGTTTTTATCAAATCAATATCCGGATGCTGCTTATAATCCGTTGTTTCTAATAACTTATGTATTTTTATATACTTCTCTTTCTCACAGCCCAGATAATCGTTTGTCTGCAACTCCATTCCTGTTATCCTCTTAACAATGTCTGTAACCCCCATATAATAGATATATTTTGTTTCAATATCATGCTTTACACCAGCTGTAATATTTTTATAATATGATTCAATATATTGGGCAGGTTCATCCAGTAAGTCCAATATCCTTTTATCTTTAGCATCCACACTTATTTCATCTAAAATATTAGTTGCCAAATTATACTTTTTTAATATTTCAATTTGAGAAGCGTGGTACTCCGAATATGGTCTTAATACAACCTTTAAATTATCCGCTTGCCCTATATAATGGTAATAGTCATATATATGAGTGAATTCATGATAAAGGGATGCTCCTAATGACTTGTCATCTATAAACAATTTGTTTATTTTCAATTTTATGGGATGCTCCCACGGTGTGATCGAGCATATATAACCTGTATTACTACAATATTGCGTTTCAAAATCTGGCAACCTATCATTATTAACAAATTTCTTGTACTTGTTATATGTAGCTAACGTTTGCATTGTACATGTTTGCTCTTTCATTTTTATGCCCATGATTCGCCCCTTTTCGAATACTTTCGTTTATCCGCCGACATCTTGCCTCCACTTTTTTGTATAAACATATCAAATATTGTATTTGACGGTTGGTAAATGTTTTCTAAAGATTTCTCATGATATTTCCAAGTTCTGTTGCAGTTCCCTCTCTGCCATTCTGAATTTTATTCAGTAGATCATTAATCATTTCCTTTAACTGACTAACATTCGTTGCCAAATAGCCATCCATTTGTGCTCCACTTAACTCATATATCCTTCCACGTTCCATCTGTGCCAGCTTATTGCTTATATCGTTAAGTTCATGACTGTATTCATCTGAAATCTTATAGTTAAGTTTCTCCATTGTAATTCCCCCCCCAATCTCTTGTGATAGAGGAATTATACCACTCCAACCACCAATATTCAATTTTCAAGGTTCCTACTTTTTCGACAACTGCCCCGCCGCCGTCTCCCCGGTAGCGGGGCATCTCTTTACTCCTTGGCGATTGCATCTAAGCAGGCATTCCAGCCTGTCCGAATAATACTTTTCTCAACATTTTCGTATCCGTGTTCAAGATCCGGTATCTTCTCCGGCAGTTCCCGAAGCGGACATTTTTCATGCCGTTTCTCGGTGAAAGTATTCTGCGACAGCCTTGATGCTCCATTATTGAGTACATTCATAAGCTGACATTTCTTGATGCCTTGAAACTCATACAGGAATTTACACTTGCTACACGATTCTGGCATATCCATAACCAATACTGCTTTAGCCATACCTCACACTCCTTCCGGTTTCTCGCACCGCTCAAATTCGATAACCCATACCCACGGATTCGCATCCCATCCGTAGCGGTCAAGGTCGGATTTCTTGATGGTGCTGTTCCACAATTCCCTACCAAACAACTCCCCCATAGTCATGTCGCAATATTTAATACTGCTCGTACATGGACCATCTAAATCGCAAGTATGTCCATCTGCTGATACTCTGGTTAAGCATGGCGGTTTAAATCTAAATCCTTCATCCCACACTCCATCCTCTGTAATCTCCTGCAACCGCTCAACTCTCACATCCGTAACGCGGAGCCAGATCCGCGCCGCTTCTTTCGGCATGTGAATGGATGGGCGCCACTTTACAACAATATCTTCTCCTCTCATGTTCCTGTACCCTGTCAACTTCTCGTTATCAGCTTTGTAAAGGATGCAATCCACATCCTCGTAGAATGTCTCCCGAACATACAGGATATCTCCCGGCTGATATCGGCACAGTCTTACCGGGTCGATAAAATCTCCATAACAATTCTCATATGCAAGCAATGTCCCATCTGTCTCCACATCACAATTATTCACAATATCAATAGGAATCTTCCGTCTGGTACAAGTCTTTCTACCATCCAGATTTGCCCGAACCATTTCTGTGTTAAATAAAATTGGCTTAATTGCCATCTACTCCACCACCTTTCACGATTTCGATTGCTTTGCCTATGCACTCTTCTATGCATTTTTCATAGGGCGTGTTTTTATAATAGCGTGTTTCTTCGTTTCCATAGTCTTCCAACTGCTCCACAACCCGGTCCGGGTCGTAGGCGGTCGGAACTTCGTCAATAGCAATCAATTTGATAACGCCACTTCCGGTATGACTTGCTATTACTTTTCCCTTGAATTTATCAGCATCAATCAGTCTTCCCATCGTTCGCCCTCCTGTTCCACGCTTCTACAGCTCTATTTTTGCAGTTTTCAATACTCTCGATAGTCTCGTCTTCGTTATTTGTATTCGGACAATATCCCTCGGTTCTTGCATTACATTTTTTACATTGACACCAAATAGTAAGACCATAATTTTTATTAACTGCCTTAATTATTCCTTTTCCGCCGCAGAACGGGCATTGTTTAAGTTCTTCACTCATTCCTCATCGCTCCAATCTAATTTTTGACCGCAATATACACAGTGGTACTTTTCCTTTAAATGTTGCGTTGTCAGATACTTTTTACAACTTGGACACCAAGCACTACTTATTTTCTTCGCTGTCTGCTTCTCCACAGCCGCCCGGCATTCTTCCGGCGTGCCGATTGCACGGTACTGCTG
>CAKSFP010000072.1 GCA_934454585.1 uncultured Clostridia bacterium
TAATTTATATTATCTAAGCTAAAATATTATGTTGAGCAGAAATAGATAACGCCTTATAATACTTGATTTGTCTATTTTCTTTCTCAACATAATATTATATAATACCCTCAAGCATTATTGCTAAATTAATAATACAAGTAGGAGGGTTTTCTGTGAAAACACAAAAATTAAATTTATCAGTATTAATTGTTGCTGCATTGGATGAATGCACCAAAATGGAGTATGGGCCAGATACAATCGCTAACTGTAGCGATACATGGACAGCATTTGAGCGTTTTTGTAATATGCATAACAAAACATTCTACGAGGAACAAATGGCGGCGGAATTTCTGCATAATTTGTTTGATTTCCCGAATAATAGGCCAAAAAGCAAAATGGCAAGTTCAATAATTCGTTCTATGCGTATGTTAGGGGATTACAACACTTTTGGACGTTTTTTGTCATCTAAAAATGACCATATATGGGTTACAACAGATGATTTTCAAATAGCTATTTCCAATTATATTGATAGATGCAAACAACGAAACAATACTGATGAAACAATACAGCGTTCGTTGTGGTCATTATATCGTATCACCGAACATCTTGTAAAAAATGGGGTGACAAAATGTAAAGATATTACACCTGAATTGGTTTCTGATTATGTTGCCTCTTTGATAAGATATACAAAGAAAAGTATGCAAAGAGAGGTTGGCATTTTAAAAACATTTCTACATCTTATCTACTTGAATGACCAAATTGATCAAGATTTATCTCTAATTATACCCCGACTGTACCACCCGAATAAAGAATTGCCTAATAAGGTATGGTCCCCGGAAAACATAGAAAACATTTTATCCACTGTAGAAAGAAATAGCCCTGTCGGTAAACGTGATTACTGTATTTTACTTATCGCCGCAAGGTATGGGATTCGTACAGAGGATATACAGGAACTAAATTTAAGTAATATAAACTGGGAAAATAGTTTTATAGAATTTGTTCAACATAAAACCAAAAACCCAGTAAAATTACCCTTGTTAAATGAAGTCGGAGAGGCTTTAATTGACTATTTAAAATATGCACGCCCTACCACATCATCCGATATATTATTTGTAAAACTTATATCACCATTTGATGGATTGAAAAATTTATACCCTATTTTTCAAAAATATTTGCGTCGAGCGAATATTTCCATTGAGGAACATCCCTATCACGGTTTGCATTCTTTGCGTCATAGTTTAGCTACAACCTTATTAGAGAATGGTGTAGAACCTATTGTTATATCGGATATACTTGGTCATATTTCTCCCAATTCAATCAAACCTTATTTGAAAGTAAATATAGAAAAATTAAAAGAATGTGCTTTAACTGGAAATTGGGAGGTATCAATATATGAGTAAATGTAATGATAAATTTAATAGTATTTTCGCTGATAAGCTCTATTCTTTTGTTAAATTCAAGCAAGGTATGGGTTGGTCATATTCTGATGCATCAAGAGCATTAGTATGCTTCGATAAGTATGTAATCGAAAGCAAGTATACTACTCCAATAATTACTAAGGAACTAATAAACTCTTGGATAGAAAATTATCCCAATGCTAATCAAACAACAATTAGGATACGCTTAATTATTATAAGGGAGTTTGCTAAATATTGTGAACACATGGGTATGGAATCCTATTGTGATTTTGAAATACCAAAAAAGTCTCATGCTTTTAAGCCATATATTTTTTCCGTTATTGAAATCAATGAATTTTTCGAAGTTGCTGATCGATATCCAAAAAAGAAAAGTACATATACCCATTTAGTTGTTCCTTTATTTTTTAGATTATTATACTATTGTGGACTAAGGTGCGCTGAAGCAATCAATCTTCACATCCGTGACATAAATATTAAAAATCAAACGCTATATATCGAAAAATCAAAATACGGAAAAAGTAGATATGTTCCAATGTCTGAGGATGTATTAAAACACATTATTGAATACATAAATATTGTACATAATAATTCAGACACGGATGCGCTGTTGTTTACAAATGTACATGGAGATCCACTAAGCGAAAAATGCATATACACGAAATTCAGAAACATACTTTGGAAGGCCGGAATAATGCATGGCGGTCGTGGTAATGGTCCGAGAATGCACGATTTGCGACATTCATATGCTGTGCACCGATTACAACAATGGATCGAAGATGGTGTAAACACAAATTCAATGCTACCATATTTGTCAGCCTATATGGGACACGAAAATATTTATATGACAGAAGAATACTTGCATTTAACATATGAGCAGTTCAGTCTTATTACTCAAAAAATGGAGCCATTCAACTCGGTTATTCCGAAAGTAGGTGATTATCTTGGTTAAAAAAGATTTCCCAGAATTTCTTTCTGAGTACTTGACTTCATATCTGCCCAATTATAAAAATGTTAGTAAAAATACAATAGCATCATACTGCGACACATTTAAGTTGTTTTTAAAATATTGCCGTGACCAAAAAGGTATTCCCGTCGAAAAAATCTCCTTCAAATCAGTAAATCAAGAGATTATTTTTGATTTTCTGGAATACATAGAGAAAGAACGCCTATCTTGTACTAACACACGTAATCAACGTCTTATGGCTTTACGCTCATTTTTTAAATATGTTCAAGCAGAATCTCCCGAAAATATCTTGTTGTGCAAGAAAGTATTAAATATTCCTGCGAAGAAACATACTACAAAAAGTATTAATTACCTTACAAAGGATGAAATTAAACTTATTCTAAAACAACCTGATGTTCAATCCAAACATGGCAGACGAGATTTAGCTTTACTCAGTTTAATGTATGATACAGGTGCAAGGGTACAGGAAATCATAGATTTGACACCGAGTGATATTCGTTTTGAATCTCCCGAATTTGTACGACTACTTGGCAAAGGAAGAAAAACAAGGGATGTCCCCTTACTAAAAAACACCGCTAACAATTTACACATATATTTAAAAGAGAATCATTTATTAGACGAATCCGCTAAATGTTATCCGGTTTTCACAAACCGAAACAAAAACAAACTTACACGTTTTGGAGTGATGTATATATTAGATAAATATTGCAAAATGGCTCAAGAGGAAGATCCTCTGTTCAAAACACATGTTACACCACATGTGTTGCGACACTCGAAAGCAATGCATATGTTGCAGGCCGGAGTTGATATAATATATATTCGAGACATTTTAGGACATGTAAGTATTGAAACCACCCAGATATATGCACATGCCGATATGTCAATGAAGATATCTGCTTTAAACACCTTGGGAAAAACGGAAACGCCTGTTCTACCTATATGGTTGGAAAACAAAAACCTTTTGGAATGGCTCCAAAATTTAGGTAGATAGATTTTATAGAAAATATTATGTTGAGAAAGAAAATAGACAAATCAAGTATTATAAGGCGTTGTCTATTTCTGCTCAACATAATATTTTAGCTTAGATAATATAGATTA
>CAKSFP010000073.1 GCA_934454585.1 uncultured Clostridia bacterium
GGACTTCACTCATGGTCGGTCTCCTTTTTCTCGCTGGATGAGACGATCTTGTTGACAAGAACAATGATCCCCACAACCGCCAGAGAGATAACAATGGTCAACCCATAGGTCATTAAAGTGTATGCAAGTACTCCCATTTTTACCTCCTGTTTATTCTTCCTCGCTGCGGTACAAACTGTCGAATTCCCGGATGCAGCGGGGGAGGATCATCTGGTGGAAGGGACACACGGAAACGGGGTTCTGATAGACGCTCTGTGCAAATGCAATCAGGTATCCCCGCAGCTGATCCAGCGCAACGATTTCGTCCACCATGCCCATCTCGGCGCAGAACTTGGGACGGGACTTCACATGGTAATCCTCAATCATGGCGTTCATCAGGGAGATCGTTTCATCCAGAGACTTGCCCGCCTTGTATTCCTTGATCAGACGGCGGACGTACATGGCAGAAGCGGCTGTCTCGCCGTGCATGACGTAATATTCGCTGGCGGCAGTGGCCAGAGAGAAGGCGTTGGTCTCTCCCTGCGGGCCGCCCAGCACATAGTGCGCGGCGGCGCTGGCCTTACGGAGAGTGATCTCAATCTGCGGCAGCCTGCTGTTCTGGATGGAGTAGATCAGGGACTGTCCCAATCCCAGCAGCTCGGCCTTCTCGGCGGGGTCGCCCACGTCGATGCCGCTGGTGTCCTGAAGCCAGACAATGGGGATTCGGTCGCGGGCGCACAGTGTGACGAATTCGCTCATCTTGATAAGCCCCTGACGATACAGCTTGCCGCCGACGCCGATGGCGTCCTCGCCGCGGTATTCGGGGTAATTCATCAGGAAATCCTGCTTGTTGGCTACCACGCCCACCAGCAGGCCATCCAAACGGGCAAGTCCGGTGATCATCTCAGGACCGTAGCTCTTCTTGTATTCCTGGAAACAGCTTCCATCAAACAGGCGAGCAATCACCTGATAGACGTCATAGAAAATCTTCTGGTCCGTGGGAATGATATCGTACAGATCCGAAGCGGGATAGGCGGGTTCGCAGGGGTCTGCCACCCGGAAGTACTCCAGATTGTACGCAGGCAGGTAGCTGACATATTTTTTCAGCGCCTCGACCACACCCTGATCGTCGGGATAGACCTCCCGGACAAAGCCGGTGATGTCATGGTGAACGTTCATAGAGCCGGGAGCGGGAACCTTGGGGCCTTCCGTCTGGGCCTTGATCAATGCTTCAGCGGTTTCCTGATCCACATAGCCCTTGGGCTTCATGCCGGAGAGAATACCGGCGCCGCCTACGGCCATGTTGGCATTATCCCGCGCAACCAGCACGGTGGGGCTGATGCTGTGGTAGCCGCCGCCAGCGGGGTTGGTACCGTAAATGCCCACAAAAACGGGGACGCCCAGCTGCGCCAGTTCCGCGTTGCGGTAGAAGGGAGCGCCGCCGCCGCGCCGGTTCGGATAGACCTTTTCCTGCACGTCCAGCTGTGCGCCGGCGCAGTTCAGCAGATAGATCAGAGGGATCCTCAGCGTCTTTGCCGTATCGGAGGCGCGGAGCAGATTCTCGGACTGGCCGGGAACCCAGACGCCTGCGGCCTTCTTGTTGTCGGAGGCGACGACCACGGCCCAGCGCCCGCCGATGCGTCCCAGGCCCTTGACAATATTCGTAGAGCCGTTGGCATTGCCGGCAGGGTTGTAGAGGCTGTTCAGCGGATACCAGCAGCCCTCGTCTACCAGCGCCCGGATTCGCTGCATGGCGGTCAGCTGGCCGGTGCTGTTCAGGGATTCGTCACTGCGGCCCGCCGCCAGGATTTTTTCTATCAGTTCCTTGAATTCCGCTTCTGTCGCCTTGAGCTGCTGCTCATTTTCCGGATCCGGGCCATAGGTTGGTTCACCGATCTCCGGCATATTTTGAAAATATCGCGGCATGGAATATTCGCTCATGATAATCTCCTCACTTAAAATATGCACCGAAATTTTATTTGCAATCTGTATGGTAAGCTATTAGAATAAAATCAATATGGATGTTTATAGGAGGCTGACTATGAACTTTTCGCAGATCACCTATTTCCTTGCGTTATCCCAAACAGAAAATCTGACTTCAACAGCGGAGCAGCTTTTCATTTCGCCTCCGGCGCTTAGCGCCAGCATTTCGCGTTTGGAAGAAGATATCGGCGCTCCTCTTTTTGATCGGGTCGGAAACCGGCTCTATCTCAACTCCAATGGCCGCATCTTGCGCAAATACGGTGAAGAGATCATTTACAACCTGAATGCTGCAAGAGCCGAGATCCATGAGAGTATGAAAATGCAGAGCAACGAGCTTTCCATTGCATCAACCAGTCACAATGCGTGGAACGAACTGATGTGCAGTTTTAACGCCGAGTATCCCGATGTAATTATTTCTAACACAATTCTGCGAATAAATCAATTGAGCGCCAGAGACCTATGCAGTAAATATGATTACCTGCTCACCTGTCCGAACGACCTCTCTGACCCTAACCTCCAGTACGAAACTCTCTACGATGACGACTACCCGGTTTTGCTGACCTATCCCGGCCATCATCTGGCAGATCGCAACTCTGTAAGTCTCTCCGAAGCCCGAGATGAACAGTTCATTGCACTGGACACCGGGTATTCTTCCAGAAAATATTTTGACGAACTGTGTCGTATGGCAGGTTTCACGCCCAAAATCAAAATGGAATGCGACTATATGCTGCGAGCACGCATGGTGTCACAGCGTCTTGGAGTTGCCGTTTCAACCGCACGCGTCGTAAAAAACGAGACTGACACATCAAAAGTCCGGGTCATCCGCATCGCCGCTCCGGTCCTGCCCAGAATTCAGTCCCTGATTTCACATAAAAAGCGGGCCAAAAACGAAACGGCCAAGTTATTCCACGACTATGCAATGCACTATGTAAAAACGCACACCGTATAAACGTCCGGCAGTCTTCAGCCGTGAGGCCGTCCTATCAGGCAACCTGAATCATTCTGCGGAAAAGGCCGGTCGCAACGATCTCCTCGCGCTGATTCAGCACATCATACTGCATACCAATAATTGCCCGTTTTCCGTCCTTTGTCATGCGCTTGTCCGCAATCGTCAATTTCAGCATAATCGTATCGCCGATCATTACAGGTTTCGTAGATTTCCAGTTCTCAATCCCCAGGAAAACAGACATGTTGAATATACCGGAACGCATATATAGGCCATTTGCCATGGAAAGGATCAGCATTCCATGCGCAATCCGCTCTCCAAAACTGGTATTCTTGGCAAATGTAGCGCTTGTATGCAGTTCATTCAGATCTCCAGTCAGTCCGGCAAACTGAATAATGTCAGATTCCGTAATGGTTCTGGTAGGAGAATAGAACTCTGCTCCCACGTTCAATTCATCATAGTGATATGCGTTGCTCACACAAATGCTCCTTTCTTATTCAAGACCTTGTA
>CAKSFP010000074.1 GCA_934454585.1 uncultured Clostridia bacterium
CTGATTACCATACGTAAAAACTCCTTTCTGCCGCTTGCATACGCGGCGTGACTGTGATAGAATAGGCTAAACCTAAATTAAAGGGGGCATTATGCTCACTCCTGACCAAATCAAGATCCTTCTCTGGCTGGATTCCCAGCCGCAGGGTGCCGACTTAGCCACGATGCAGATAAATAATGCGCCCGGATATTCTCGCCACCGGGTAGAGACCATGACCAGAGACGGCTTAATTGACCGCAGCGGTTCTGGCGTGTATACCGTCAGTGACAAGGGCAAGGCTGCACTGTTAGAACATGAGCAGCACCGCAAAGAGGCCGCCGAAAAAGCAGCTCAAAATGATCGAGAGCATCATTTTCAGATAAAACTTACGCTCATTGGCGCAGTTGCGACGGGCTTCCTCTCTGCTCTCTTTAGCCTGCTTTTCCAACAGCTCTCGGAGCTGATTCGTGCGCTCGTAAAGCAGGGTTGACGGCGGATCGTCTACGCAGTCAACGACCACGCATTTAACGCCTGTCCGCTTGGTGAGTTTATCCTCCAGCTGCTCCCTATGGCCATCAAGCGACATATCGGCGTCTGTCAGGAATATCAGCATTCCGGGATCCTTCTCAACGGCGAAGTATCGGAACATCCTCGCGCCTCCTTTCTTTTTTTACTTGGTTTGTTAGGTTTTGGCTTTTTAGCTTGTGGCTATAATATAAATCGCATTTTGGTAATTGTCAATTGTCATTTTGCAATTTATTGTTTTTTGTATTGTTGTACAATTTGCACTTTGGTAATTTGTGCATTGTTGTGGAGGTGGTACCCATGGACGCAATAGACCGTCTTTTCGCTCTGGTGGATGCCAAGTACAAGGAGCAAAAAGACTTTGCCAGTGAAATCGGTGTTGCTCCTGCAAGAGTGAGTGAGTGGAGAAACCGCAGCCGCCAGTCTTATGTGAGGTATCTGCCGCAGATCACAGCGGCACTGGGAACCACAGCGGAGTACATCCTGACAGGAAAAGAAAGCAGTCCGCCCCCAGAAGGGGACGGACTGACGCAAGAGTTTGCCCGGATCTTTGACACGCTGTCTCCGCAGGCAAAAAATGAGATTATTGCGGAGATGCTGCGGCGGCAGCGGCAAGAGCAATAATTTCCCGCTGCTGCTCAGGGGGCAGGGAAGCGAACAGGTTCAGCGCGTAGTCGCGGTCCGAATCGGACACGGTGCGGTTGGTCTGGTTGCTCATATGTACCCTCCTATCGTTTGTCCAAGGCCCAAAGCTGCGGGCCTAATTTTAACAGATTGGATGTGGGAAAAATGAAAAGGGGATTTTTGGCAGGCGTGGTGTCCACCCTGATGGTCATGTGCCTTATCAGCACGGCAGGCGCCACCAGCGGCAAAGTTCAGCAGGAACTGGAGTACCGTGACATCAAGGTGTCTTTGGATGGGCAGGTTCTGGATCTCCGGGATGCGAAGGGAAACACCGTAGAACCATTCATGTTCGCCGGTACAAACTACATCCCCGCCCGGGCACTGGCGGAATCCATGGGGTTGAACGTTGCCTGGGACGGCTCCACCGCTACCGTGGTGCTGACGCATCCGGAAGATGCCCAAACCATCTACATCACCAACAACGGCAAGCGGTACCACACGGATCCTCATTGCAACGGCGGCACCTATTGGGCAGCCCCTCTCAGTTCTGCCATCGGCATGGGCCTGACGCCGTGCCAGAAGTGCATCGGGTGAGCGTATGGCGAAGAAAGGCTTTCATATTCCCGGCCTGTCCTTCAGTTGGAAACGGGCGCTGGGTGTTACCAAGGCAAAACGGAAAATTGCAAAGGCTACGGGCATTCCAACCACCAGATCAGGCAGGCGGAATAAAGTAAGCCGCTGGTTAGGAATTAAATAGCAAAGTGCCCCGCCGTCTCTGCAACAAACGGCGGGGCACTTTCGGCAGTGACAGGGGGCTTGTCATCTGCTGCGGGTTAACCGTACCACGGGGCGCCGTAGACCGGCAAGACCCTAATCATGATTTTCGGCAGGATTCGACATGGTTCGACAGAATTTTCATAGACTTTAGGGGGCGAAATTGTGACTTTGCAGGAAATGTGCGCGGAGCGGCGGGAAAAGCTGGGTCTGACCTACCTGAGCATTGCGGAGCAGAGCGATCTGCCGCTCTCTACCGTCAAGAAATTCTTTTCGGCGGACTCCAAAGCGCCGTCCTTCTATGTGGTGGCCGGGGTGTGCAAGGTGCTGGGCGTTTCGCTGGACGCCTACGCGGGCATCGGCGATCACCTGACCGCCGATGAAAAAACTTTGCAGGAGCGGGCGGACGGTCTGGAGCACCGCCTTGAGAACAAGCGGCAGACCATCTCCCTCATGGAGGAGGAACTGCACAACCTCCGGCACTCCGTTAAGCTGTACCGGTGGATCCTCTTCGGGCTGTCCATGCTGATCGTGGTGCTGATTGTCTGGTGCATGTGGGTAGACCTTCACTGCGCAGACTATGGTTTCTGGCGGTGGTAGGGGCTTGACAAAAGATTAGCCTGCGGTTATAATCGGGAGTATAGAGAGGCGCTGCCGGTAGACGGTTGGCCCTCAGAAGTTAATTACCCGTAAAGAGTAACCGCTTGCTTGGAGGCTGGGCGGTTACTTCTTTTTTGCCTGAAAAAACAGGCCAATAATGCCAATGATTACAAGGCAGAACTGAAACAGATCTGAGTATGTAAGCATTGCATCACCCCCTCGCTGGAGGGGGCAAGAAGTCCCCTCCGGAATGGAGGGGCCAACCGCCTACCGTTACTGGCAGCGCTGGGGCAATCATAGCAGATTTTGCACAGGTTTGCAAGGGGGTGCGGGTTATAGCAAAATACCCAAAATACTATGTGCGGCCGGACGGCCTGCACGAAACAATTCTCCGCATCAACGGCAAGCGGAAAGCCTTCCGGGGGAAGACGGACAGGGAAGTGTGGGAGAAGGTCAAAACCTTTGACCGGGAAGCGGATCGCGTCGAAGCGGAAAATGCCGCCGTATTTGAGAAAATCGCGGACGCATGGTGGGCGGAGATCGAACCGACCTTGGAGCACAACACCCAAAAAAGCTACCG
>CAKSFP010000075.1 GCA_934454585.1 uncultured Clostridia bacterium
GGGCTTGTTGAAATTGCTAAAATACAGAGCACCGAAGCTTCTAATAAAATTGAGGGTATATATACATCTGACGAAAGAATTAAAAAGCTTGCTTTGGCGAAAACCAATCCGAAAAACAGAGCTGAGGAAGAAATTGCAGGATACAGGGATGTTTTGAACACAATTCACTCTAACCATGATGGCATTCCACTTAAGCCTAATATTATTTTGCAGCTTCACAGAGATTTATACAGATTTAATACCGTAACCTATGGTGGGCAATACAAGAATATGGACAATGTTATAGCTGAAGAGGACGAAAGTGGAAATAAGTTTGTTCGATTCCAGCCAATAGAAGCATGGGAAGTTCCTGAGAGTATGGAAAATATTTGCTTGGCATATAACGAAGCTATTGCATTGGAAGCAATCGATCCGCTTCTTGCAATTCCTATGTTTATACTTGATTTTTTGTGCATACATCCGTTTAATGACGGAAATGGAAGAATGTCAAGACTTCTTACACTTTTATTACTTTATCGCAGCGGGTATATTGTAGGAAAATATATCAGTATTGAAAAAATGATTGAAACAACAAAAGATAGCTATTATAACGCATTACAAAAAAGTTCGTTTGGATGGCACGAAAATAATAATGAATATGCACCGTTTGTAAAATATATGCTTTCTGTTATTCTTGCGGCATACAGAGAATTTGCATCCCGTGTGCAGATAATGATTGAAAGCAAGCTTTCAAAACCGGGAAGAATTGCAAAAATAATTGAAGACACTCTCGGCAGGATAACAAAGAAAGATATTTTGGAAAAATGTCCGGATATAAGCGAAACAACGGTGCAGAGAGCATTAGCAGATTTGTTAAAAAAACATAAAATTGTTAAAATCAGCGGCGGAAGGTATACTTCCTATACTTGGAACAGAGAGGACGAATAACGGATGATTACAGGTGAACTTAAAAATAAAATAGACAGTCTTTGGGATGTATTCGCCTCAGGTGGATTGGTTAATCCCCTTGATGTAATCGAGCAGATTACATATCTTATGTTTATTCACGACCTTGACGATACGGATAATTTAAGAGCAAAGGAAAGCGCTATGCTTGGTCTTCCGCATAAAAGTATATTTGCAGATGAAGTTACAATCGGAGAACGCAGCATTGACGGTCAGCAATTAAAATGGTCAACTTTCCGTGATTTCCCTGCAGGTAGAATGTATACGATTATGCAGGAATGGGTATTTCCGTTTATCAAGAACCTTCACGCAGATAAAGACAGTGCATATTCCAAATATATGGATGATGCAATTTTTAAGCTGCCAACACCATTGCTGCTTGATAAAGTGGTAACAAGCCTTGATGATATCTATGAACTGATGAAAAAGTCGGACGATACCGATGTGCGCGGCGATGTTTATGAGTACCTTCTCAACAAGATTGCTCAGTCAGGCTTGAACGGTCAGTTCAGGACCCCAAGACATATCATCAAAATGATGGTTGCTATGATGCAGCCAAAGCCGGACGATGTTATCTGCGACCCTGCGTGCGGAACAAGCGGATTTTTGGTGTCTGCCGGTGAATACTTAAAAGAAAATTATAAGGAAGAAATTTTCTTTAACAAGCAGAAAAAAGATCATTATATGAACTCTATGTTCTACGGCTACGATATGGACAGAACGATGCTGCGTATCGGCGCTATGAATATGATGACGCACGGGATTGACAGTCCGTTTATCGAGTATCGTGACAGTCTTTCCGACCAGAATACAGACATAGAAAAGTATTCTCTTATTCTTGCAAATCCGCCGTTTAAGGGCAGCCTTGATTACGATATAGTATCCGCAGATTTATTGAAAATGTGCAAAACTAAGAAGACCGAGCTTTTGTTTCTTGCACTGTTTTTACGTATGCTGAAAACTGGCGGAAGATGTGCCTGCATCGTTCCGGACGGTGTGTTGTTCGGCTCATCAACCGCACACAAGGCAATCCGTAAGGAGATTATTGAAAATAACCGCCTTGAGGCTGTTGTTTCTATGCCGTCCGGCGTATTTAAGCCCTATGCCGGTGTTTCTACCGCTGTACTTATATTTACAAAAACAGGGCACGGTGGAACAGATAAGGTTTGGTTTTATGATATGAAAGCGGACGGATTTTCACTTGATGATAAGAGAACGCCCACTGCGGAAAATGATATTCCCAATATTATCGAAAGATTCCATAATCTTGATAAAGAAGCAGACAGATCAAAAACAGAACAAAGCTTCTTTGTGGACAAGCAGGATATTGTTGATAACAATTATGACCTGTCTATCAATAAATATAAAGAGGTTGAATATGTACCTGTTGAATATCCTCCCACGGCAGAAATTATAAAAAAGCTGAAAGATATGGAGAACGAAATTCAAAAAGGTCTTGCTGAGTTGGAGGGAATGCTTGATGAATGAGGAATTTAGATTTTTACTTTATAAAGCGGAACAAGAGGATATATCTGTTGACGCATTGATTAAAGATGAAACTATTTGGCTGACTCAAAAGGCTATGGCGGAATTGTTTGATTGTACTTCAGATAATATATCTTTGCACTTAAAAAATATTTATGCAGAAGGAGAATTGCAGCCGGAAGCAACTGCCGAGAAAATCTCGGTAGTTCAAAAAGAGGGAAACAGGGATGTCAAAAGAAGTCTTGAATTTTATAATCTTGACGCTATTATTTCCGTCGGTTATAGGGTAAACTCCATTCGAGCAAC
>CAKSFP010000076.1 GCA_934454585.1 uncultured Clostridia bacterium
TGACAAGCAATAATCTATCGCTTCTTTTCTTGTTTTCATAATATCACCGCTTATATTTCTTCTGTTCTATCGAACACACTGCCGCTTATGGAATATATATCATCTATCGGTATTTTTGTTCCGTCATCCATAACTAAAACAATAACGAAAAACCGTCAAAACACAATTCTGTGATTCTCTATCTCATAAATCTGCATAAGCATCCGCGGCAAGTGGAAAAGACCCTTGGAGATATTTCCCTTGAGAGTGTTCGCCACAGTTCCGTCGTAGTGCATATATCCGTACCACTCGCCGTTTTCGTTGTCGGCAAAGTGAGTGAAAACATAGTTCTCCAGACTCTTGAACGCATCGAGATATTTTTTCTCGCCGGTAAGTTCATGGCAAAGCCTATTAGCAATCATAGCCTCGCACTGCGGCCACCAGATGTGCATATCCCACTCAAGCGCCTCGGGCGGATTGCCGTTGACATCGCAAAATGAAATAATTCCGCCGTTTCTGAATCCGAGTTTCATGGATACATCAATCATATTCTTCGCCTTGAGTATCAACTCTTTGTCATTGCGGCGCGCTCCCTCGCTCATCAGGAACCACGCACACTCAAGGCTGTGGCCGGGATTTACGAGTCTGCCCTCGGGCGAATCGACAAAATCTCCGTCGGGCGACACATTTTCAAGCATCGCAAAATCCTTTACATTGCCGCCGGTTGTAATCTCGGTGAGCATAGTCGTCACTATGTCGTCATACTTATCGTCAAGTTTCCTCATGACCTGAGCCGTGGAAAGTATGATCATCGACGGCGCAATCTGTTTGTACCGCGTCGTCTTGCCGACGGACTGCATAAAACCCTTGTACAGACCGTACGCTGTCTTAAAGAATTTTTCGGCATAATCCGCCGCCTCTTTGTCACCGCTTGCAAGATAGTACTCGGCACAGCCGATTGCCGCGAACATCTCACTGTAGTCAAAATCATTCATTTCGATCGTCTCGCCGCTACGCGATACCTTAAATCCGAGTCTGCCGTCGGCGTGCCTTATCTTTTTCAAAAATCCGTAGATAAGTTTTGCCGCCTCAAGATACTCGGGATTTTTTTCAATACTGTTATACGCGCGGCTCAATGTATACAGTGCTCTGCCCTGAAACCACGCACCCTTTTCGTCGCCGTACAGTTTGCCTTTTTCATCAAGATAAAGGTAGATGCCGCCCTTCTCGCGGTCAAGACCATTTTTCAGCCAAAATGGTATAACATTTTGAGTTAAATATGCTTTATAGTCCATTATCGTCCTCTTTTCTTTTCACCTTGTAATACGAATCCACATTACTGCTTATCACAAGATGCGGCGCTATGCGCACAATCTTATCCGCACTCTCGTGCTCCGCAAGATATTCATATAAAATACGCATTGCCTTGCGCCCCTGCATCCTGAGATCCTGATAAATGGAGCACTGCATCACGCCTTGTTTTATGTAATCCGCGGTCTGTTCGCACAGGTCGGTGCCGACGATCTTCGCCTTGCAGTTTTTCTCCGTAACCGCATCGCAAATAGACGCCGTGTTCGCCGTGGCGGAATAGATGCCGTCCACTCCATCGCACTCGCCGATAACCTTGCCGGCAAGGCGGTATGCAATATCCGCATCATCATGCGTCTCGTATATTCCTATAATATTCAAATTCTTAAGTTTTGCCTCATCTATAAAACCTTTGATTTTCAGCTGATGTTCGTCATTGTCCTTGTTGCCGACGAATATCACGACATCGGAATTTTCCTTGGTGAGGAAACCGAGCATCTCAGCCGCCATCTTCCCCGAGCGATAAGCGTCAATCTGCACCGAGCACAAAACCTTGTCGTCGAGCGAATGAAGTCCGCAGTTGAGCACCACGGCTATGTTGTGCTCTTTTAGTTCTTCAAATATCTTGTCAAGGCCGAATGGAAAAGCATCGCATATTATGACGCCCTGCACTTCATCCTCTATACACTTTTTCAGCGCGCGTATGGTGCCGCGGCTTGAATGGATGTTGTTCACGGTGTAATACTGACATTCCACATTATAATCGCGCAGAATCTCAAATTCCTCATCTATGCCCTCTTTTATGAGACTGTAGTAGTCAAGCCACGAATCGGGTATCAGCACGCCGATATTTATGCACTTGCGCGCCATGCTCTGTGCCACACGGTTTACCCTGTAGCCAAGCCTGTCTGCAGCATCAAGAATTCTTTGCCTGGTTTCCTTGCTCACGCCCTCCTTGTTGTTAAGTGCACGATTTATGAGCGCACACGACACTCCGACCTCCTCGGAAATATCCTTAATGGTTACCTTTTTCTTGTTTGCCATCATGATCCCCCCAATCAACAATAATTATACCATTATATTGATTGATTGTCAAAGTTAAACAAAAATCTCTTATGTTAAACTGCTCGCACCTGCCGATGAGATGTTTTTCGCAAGATTTCAGTGCGCCAGGATGCAGGCAGGCTTGACGCCTGTCAAATCCGACAAGCTGAAAGATTGCAAAAACATCAATCGTCAGGCAATGCGTGTTCGAGTCTCGTTTGCCTAGGCGAAAGCGACGAATTCGAACTATCTTGTTAATAGGCTCGTGTAAGTGTTTTTTATTCTTGCTCGCTCA
>CAKSFP010000077.1 GCA_934454585.1 uncultured Clostridia bacterium
TAGTTGTTGACTTGTCAAGATACCAACATTCATATCTTCAGCCATTGTCTTTAACTCAGTGGCCAGATATAGCAACACTTGGTCTTGTCTACCAGCGTTGCCTACAACCTCACGGTATTCTTGGCTAATGTCGCCCTGTTGCTCCATATAGTCAAATACACAATATCCAATACCCTCACACTCAACCATCTCTTTAATCTTACGTTTTATGGCTTTGGTATTGAAGTTGGGCATGGACGTGATATGAAGATTAGATTGAGCGATAATCTCACCAGCCTTGACAATACGGGCTTCTTCGTCAGGTGTGCATAGGCCGTTTTTGATTGACCTGTATTCAACCCCACTCACAGCAGACCAAAACATCGGCTCAACCTCTGTCTCAATGTCTTGCTCTGTGGCGATGAATAGAGTAGGCGATTGGTAATTGTCATTAACAACAAAATCACCAATCTCATCTGACCACAGTTCTTTTGCCCCAACTTTGGCTAAATCAGCTACACCAAGACGGCTCTTGCCTGTACCAGACCCGCCACCTCTTAATCCCAAATGCCCTCTACACCATCCATTCCAGATTGTACTTAGATACCCACTCTGAAATAAAGCCCCAAATGACGGCTGTTCCTTAAAACCAGCCAACCTTTCAGCAACATTCTCACCAGCTTTGATTTCATTCCGTACATACTTAACATCGTACTTAGTTCTGAGCTTTGCTGACTTAAACTCAATGTCAGTAAGAATCTCGCCAATAGTCCATTTGTTCAACTTAGCCATTTGCTCTGTCTCATCGAGCATTTCATCATAGTAATCAGCAATGTTATACCCATCCTCTTTAAGCTCACGCAATAGGCTAAACTTACGCAAAGTGGTATAATATAGCTCAAAGCTCTCAGCCGAACACAGCTCTTTTACAGTAGGTACAAAATCAAGAAAGTTGCTATCGTTTAGTGTCTCGTATTGAGTCGGGTAGTCTTTGACATAATTATCAATCTCAACCTCACTGACGTTGCCAGCCCCAGCTTCAGCCAACTTACAAGTAGCGATAAAGATAATGCGGTGTACTGGCTCTGGGTCAAAGTCAATTTTGGTTAGGGGATAAGACGGATTGAATAGAAGTTGGGTGTTGTTCATCAAACAGCCAAGCAAGAGTGAGGCCATGTTAGAATTATATAGCATTACCGCTCCTTTTCCTCAAACCACCAACCTCTACCACCACACATTACTAATGATGTAATGTTAGTGTCAATGTCAACAACAGTTATAATATCAGTTACAGGTGTAAGCATTGGGGCGTTGGCGGTTTTAATCTCCATATCGTTTGGATACTTGGATAAGGCTTGTTTTAGTTCTGCTACTGTCATTGTCTCACCCCTTACATAGATACAATTTTTCAACTTTGTTACTGCGACTGCTCTTATCAAGCGTACACTTTAACTCACCAGACCAAATACACTCAAATCCATCTTCGGACATCCAGTATTCACTTACAAGAACGATGTTGTTTCTGTTGGCCATATCCTTACACCAAGCATAAAACTCATCATAAGGGAAATCATCTACAGCATATTTGGTGGTATCTCGATAAGGCGGGTCACAATATATTACCATATTGTCCATGCAGAGTTTACGAAAATCACCGCAAACAAACATAGTATCTTTAAGTTTTGGTGCTTGCTTTTTAAGATTTTTAATAGCTTCATCGGTATAATTTCGCACTGTGCCGATTTTAGTCTTAACACCATTAGCATAGCCACCAAACCATTTGCCGTTATAGCTTGCGCAGAATCCTACAAGCCCAACGTACCAATCAGGATAATCGTCTGGATTGGCTCTAACAACGTTATATTCTTCTTTGGTAATCGTATTGGGGATTTTATCTATGTCCAGCCTCGCACAATCACTTACGTAACCTAAAAGAGCAATAAGATATTTATGGCTATCATTACCAATCTTACACGGGCATTTAATTTTATCAATCATGTTGGCGCCCCCAACAAAAGGCTCTAAATATCCATAATGTTCATCGCTCTTATTATCAATATAAGAC
>CAKSFP010000078.1 GCA_934454585.1 uncultured Clostridia bacterium
GCCGTTGATTTCACGTCCTCCACTATCAGCTTTCCGCCGAAGCGGTACGAGAAATCCGCCGTGTACCGGATCGCGCGGATGCGCTGGCCGTTTTCCGTGATGTAGCTCTCCTGTAACGTGAACTGCGGCTGCAAGCGCAGATCGGTAATGATCCCCGCGCGGAGCATCACCATCAGCTCATCGTACCTGCGCGCCTCTTTCTGGCTATCGAATTTGATCCCCGCCCGCTCCGCCGGAGCATTGCGGTACTTCGCGGCGCGCTGCTTTTCCTGTTCCACCGGGAGCGCCTGCCGCGCGTAAAGCTCCCGGAGCCTCGGCGGCATATCTGCTATATTCTCAAATCGCAGCCCGCTCATCCGCGCCCCCATCCATCTTCGCGCCGCAATTCTGGCAGTATTTCGGGAGATCCTCCGGATCGTCCGTGCCATCATCGATACAGTAATCGCACACGGAGCAGTGCCAAACATCATAAGCCATTGCGCCATCAGCATACCCGTCGCCCTCGCCAATCCATTGCCCATGCACCACCGGCGCAACGTCGGCGGCGGGAGCACAAATAATCTCTGCTATGAGATCTTCGCACGGCTCCATGCTATCGCATCCATCTGCGCCAACCCTGCTCGTGCATCCTTTGCATGCCTTTTCTCGCGTCTCTGTGTAATTGATGTATTTATCAGATCTCCACTCCATCTCCCGCACAAGCTCGTCGGCCTTGACTAGCTCGCGGAGGCGTCCCGGCTCCGTCCTTAACGCCTGCGCGGCCATCTTGATTACCGCGCTCTCTGGAAGAGCATCCTTGATATCCTTCGGTGGCAGCCCCGTATCCTCGTATGCTTTCAACCGTCCGTACAGATCCCGAGCCATCTTTCGGAAAATATCCTTGCAGAAGCCGTTGCTCGTCGGGCCGTTGAGCAGCACGTTGAGCGTGCTGTCCCGGCTCTGCTTCCAGTCGATTTCCTTGCCGCCGATCGCGGCGTGCAGAAATTTGTCGGTATCCGGGTTTACGTTGAGATTGGATCTTGTCAGCCTTTCCCGGATATATTCATCAGCCATCTTCCGTGCCTCCATCCATCTTCGCGCCGCAGTGCGGGCAGTATTTCGGTGTTATACCAAGCGTGGGGGATTTCTCTCCGCAGTTGCTGCACGCTGCAATTTCCCAGAATCCACCCTTTTTTTCTACCCACCGCCCATGCACCACCGGCGCAACGTCGGCGGCAGGCATATCCATCAAAATTGCCGCATACCATCCTGGATAATGTGCATCCGGGCGCTCGCTTAAAAAGGCGCTTGTTGCCGCCTCGCGGCTGATATAATCTCCGCTCATCACATCACCTCCTACTCCAGCCATGCGCGCGCTGGAAGCGCTTCAATTAGCCGATTAAATTGTTTTGTGCTCTCTGTCCATTCCCGGAATCCGTCTTTTTCCATTTTTTCGTATGTTTCTTCGATCTTTTTGATCGTATCCAGCAAGGATGTATTTTCGTCACGCAGAATATCAAACGTGGCTTTTAAATAATCGTATTGCTGCCTCAAATCAAAAAGCGCAAGCACGATTCCAAAAGCCCATCCAATACGTGATAGCATTTCCGCCTTCGTCAGCCTGCAAAGCCTCTTCCCGGCCTCCGTCTGCGCCAACTCTTCCGCGTAGCTCGTCAGAGCGTAATAGTCCTCTTCATCCGTATCGAAGCCCACCAAATTGTATCTGTTGCCGATCAACGCAACAGTTGCATCATCAAAGTCTCGCCCGAAATCCTCAAAATTCTGATCGTACAAGCTGTTTTGCAAGGCCTCCGCCTTTGCGGCTAAGTCCGCGAAGGCCATCCGAAACTCCCATTCAGCGTCCTCGTCCCCATCTAGAGCGTTGAGCAGAGTTTCATCAGAGTCCGCCTGCTCAATGTAATATCTCACGCTGTCGCACGCTTCTGCGATACTCTCGATCTCATCCATGATGTTATATGCCCCCAGCGATGCCAGCGCGGGGCGTTTGTATCGTAAGG
>CAKSFP010000079.1 GCA_934454585.1 uncultured Clostridia bacterium
GTTGTAGCCGTGGCAGTGAAAGCAGTCACTACCGGCCGATGGGGTAAAGAAGCAATGAAATCCGAAATCTTGAGATAGCTCGGACGAAAGTCCTGTCCCCACTGAGAGATGCAATGAGCCTCATCCACAGCCACAAGAGAGACGGGTATGGCCCGAGTCAGCGCGGAAAATCCCTCTGCACCAAGTCGCTCCGGAGCAACATATAGAAGCTTATATTCGCCTTTCTGTGCGCGGCTATATACGAGGCGAAGCTGTTCAGCAGATAGAGAACTATTGATAAATCCAGCACTTATCCCTGCTTTTTTGAGGGCAGTCACTTGGTCCTTCATGAGCGAAATAAGCGGCGAAATGACCAGTGTCACGCCAGGAAACAGCAATGCAGGAATCTGATAGCACAGGGACTTGCCACCGCCGGTTGGCATAATACCCAGGGCATCTCGACCCGATAAAATAGCATCAATCAGTTCTGCCTGCCCCTGTCGGAACTCGGCATGACCAAAGTAGCGTTTTAAGATTGAATACTTATCCATATGATCACCGCCAAGATCAATTCAATGTTTCAACCATTGCCCCTACTGCCCAGAGCGGCAAATTCAGCAACCAATTCTCTTTTTTATAACCCGACATGGAAGTTCGGATGGACAGCTTCGGATGGAATTTCTCTCGATATACCTTCAAGCTTGTTGCATGAAGATTCACTTCTGCCTTAACTTCCGCGGGGATCACATTGCTGCCACTATCAATCACAAAGTCCACTTCAGCGGTTCCTCGTTCGGCAGTCCAGTAGCAGATATTCAGCCACTTGATTGTTTTCAGCTGCTGGAGGACATGCTGCTCTGTTAACGCACCTTTAAATTCTTTGAACAACTCATTTCCGCCCAGCAATATATCCTGCCGCAGGCCCACCATGCAGGATAGAAGACCTACATCCACCAGAAACAGCTTAAACGCTTTCAAATCTTCATAAGCCTTCAGCGGCAGATTTGGGGCGATCACTCGATGCACCTTATGGACAAGCCCACAGTCAGTCAGCCAGAGCATAGCCAGTTCGTACTCCTTCGCTCTGGCGCCCTTTTTAATTAACCCATAGATAAACTTTTTATTTTCTTTGGCAAGTTGCGTCGAGATGCTGTTCCACAGCATTCGAGTACGGGGTACTGTCTCATTGGGAGCATACTTGGAAAAGTCCTGTTCATAAGCAGCCAGAATGTGCTGTTGGATCTCCCGCACCTCATTAAAATCCCGATTGTCCACAAAAGCCTGTACAGTTTCCGGCATTCCACCCACATAGTAGTAATGTTCCAGCAGATCGATGTAGTCTTGCTTGAAGGCCGTAGCCATGTCGAAACCACCCTTTTGCAGCAATTCCACATACTGTTCTTTGCCCATGGCCATCAAGAACTCAAAAAAGGATAGGGGGTATAAGTCAAGAAACTCAACCTTGCCCGCCGGAAAAGATGTGCCCTGATGCAGCGCAGCCTCCAACAGGCTGCCGGCGCAGGCAATCTGATACTGGGGCGCATCCTCATTGAAGTATTTGAGGCTCGTCAGTGCCTTAGGGACTTCCTGCACTTCATCGAAGATCAGCAGGGTATTATCTGGGCCAATTTTATGACCCGCATACAACCCTAAACCAGTGATTAGGCGCTCCACTTCCAAGCCGCCCTCAAACAGGTGCTTCATTCTTTCATTATTATCAAAATTGACATAGACCACATTCTCATATGCGGCATCGCCAAATTTTTTCATGAGCCAGGTCTTGCCCACTTGACGGGCTCCGCGAATAATGAGCGGTTTGCGTCGTTTTTTCGCTTTCCAGTTTTTCAATTGTTTTATGGACATTCGCTGCATAGGCTTCACCTTGCAAAATTTCTTACAATATTATAACAC
>CAKSFP010000080.1 GCA_934454585.1 uncultured Clostridia bacterium
GAAGCGAGTATGCATTGCTAAATAAAAATGACATATGGAAACTCTTTGATGAAGGGAAAAACACTCTTACTATTAGTAGAAAAAAGGATGAAAAGGCTTTTAGGATTTCTATTGGAGGTGGGCGTGGAAAAGCTTTACAAGTTCCAAGCAATAGATTGTACTAATTTAATTTATGAGGAGGGAAGTTATGTTTTGCCCTAAATGTGGAAGTCAGTTTGCAGAGAACGAGAAGTGTTGTCAGAATTGTGGATATAAACTACCAGAAGACTATGAAATTACTCCGCAGATTATCAAAGGCAAAGATGCAGTTGCAGAATCTCCAAGCAAAGCAACCGTTCAACACAATTCGGCTATCAGAACACTCTTTTTTATCCTTGCTGGGATAGTTCTCATAATGTCTCTATATAGTGCACACTGTATTGCTTCCGGTGGTTTGAACATTAGCAGTATCGAGTCTGTTGGGGGAAAAACATTGGAGGAAGCATATTATCAATATTCTGGATTGGTTTATACGGGATATGCAACTATTGTTCGTGCTACTGGTACTTTCTTTGCCTCTATTTTAGCTTATTTGGGAATAAAAGGATAATTTATATGAAACACTGTAATAACTGCTTAAAAGACTACAGTGAGGAATATGAGTTTTGCCCTGAGTGTGGTCGACTTTTAGGCAAAAAGAACGGAGCCAATAGTTCAAAAAAGACGATTGTCTATTTAATTGGACTTGTACTGATTATAGTTGCTTTTCTAACTCTCCATGAGCAAATGCTATTAAAGAGACAGCAAGATGCTATCAAAGAAGGGCAATACGAACGGGCCATCGAGGAGTACAGGACAACGCACACAACGGCGGATATAGAAATCGTTCCCGGTTGGCAGCATTATGTCAAAGGAAACTATATTTACATTGAAGGAAGTGTCAAAAATAGTAGTAATAAAGAAATTCGCTATTATGAAATTGGAATCAAATTTTTAGATAATCAGGGCAACGTAGTTGATTCTTCTTATACAAATGGAAGTGATTTAGGATCGGGAGAGTCGAAGGAGTTCTCTACTATGCATAAAAACAACTCAAAATATAGCAAAATAAAACTCTATATTAAGGAAGTTGATTAAGGAAGTGAGCATATGAAATATTGTCCCAAATGTGGCAAAGTAATTAGTGATGAATTTGAATTTTGCATGAATTGCGGTGCAAGGATCGACCGTAACCTTACAACATGTGCAGAAACTCGTGTGCAGGCGAAGAAGCCTATGAGATGGATAGTTATATGTAGTTCTATCGTTTTAATTATTATAATTGCGGTTAGTGCCATCTTTATAACGAGAAAAGGGTTAATGATAGATATGCTTTCCGGGAAGTATAATTCTTTTGGGGGCTACACTGCATATACATTTATTCCAGACTCTAAAAATGAAAATATGGGGACGTATGAAGAAGAATTAGACCTAGATGATCCAATAATACTAACCGGGAAATGGATAGTAGCTGATGAACAAGTCACATTAGTGGATGATTACATTGCAGAACTATACACTTCCGCAGGAAAGGATTTTACCGAATATTATGATGGAACTACCTATAAGATTACAGACGATTATCGCTACCTAATTGATTTGGAGAGTGCATTTAATGAAACGCCACCTGATGGAAACCAATTTGATGCAACATTCACAAGAAGTAATTCGTTAAGCAGCGATATTAAATGATAATGTACAATAAATTGCGCAAATTGAAAAGATCATAAAAGAAGACATAGCTTGCAGGCTCTGGTAGAATGAAGT
>CAKSFP010000081.1 GCA_934454585.1 uncultured Clostridia bacterium
GTCCTGACGGTTCGGTTTTTGACGAAAAAATCAGGATTACCTCACCCTAAAAAATCCGTTTGAAAGGAGTTACAATTTTGTTGAAGCAAAGGAAAAATGCTTTGCGGAACCTTGAAAAACGCCGATACAACAACGGCCATATCCGGTGACGAATAACGTCAGCTGACGGTTTCCTGACGAGGGGGAGCAGCGATGCGGCGAGTGCGCCAAGACCACCTGCGCCGATTTTCCAGCGTAAATGACGGCCAGATGTATAAGGTGTCGAGCGAAACTCACTCAGCCAAAAGCAGGCGTGGCAGCCTGTTTTGCAATGATCCCGTCAGCCTATAGCGTACCCGGAAGATCCCACTCTATCGAAGGTGCATCAGAACAGAGAAGAAACGACTCCATAGGGACATCACAGAGTGGCGGCACCCTACAGTTGACAGATTCTCCCTTTTCCCGCTATAATACGGGCATACTGCAACAAAAAGGGGAATGATTTCCATGAATAAAACCGAACTGATCGCCGCCATGGCGGAAAACAGCGGCCTGACGAAGAAGGACTGCGAAGCGGCCCTCGCCGCCTTTACCGGCGCAGTAGAGTCCGCTATGAAAAGCGGTGACAAGATTCAGCTGGTGGGCTTTGGCACCTTCGAGACGAAGGCGCGTCCCGCCCGCGTAGGACGCAATCCCCGCACCGGCGAGCCCGCGACCTATCCTGCCTGCAAGGCGCCGGTTTTCAAGCCCGGCAAGGCACTCAAGGATGCCATTCGCTAAAGCCGCATAATAGCAAGTTCCCTGCGTCCTTCCAAGCATTGAGCGGGCGCAGGGGTTTTCTTTTGGAAAAGCCGCTGGTAAGCACCGCCCTCATGTTTCCAGATGGACAGAAACCGCACAGTATGGTATTCTTTCGATATGAACTGACAGTTTCCAATACATTTTTGAACACATATTCTCACTCAGAATAGCCCGCCTATTGAAAATAGGCGCCTTAGTACGAGAAATCCATGCAGGCAGAAAGAACTAAATCTGTGGACCGACTGATGCTGCACCAAACGCAGATACCGGCTTTCATACGAAAGGATGTCATATGGCAAAGAAAAAGAACGGCCACAATCCACGCAATGCGTTGGAAAGTACAGACAGGAAGCTGATTGGTGATGCTTTTGATGACGCCATTCGCTTTGCGCGGAAAAACAGTTCCCATCCCAATGTGCCTAAGATCTATGATCTTGTCGGCCCTATCCTGAAGCGCCGCAAGGCCGCTGTTTACAACCTGCTACCTGAAATCAGAAAACGATTCGGGTCCCTCTATGAAAATTTAGATACCGGCCTATTAACAGAGTGGATCAATGAATGCAGCGCTCTGAACCATTCTGTTGACGGGGTGGATCACCTGTATTACATCACGCTGGCCGCTGCGATCTTTATGCTGGATGAACTGAAGCATGACGGAAGGCTCCCCGCGGCGTACCGCTATTTTAATTCTTCTCAGGAAGCGCTGATGTCTGTTCGACTGCCGAATATTTATGACC